>NZ_JBHSCZ010000001.1:0-955252 GCF_042651465.1 Ferruginibacter yonginensis
CAATATCAACAGTGCTACTGTAAAGGTGGCGGCGGTGGTTACAGCAACAAAACAAGGCGTAAGTATATACCCTAACCCTGTTGTAGGTGACAACATCAATGTTCACTTTAACGGGCAACCATTAGGTGAATATCAAATAAGTATTTACAATGCGGTAGGGCAAATGTTACATCAACAAACTTTAAAAATAAATAACAACCAACAGCTCACAACCATCACTATACCTCATTTGGCTACTGGATCATACGAATTAAAATGGGTAGGGGCTGATGCTAAAATAAACACCGTACCATTTATGAAATAAATAAAATTCAATGTAGGTGTATGAAACGAATACTGTTTAGTGTTCGTTTTTTTTTTATGGGTTTTATCTTAAAAAAAATGTAATCAGCAAGTGACGCAAACTATTCTGTAAATGTATTATTACTTAATTAAGGTATTTACACAATATAACAAACAACATAGCGTTAGTATTAATACGATAGTGTGTAATCGTATTTTAACCTTCGTGAAAATGAAGGTGATTGTAGTGGTCTGTCAATTATTAAAAATAAAACTCCATGAGAAAAATTTTAATAATCGCCGCTCTAGTAAGTTTCCAACAAACAAATGTATGGGCACAGTTGCCTATTGCCTACTATGATTTTGAAAACAATAGTACCCGTACTACGATGGATCTTAATGCAGAATTAGCAGTGAATAGTGCAACGAGCATTACATCTCCCACAACAATTACACAAACAGCCGGTGCTGGTACTTACTATGGTGGTAGTGCCAATGGCAGTGCATCTAATATCAGCAATTTAATTACGTTGCTCACAGGTGACCCTGGTGCTGCGGCTGCAACATCTTACCAACAATTTGATGTAAATACCAGCGGCTTTCAACAAATTAGTCTTTCGTTTAGCTACAAGCAAGGGGGTATTGCCGCCTTATCAAACCCATTTGTTTCAGCAGGCTACAGTGTTGATGGTGGTAGTACATGGACGAGCTTGAACCTTGCATTAAGTTATAGCACCAGCTGGAATGTACTGAGCAATGCTGCATTGGGTAGCAACGCTAATAATACTACGGTCACTATTCGCATTTACCAATATGTGAGTGGGTTGGTATCACTCACCCCTAATTTTTCAATTGATAATATTATTGTTGGTGCAGGTGCAACGCATACAGGTAAAACATTTGTATCGCTTAGTGAAACGGCTATTTATACTGGGTTTACATCGGGCAGTACAGGTAGTATTTTTAATAGGGGTTCATTTAATGTATCAGGTGCAGGTGCTGCATTAACATTGGGTAGCAATATGGCTTTTGGTTCGGGTAGTACTTTAACAGTTGAAACAGGTACTTCACTCATCACCAATAACGGTTCAGTTGTTAATGCGGTAACTGGTGCAGGTAATGTAACATTACAAGCAGGTGCTTATTTGTATATCAGTAGTACAGCAGGTTTATCAACCACCGCAAGTACGGGCAATATACAAGTCACCGGTAGCCGTATTTTAGCAGCAGGCGCTCATTATGTATACAACAACCCTTTAAGTGCAGCACAGGCTACGGGTAATAACTTACCAGTTAGTATTAGCGGCAGTGTAATCATTAACAACAGCAATGGGGTAACGTTAACAAATGTTACCACTATAGCCAACGGTGGTTTGTTACATTTATTAGATGGCGCTTTTACCAATACCGTTGGTTTAACTATTGCGGCTGGTGCAACCATTAACAGGGCCAACGGAAGTTTAACGGCTTACCCAACATTTGGTAATGGCATGTATTTAACATACAGCGGTGCTAATGCCGTTAATACAGGTTTTGAGGCACCCAATGTAACGACGGCTTTGGCAGATGTAACCCTTCAAAAAACGAATGCTACTGATATAGTAACTGTAACCAATCCCATATGGATCAATGATAATCTTTACCTCAACAAGGGTGTATTGAGGGTGCAAAATACTACTGTAACCTTGCGTTCTACCGCCACAAATACTGCAAGGGTAGCGCCAATTGTAGCTACTGATGCTAGTATTGGTTATGTAGGAACAGGGCAGTTCGCTATTGAACGTTATTTGTTTGCCAAAAAAGCATGGCGTTTTATTGCCACACCTATACAGGCCGCTGATGCGACCACTATTTACGCAGCTTGGCAAGAAAATGGTTCGATGGCTTCCACCGGTTATGGTACCCAAATTACAGGTCCGGTTACAGCGATAGGGGTTGATCAAATTACGCCAAGGTCATCTATTAAATATTTTGATGGGGCTACTAATAATTTTATTGATGTATTAAATACTGGCAATCCAATTTATAACAGTCGTGGTTATTTTGTATTTGTAAGGGGTGATCGTAGTATCAATACAAGTGGCACTACAGGCGCTACTACATTGCGTTTGCAGGGTAAATTATTTACAGGTACACAATCTTACAGCATACCTGCTAACCAATTTTTATCAGTGGGTAATCCCTATGCATCGAGGCTCAACATCAAACAAGCTTTTGAAAATACGGGTAGTGGTGGTTTGGTCAATGCCTTTACAGTTTGGAACCCCAACAATGCTGGCTCATACAATGTAGGGGCATATGAAACTTATATTAGGGATATAAGTACTGGCAACTATTTGCTCAATGGTAGTGGTGCTATGAAAAATGATATTGAAAGCGGACAAGCATTTATGGTACAAGCCACTGGTAGCACGGGTAATTTTAGTGTAGCTGAAGTAGATAAAAATAGTGGCAGTGCATTGGTTAGTAAAGGCGTTATGGCCCGTACAGATGTTGTTGTACCAGCATTGGCTATTCAATTATTAACCAATGATGTTGCTGGCACAAGTTATATCGCCGATGGGGTATTGCTGAACTTTGATGCTGGTTTTAGCACAGCTATTGATGCAATGGATGTGCGTAAAATATTTAACAGTGCCGATAATATTGCTATTAAAAACGGTACTAACAATTTAGTAGTGGAGCGAAGGCCTCATATAACCGTAAACGACACTATACAATTAATGGTTTCGGGCTTAAGAGTAGCGCATTATCAACTTAACATTGCTCCAACTGCATTACCATATCCGGGTTTACAAGCAATATTAAAAGATAAGTTTACGGGTATTGATCACATTGTTAGTGTTACCAACATTACCGATATTGGGTTTGATGTAACCAGCAACCCACAAAGCTACGCAAGTGATCGTTTTATGATGGTGTTTAGGTTGTTACCACCCACTCAAATTACGAGCATAACGGCAGAGCGTTTTGGTAATGAAACAGTACAAGTGGTTTGGCAAACCATCAACGAAAATAATATGGATTATTATGAGCTACAACGCAGTACTGATAGCATCAACTTTACCAGTATTGGTTCCCAAATAGCATCTGCCAATAACATGGGTACACCTTATTATATCATTAACGATGCCACTGCCAGTAGGGGTGATAATTGGTACCGAGTGGTGGGACATTTATTAATAAGCAATACTATTAACAGCACAACAGTAAAAGTTGCAGCAGCAGCACCAATTGCCCAAAGTATGGGTGTGTACCCTAACCCGGTGGTAGGAGATAATATTCATGTACGTTTTAACAGACAAGCTATGGGTGATTATCAAATTAATATTTACAATGCTGTGGGGCAGCTTATTCACCATCAGGCACTCAGCATTAGCAACGTACAACAAGCCACTACTATAACAATTCCTCAACTAGCTAAAGGTAAATATGAGTTGATATTGGTTGGTAATGATGGTAAAAAGCAGAACGTCCAATTCATTAAATAGCGCTGCTTTTTGAACGCTCATTTCAGTCATGTATATGA
This sequence comes from Ferruginibacter yonginensis, assembly GCF_042651465.1. Classification (NCBI taxonomy): domain Bacteria; kingdom Pseudomonadati; phylum Bacteroidota; class Chitinophagia; order Chitinophagales; family Chitinophagaceae; genus Ferruginibacter; species Ferruginibacter yonginensis. The sequence goes on from NZ_JBHSCZ010000001.1 coordinate 3,812, forward strand.
TGTTTTCGATACTGTAAAAGACGATTTCGCTACTGTAAATGATGTTTTCGGTAATGTAAATGATGTTTTCGATGCTGTAAATGATGCTTTCGATGCTGTAAATGATGCTTTCGATACTGTAAAAGACGATTTCGCTACTGTAAATGATGTTTTCGGTAATGTAAATGATGTTTTCGATGCTGTAAATGACGTTTTCGGTGCTCCAAATGATGATTTAAGTACTATAAACATTGATTTCTTAGCTGCAAATGATGTTTTCGGGGCTTAAATATTCATTACATATCGTATGTTACCATTGTTCTGCCTTGTGAAAATCCCTCCAATAACCACTGTTTCGCTATTTGCAATCAACTGCATTTCGGCTGTTGCAAACGTATACGTTAATAAATATGCTGTTTTTTGTGCATAATTAATGATTCCTTCATATGGTAAAAAGTAGTTGTACTAAGTAAAAAAGCTACATTTGTACACCCGATACCTATAAAAATTCAATTCCTTCTTAATCCTTTATTTGTTTTGATGTACTAACTGTAGGTTAAGCCTATGGAGCGTTGTATTGTTTTGGAGAACCGTTCAATTTAATTATTCATATTATGAAGGTATTTTTTACAAAAAAAACAAGTATTGTTTTAATTTTTGTGTTGGGTTTGTTGGGAAGTAGTTGGGGACAAGTGACAATAGCCTCACAAGATTTTGAGACTACACCTGCTACACCTACACTTACTTTTACTAACACTAATGGTGCAAATTCAACTGGAACAAATGGTGCAGGAAGACCGGCTAACTCTAGTTTGTTTGTGAGTGGCTCAAGAGGGTGGCAAGTGTTAAACGCAACTTCTACATTAACTTTTGCAAATCAATCTTTAGCTGGTTATACTAACTGTTTTGTTGATTTTAGATTAGCAGGTATGAATGCTAATACAACTGTAAATGGTATAGATGGGGCAGATTTAATTACAGTTTTTATTAGTGTAGATGGTGGAACTACATATTCAAGCGAACTAACAATTGGGGGTTCTGCAGCTAATCAATTTTGGGATTTTACTTCAACTGGAAGTACATCTATAACATATGATGGAAATAATACTCCAACTGCTGTAACTGTTACAACTGGAGCAACCGCAATTACTACCGCAACAATCAATATTCCAAATGTAAACTCTCAGGTAAGGGTAAGAATTTCTATGTTAAACAATTCTGCCGATGAACGTTGGGTAATTGACGATGTTAGAATTAGAGGTACAGTTGCCAATGCAGCACCCACAGCAAGTGCTGTTGCAATAACAGGTACAACTGTGGTTGGTCAAACTTTAACGGGTAGTTATACTTATGCAGATGCTGAAGGCAATACTGAGGGTACTTCAACATTTAAATGGTACAGGGCTAATGATGTAGCTGGTACTGGTGAGGTAGCTATTGCAGGTGCAACTGCTACTACCTATACACTTACAGGTGCTGATTTGAATAAATTTATACGTTTCAGTGTTGTACCTGTAGCTACTACTGGTACGCTCACAGGTGTTGAAACATTTAGTGGTAGGGTAGGTCCTGTAACCTCCAATAACAACAGTACCGCTACTATTACAGTAGCAAGTGGTTTTACTGCAACGCCCAATGTACCTTATATAAATTTTGTAGGTACGAATGTATTGCCTACTAGTCATGAGTTAGCCCGTTTTAGTTTAAATGATGTTGCTGGTGCTACAGATGACGGTTTGACAACCACTTTAACGGCATTGACCCTGAGTTTGAGCAACAGTGCACAAATTGAAAGGGTAGCTCTATATGATGATGCTAATACTGAAATTCAAGAAATAGCTGCTGCCGCTACCTTAAATTTTACCGGTCTAAATATTGTTGCACCATCTGGTAGTAATATTAATTTTAGCGTAAGGGTTACGTATAAAGCAGCTGTTACTGATAATGTACAAAACCAAGTGGTTATAACAAGTGCTACTGCAAATACTGCAGGTACTGTTTTTGCCGCAGCTGATGCTGGTGGTGCAGCATCATCTATTGCTGTTGATGATAATAGAATTGAAGTATTAGCAACTCAGTTAAGTTTTGTAACAAACACTTCCAACGTAAATGTGAATGTGGCAATGGCACCGTCTCCAAGTATAAGGGCTATTGATGCACAGTCAAATATCGATTTAGATTTTGTAAATGCCATCAGTGTAACACAATCTGGAAGTAGTTTTGCTGCAGGGGCCACTACAAGTGTAAATGCGGTTAGTGGTGTGGCTACATTTAGTAATTTGATATTTAATATTCCAGCTACTGGTGTTATAATCAATGGTACGGCCATTGGCTTAACTACAACCCCTAATAGCAACCCTTTTAATGTTAGTTTGGTAACGTTGGCTACTGATTTTTTTAGAAGTAATTCTAATAATACTGGCAATGGTGGGGCATGGTCAACGGCTAGTAATTGGCAATCCTCTAGTGATAATGTAACATGGATAACTGCTACTGCAACTCCAACCAGTACTGCTAATTCTATTACAATAAGAAGTGGTCATAATATTGATATAACAGCAACTGTAAACGCTGATCAATTAATAATAGAATCGGGTGCAAGTTTACGTTTTAGTGGAGGTAATTTTACTTTAGCTGATGGTACGGGTACAGATATGGTAGTTAATGGAACTTTTAACAGAACTACTGCTAATACATTTATTGTTTCTGGTACCATTACAGTTAATTCAGGTGCAACTTATATACATGCAACTAATGGTTCAAGTATACCCACAGCTACTTGGGATGTAGGTAGTAATTTGAACATTACTGGTATGACAACTACTGCGCCAACAGGTTTTGGTCAAGTTTTTGGAAATGTAAATTGGAATTGTAGTGGACAAACCAATTTTGCTATTATTGGCAATAATGGGGCTTTTAATCCAAAAGGTCTGATGACAGTATCTAATACTGGAACAAGAGTAATTGAATTAGAAAGTGATGGTTTAGGAAGTACTTACAACTTTGATGGCGGTTTAACTATCAATGGTGGAACTTTTGTAGTAAGTTATGGTAGTTCTGGATTTGCAGTGCAAGAAGCATTGTTAAATATAAATGGTAATTTAATCGTAAGTGGTACAGGTAAATTTGATATTGCTCAAGGTCCTGGTAATATAGCTACTTTTGGATATGGTGCTAGTGTAAAAATAACTGGCGATATAACAATTACAAGTTCAGCAACAGAGGCTATAACAGCAACTGCAACAAATAATTATGGATACATTTATTTTGATGGTGGAACTTTTAATCACAATTATGTTAGAACGAGTACTGTAGCATCAAGTTATGTTGATTATGAGGTATCAACTGGTAACACATTGGTACTACAAAATAATATGCAGTTGTTTTCTGCTTCTACAACGCTTTATGATAATCTTTTTGTTTACGGTACATTAAATACACTTACCAATGCGGTGGTACAATCATCGGGTACAGCTTCTAGATTTGCCGTGTTTAGTGGTGGTACTATCATCACTGCTAACACAGGTGGTTTGGTTGGAGCCGTTGCTGTTGGTGGTGCAAAAACGTACACAGCAGGTGCTAATTATGTATTTAATGGTAATACCACCACACCATTTCCTCCTACGGCATCAGCATTTGGTAGTCCGGCTAGTTTGGTATTTAATGCTTTGGTTACTTCTAACCGTGCAACTAGTATTACTGTTTCAGGTAATATCGATATATCTACTAATGCATCATTCACATTAAGCCCAACAAGTAATAATATTTCATTAGGAGGAATAATGACTATTGCTTCTGGAGGCACATTTGATAACAATGGTGAAAACCAAATCACTAATGGTGGCGGTAGTATCATTGTTAACGGAAGGTTTATAACAAGAGATGTACAAGGTTTTACTGGTACAAATACTGCTGTACCAACAGTACCCGTTACATTAAATGTTGGTAGTACTGTTGAATATGCGTTTAATGGTAACCAAGCTGTTACTACTAGATCTGATTATCAAAACATTGATATTACAAACGGAGGTAGTAAAACTACCAATAATGCTATTACGCCTATTGCTGGAACTGTGAAAGTGAATGCTGGTGCTACTTTAGATGTAGGTACCAATACCTTTGGGGGTGGAAGTACTAACTTAACATTGGTTACTACGGGTAAATTTATTAATGGGGGCAGTGGTGTTAAGCCCGATATAGGGGGAAACTATAATTTAGGTATTGGCAGTACTGTTGAATTTATGGGTACATCTGCTACACAAGTAAGGGTGGCCCCTTCATATTATAATATGATTGTTAGTGGCAGCAATGTTTCAACAAGTACTGCAACCGCTACATTGATGTTTCAATCAGGGGGAAGTTTTACTGTAACAAATACAGGTAATTTTAAAGTACGTAATACAGATGGTTTTAGTGGTAGTACTAATACCGCTGTAAACAGCAATAACAGTCCTTCGATTGTTTTAGCAACGGGTAGTACAATAGAGTACGTGGAAAATAGCAATCAAGCTATCACCAATGCCCTTCCATATCAAAATATTATATTGAGTGGTGCAGGTACTAAAACTGCACCGGCTGGCACTTTAACAGTGTTGGGTAATTTTACTAAAAATAATGCGGCTTCGGTATTCAATGCAAATGGTGGTACAGTGGCTTTTAATGGAACGGGTGCACAAGTATTTGCAAGTACCAATACACCATCAACCATTAAAACAGCTACAACCTTTTATGATGTAAATATTGGTAATACTGTAGGCGGTTTACGTATTGATGCTGATAGTATGAATATAGAAAATAGTCTTACCCTTGGTGCTGCTGCTAAACTTGATTTGGGTACCGGGTATGTTATTTTAAAATCAACGGCAGCTAAAACAGCCTTTGTAGCCCCTGTGTTAGGTGGTGCTACTATCAGTTACTCAGGTGTGGGTCGTTTTGAAATAGAGCGTTATTTATTCGCCAAAAAATCATGGCGTTCATTAGCAACACCTATTGATCCAACAGACCCTACTACGGTTACACAGGCTTGGAGGGAAAATGCAAGTGCATTGACTTCAACGGGGTATGGAACTCAAATATCTGGTCCGGCTACTTATGTTGGTACAGATCAAACTACTGTAAGGGGTTCATTAAAAAGTTTTGATATGAACTTGGGTGATTTTGTTGAAGTTACTAATATGGATGCAACACCTATTTACAATCGTTCGGGTTATTTTGTGTTTGTACGTGGCGATAGGGCTGTAAGTACTACAGGTACAACTGGTGCTACTACTTTACGTATGAAAGGTAAGTTATTAGTAGGTACGCAAACTTACACAGTGGCTGGCGATAAGTTTTTATCAGTTGGTAACCCATTTGCGGCACGTATTGATATGAAACAAGCGATTGCCAATACCAGAACCGGCGGTATGGTAGAAGCATTTACGGTGTGGAACCCTAATAGTCCGGGTAGCTATAATGTAGGTGCTTATCAGACTTATATTAAAGATTTGAGCACAGGCGATTATAAATTAAATGGCATTGGTGCGGTGAATAATTTTGTAGAAAGTGGACAGGCTGTATTTATACAAGCAATTGGTGCCACAGGAAGTTTTGCCATTGGTGAGGGTGATAAAGTAAGCGGCAGTAGTTTGGTAAGTAGGGGTGAAGTTGCATCAAGAACGGGTGTAACGGTACCTACTTTAGATATTGCTTTGAACACCAACGATGTAAACGGAAGCTCGTTTACTGCAGATGCTACCTTGGTGAACTTTGGCAATTTTAATGATGGTATAGATGTAATGGATGTTAAGAAAACATTCAATACCGCTGATAATATTGCTATTAAAGCCAATAATCAATATTTGGTAGCAGAACGTAAAACCATGCCGCAAGCCAATGATACCATCTTTTTACACATAGCCAGTTTACGTACCACTAATTATAGTTTTGAAATCAATCCTTCTTTATTAGGTGGTTTAGGATTAGAGGCTTTGTTGATTGATCGCTTCTTAGGTACTAGTACGCCTGTTAGTCTAACTGATGTAAGTACCATCAATTTTACCACCACAGCCGATGCCGCTAGTAAAGCTAATAATCGTTTTGCCATTGTATTTAAACCAGCAGCGGTATTGCCAGTAACTTTCACAACCATTACAGCAGAAAGGGATGGTGGAAGCAAACAAATAGCCGTTAAGTGGCATGTTTCAACAGAATTAAATATCAATCGTTATGAAGTAGAACGTAGTGCAACTGGTACTAACTTCATTACGCTAGGCAATACAAATCCTACTAATAATACAGGTAGTGCAGCCACTTATGTTTATCATGATGCGGCACCTTTGGCAGCTACTAATTATTATAGAGTAAAAGCGATTAGTAATAACGGTGCAGTGCAATACAGTGCGGTTGTGAAAGTAGCAGCTTTACCAATAGCTAATGGTTTTGTGGTGTACCCTAACCCAGTGGTAGGTAACACTATTAACTTACAAGCGAACCAAGTAACAAAGGGTGCTTATAGTGTACAATTGGTAAATGCAACCGGACAAATTGTTTACAAAGGGGCCATCAATATTAATAGCGATCAACAATCGACGAGTATTGCTTTGGACGCAGCAACAGCTCCGGGTAAATATACGTTGGTGTTGGTAGGTGCGGATGGGAAAGTGAGTGTGGGAGTAGTGGTGCGATAATTAGTATTTACATATTAATAAGGCGTTCATTTTAAATGAGCGCCTTTTTTTGTATAAGCTGATAGCGTACTATATTTTATGCTGTTGCATTGTAATGTTCTTTTTGCTTCTCCAAAAAGGAACCAAAAAAGGAGCCCCGTATTCGATGACGGCCCGAATACTGTTTGGTTCCTTGATGTGGCTATTGTGGTACTGTAAACTGGGCAGTGGAAAGTGCTTCATCGCTTTATGTTGGTTGTAGTATTTGTTATAGCGTACTATATTTTATGCTATTGCATTGTAATGTTCTTTTTTGCTTCTCCAAAAAAGAACCAAAAAAGGAGCCCCGTATTCGATTACATCCCGAATACGGGCTGGTTCCTTGATGTGGCTTTTGTGCTACTGTAAACTGAACAGCGTTTTTTAAATCATCGCTTTATGCTGGTTGATGTACTCTTTTTTGTTTGTATATGTTAGGAGTTTCTGTTTTGATAGCTTCCATTTTTTTATGCCGTTGCATTATGATGTTCTTTTTTGATTCTCCAAAAAAGCACCAAAAAAAGAGTCCCGTATTCGATGACGGCCCGAATACGGGTTGGTTCCTTGATGTGGCTTTTGTGCTACTGTAAACTGAACAGCGTTTTTTTATCAGCGCTATATGTTACTGGGCGTATTATTAACTCAATTGTATTGAATGGTTACTCGTATTATCTTGGGTACATCCATCTGACCTTATAAAAATAAGGCGTTAAAAAATTTGAAAAAGTGGAGCGTAAAAAAGAAAATGATAAGAAAAGTTTCAAAGGTTCATCAGGGCAATGGATGAATTGTTAACCGATGCTGCTACATAGCTTTTTTCTTTTTAGCGAAACGGTTCAAATTTTAGCCGTTTTTTATACAGTCTTGATTTTTTTTGTTACTTTTTTATATCAAGACAAAAAAGTAAATAAGCTGTTTTAGGAATGATAAAATGGTGTTATGTAATGATATAGTTTTAGGCATTTAATGAATATGGACGTCTTTTTTTGTATGACTTGATAGCTTACTTTATTATTTGCTATTGCATTATAATGTTCTTTTTTGCTTCTCCAAAAAAGGAGCCCTGTATTCGATGACGGCCCGAATACGGGTTGGTACCTTGATGGGGCTTATGTGCTACTGTAAACTGGGCAGTGGGAAGTGCTTCATCGTTTTATATTTGTTGTAGTATTTGTTATAGCGTACTATATTTTATGCTATTGCATTGTAATGTTCTTTTTTGCTTCTTCAAAAAAGTACCAAAAAAGGAGTCCCATATTCGATGACGGCCCGAATACGGGTTGGTTCCTTGATGTGGCTTTTGTGCTACTGTAAACTGGGCGTAGGTTTTTCAATCATCGCTTTATTTTAGTTGGGATTACTTTATTGATTGAATTTTTTGTTGGTTGTCGTTTTGATAGTTTACTTTATTATTTGCTGTTGCTTTAAGATGTTCTTTTTTGCTTCTCCAAATAAGTACCAAAAAAAGTACCCCGTATTCGATGACGGCCCGAATACGGGTTGATTCCTTGTTGGTGGTTTGTGCTATTGTAAACTGGGCAGTGGCAATTGCTTCATCACTTTATTTTAGTTGGGATTACTTTAGTGGTTGAATTTTTTGTGGTTGTTGTTTTGATAGCTTTTGTACAGCTTTCGTATAGCTGTTACATAACTGTTATAAAGCTGTTGGTACGGAGTAAGTGGGCTATGGTAAGCTTTTTGGAAAGCTTTTGCTGAACTTTTGAAAGAAAGTTGGGATATTTTTTTACATATATTAAAAAAATAATAACATAGTGTTGGTCTATATTTCAGTAGGTTTTAATGACATAAACATGTGAGACTTACTATTTTTTTAATTTTTTTGTAACTTATTAAAACAAGTTTTGCGATAATTACGTAATTTTACTAAACAAAACCAAATATCTAACAAGTACAAACCCTAATTTGTATTTCATTAATCTGTTTTGTTTTCCTCCAACCATCCTTCTTAAAGCTAGTATTTAAACTCAATCTCTCTTACTCATCACTTTTTTGAGTGCATTGCTTTGCATTGCCGTTTTATGTTTTGTATTTAATTTTTTAATTATATGTTTATGAGAAGAGTTTTACTAGTATTCACAATTCTTGTTTTTGTTTTACAAGCTAGCGCAGCAACACGTACTTGGAGAGGTAGAGGATATACGGGTGGGGGAGCAACAGGTGGAACTGATTTGAATGCTGCTGCAAACTGGAACGGTGGGACAGCATTGTTGACAACAGATGATTATGTAATCAATCTTAATAACAACAATACCAATACAGCATTAACGCTTTCAGCAAATTTTGTTTGTAATTCTTTAACAATAAATGCAAACTTGACCGATTTAACGAATGCTAGTGGTAACACTTTCTCTCTAACGCTTGGCTCATTTGATTTATCAATTGCAGGTAATTTTGCAGTTACAAACAGTGCTGCTGATGCAAACGATAATGGTTTAAGGCCATATGTGATGACATTCACTATACCGGCTAATAGGACAATAACAATAGGAGGTAATTTTTCTTTAAGTAATAGTGATATTTCTCTTTCTGATAATTCCATAACATTCGAAAATAATGGTACAGTTTCAGTTACAGGTACTACTACTCTTACCTCTAACAACACTGGTACGTCTAGCTTGAATGCTTTATTAGTTGGTAATGCTCCTGCCAATTTTGTTTTAAATGGTGCTGTTTCATTTGGAGGTGTTGGAACAAATGACGTAAATAATCGTAACAGATTTGGTTGTTTGGTAGCTGCCAATACGGGTAGTTTTACTTTTAGAAATAATGTGACTTTTGGAGCAAATTCTTCAGTTAATACAATTTTTACTGATGGAACTGTTGTTTTTGACGGTACTGCTAATCAAACACTTACTTATAATAACACAGCTGTATATATCAGATTGCCCAATGTAATTATCGGTTCAACCAACAATCCAACATTGGTTTTGGCAGGATCTGTAACCCCAGATAATATTCTTCAAAATCTTACTATTAATGGTAGTGCGACTTTGGATTTAAATTCTCGTCAATGGAATAGACATACGAATGGAGGTGCATTTAATTTAAAAAATACAGCTACTTTACTATTAGGAGCGAATACAAGTTCAAATGCTACAACAGTTGGTACAGCTACTTTAATCGCTGGCAGTAATTTTCCATCAGGTTTTACAACTTATACTTTAGATTCTACGAGTACGGTTCATTTTAATTTAGCAGGCGCTCAAACAGTACCCGGTACTACACAAGGTATTACCAGCTATGGTAACCTTACTTTAACCGGTAATACAAAAACACTGGGTGCTGATATTGCAATTTTCAGAAATTTGAATATTGCTGCCAATACAACATTTGCGTTAGGTAATTTCAATACCACTTTACGATCAAATAGTCAAACTACGGCTAATATAACATCAATACCAACTACAGCCAATATCACTTATGGTACTGGTAGGTTTAATATTGAGCGTTACTTGTTCGCTAAAAAATCATGGCGTTCGTTAGCTACACCTATTGACCCTACCGATGCTACTACAATAACCCAAGCTTGGAGAGAAAACGGTAGTGCATTAACTTCTACTGGTTTTGGTACACAAATAAGTGGCCCAGCAAGTTACATAGGCATGGATCAAACCACTGTAAGGGGATCTATGAAAAGTTTCAATATGGCACTAGGTGATTTTGTTGAAGTTACCAATACTGGTAATGCTATTTACAACGCATCAGGTTATTTTGTTTTTGTGAGGGGCGATAGGGCTGTAAATACAACAGGTACTACGGGTGCTACCACCCTTCGTATGAGTGGTAGAATCGTTAGAAATGATCAAGCTTACAATATTACCGCCAATAAGTTTATATCAATCGGTAACCCTTATGCATCAAGGGTAGATGTTCGTAACTTAACCTTTGGTGGAGGTGCGGTACAATCATTTTATGTGTGGAACCCTAACGCTCCAGGCAGTTATAATGTAGGAGGTTACCAAGTATATGTGAAAGAAATTGCTGGTACTAACTACCGTTTGAATGGTTTACCATTGGGTGCTATCAATAATTTTATAGAAAGTGGTCAGGCGGTATTTTTCCAAGCCAACGGATCAGCTGGTACAGTCACTTTTACGGAAGCTAGTAAAGCAAGTGGCAGTAGTTTGGTGAGCAGAATGGGTTCAATGGAACGTCCGGGTGCAACTACACCTAGTTTAGCCATTAATTTAAAAACTACTGATGTTGATGGTACTCAATTTGATGCTGATGGCATTGTGGTAGATTTTGATGCCAATTTTACAAATACTATTGATGAAAACGATGTACGTAAAGTGAGTAATACCGTTGATAACTTATCAATGCGTAGCAACGGTGTGTTATTAACGGCTGATAGAAGAGTTTTGTTGCGCAACAATGACACCATCTTCTTAAATATTGCAGGTTTACGTACTGCTAATTATAGTTTTTCTATTGACCCATCATTGATAGATGGGTTAGGTTTAGAAGCGTTTTTGGTAGATGCTTTTTTAGGTACGCAAACACCGGTTAGCTTAACTGATGTTACTACTATTAATTTTGCTACCACCACTGATGCTGCAAGTAAGGCTAATACTCGTTTTATGTTGGTATTTAAACCAGCAGCTGTATTGCCAGTAACTTTCACAACTATTACGGCGGTAAGAGACGCTATTAACAAGCAAGTAGCAGTACGTTGGAATGTTGCTACGGAAATTAACATCACTCGTTATGAGGTAGAACGTAGTGCTACCGGTACTGGTTTTGCTCCGATTGCTACTGTTAATCCTATCAGTAATAATGGCGTTGCGGTGAGCTACAGCATTAACGATGCAGCGGCATTAGCTACCACTAATTTCTACAGGGTAAAAGCAATTAGCAACAATGGTACGGTACAATACAGTGCGGTGGTAAAAGTAGCGGCTTTACCAACTGCTAGTGGTTTTGTGGTGTACCCTAACCCAGTAGTAGGCAACACTATTAACTTGCAAGCCAACCAAGTAACCAAGGGTGCGTACAACGTACAATTGGTAAACCAAGCTGGTCAAATTGTTTACAAAGGTTTATTGAACATCAATAGTGACAACCAATCAACTTCGTTAGTGTTGGATGCTGCTACTGCTGCAGGAGTGTATACGTTGGTGTTAGATAATGACCAACAAAAAGTATCACTACAAGTATTGGTTCGATAAATGATACATTTTTTAAAAAGGGCGAATTTCTTCATGTTCGCCCTTTTTTCATACCTGCGTATTTATTCTTTCAGCAGGCCTACCATCTTACACTATTTAATTGTAGCAATAAAACAGCACTATTTACGTTAACAATACATTGTTCACATTATCGTAATTGTGCTATTTTGTTTACATAGAATTCATAAACAAAGCTTATTTTTGACAATTATAATCATACATTACTGATGAAGTATATCAAATCATTTTTAGTTATCGTGTTGGTTGCATTACTGCCAATATTGGGTTGGGCACAGCCAGCGGATCCATGTACTGACCCTGCAGATCCTTGTCCGGTTGACAATGGCACTATTTTTTTTATAGCGATTGTTTTTTCATTGATTGCGTATAAAGTTTACCGTGTTCGTTTTAGTGCTTCATCAGCTGCGCCATTATCTTAATTAATACCCTTATGCAAATTAATAGGCTGTTATTTAGCTAATAGTTTTATTATATTTGTTTTTTAACTGCATCGTATTTTTTAAAGATATAAGGGTGGCGTTTTATAACGCCCAACGTCATACAATGATTTCATATTACATCCAATTATTGCATACATCCTATCGCTCTGCCAGCTTAATTTTAGGCTTTTTAGCTGTCATTTTTTTGGGTACTTCTTGTAGTACCACTAAGCCTTCTGCTTACTTTACCACTATACCAAAAGATACCACTATACAGCAATTTGTAACTAATAATTACGAATCAAAAATTGTTGCAGGCGATGTATTGTCTGTTTTGGTAAGTAGTTTGAGTACAGAGGAAGATGCGATATTTAATAAACCTATTACTGCTTTGGCTGCTGCTGGTAGTAACCCTACCACCGCAGGTTATTTGGTACAGCCTGATGGCAGTATTTTTTTACATCGTTTAGGGAAAATCACCGCTGCTGGTACAACACGTAAAGTATTGGCATTACAGATTGCAGAGCAGCTGCGCCCTTTTATGAAAGAACCCATTGTTCAAGTAAATTATGTAAACCATAAAGTAACCATTTTAGGTGAAGTTGGTAAAGCACAAGTGTTACAATTGCCAGAAGAGCAAATTTCAATTATTGATGCGTTGGTGTTAAGTGGCGATATTAATGCCAGTGGTAATAGAAAAGATGTGATGGTTATTAGAGAAGAAGGTAATACCAAAAGCGTAAAGCATTTGAATTTAGAAGATGCTGCTATTTTTACATCGCCTTGGTATTATGTAAAACCAAATGATATCGTTTTAGTGAGTGCAGATAATAGTAAGTTTCGAAAAGAAGAGAACCGACGCAATTTGCAAACCAATATCACTTTGGTAGCAACAGGTTTATCTTTATTAATTATCATCATTGATAGGGTTATTAAATAATTGTCATGAGCCAAAGTGAAGATTCATTTTTCAGTGATAAACCACAAACCAATCTATTAGCACAGATTGTACATCGTTATTTACCTTTTTGGCCTATGTTGGCCATTTTTATAACCGTAGCTGTTAGTATTTCTTATGTGTATTTGCGTTCGCAAAACAAAGTTTATGTAGCAGCTGCTAAGGTATTGCTGAAAGATCCTCAAAAAGGTACTGGTGATAGCAAAGTGTTAGATGCCTTAAATATTTTTAGCGAAAAAAAAATTGTAGAGAATGAGATTTTGGTATTGCGTTCTACCAGTATTGTACAAGAAGTAGTGAAGCAATTAGATTTGTATACCACTATTTACAATGAAGGCAAGGTTCAAACAGAAGAATTGTATGGCAGCAATGCACCTTTATATTTTGAGGCGGTGTATAAAGACAGTGCCATTAATGGTGGCGGTAAAATGTCGTTAGATATTGATTGGAAAAATAATCAATACACATTAGACAAAGCTACACATCGTTTTACTGATATTATTACAGTTGCTGGTACCGCATACAGGGTTAAGGTAAATGATGGTTATAATAAGGCTGCTATTGGTAAAAATTATTTTGTAATTTTTAATGATTTAGGTTCAGCTGCTGGCGGTATAATTGGCTCATTAAGGGCCGCACCCATTTCATTTTCATCAACTGTAATTGATGTTAGTTTAGAAACAGCCGTACCAGAAAAAGGTATTAAAATTCTGAACAAATTATTTGAAGTTTACAACATTGCTGGCGTTGCCGATAAAAACCAAATAGCTAACAGAACATTGCGGTTTATTGAAGATCGATTAGCTGAAGTAACGGCACAGTTAGATAGTGTAGAAAGAAGTGAAGAAGGCTTGCGTTCAAGAGAAGGAATTACTGATATTTCTGCACAAGGCACTCAATATGCCACCACACTGCAAGAGTTAGATCGTCAAAAAACAGCCAACGATTTACAGTTGGAAGTGTTGAATAATGTACAAAGCTACATCAACAGTAAAGGTAGAAAGCCTGGTACGGTGCCATCGCAACAAGTGGTTTCAGATGCAACCTTAACAAGTTTGTTGTCACAATTGTATAATGCTGAGTTTGATTTAGATAAGCTCCGTACCACTGCCGGTGAGCAAAGTGAGAGTGTACAATTAGCGGAGCAGCGCATTGTTCGTTTAAAAAATGACATTAAAGAAAACATCAATAATATAAGAACGACCTATCAAATAGAGCGTAATAATATTATGGCCAATATCAATTTAAACAATGGATTGTTGGCTCGATTACCCGGTAAAGAAAGGGCTTTATTAGCTATTAGTAGGCAACAAGCCATTAAGAACAATATTTATACTTTGTTGTTGAATAAACGTGAAGAAGCTGCTATTTCATCTGCATCTACCACTCCCGATTTAAGGGTTTTGGAAAATGGTTACTCATACGGACCTATAAGACCTATCCCTAAAAACTATTATTTAACAGGGTTATTGTGTGGCTTATTGGCATTTTTACTTTTTGTACAATTGAATGAACCGTTGAGTTCGAAAGTATTGTTTAGGGCAGAGATAGAAGATAAAACCAAAGTGCCTGTAATTGGTGAAATTATACAAACCAACGATAAAAATAATATTGCTATTACTGATGGTAAACGCACTGTTGTAGCTGAACAAATACGTTCGCTACGTACCAATTTGAATTATATAGGCTTGAATGAAACCAATAAAGTATTGTTGGTTACTTCCAGTATTTCGGGTGAGGGTAAAAGTTTTGTGGCAACTAACTTGGCATTGAGTTTTACCTTAACGGGTAAAAAAGTGGCTTTGTTAGAAATGGATTTGCGTAAGCCCAAATTGAGTAAAGCATTGGGTGTAAAACGTGACCCTGGTATTTCAAGTTATTTAATAGGTAAGAGCAGTTTAGATGAAATAATAAAACCTACCATGTACCAAAACTTGTTTTTGGTAACGGCTGGTCCTATTCCACCTAACCCCACTGAATTGATAGGTAAGCCAAGTTTTGGAGAGATGATGGAAGCTTTGAAAGAGCGTTTTGATTATGTAATTATTGACTCTGCACCTATTGCCCCTGTAACCGATTCTCAATTATTGAAACCTTATGTACATACAACCATTTTTGTGGTAAGGCATGATGTTACACCTTCGGTATTTTTAAAAATGATTGATGGGTTGAAGAGAGATGGCAAGTTTAATAATATGTGTGTGGTGTTTAATGGGGTAAAACCAAGGGGAACATCTTTCCTTAATTATGGTATGGGTGGTTATGGCAATGGTTATGGTTACGGTTACGGATACGGCTATGGTTATGGTTACGGATATGGTAGTGAAGCAAGCAGTTATTATATAGCCGATGGTGATTCGCCTGGTTTTAAAAACTTGTTTGGTTTTATGGGCTTTATAAAAAAGTTATTTAAAAAGCGTCGATAAAATCCCTGTTAAAAACAGTGATGTCACTTTTAATTTTGATACCCGTTGTATGAAAATTTATGACCATTTTTTGTTTGTTCTTCAGTACGGTTAAGTATAACATGTGACTGAGGAACAGCGAAGCTTTGTGCCAACTGTAAGCAACAACGTCTTTTAAACATTTCATTATACCAATGGTTTCACTTTTAAAAGTGCCCATTATTTTAATTTGAATGAACCCTAAAAATAAACAACCATGGAGGCATCTGGTAACTGGTATGTGGTGTACACTCGACCAAGATGGGAAAAAAAAGTTGCAGCCACTTTATTGCATGAAGGTATTGAACATTATTGTCCGCTTAACAAGGTAACCAAGCAGTGGAGTGATCGCAAAAAAATAGTGATGGAACCCTTGTTTAAAGGCTATGTATTTGTAAGGCCTGTGCAAGTAAATAAGTGGGATTTGAAAAAGATTGATGGCATCATCAATTTTGTGTATTGGGATAAAAAATTAGCTCAAATAAAAGAGCAAGAAATAGACACTATAAAACGTTTTTTACACCAGTTTAAAGAAGTAACTGTGGTAACTACCCATGCAGCATTGGCCGATGAAGTGTTGGTGAACCAAGGCTTGTTTATGGATTTAAAAGGTTTGGTGATCGAAACATTTGGCAACAAAGCCAAAGTAAAAATTGATAGCATGGGCGTTAGTTTAATTGCCACATTTGATATAAAAAATTTAACACCAATACGAAAAGCACCACCAAAGGGTGATCAATAAATCAATATGAAATACAACGATAGGATATATGTTGCAGGGCACAATGGATTGGTAGGAAGTGCATTGGTACGATTGTTACAAAAAGAAGGTTACCAAAACATTATTACCGCAAGTTCATCGGAACTTGATTTGAGAGATCAGCAAGCCGTAAGGGCATTTTTTGCCCAAGTACAACCGCAGTATGTATTTTTAGCAGCTGCAAAAGTGGGCGGCATTTTAGCCAACAAAACGTATGGTGGCGATTTTATTTATGATAATTTGGCGGTGCAAAATAATGTGATACATGAATCATATAAAAGCGGTGTCACAAAATTATTGTTTTTAGGAAGTAGTTGCATCTACCCAAAATTATCACCTCAACCCATTAAAGAAGCTTATTTAATGACGGGGCCTTTGGAGCCTACCAATTCACCCTATGCCATGGCTAAGTTGGCAGGTATTGAAATGTGTAAAGCATACAACTTGCAATATGGCTGTAAGTTTATTAGTGTGATGCCAACTAATTTGTATGGCCCGGGTGATAATTATGATTTAGCCAATGCGCATGTTTTACCTGCTTTAATACGCAAATTTCATGAGGCAACGGTCAACAAAGCGCCAAATGTTACTATTTGGGGAACGGGTACGCCACGTAGGGAGTTTTTGCATGTAGATGATATGGCTAGTGCTTGCTATTTTTTAATGCAGCATTATGATGATGCTCAAAATATTGTGAATGTTGGTTGTGGTGAAGATCATTCCATTAAAGATATGGCCTTGGCCATTAAATCAATCACTGCTTACGAAGGTGACTTACTATTTGATACCAGTAAGCCCGATGGTACTATGCAGAAATTGTTAGATGTACAAAAATTGCAACAATTAGGCTGGAGTTACGCCATTGATTTGTTGAGTGGGTTAAAAGCTACTTACAAAGATTTTAAAAATAACTACGATTATTACATTAACAAACAACATAAAAATACCGTACACTAATTAGGCATGTGTAGAATAGCCGGTATTTATAATAACAGTTGGACTAACGAGCAATTGCAAGCCAGCGTACAACAAATGTGCGATGTATTGCAACATGGTGGGCCTGATGATGGTGGTATATATAATGCCACCAATGCTGCATTGGTATTGGGTAATAGGCGTTTGGCTTTGCTTGATTTAACCAGTGCTGGTCACCAACCCATGCACTATCAACAACGGTACACCATCACTTACAATGGTGAGTTGTACAATTTTACCACATTAAAAAATGAATTGATTGGGCTAGGGCATACCTTTAGCAACCATACTGATACTGAAGTTATTTTAGCTGCATTTGCACAATGGCATACTGCCGCATTTGCTAAGTTTAATGGCATGTTCGCTTTTGCCTTGTGGGATGCCGTAACCCAAGAATTATTTTTGGTAAGAGATAAAATGGGTATTAAACCGCTCTACTACGCTCTTGAAAATGAAGCCTTGTATTTTGCATCGGAGGTAAGGGCTTTTGCATCTTTATCATTTTTACAAGCACCATTTACCAATGCCCCTATTTATCAGATGGCTTATGGTTTTATACCTGAACCTTTTACTACCAAAGCCGCTGTAAAAATGTTGCCCAAAGGTTGTTATTTAAAAATGGCCATTGCAAGTGGTACACATTCTATTCAAAATTATTATTTTCTGCCATTTGGTAATGGACTTACCCAAAGCGCTATTGCTGAACAAGAAATAAAAAATAGTGTAACAAACGCTGTTGCACGGCAACAAATTGCTGATGCACCATTAGGGGTATTTTTAAGCGGTGGTATTGATTCGTCTATTTTAGCTTTATTAGCTGCTAACAACCGTACGCAACCCTTACATACCTTATCTATTTATTTTGATGATGCTCAGTACTCCGAACAACCGTTTCAGCAACTGATTGCTGATACTATTAAGAGCGAACATCATCCTATATTATTAAAGGAAGCTGATTTTCATGCTTATTTTGAAACGGTACTACATGCAATGGATATGCCGAGCTGCGATGGTATCAATACTTGGTTCATTAGCAAGTTTGCAAAAGAGCAGGGTTTAAAAGCCGTGTTATCTGGTATTGGGGCCGATGAATTGTTTGGTGGTTATCCATCGTTTCATCGTATACAAAAAGCCATGCATTTGCAAAGTTTACCCGCTGGCGTATTAAAAAATGTAGGGAAGTTTGCAGGCCAAAAATACAATCGTATAGGTTACCTAAAAATCAAAGACATACGAGGGTTGTATTTGTTTTTGAGGGGGCATTTTGCGCCAGACGAAATAGCAGCGCATTTAGGTGCCTATGAGGCAGATGTATGGAAAGTGTTGGAACAATATAGTGTAATGCCTCAGTTAGAAAACATGGATTCAAAAAATGTGGCAAGTTGGCTAGAGTTGACTATTTACATGAAAAACCAATTGTTGAGAGATGCGGATGTGATGAGCATGGCCAATAGTATTGAAATTAGGGTGCCATTTTTAGATGATGCAGTGGTAAATACTGCTTTACAAATTGAAGCTTCTGTAAAATATGCTGGTACAAAACCTAAGCAAATATTAATTAATAGTTTTAATGATATACTACCAACTGCCATTTGGGATAGGCCTAAAATGGGTTTTAGTTTCCCTTTTCAGCAATGGTTACAAAACAGTCCGTTTATAAAAGAATTAGCACATCACCACAATAATGCTACTAAAAATGCGTATAATGCATTCAAGTCTGGTTCATTACATTGGAGCAAAGTGTTGTCGTTGTTACATATCAAAAAACATTTCAGTTAAAATATACCGTCAATTTTAAAAGATGGTATTTATTATTAATGAAAATGATTAGGTAACTATGCGAAACGAATTGTTGTTTTTAACCCTTAAAGTATTTTCTGCCACAGGTGGTATTGAAAAAGTATGCAGGGTAGCTGGCAAGGCTTTTTACGAATATGGCATTGAGCAATTGTGTTCGGTTCGCATATTTAGTATGCATGATGCTGATAGCGATGCCATTGACAATCATTATTTTCCAACAACGCATTTCAAAGGGTTTCAAGCTAATAAAATAGCATTTGTATTGGCTGCTATTAAAGCAGGTTGCAACAGCAACATAGTGGTGTTGAGTCATTTTAATTTGCTTTCAGTTGGTTGGCTTATTAAAAAATTATCGCCGCACACAAAAGTTTGTTTAATAGCGCATGGTATTGAGTTGTGGTATCCTTTGCCTAAGCATAAACGTAAAATGTTACAGGGAATAGATGGTATTTTTTCTGTGAGTCATTTTACCCAACAAACCATTATTCAACAACATGGTATCAATGCCCAAAAATGCAATGTATTGCATAATTGTTTGGATCCTTTTTTAGTAACATCCGACCAAGCTATTGATACAGATGGATTACGACAACGGTACGGTATTGCTGCAAATGATGCGGTAGTATTTACATTAACTCGGTTGAGTAAAGTAGATCGTTATAAGGGCTATGTTACGGTTATTGATGCCATGGTTACTTTAACGCATCACAACCAGTCGATCAAATATGTTATAGCTGGAAAATATACTAAGGATGAAAAGCAATTTTTAGATCAATACATTAATGATAGGGGCCTTAGCCAACATGTTATATTAACGGGGTACATACCCGATGACGCCTTGGCAGCTCATTTTAAAATGGCCGATGTATATACAATGCCGAGTGTAAAAGAGGGCTTTGGTATTGTATTTATTGAAGCTATGTTTTTTGGCTTGCCTGTTATTGCAGCTAATGTTGATGGCTCTGTAGATGCGTTGGCCAATGGTAGTTTAGGGCAACTTGTAACGCCTCATGCACCCCATTTGATAGCCACTGCCGTACAAAATGTACTGCATCATAAAGCTGCTTACCAACCTAACCATGCTTTGCTTATGAAAGCATTTAGTTACGAAACGTATAAAAGAAATTGGTACCAAATCTTGCAATCCAATAAAAATTAATTAAATTAGTAAATAGTTTAATTTATTTGTAATGCTTGGAGCACTGTTTAAAAATAAAGAGAAAAGAAAACGTTTTGCACATATTGGTGCCGGCGTAGTGATATTGATACATGCATATGAAAAGTATGAAGCTGGTCACCATTCCTATCAACTATTTTTAATAGCAGGTATTGTTTTTTTATGCATTGCTATTTTTTCATACCATTATTGAGCAAAAACTACCTTGGGTTGATGGTGTTTTTTTTGTTATTGAGGGTATTTTATCGTTGGTTGTTGCGTATGAATATTTTAGTGTGGGTAAAAAAGCCTTACCAATTACTTACTTACTGTTGAGTGTATTTCAGTTTTTTATGGCTTTTAAAAAAAGTAAACAAGGTATTACCCATCATAAATTAAATACATGAAAAACAGAAGGACCACCATTTTAGCTGTATTACTATTATTAGCTGTACTCAACTTTAGTAGACTTGCAAACAATGATTCCATTAGACCTATTCAATTTTTATCCATTTTTGTAATAGGTGCCTTAAGCGCCTTATTATTGAATGAATTTTTTGTATTGTTCAAAGCAAAGCGCTCCTAATAATTTTCTATTTAAATCGTTTCAATTGCTTATTACAAAACCGTCATTCGTTTTGTAGCACACCATTGGTATAGCTAATGGTTACTTTGCTTACAAGCATAATTATATTTATTTTACATGCATACTATTGAAAAAGATATCCCCGTTGTTACGCAATGGGATGAAGTGATTGTACCTTCCGCCTCCTTGTTTGATTTGCGGTTGAAGGAGGTTTGGCGTTACCGAGATTTATTACTCTTGTTTGTAAAAAGAGATTTTACTGCTCAATATAAACAAACCGTTTTAGGGCCACTTTGGCATTTTATACAACCTATTTTTACCACGGTTGTTTTTTTATTGGTGTTTCATAGTATCGCCAATATACCTACTGATGGTATTGAAGTGATCCCGTTTTATATGAGTGGTATTGCTATTTGGAATTATTTTTCGAGTTGCTTAACAGGTACCTCCAGTACGTTTGTAGCCAATGCTCATATTTTTGGTAAAGTGTATTTTCCTCGTATGGTTATTCCACTCAGTAATGTGATGAGTAATGTGGTAAAATTTGGTATTCAGTTTATTTTATTGTTGGCCGTAATGGTTTGGTTTGGATTTAAAACAGGTCATTTTTATATCAGTTTCACTTGGCTATTGTTACCTGTGTTGGTATTGATGATGGCTGGTATGGGACTAGGTTTGGGTATCATTATATCATCACTCACTACCAAGTACAGGGACTTTACCGTGTTGATTGGCTTTGCTGTTCAGTTGTTGATGTATGCTACGCCGGTGGTGTACCCATTATCATACCTTCAAAACAAAAGCTATCAATGGGTTATAGCAGCAAATCCATTAACACCTATTGTAGAAGCTTTTCGGTATGCGTTGTTTGGTAAAGGTAGTTTTGATGGTTTGCATTTAATGTATAGCGGTATTTTTATAATTGTTACATTGTTTATTGGAACCATGATTTTTAATAAAGTGGAGAGAGGATTTATGGATACGGTGTAGGATTGGGAATGAGGAATGATGAATGCAGAATGATGAATTATGAATGGTGAAAGATGAATGGTGAATGATGAATGATGAATTATGAATGGTGAAAGATGAATGGTGAATGATGAATGATGAATGCAGAATTATTAATTATGAATGTAGAATTATTAATTATAAATGGTGAATGATGAATGGTGATTGATATTCTTTGGTGGATTTTGAAGGATGCGTTTTAAATAATATATTAGAATTCATTTTTAATCAAAATAATGTACCGCCATGAAAAAGAATATGGTTCTTGAAAAAAGTTTTTCATTTTCCATTAACATCATCCACTTGTATAAATATTTGATTGAAGAACATAAAGAATACGTATTAGCAAAACAAGTGTTGCGAAGTGGTACATCTGTTGGTGCTAATATTCGTGAATCTCAAAATGCTGAAAGTAAAAAAGATTTTATTCATAAACTTGCCATCTCACAAAAAGAATGTGACGAGTCGATCTACTGGTTAGAACTGTTAGTTGCTACAAATTATATTTCTACAGAAAAGTTTAATACCTTATTTAATGAAGCTAGTCAATTGCATAAATTATTGAAGAGTATTATTTTGAGTGCGAAGAAGGGATTATGAATGATGAATGATGAATGATGAATGATGAATGATGAATGATGAATGATGAATGATGAATGATGAATGATGAATGCAATTTTTTATTAACTGAAAAAAGGTTACAACTACAAGTATAAAAAATTCATAATTATGCATTCATCATTCATAATTAAAGCAATATAAAAAATTCTTAATTATGCATTCATCATTCATCATTAATTAAAATAAAAAATGGGTTATAAAGCACACGAAACGGCAGTTATTGATGATGGGGCTGTAATAGGCGATAGTACTATAATTTGGCATTTTAGTCACGTTATGGGAGGAAGTGTAATTGGTAGTAATTGCTCGTTAGGACAAAACGTTGTGGTATTGCCGCAGGTGGTGATTGGTAATGGGGTTAAAATTCAAAACAATGTTTCCTTATATACTGGTGTTATTTGTGAAGATGAAGTGTTTGTTGGTCCGTCTGTAGTGTTTACCAATGTGATTAATCCACGTAGTGCTATTGTACGCAAACACGAATATAAAACTACCCTCGTACGCAAAGGAGCTAGCATTGGGGCCAACGCTACTATTGTTTGTGGTAATGAAATTGGTCGCTATGCTATGATAGGTGCCGGCGCTGTTATTACAAAACCTGTATTGCCTTATGCTTTGGTTGTAGGTAATCCGGCACAACAAATTGGTTGGGTGAGTGCTTACGGACATCGATTGCATTTTAATGAACATGGAGTGGCGGTTTGTGAGGAGAGTGGGGAAAGATATGCGTTGGTTAATGGGGAATGTAGGATGAGGAATGAGGAATTATGAATGATGAATTATGAATGGGGAATGATGAATGAGGAATAATGAATGATGAATGCAGAATTACGGTTTGGGGTAATGAGGAATGAGGAATGATGTATAATGAATGTTATATGAATAGTTCGTTTTTACTTTTACCTTTTAGTTATTAAGAATTTACACTTACAAAATAATACATGAGTACTGTTATACAGGTAGATAATATTTCAAAAATGTACCGCTTGGGTGAGGTGGGTACGGGTGCGTTGGCGCATGATGTAAACCGCTGGTGGCACAAAATTCGGGGTAAGGAAGATCCGTATTTAAAAATTGGTGAAACCAACGATCGTACAGCTAAAGGTAGCAGCGATTATGTATGGGCGTTGAAAGATATTAACTTTAATGTGCAGCAAGGCGAAGTGTTGGGTATTATTGGTCGTAATGGCGCTGGTAAAAGTACCTTGTTAAAAATATTGAGTAAAACCACCACACCTACTACCGGTACTATCAAAATAAAAGGTCGTATTGCAAGCTTACTAGAAGTGGGTACCGGCTTTCACCCTGAGTTGAGCGGCCGTGATAATATTTTTTTAAATGGCGCCATATTGGGCATGTCAAAAAATGAAATTCGTAGCAAGTTCGACGAAATTGTAGATTTTGCTGGGGTTGAACGTTACATTGATACACCTGTAAAGCGCTACAGTAGCGGTATGTACGTTCGTTTGGCTTTTGGGGTGGCTGCACATTTAGAACCCGAAATTTTGATTGTAGATGAAGTATTGGCCGTAGGCGATGCTGATTTCCAGAAAAAAGCCTTGGGCAAAATGAAGGAAGTGAGCCATCAATCGGGTAGAACGGTGTTGTTTGTGAGCCATAATATGGAAGCCATACAAAATTTATGTAAACGATCTATATTAATGGCGCAGGGCAGCATCGTTGAAGATGGTACTACTGCTAGTATTATCAATAGTTATTTATTAAAAAGCGATGGTGCCATTTCAAATTTTGAAGCTAGTACTGGTGTGTTTGATTTGAACCATAACGAGAGCAAAGTATATGATCGTGACTATGGTTTACTTGCTGCTCGTTTGTATGTAAATGGGGTTTCATCTATCCATTTTTATTCGGGAGCGTCTTGTTCAGTTGAAATTGATTTTGCAGTACCTAATGCCGTATCTGATTTGGTGATTGGTTTGGTAATTAAAGATAAGTTCAACAAACCCATCATGGCGGTTAATAACAAGCATTATGCTAAAAAATTATTTACACAACCAGTGAGTAAGGGTACTTTTCAAATAAACTTTCAGCAGTTGCCTGTTTACGGACAAGGTCGTTATCATTGCGATTTGTATTTGGGTACACAGGAGTATGATTACGACATTATTTACAATGCTTTTTATTTTGATTTAAATTCATCTGATCCATTATTATCGGGCTATTTACTCGATGATCAGTTGAATCAATTTTATTTTGACACGATTACATTTTCTGAAAAATAATATATGTATATCCACGAAACATCGGTACATAATACGCAAGCGGCTGAAGTAGTTGTTCCAATTATGATGCAACTTTTTCAACCACAATCTGTTTTAGATGTGGGCTGTGGTATTGGTACTTGGCTTAAAGTGTTTAAACACCATGGCGTTGATCATATCACCGGTATTGATGGTGATTATGTAAACCGTACACAGTTGTTTGAAAATATTACGACTGATACTTTTATTGCGGCTGATTTAACCCAACCCTTTGCAATTGGTAAGCAATTTGATCTGGCTATTTGCTTAGAAGTAGCTGAGCATTTACCGCCAGCAGCAGCGGCAGATTTTGTAAAGAGCATCTGTGCACATGCCGATACCGTTGTGTTTGGTGCGGCAGTACCCGGTCAGTGGGGACAACATCATTTAAACGAACAATGGCCAGCATATTGGATGTCGTTATTTGCTGCAGAAGGATTTGCTGCGTATGATTTGTTGCGTTCCTCCATATGGCACCACCCTCAAGTAGAGTGGTGGTACCAACAAAATATGTTGGTGTTTTCAAAAAAAGTATGGTCTGTGCCGGCGGTACCAGTAGCTTACGATGCTATTATTCACCCTGCGCATTTCAACCAAAAGCTACAGTATATTGCTCAATTAGCACAGCAACATCATGAAGCACAGCATGAGCTGGCTTTGTGGCAACAGGGTAAAAAAGGCGTTCGCCAACATTTTAAAAGTTTCAGCAAAGCCCTTGCTTCCAAATTTTTTAAATAACCAAATGGTACAATTCACTATAGTAATTGGATATCGCAATAGGGCCATTGATCGGGTACAACGGGCATTTGATGCTTTGGCAGCACAAACCTATACGCATTTTAAAGTGTTGTTGGTTGATTATGGTAGCGATGCTCCCCAAGCCACCGCTGTACAAACATTGCTTGCAAATTACCCTTTTGCTAATTATATATACAGTGATACCCGTGGTTGGTTTTGGAACCGGGCACATGCATTGAATACCGGTATTCAGCAAGCCGATGGCGATGTTGTATTGTTGTACGATATTGATTTATTGGTTGGTCCTGCATATTTAGCCGCTATAAGTCAGTTAAACTATACCCAACAATTTTATACGTTCAGTTGTTTTTATTTGCCTGAGCATTATGATGTAACCGCTGGTGATTGGGTTACCACTGGTGTTCATTACGAGCAAAATTATGTAGGACTTTGTGCTGTAGCCACTGCTGCGTTGCAAACTATACAAGGGTTTGATGAATATTATATGGTATGGGGTGCTGAGGATGATGATTTGTACCAACGTTTAACCCAACATGGGTTTTATAGAAATACGATGGGCGCTGCTGATTATTTAGTATTTCACCAATGGCATCCGGTTGAGTCGCCTCAAAAGCCGAGTTTATGGTACTTAACAATGGTGCAACATTTATATAATCATACAGCTGCTACCCGTACAGGGCCTTGGGGTGTAAAGGTACCTACTAGCGCAAGGATTTGTTTACCTGAATTACAAACAGCCACAGCAGCTGTTACTTATACGCCGCCTACTAATATATTTTTAACGTTCAATACATTTATTGCTGATTTTTTTGCGGCACCCAATGGGGTAGTACAAAAAGTAGTTTTTAACATATCAGGTTCTGCTACTGCCATGCCACAACGTAAGTGGTGGCAACGTAACACCATAACTTCTGCCCCAACAATCAATATGGTTGATGTGGTGCAGTTTGTGCAGTATTTTGTAGGGCTACATCGTACAGCATTGGCTGATTATTATGTGCAACAACAAGACGGTTCTTTAACTTTTATCTATCAAAAAAAATAGTAGATGTTGGTTGCAGCCTTGCTAAAATTATGGTGGCGTATACGTGGGTTGCGACAGCAAAAGGGAAGCCCTCATCAATTATTATTGGTGGCGGAGTTTGGCGAAAAAGGTGGTACCCGTACTTACTTATTTTCGCTGATACCATTTTTACAGCAGCAGGGGTATCATATTACTTTATTGGTAAGTGGCAATGGTATCGATGCTACTATGGCTGCTTGGCTTACCCAACAAGGTGTACCTTTGTTACATGCTCCTTTTGATTTTTGGTGTGTGCAATGGCATACTATACCCAAGGGTTTACATCGCCGGCATTTGTTGCGTTACCAAATAAAAGAGCTGCATTATTGGTGCGATTTAATTAGTACGCATCGCTTTGGTAGCCTATTGTTTAGTGTTGGCTACCCTGAGCAATATTTGTACAGTTTTTTACTACCACTCCCTATTACCTATGTATTGCATACGGCTACCCAACAGCCGCTTGATGGTATTAAATATAGGGTAGTGCAATATGGGTTGCGTAAGCAACAACAAATTATTACCGTATCACATGCAGCGCAACAACAGTTGTGGCAACATTGGTGCAAAGGGCAACCGCATAATGGTATACATGCAGTGTATAATAGTTATACACCTATACCATTATCGCCTGCTGTAGGTAAAGCCAAGCCTTTAATGGTGTTGACTATCGGCTCTTTGGAGCCTTATAAAAATCCACAGTTTTTTATAGCCGTTGCACAACAAGTGATGGCACAATTACCCGATGTACAGTTTGTTTGGGCTGGCGATGGTAGCTTAATGAACAGCAGTACCCAAGCCGTAGCCGGCAACAAAGGCATTCGTTTTATTGGTAATGTAGATGATGTGGTACATTGGTACCAACAAGCAACGGTGTATTTTCAACCAAGTTTATTGGAAAGTCATGGTATTGCAGTAGTTGGTGCCATGTGTCATGCTTTGCCATGTGTAGTAGCTAACCATGGTGGCTTACCTGAATCAGTGCTGCATCAAAAAACAGGCTATGTAGTACCTGTACAAGATACTGCTGCTGCCGTAGCCGCCTTGCTGCAATTGTTACAGCAACCTGCATTGTGTATGCAAATGGGTATGGCAGGGCAACAACGTTACCAACAATTATTTACTCCAATGCAATGGCAAGCTGCCATGCAATTATTGATACCACATGTTTAATACGCCCATTTTATTTATTGTATTTAACCGGTTGCATACTACGCAACAGGTATTTGAACGTATAAGAGCGGTACGTCCAAAATATTTATACATTGCAGCCGATGGGCCAAGACCAACCCATGCTGAAGATGCTGCAAAATGTACCGAAGTACGTGAGTGGTTGTTGGCTGCTATTGATTGGGAGGTAGAGTTACACACTTTATTTAGAACTGAAAATGTGGGTTGTGGTAAAGGTCCGGCTGGCGCTATTAGTTGGTTTTTTGAGCAGGTGGAGCAGGGTATTATTTTAGAAGATGATTGTTTGCCTTCTGCCTCTTTTTTTCCGTTTTGTGAAACTTTATTGGAGCGATATGCAACCAACAGTACCATACATTCCATAGCAGGTACTAATTTATTGCCACAGTTTAGCGCAACCGATGCTGATTATTTTTTTAGTTACCAATCGGGTATATGGGGTTGGGCTACATGGCGACGTAGTTGGTTATTGTATGATTATTATGCCACTGCCTGGGGCGATGTTACTGTGCAGGAAAAATTTAATAATTTTTTTACGCATGATAGAGAGCGTCAAGTTTATGTAAATGGTGTT
The DNA here is from genome assembly GCF_042651465.1 of Ferruginibacter yonginensis. Lineage (NCBI taxonomy): Bacteria > Pseudomonadati > Bacteroidota > Chitinophagia > Chitinophagales > Chitinophagaceae > Ferruginibacter > Ferruginibacter yonginensis. The sequence continues at coordinate 32,256 of NZ_JBHSCZ010000001.1, forward strand.
AGTAAAGCATATCACGAAAGGAATGTTAGTTGGTGGGATTATCAATTTATATTTTCAAGAATCATAAATGGAAGCTATGGTATTATCCCCCAAAAAAACTTAATCAGCAATATTGGTTTTGGTGAAGAAGCTTCACACACATTTGACACTAATTCAGTGTTGGGTTTTTTACCTATTGATACCATTTCTTTTCCTATGGTTCATCCAAAAAGTATAGAAGTCTATCAACCTTATGATAATTTGTATCGTGATCAATTTTTTGCTGCATTACCAGATTTACAATCTCCCCAAATGTCATCTTCATTAATCACGAAATTGGTACAGCAAATAAAAAATAAAATAAAGCGTTTAATTAAAAAGTAAACGACTTTTTTAAAAAAAATATTATGGTTAAGCGTTTTATATGGTGGTTGATGCAACGTTATAAAGTGCATGAAATACTTGAGCAGCAGATAAATGCTACTAAAGTACTACGCTGCAACGAACAAGTAACTAATAATGGAGGTGTATTTCATTCTGAAGCTGTTGTTTACAATGGAAGTGGAGATATATCTAAAATTAAAATCAACAAGGGTACAAATGTTAGAGGTGAATTATTGGTTTTTAAATATGGAGGAAGCATATCAATAGGAGAGGATTGTTTTGTAGGAACGGGAAGTAAAATTTGGTCAGGAGAAAAAGTCATTATTGGCAATAATGTTTTGGTTTCTCACAATGTCAACATTATCGATACCAATAGCCATGAAATTGATGCACTTGAAAGAGCAGCTACATATAAGAAATTAATAATTGAAGGACATCCCACAGAAAAAGGTTCAATACAAACTGCACCTATAGTTATAGAAGATTATGCATGGATTAGTTTTAATGCCACTATTCTAAAAGGTGTTACTGTAGGAAAAGGTGCTATTGTAGCAGCAGGAAGTGTTGTTACAAAAGATGTACCTCCTTATGCTTTAGTAACTGGTAATCCTGCTAAAGTCATTAAAATGCTAAATGAACCAATATGAAAATTTTAGTAATCGGCTCAAAGGGTTTTATAGGCTCACATGTGCAACAGTATTTACATGTCCAAGGGTATGAAGTATGGGGTGCAGATGTTGTGGTAGATTATACGGCAGATCGTTATTTATTAATAGATGCTAGTAATGAGCAGTTCAAGGGTTTGTTTGGTGCACATCAGTTTGATGCTTGTATCAATTGTGGAGGCGCTGCAAGTGTAGCTGCCTCAGTAACACAACCCCAACGTGATTATTATTTGAATGTAAAGTTGGTGTTTGATGTTTTAGAAGCCATCAGAACTGAAAAACCTACTTGTAAATTTATACAGCTCAGCAGTGCAGCCGTTTACGGCAACCCTACCACGTTGCCAATAGCAGAAAATGCAGCAGCACAACCCATATCGCCCTATGGTTGGCATAAATACCAAAGTGAATTGTTGTGTAAGGAGTTTGCTCAACTTTACCAAGTGCCCACCATCGCATTGCGTATATTTTCAGCTTATGGTCCGGGTTTAAAAAAGCAATTATTATGGGATTGGTTTCAAAAAGCCCGTTTGCATGATACTGTTGCAGTATTTGGTAGTGGAGAAGAAAGCAGGGATTTTATTTATATCACCGATTTGGTAGCCGTTATAGCATTGGCCTTACAAAAGGCTGCTTTTGATGGCAGTACTGTAAATGTAGCCAATGGCACTGCATGGTATATTAAAGATGCGGCTGCGTTGTTTTTTGGTTATTTACAACAACCGTATCATTTTATGGGTACTACCCAAGCAGGTGATCCTATTAATTGGCAGGCTTCTATCCATACCATTCAACAATGGGGCTACCAACCACAAGTAAGCATACCACAAGGTTTTCAACAATACATCGCATGGGCAAAAGAATTTCGTTAGGTTTATTATTTACCGTTAATGAGGGTTGGATAGGTGGTACCTATTATATTTTAAACCTGATACATGCATTGGGTACATTGCCCGATGCGGAGCAGCCAAACCTTGTGATATTGAGCAATCGAACAGCTGATTACGAAGTGGCGCAGCAAACAGGGTATCGTTATTTGCAATACCGTAATCCTTATCAATACAAACGCAATTGGTTGGAAGCAGCGGTAAATAAGGGTTTACGTATGCTGTTAGGTAACGATGTAATTGACAAACGGTTGAGTGGTAAAGAAGTATCTGCTATTTTTCCGGCGGTTGATGATGCGGTGTTCGACCAAGTACCGCATAAAATATATTGGATGCCTGATTTTCAGCATTGTTATTATCCACAGTTTTTTGAAGCATGGGAGTTGGCACATCGCAATCAGTTTTTAGCCAAAGTAGGTGCTGGTAACAGCAGGTTAGTGTTGAGCAGTGCAGCAGCGGCGGCTGATTGGGCACAAACAGCTTTTCAAAAGCATTGTCCGGTTACCGTAATACCATTTGCAGTAACCCACCCACCAATAGATGGTTACGCAATTGAAACTTTGTTACAACAATTTGGTTTACCAGCTCAATATTTTATTGTATGCAATCAGTTTTGGCAACATAAAAATCATATGGTTGTATTGCAGGCCATACAGGCATTGCAACAGGCTGGGGTAACTTGCCATGTAGTGTTTACTGGTAAGCCCGATGATTATCGCAACCCTGGTTATTACAATCAATTACTTGCATTTATTGATGCAGCAGGTATTGCATCGCAGGTGCATTTATTGGGATTAATTGATAGGGGAGCACAACTGTGTTTAATGCAACATGCAGTAGCAGTAATACAACCTTCCTTATTTGAGGGATGGAGTACGGTGGTAGAAGATGCCAAGGCATTGGGTACAGCGGTTATAGCCTCTAACTTAGCGGTACATCAAGAGCAGTTGGGCAGTAATGGTACTTATTTTAATGCTACTGATGCTGAAGCGCTGGCTGAAATTATTGCTACTTATTTGCAGCAAGGCTCAAGCGTACCGCCTATTGATTATAGTTTACACATACAACAATTTGGTAAACGATTTTATAGCATGTTGCAACAAGTGGTTGCCGGCAATGAAGCTGGAGCATAGGCTTGTTTTTAATATTTTATTTGTATTTATATGCTGACCCATTACCCAACTATATCAATCATTACACCCTCTTATAACCAAGGGGCATATATAGAGCAAACCATTTTATCAATTATAAACCAAGGGTATCCTAACCTTGAGTATATTATTATTGATGGTGGCAGTACTGATGATACGGTACAAATCATTGAAAAATATGCTGCCCATATTACGTATTGGGTAAGTGAGCCAGATAAAGGGCAGAGTGATGCCATTAATAAAGGACTGGCCCATTGCACAGGTACTATTTTTAATTGGATTAATAGTGATGATTATTTGGAGCCGGGGGCATTGTTTGCTATTGCACATGCATTTATGCAACATCCGCAAGCATTGCAAGTAAGTGGTTATTGTCGCATTTTTGAAGAGGGTACCAATGCTACCATGCAATTGCACCGATGTATGTTATTTGCAGATACGGCTACCACCATTGTGGAGCAGCGTATCAATCAGCCTGGGGCATTTTATCAATTAGCGGTTGTAAAGGCATTGGGAGGCGTTAATACACAGTTGCACTATGTAATGGATTTGGCTTTGTGGTTGCGTTTTTTATGTGCTTATGGTCAAGAACGCATCGTGTTGATTGATGATACCATTGCTCATTTTAGGGTGCATCCTAACTCCAAAACAGCATCTTTTGAAGAGCGTTTCAGAAAAGAAAGTGCTGGCTTGTATCGGTCTATTTTATCTGATTTACAAGCAGCCCCTGCGTTGGTACAATACTTTGCAGTGAACGAACGCTATCAACCTGAACCATGGTCATATGCAGCCGTTCAAACAACTGAAATGGAACAAGCCATAGCAGCGTATTATATCTATCAATTTTATAAGGCTGGTGATTATGCTGCTACTAAAATAGCCATGCAGCGTTTAAGGCAACAAGGCAAGTTCCCTTTACATTGGAACCATTGCCGTATGCTATTAAAAGTATACACAGGTATTTAAAAGGCTGTTAAGTACAATTTTAAATTTTAATACAGGTTAAATAATGCAAACAACCACAGCATTGGTTTCGGTAATTATACCTTGTTACAACCAAGGGGCTTTTGTTATGGATGCTTTGGCATCGGTAGCGGCGCAAACCTATGTGCATTGGGAGGCTATTGTAGTAAACGATGGCTCCACCGATGCTGCAACGGTTGCCTTATTAGCGGAGTTACAGTTTCCACAAACGAGGGTGTTGCATACAAGTAATATGGGGTTGGCGCAGGCACGTAACAATGGTATTGCCGAAGCCAAGGGTACCTATATATTGCCTTTAGATGCTGATGATACCATTGCAAGCACCTATATAGAAAAGGCGGTTGCTCAATTTGAAAAGCACCCTACTACCATTTTAGTATATAGTAAAGCAGCATTTTTTGGTACTGAAACCGGTGAATGGTTGTTGCCAGATTTTTCAATGCAAACCATGTTGCAGCAGAATGTAATTTTTTGTTCGGCTATGTTCCGAAAATATGATTTTGAAAAAGTAGGAGGCTATGCCACTTATATGCGTTATGGTTGGGAAGATTGGGATTTGTGGTTGCGTATGCTGACCAATGGCGGTTTGGTGTATCGTATACCTGAGGTATTGTTTTATTACAGAAAACATGCTGTTTCAATGGTTGGTGATATTGCAGCAGATACAGCTAAGAGGGCATTTTTAGAGCAGCAATTAGTTATGCACCATGCGGCATTGTACCAACAGTATTATCCCGAGCCTATTACCATGTTACGGCGCTACCATCAACTGCAACAAGAAAAATTACAGTTTGAAAATGTGAAGCAACAGATATATAGCAGTATGAGTTATCAATTAGGTGCGGCACTGTTATGGCCTTTTAAGCAATTACAACGTTTGTTTAATAAATAACAACAACTTTATGTAGTATTTAGTACTTCATAACTATTTATGTTTATCACTGCCATTATACCCAACTACAATCATGCGCCTTATTTACAAGAGCGGCTAGAGAGTGTATTGCAACAAGATCGGCAGCCTGATGAGGTTATTATATTAGATGATTGCTCAACTGATAATAGTGTAGCCATAATTGAAGCATTTATAGCAGCACACCCAACAGTACAATTTGTACGCAATACAGTAAACAGCGGTAGCACATTTGCACAGTGGCAAAAAGGTATTGCAATAGCTAAAGGCGATTATATTTGGATGGCCGAATCTGATGATGTGGCTGCACCAGGTTTGTTAGCCGCTTTGGCTGATCGTATAATAACACAGCCCACTGCAGTGTTGGCTTATTGCCAAAGTGAGCGCATGAATAGCCTAGGTGTTATTACTGGTAGTTGGTTAGATTATACAGCAAGTTTACCAGATAGTTCGGTTTTTAATACCTCTTTTTTAATGGATGGTACTCGTTATTTGCAACAATTTTTAATACATCGTAATACTATTCCGAATGCTAGTGCAGTGTTGTTTTCCAAAAAAGCTTTTGAGCAAGTTGGCGGTGTCCCAAAGGGATTTACAACCAACGGCGATTGGTTGTTGTGGATACGTTTTGCTTTGGTTGGCGCCATTGCTTATGTAAATACACCCTATAATAAATTTAGGTATCACGATAGTAGTGTGATTGCAAAGGCGCATGCCGCTACCAGTAATGCTTATAAAGAACGTTATGATTATACCATGCGTATGCAACTTGTACCTTTTTTACAAGGACAAGCATTAGCCCCCATCAAAAAAATAAATAACTATTATATTGGGTTAGATATGGGCCAAAAGGGGTTGCATTGTTTACAACTTCGGCAATGGCTAAAAGGTTGGTATTGGGTAATAAAGGGAAGTGTGTATGGTGGATTTAAAACGGGGTTTATTAAAAAAGCCATCGGTATAATATGATCAGTGTAATTATTTGTTCTGTTGATGATGCTTTGTTGCAAGCCGTACGCCTTAATATAGCCCAAACCATTGGTGTGCCGCATGAAATATTGGTAGCGCATAACAAAGGGAGTGATGAAGGTATTTGTAGTGTATACAACAGGTTAGCTGCCACTGCACAATTTGCTTATGTATGTTTTATACATGAAGATGTGGTGTTGCATACTGCCGATTGGGGGCATATGTTGATGCAAGCTTTTGAAGATAATAAAGTAGGATTGGTAGGTATTTCAGGAACGGTGTACAAATCTGCCTATGCCGCTGTATGGTCGGCCTGTGATACGAGTTTATACCGTGTTACCGCCATACAACATTTTAAACAAAGTGGTAAGGTTGTACCAGCGCATTACAACCCACAACAAGAAAATTATAGTGCAGTAGCCGTTATTGATGGTGTATTAATGGCCACCACCAAAGTAATTTGGCAGCAACATCCATTTAATGAAGGGTTACTCAAAGGGTTTCATTGTTATGATATTGATTTTAGTTTACAAATTCACCAAGCTGGTTATCATATAAAAGTACTACAGCAAGTGTTGTTAGAACATTTTTCGGAAGGTAAGCTTAACGAGTCATGGTTGCTTGATAGTTTGGCGTTGCACAAGCGGTATGCTGGTTATTTGCCATTGGTTGTGGGTAATGTACCAAATGCCCTACAGCGGAAGAGTGACTACATGTCGTTGGTAGCTGTGCTCTCCATGTTGTTACAATACAAGGGTTATAAGGCCAAGGCATTGCGATATTATTTTTTATTGATTACACGATATTTTCAATACAACCGATTACAATTTACCAAGCAGGTTCTGCGGTATTTGGTAAAATAAAACGATGCAGGTATATCATTTTCATAATGGCGGTGGTGGGGGTGTGTTGGCTGTTATCAGTAATTTGATACAGTACCAACCCGAAGGAATGGTGTCCCAACACATCATCTATACCATTAATCAACAGCAGCATCCACAATTTGAAGTGCCTGTAATACCTGGTGTTGCATCTGTAACCGTATTTTATTACCAACCCCAATGGAACTTTTATTATACCTGTAAACAGTTAGCACAGTTAATACCAAGTGATGCCTTGTTGGTAGCACATGACTGGCTAGAGTTGGCGATGGTGGCTATGTTGGGTTTACCACACCCCGTAGTAATGATGGTACATGGTGATTATGCTTATTATTATGATTTAGCAGTAAAGCATCAAGCGCAGGTAAATGGTTATTTGTGTGTAGCTGCCCCTATTGAAAGTCGATTGAAAACATTGTTGCCTCAAAAAGCAGTACATCGTATTTGGTTTCCGGTACCAGACATTACCTTTTCGCCTCAGCCCTTTCATAATACCACTTTGCAATTATTGTTTGCAGGTAGGTGTACACCAGAAAAAGGCTATGATATATTGCCATTGATAGATGCTGCTTTACGAAAAGTTGGTATTGCTGTACAATGGTTCATTGCTGGCGAAGGCGCAGCAGCTGCAGCGGCACAGGGTATTTGGTTGACCGATGCCAATGTACAGTTTTTAGGAAAATTGCCTGCTGCTACATTGTATCGTTACATGCAACAAGTGCATGGTTTGGTGCTGCCATCATTAGCAGAGGGGTTACCCGTAGTATTGGTAGAAGCCATGAAGGCTGGTGCCATTGTATTGGTTAATGATTTACCTGGAGGTGTTGCTGAAGTAGTGCAAGCGCCTGAAAGAGGTTTTACTATTCCACAAAATGAAGTTAACGGTTATGTAGCAGCCATTCAGTATTTATTACAGCATCCTGAAAAAGCAGTTGCTATTCAGCAAGCAGCCCATACATATGTACAAACATATTTTGATGCACACCGCAATGCAGCAGCTATTATTGCGTTATTGCAAATGTATGCTCGTAGTACACAAATACGCATTCCTCAAAAATTATATGGCAGCAGGTTAGACCAGCCTTGGCTTCCTAATTTTATTGTACGATTGTTAAGAAAATAGTTCATGGAGTTACCTTTAGTTAGTGTGTTAATGACGGCCTATAATAGGGCAGCTTATATAGGAGCCGCTATAAAAAGTGTGCAAGCTAGTAGCTATACACATTGGGAGTTGATTATTACGGATGATTGTTCAACAGACGGAACGGTGGCGATATGTGAGCAGTTTGCTGCTGCTGATGCAAGAATAAAATTGTACCGAAATCCCCATAATTTGGGCGATTATGGTAATAGAAACCGGGCTGCTTCTTTAGCAACGGGTATATATTTAAAATACGTTGATGCTGATGATATGATTTATCCGCATACCATTGCAGCAATGGTACAGGCGATGGAACAACATCCTAGTGCAGCGTATGGTTTTAGTTATTTTGGTCCGCCCAACGATGCTATTCATTTTCCAAGGTTGTTTACACCACAGGTTGCATATCAAACCCATTTTTTAGTGCAATCATTTTTTTATGCTGGTCCGGGTGGTGCCATCATTCGTAAAGCAGCTTTTGATGCAGTAGGGGGTTTTAGTGGCAAACGTTATGTAGGCGATACTGAATTATGGCTGCGTTTATCAGCCCAATATGATTGTGTGCAGTTTTGGCCAGCCCTGCTTTGGTGGCGGCAACATGATGCGCAGGAAAATAAATATGAGCAGCAAGATTACCAAGCGTTGGTAAGTAGGCATTTGTTGGTGATGGATGCATTGTCGCAAGCCCAAGTACCGCTTGATGCCGCAGCAATAGCAAAGGCAAAGCGGAATTTTATTAGGATTTATTGCCATAAAATCATTCGTTTTATGTTAACGGGTAATTTTACGGCAGTAGGTATATTGCTCAAGGGCTATAAAGTAAGTGCGCTGCAACTAATTCAATCATTATTGCCCGTAAATAAATTACAACGTTTGATAGGAAAGGGGCAATAGTGAAATGTTTTTTACGTCATTATTAGTTTCTTAATAATTGATAATCATCTTTTTTAATTTTTTGTATCTGTTTCCAACCAATCTACTGCATTGAAAATTGTTCAAGTATTACAGCATTTTTTACCACAGCAAACTGCTGGTACAGAAGTGTATACCTATGCATTGAGTAAGGCTTTACTACAGCAAGGCCATGAAGTGACTGTAGTGATACCGGGTTATGGTGCCACTGCTACCACTCAATATGTGTATGAGGGTATTACGGTGATACAATATGCCGAACCATCTGTTGTAGATAGGGCATTGATTATGGGTGAAAGAGCACCTGATGGATTAACAAATTTTACAGCAGTTATTAAAAATGTATCACCTGATTTGGTGCATTTTCAAGCAGTTGGTGGCAGTAATGGTGTTGGTATATTGCATGTTACAGCCGTACACTCCATGGCAATACCTATTGTAACCACACTTCATTTAGCTGGGTACAGTTGTATCAGCAATAACTTATTGTTTAAAGATGCTGTTGTTTGCGATGGTATAATTGATGTATATAAGTGTAGTAGTTGTGCTTTACACCAAAAGGGATTGAGGGGTGCAAAATTATCAATGGTACATAGCTTAGGTACTTTAATGTTTAAAGCAGGCTTTAATAGCATTGGTTGGGGTAATAGTTTGGGTACTGCTTTGGCACACCCTTTTTTAATACAATCATTACAACACAGGTTATTACAACTTGCACAAATGAGTAGTAAGTTGGTGGTACTTACCAAATGGTACCAACAAGTTTTATTGCAAAATGGGGTAGCAGCATCCACACTAAAATTGATACAACAAGGGCTGCCAAGTAGTAGTAGCTTTACTGCAACACGTACGCATTCAACCACTTTACGGTTGGTATTTGTTGGTAGAATAGGTGCATCGAAAGGGTTACATCTTTTATTAAAAGCAATGCAAACGTTACCCGTTGGTGCTGTGTCGCTTTCGGTGTATGGGCCAGAAACGGAGCCAGATTATGTAGCCGAATGTAAGGAAATGGCACAGCATTTACCCGTTACATGGGGTGGTATCATCAACGCTGGTGCAATGGTAGCAACATTGCAAGCATACGATTGCTTGGTATTACCATCGGTGATTTGTGAAATGAGTCCGTTAGTAATTCAAGAAGCTTTTGCAGCAGGTATACCCGTTATTGCTTCCAACGTATATGGCAATGCCGAACAAATAACGGATGGCGTTAATGGGTGGCTGTTTGATTTTAATAGTGCCACATCTTTACAACAAAAAATACAATTACTGATACAAACACCTGCTTTACTGGAAACTGCTCGTACACAAATACCTGCCGTAACTCATTTTGAAACAGTTGCTCATCAGTACCAACAATTATATAAAAGCATATTGGCTTTATGAAGATATTAATAGTGATGGATCCGGGGATTTTGATACCGGTACAAGGGTATGGCGGTCACGAACGTTTGGTCGATATGTTTGCACAAGCCTATCAGCAAATGGGGCATGAGGTAGATTTGTTAATCACTAATGGCTCTACTGTACCGGGTTGTAGGGTGTATGGATATGGGAAAGTTGGTTTTCCGCCAACCAAAAAAGATGCACAAAAAGCGATATTTACCGCATGGCGGTTTTTATGGAAGCGTAGAAAGCAATATGATTTGATACATAATTTTGGTAGATTATTATACCTATTGCCCGTATTACCATTTAAGGTAAAAAAAATAATGACTTATGGTAGAGAAATTACTAGTGGTAATATACGCATGATACAGCGGTTACCGCATCGGCAATTGGTATTTACTGGTTGTAGCACCAATTTAATTGAAAGAGCAGGGGTTACAGGTAATTGGCATACAGTATACAATGCTATACAATTTAATAAGTACCAACTTGTACCCATTGTTGCAGTTGATGCTCCTTTAATGTTTTTAGGAAGAATTGAAAAGGTAAAGGGTTGTCATACGGCTATTGCTGTTGCAAAAGCAACGCAGCAACGATTGGTAATTGCCGGTAATGTATCGCCATTGGCAGATGAGCAAGCTTATTTTGACACTGAAATAGCGCCGCATATTGATGGTACACAAATTCAATATATTGGTGCCGTAAATGACGCACAAAAAAATGAATGGTTGGGTAAAGCCAAGGCTTTATTAATGCCTATTGAATGGAACGAACCATTTGGAATTGTAATGATAGAAGCGATGGCTTGTGGTACACCCGTCATTGCATTTGAGAAAGGCTCCGTAACGGAGGTGGTTGATGAAGGTATTACAGGTTTTAAAGTAGCGCATACTGAAGGTATGATTGCTGCTCTAGAACAATTATCGGAATTTGATAGAACAGCTTGTAGGCAACATGCAGCAGCACGTTTTGATGCTAAGGTAATTGCACAACAATATTTAAGTTTGCATGCATCAGCTACCCCAACAAATTAATAAGTCAGTTAACACCCAGTTTTTTTTTAGAAAACTTTCATGCAGCCTCAACAAACAACTGGTAACATTGTATTGGTAACATCGGGTCAACCGAGTGCCAACCCTCGATTGGTAAAAGAGGCTTTGTCATTGGCTGATGCTGGTTATCAAGTTACGGTATTGTACGTACCTATTTCACCTTGGGCCACGGCATTGGATGATGCTTTATTTGCAACGCATCGCAACATTGATTGGAAACAGGTAGGGCAAAATGCTGAAAATGCTCCGTGGCGGTATAAATGGCTTCGATTACAAAGTAAATGTTATGGGTGGTTGTTTCGTTTAATGGGCCCTCATTTTAGGTGGGCTAGTTATGGGCAAGCATTGTATGCAAAGGCATTGCTTAGTGCAGCTTTGCAAATAAAAGCTACACATTATCGTGGTCATAATTTAGGGGCATTGCCAGCGGTGGTAGCTGCGGCAAAGCGATATGGTGCTACGGCCTCATTTGATTTTGAAGATTACCATAGGGGTGAATCCGCTGAGGGAACGTTGGCACAACAACAAGTCGTTGCAATTGAACAGCAATTTGTACCAGCCTTATCATGGGCAACAGGTGCAAGTCCGTTAATTACTGAAGCCTATCAACAGTTGTTTCCTCAAGTGCCCATAACCACGGTACAAAATTGTTTTACAAAAGCATACGCTTTGCCAACTGTTACAACCATACCGCAAGTGCCTTTACAATTATTTTGGTTTTCGCAACATGTAGGCAAAGATAGGGGGTTGGAGACCGTTATTGCCGCTATGAATTTATTGCCAACACAGCCCATTGTATTGCATTTGTTGGGTAATGTAACACCGGCTTTAAAATTATATTTTAATGGATTATTGCGTACAACAAATAGCCATTTGCAGCAAATAATTTGGCATGCACCTGTTGCTGAAGCCGCTATTGTTTCATTGGCTAGTCAATGCCATATAGGGTTGGCTTGTGAAGTACCCCATATAGCCAATAGAACGGTTTGTTTAACCAATAAAATTTATATGTATTTATTAGCAGGTAATGCTATTGTATATTCACAAACCAAGGCACAACAGCAGTTTTGGGAACAGTATTCCGATACTGGTTGTACCTACGCACCTTACGATGCAGCTGGTTTGGCAGCTATTTTGGCTAACTATGCAACAGATGCGCATTTATTACAATTGCACCGAAAGAACTCTCATGCATTGGCACAAGAGCGTTTGCATTGGGAAGCGGAACAAACTTCTTTTTTGCAACTAGTCGCTGCATCTATTTCTTCACCTTCTACTTACGCTACTACATCAATATGAAGATTGCTATCACCGTTAATAAAACGGATGTTTGGTTTTGTAAAATATGCGTTGCAAGCATACGCTATTATTATCCTGATGTGCCTATTTATTTGATCAAAGATGAGTTGAATGGTGCTTTTTCAACCCAAGAAATTGAGCGGTATTGGCAGGTATCATTGATTCAATTTGAAGCTAAAAATTTTGGATGGGCAGCTGCTAAAATATTTTTTTTAACCGACGAACGATTTAAAGGCGAACAGTTTTTGGTAATTGATGCGGATATTGTGTTTACAGGAAAGTTGTTAGATGTATTGATGCCATTGGCTAACAAAGCTGATTTGGTTGTATCGCCTGAACCTACTGAAGATCCAACGGCAGATTGGGTAAAGAAAACTTATTTTGATATGGGAGTGGTGAACGCTACTTTTCCGCAATATCAATATCCGGGTTACTTTTTTAATACTGGTCAGTTGGTTGTTACAATTGGTTGTATGCCCAAGGCAGATATAAGTTACTTTTTTGATTTTGATGGTTATCCACATTGGAAACGTTTACAAGATTTTCCGTTGGTAGATCAATCGATGTTGAATGTATTGGTACCTATTTGGGAGCAGTCGCAACAATTAGTAGTTGATGCCACAACGCCATTTATGTTATGGAGTGAAGCTGCAGTAACCCAAACATTAACTTTAGCGGGGGTTAAAGAAGGCAAATCTCATCCGCAATTAATACATTGGGCAGGTGCCTTGCGTACACCGCAATTATCATTGATGACCAGAAGTGATATTTTACAATTTTTTGAGTCATATTATTATAGTCGTATTCCATTTGGAAGCATCACATCTTTACTACGTAAATGCCCAGTAGTTGTAAAAAATGGTTTACGTAGCTTGTATCGTACTATTAAAAAGTGATTTTTATTGATGACCACATAACTATATTTTTTTGAAAAAAGTTCTCATTATATATCCACATTTTCCTCCTTCAAATTTAGCAGGGGTGCATCGGCCAAGGTTGTTTGCACAACATTTACCATCATTTGGTTGGGAGCCAATTATACTCACTGTTGCTGAAAAGTTTTATGAGGAAGCGCCTGATTATAATTTGGTGAAATTATTACCTGCTCGTTTACGCATTGAAAAAGTAGCTGCAATGCCAGTCACCAAACCTAGGTTGGTAGGCGATATAGGTTTGAGGGGTTTTTTACCATTGTATAAAAAAGCGAAAGCCATCATTAAGGCAGAGGTCATTGATTTTATATACATTCCAATACCTTCTTTTTATGGGGCTTTATTAGGGAGAAGGTTGCATGCAACAACGGGTGTACCTTATGGCATTGACTATATTGACCCTTGGGTACATGTGTTTCCGGGTAGTAATAAGGTATTGAGTAGGCATTGGTTGAGTACCCAATTAGCCAAATTTTTAGAACCTATCGCAGTAAAAAAGGCATCATTAATAACAGGTGTAGCAGCAGGGTATTATAAACCTGTGCTTGAAAGAAACCCCCATTTAAAAACACAAGCTGTTGTAGGGGCTATGCCTTATGGTGGCGAAAAAGCTGATCATGCTATTGTACCAAGTTTGTCAATTACGCCATATTTATTTACAGCAGAACAAGGTATTTTTAAAATGATGTATGCAGGAGCCATGTTGCCTAAAGCCTATGAACCATTAGAAGCTATATTTAAGGCTATATCGGCTAATAAAGCAGCATTCAGCAACGTTCAGTTTCATTTTGTAGGCACAGGTAGTAGGGCGCTAGATGATCAGAGTTATACCATAAAACCATTGGCTGAAAAATATGGTTTGTATAATAGTATTGTATTTGAATACCCAAAGCGAATTCCTTATTTAGATGTATTGGTCCATTTAAATATTGCCAATGGTATTTTTATTTTGGGTAGTACAGAACCTCATTATACCCCTAGTAAAACCTACCAAGCTGTATTAAGTGAAAAGCCATTGTTTGCAGTATTGCACCAACAAAGTACGGCTGTTGCAATAGTGAGGCAATCAAATGCTGGAGTTGTTTTGGCTTTTGATGGTGCTGCAGGTGTTGGTACTATAACCGCTGATTTTATCACACATTTTATGGCTTACCAACAATTTGCTTCCACTTACAATATTGCACAAGTAGATATGCAGTTATTTGAACAATACAGTGCTAAAAACGTAACGGCTGCTTTGGCAAATTTGCTTGATAAAGTGGTGCCAACTGCTCAACCCTCATCTACTCAACATTGATGTTAGCCTCATCTAAACGATTAGGTGTTATTGATGGTTGGCGTGCCATAGCTTGCATGGGTGTGTTGTATATTCATGTAATGGGCCTGTTGCAGCAACCAACTTGTTTTATTGCTGGTATAGATGTTTTTAAAGTATTGAGTATATGGGGTAATGGTGTTCATTTGTTTTTTGTAATCAGTGGCTTTTGTTTTTATTGGGTAATGCATGGCAAGCAACAATGGGATATTGCTGCATTGATTGGATTTTGGAAAAAACGATTGTTACGTATTGCACCTGCATTTTATGTTGCTTGTATGGTTTATGCTTTGGTTTATTTTAAAACCATCAACAGTGCCGTATTGTTTAAACTAGCATGTAATTTTTTATTTATTCAACCATATGTACATGGTGCAGAAATTGCAGGTATTTTTTGGTCGTTATCAGTAGAGTGGTTTTTTTATATTGGGTTACCCTTTGTATTTATGGCCATCAAAAAGTGGGGATATCGAATAATGTTGGGGCCGTTGCTGCTGTTATTTATTTTGCTCAATTTGGCTCATTATAAAGGGTTGCTCTATAACAATGATTTTGCATGGTACTACACCATCATGGGTAATTTTGGTCATTTTGTTTGGGGTATCATCATTGGACGATTGTACCAAACATCTAAAGCGACCACATGGCCTTTTAAAAGTTGGGTCGGTTTTATAGTAGGGTTGGTAATTGCTTACATGGGTAAAGTGTTTTATTATAGTGCATGGGTTACCAAAATGGGAACATTTGGATTTTTGTTTGAAACTATTGGTCCTCTATTGATGACATTTGGCTTTGCTTACATGATTTTGGTATCATTACAACATCCCACTATTGGAAAAATAATTGGTAACAAATATTTGGCATTTGTTGGTAAAATTTCATTTAGTTTTTATTTGTGGCATGCACTGTTACTCGATGTTTGTTTTGGTGTATTTCAACAATATTTACCTAATGGTCCGTTACAATTGGTAAGTTTATATATACTTACAACATTGGTGATCATACCCATTAGTTATTTGAGTTATTGGTTGTTAGAATCATTTTATTTTAGGTTACAAAAATCATAAACGCTTTATATTTTGATGGCTCGATTAGCTATTATAACCACTCATCCTATACAATACAATGCTCCGTTGTTTCAATTATTATCGCAACAACAAGGCTTGGTTGTAAAAGTATTTTATACTTGGGG
Source organism: Ferruginibacter yonginensis (assembly GCF_042651465.1). Lineage (NCBI taxonomy): Bacteria > Pseudomonadati > Bacteroidota > Chitinophagia > Chitinophagales > Chitinophagaceae > Ferruginibacter > Ferruginibacter yonginensis. The sequence goes on from NZ_JBHSCZ010000001.1 coordinate 48,298, forward strand.
TGCACAGGCTGCTACAGCAAAGTACGACCCTGGTTTCGGCAGTACCATAGCGTGGGATATACCTTTATTAAGTGGATATGAATATGAATTTGTTGAAAACGTAGCTACTAACCCTGGTTCTCATCATTTTAAAGGAATTGATAATCCTTCATTAATAAAGTTGGTGATGCATTGGCAACCAACTGCTGTATTGGTGTATGGTTGGAGTTTTAAGAGTCACTTACAATTGATGCGTTATTGTAAAGGAAAAGTACCTGTATTGTTTAGGGGTGATTCAACTTTACTTGATGAAACAGCAGGCATCTCCATCAAAAAAATAGTGCGCAGGTTTTTTTTGAAATGGGTGTATAGGTATGTAGATAAAGCACTGTATGTTGGTACGCATAATAAAGCTTATTTTTTAAAACATGGTTTACAGCCACAGCAATTGGTATATGCGCCACATGCAATAGATAATGATCGTTTTATGCATGAAGATGCGGCATTGCAAGCCACAGTAGCCGATTATAAGAATCGTTTACAGCTTGCAGCAACTGATATTGTACTTTTGTTTAGCGGAAAATTGCAACAGAAAAAAGATCCTTTTTTTATGGCTACTTTAGCTGCCCAACTGCCCAATCGTAGGTTAAAGTTTTTGATTGTTGGAGATGGTGCACTTGCTGCTGCATTGCAAGCCCACACTTGCAATGATGATCGTTTTCGGTTTTTGCCATTTCAAAACCAGGCTATTATGCCTGCTATTTATCGTTTGGCTCATTTGTTTGTATTACCTTCCAAAGGGCCGGGTGAAACTTGGGGTTTAGCTATCAATGAAGCATTGGCTTGTGGGGTTCCTGTAGTAGCATCGCAACTATGTGGTGGTGCTATTGATTTAATTACTGAAAACAATGGTTTGTTGATAGATGTGCAGCATGCAACTGCAGCAATTGCTGCAACCAAAGCATTGGTTAACAAAATGCTAGAAGGTACTATTCATTTTGATGCGGCTACAATACAACATAGTTTGAATAACAAACATCATTATCAGCATATTGTTACAGCCATTTTAAAAACGGTGAAGCCATAACATATCAGTATTTTTGTGCTGCTTGCTAATTGGTAAAATAGTTTGAGCAGTATTTAAAAGAGTGTAATATATTCATGCAAACAAAGGTTTATTTTGATGATGGTGCTAAAAGTTTCTTGATCATATTTTTATTGAGTCAACTTTTTTTTACCAATGGGATTTTGCTTTTTGGAGGCATGTTGGTTTTTTATATGTTGATGGTACGTTTACAGCAACCGTTTAAACCATCCGTATTTACCATTATTTTAATATACCATTTTATACAAATATCAGCTGGGGTATGGCAAAGTAATTATTTAGGAAAAGATATTAATTACCGCAGCGATAGTACCATGACGGCCACTATTGCTAGTTATGCAGGTTTAATATTTTTATTTGGACCTATTATTTATTATCAAAATAAAATTCCTGCTCTTAACCTCCAAAAGCTCACCAAACATGCTGATAGGCTCTCCATTGATAAAACATTTAATGTTTACTTAGCTACTTTTTTTGGTATGGGTGCATTACAAGGTATTGCCTTTGCTGTGCCTGCTTTAACGCAAATTATACTTTCATTAACCAATTTAAAATGGTTTATGTTTTTATTGTTTGCTTTTCAAAGCATCATAAAAAATAGGCGCCGAAAAGAGCTGTATTTTTTTATTGGGTTGGAGTTTGCATTGGGGTTTTTCAGTTATTTTTCTGAGTTTAAAACTATTATATTTTTTGTTGCTTTTTTGGCACTTACTTTTTTAACGGTAGTAAGGTTGAATAAATTATTGATTGCTGTGGTGGCCATGGTATTTTTGGTATTTGGTGGTATTTTCTGGACGAGTATTAAAGATGAGTACCGTAGTTTTTTAAACAAAGGAAGTAAGTCGCAAACCGTGCAGGTTGAAAAAGGGGAGGCGTTAGATAAATTATTGGAATTATCTGATAAAAGAGCCGAAACAGGTTTTACCCAATCAACTGTTAACTTTTTAGATCGTTTACAATACACTTACCATTTTGCCAAAACCATCGATCGGGTGCCTAGGGTTATTCCTTACCAAGATGGTACCAATTGGGGAAATACATTACTATTTGTAGTAACACCCAGGGCTTTAAATGCTGATAAAGGAGTTTATGATGCATCAGTAAAAGCATCAAAATATACTGGTATTCAATATGCTGGTTTGCGTAAAGGGGTATCCGTTAGTTTAGGTTATTTTGCTGATGGGTATATTGATTTTGGCATTTTTGGCATGTACATCCCGTTGCTGATTTTAGGCTTTATTTATGGTATCATCTACTTTTATTTTATAAAAAATGCCTCTACTAATTTTATATTTAACTACTCCATTGTAGGCGCTATGTTTATGGGGTTATTTGCATTTGAGTCAGATAATATTTTTGTAATCGGACAGATATATGTGAACCTAGTGGTGTTTTATTTGTTGAAAGTGTTTGTTTTCCCTAAACTGTTGGCTTATATACAAATGCCATTAAAGCCATTGGTTACGTCGTGAAAATATTCATTACTATACCATGGTTTACACCAGCATTTAAAGCTGGGGGCCCCATACAATCTATTGCCAATATGGTAGTAGGGTATGCGCCTGCTAACATTCGCTATTATGTATTTTGTAGCAATAAAGATTTAGACGGCACAGCTTTAACAGGTATTACCACCGATTGTTGGATTGATTTTAATGACCATACTAAAGTTTGGTATAGCAGTGTAACATCAAACACTAGTAACCAACTTCATGCGGAAGTATCAACAATAGCACCTGATGTATTATTTGTAATAGGCTTGTTTGATTGGTATTATAATATTGTGCCGTTGTTGTTTTGCAAAGTACCGCTCAAAATTTTATCGGTAAGGGGTATGTTGCATGAGGGTGCTTTAACACAGAAGCGATTTAAAAAGCAGGTATTCATAAAGGCGTTACAGTGGTGGGGCATTCAAAAAAAAGTAAAATTTCATGCAACCGATGCTGTAGAAGCACAGTTTATTAAAAATATTTTTGGTCTTACCGCCCAAGTTAATATTGCTGCTAATTATCCGCAACTATTGGCTGCCCAACCATTAGCGGTAACCAAACAACCTGGTACTTTGGTATTGTGTAGCATGGCACTGATAAGTGCAATGAAAAATCATTTATTAGTATTGCAAGCATTGCAACAATGTACCAGTGCTATTGATTATCATATTTATGGTCCCGTTAAAGATGCTGCCTATTGGCAACAATGCCAGCAAGTTATTTTACAAATGCCTGCTCACATTAATGTAATGTACCATGGTGCTATCGCAAGTGACGCCGTTGCAGCAGCCGTTGCAGCATCGCAGGTATTTATTTTGCCTAGTAAAAGTGAAAATTATGGTCATGCCATCATTGAAGCTTTGCAAATAGGTAGGCCAGTAATCACAAGTGAACACACACCTTGGCAGCATTTAGCGAATGCTAAGGCTGGCGAAAATGTACCCTTAACGGTAGATGCTATTACAGCAGCAATTGAAAAATTTGCCAATATGGATGCTACCACTTTTCAAGAGTATGTAGAAGGTGCGGCTGATTATGCTGCTTATGCAATTCAACAACATCAATTAGATAATGCCTACCAACGATTATTTAAAGCATAATCTTCAAAAAAAGATTACACGTTTCACCCTCATTTTTTTGTTGGTGTTGGCTGTATGTTATTTTGGTATGCGCTGGCTTACTGGTGCCACGGTAGAGGGTGGGTATTATAATGAGTTTTTAGCTACTTATTTTAACGTAACAAGTTGGTTAAGGGCTTCTATTTTAAACAGTACAAGGGCTTTGTTTCATTTATTTGGTGTTGCTACTATACAGGTAGATGATTATGTGGTAAAAACGGTAACAGGTAGGGGTATTAAATTGGTATATGGTTGCTTGGCCATTGGTATTATGAGTTTTTGGGTAGCATTTACAGCAGCTGTACCTGCAAAATGGTCGATGAAATTGCGTTGGATGTTAGGCGGTTTATTATTGATTTGGTGTTTGAATGTTTTACGTATATCAATGGTATTGTGGGCTAATTATGCTCACTGGCATTTTCCATTTGGGTGGGATCATCATACATGGTTTAATATTATCACTTATATTGCCGTTTTATTAATGGTTTATTTTTTTGATAAGCAATCACATTTTTTAGCAACAGATGAAGCAGGTTGATTTAAGTACGTTTAACAATCAATGGTACCAACCGGGTAGCCCTATCAAACGGCTGCTTTGGTATTTTATCAATGTGGTGTTTTTTAAATCGAGCTGTTTTCCTTTTTATGCCCTTAAAACATTTTTATTACGTTTATTTGGTGCAACCGTAGGTAAAGGGGTTTGTATAAAACCTTGTGTAAATATTAAGTATCCTTGGTTGTTAACTATTGGCGATTATGTATGGATTGGCGAACAAGTATGGATTGATAATTTAGCCAAAGTAACCATTGGTAACCACGTATGTATTTCACAAAATGCATTGTTGTTATGTGGTAATCATGATTATACTAGTACACAATTTGATTTAATTGTAAAGCCCATTGTAATTGAAGATGGTGCTTGGATAGGTGCCCAAAGTACCGTTTGTGGTGGTGCACATTGTGCAACACATACTGTGGTAGCTTTAGGGGCTGTTTTAGTTGGCGATACTACTCCTTACGCCATTTATAAAGGCAATCCTGCCGTAAAAGTGAAAGACCGGGTAATAGTTTAGGTCACTTTTTTATGTCCCCCTTTTTTAGATTAAACTTTGTAGTAACTTCACTACAGCAAAAGTAATGAAAGTTCTTTATACTATTATTTGTTGTAACTATATGAATATTAAGTAGTTAATAAATATTTTTTTGTGGGTGCTTTTTATTTTCATATTAATAAATAATAAACAAGTTATTTAAACGTTGGTACTATGACATTATACAATTATTTTTGGGCACTCCATAACCCTTAATGAAGATTAAATGTATTTAACCATGCGGATCTCATTAATAACAGTAACATACAACTCAGCTAAATATTTACAACACTGTATAGAGTCAGTGTTAGGACAAACTTATCCGGATATTGAGCATATTATTATTGATGGGAAATCGCAAGATGGTACGGTTGAAATCATAAAACAATACGAGTCAAAAATTGCCCATTGGATTTCTGAGCCTGATAGGGGTATGTATGATGCCATTAATAAGGGTATTGCATTGGCTACTGGAGAGGTAGTGGGTATATTAAATAGTGATGATATGTTGGCATCGCCAGATGCTATTGCTCATATAGTTTCCACATTTAAAGAACAACAAGTAGATAGTTTGTATGCCGACTTAGTATATGTAGAGCAAGAAGATACCAATAAAGTGGTAAGGGTATGGAAAGGCAAAAAATACAGGCGTTCGCTTTTTAATATTGGTTGGATGCCTGGTCATCCTACCTTTTACATAAAAAAATCATTGATTGCTCAGTATGGTGGTTATGAAAATCATTACTATACAGCAGCCGATTATGAGTTTATGGCTCGTTACTTATACCAACACAAAGTATCATCTTATTATTTACCATCATTAATTGTAAAAATGAGGGTAGGTGGTGCAAGTAATAAAAATTTTAATCATCGTTTAAGGGCTAATAGAAGAGATTATTTAGCGATGAAAAGAAACAACATACCGATGCCTTTTTTGGTATCTATTATGAAACCATTGATTAAATTACATCAATACAATTACGCAGCTTTTCTTTAACAACCCACTATAATGTTATCATTTTTCAGAAAAAATGAAATACCAAACAATAACAGTTATTTTCCTATTGAATATGATATGCATGCTCATATTTTACCAGGGTTAGATGATGGATCTCCTGATGAACAAACTTCTATTACATTAATAAAAGGCTTAATGGCATTGGGTTTAAAAGGTTCTATTGCAACACCACACATCATCAGTGATTTGTATAAAAATGATGCTAATACCATAGGGAAAGCATTTACTACATTGCAACAGGCATTGCAGGTGGCGCAAATTGATTATCATTTGAGGGCAGCTGCTGAGTATATGATTGACGATGCTTTTATGGGGCAGTTACAACAAAAAATTCCTTTGCTTACTGTTTATGAAAATTGGGTATTAACGGAGTTTTCGTATTCTGAAAAGCCTATCAACATTGAGCATATTTGTTTTAGTATGATTACGGAAGGGTATCAACCTATTTTAGCACATCCTGAACGTTATGTATATTTTCATAACGATTTTAAAACCTATGATCATTTGCATGATATGGGCTTTTTATTACAAGTAAATTTATTATCACTCACTGGCTATTATGGCAAAAATGTGGCGAAAGCCGCTATGTATATTATTAAACACCAATTACACAGATTGGTTGGTACTGATTTGCACCATAATCGGCATTTAGAAGCTTTGAGTAATGCTGATAACAAGGCTTTATTTGAAAAAGTATTTCATCGTAAATTAATGAATGAAGTGTTGCAATTTTAAGTTTGCCTAAAACAGGGTGGGGAGATGGGTGATAGCAGTATCATACCACTAACCCATGCTCTCTGTAAATCATCCCTCTCTTCATGGTTTAATTAAACCATTTTCTCATCGAAGTCATGGTACGTCGTGATCTTCTCACATGCCACATATCAATAGCACCAAATTGGCGTTGATTGTTTGCATTTTTAATAGCATGTACTGCTAAAGTTTCCTTTGTTTCTTTTGTTAAATTGTCCATTTGTTCTTGTGTCAAGGGTGCTAATACACCTAGTGTGTTTTGTTTCATCTTTTTTTATTTTCGTTATATAATTTCCTTTAAAGTAAGGCTGTGCTTGCTTTCTGATAAGGAATGTTGCAAAAGGGAGTAGTATAGATTCAATTATTTGATCGTAGTATCGAATTTGCGCCGCAAAGATACAGCAGCTTAAACTATTGGCATGATAATATATTGTTAAAAGGACGTATTGCTTTACAAGAGGTAAAACACCCTTATTTGTGGAAAAATAAGCATTTGTAATCGCTATTAATGAAGTATCTTAACTACACTATTCAATATTGTTCATGGTGAAACGTTATCTTTTTTTATGGTGTAGTTGTATGGCATTGTTGCTTTGTAACGCCCTGTATGCACAGGTTACACCTAAAAATGATACTTTTTTTCTACTCAAAAAGAAAGGCTTATTAAAAAAATTAGGTAAAAGCATTTACAGGGATAATTTGCCTGAAGCACCCATTAAATCCGTAAATCCATTTATAGCTTATAATGGAAAAGTAATTAGGAGCATTCAAATAGCACCTACTGGTTTTAATAAAATTATGAAAGATAGTAGCGTAGGTGTAAGTAAAACTTTTGCAGCAAAAATGGCTGATGCTTTTCATAAGAACACTTTACCAACCGTGATTCGAAAAAATTTATTTTTTAAAGAAGGTGATAAAGTATTACCACTTTTATTTTCTGATAACGAACGTTACTTAAGGGATTTAACTTTTATAAAAGATGCATTGATTGTAGTGCAGGCAGATAGTTGCAGTAATTATGTTGATGTTTTTATTGTAACAAAAGATGTATTTTCTATTGGCGGTTCACTTAATATTAGCGGACCAACTAAAGGCAATGCTATTGTACGAGAAGATAATTTATTTGGTACCGGTAATAAGTTGGAGTATGCTAGTTTGTATGATAAAGATCGGCAAAGGCAGTATGGTTTAGGATTAGCTTATACACAACGTAACATTAACCATAGTTTTATTAATTGGAGTACAGGCTTTACCACTTTTGGTGCTGCTTTTAATAGCGGACGAAAAGAAGAACAATCATTTTATACAAGTTTTGAAAAACCATTGGTGAGCCGTTATGATGCATGGACAGCTGCTGCAGTATTTTCATATAAAACAACCGATAATAATTACTTACCCGATTCGCTTTATCAAAACAATTTTAAGTACAAATTACTTGTTACCGATGTGTGGGCTGGGTATAATATTGGCCATAAAAATCGCAAAGAAAAAGATTCTGAAAAGCGACTTCGGCATTTCGTGGCAGTGAGTACATTCTATAATAAATTTTATGAAGTACCTGCTGTATTTAAATCGCAGTATAATTATAGTTATGCAGATATAAATGGGGCTTTATTGTCATATAGCTTATACAAGCAAAACTTTTACAGAACCAATTTTATTTATGGTTTTGGTAGAAATGAAGATGTGCCTGAAGGCTTAAATGCTACTATTATTGGAGGGTATACCAACAAACAAGGCTTTAAAAGAGGGTATTATGGTATTGAGTTTGATGGTACACACTATGCACCAAATGGCTGCTTTACTGCCTACACTTTTAAAGCAGGTAGTTTTGTTAACCGCAAACAATTTGAAGATGCTGATATTGTTATTGGCATTAATAAGTTTACCCAACTGTATACTTTGAGCAAACAATGGCGTAACCGGAATTTTTTCTCCATTAACTATACACAACAATTTAATACTTTTTTAAATGCACCACTGGTATTAGCTAGTACTTATGGTTTACCTTATTTCCGCAATAATATTGATGCTGCAAGCAGACGTACAACAGTAAAATTTGAATCCGTATTTTATAATTTACAAAGTATTGCTGGTTTTAGGATAGCGCCTTTTATATTTACTGATGTGAGTTTGTTACAGCCGCAACAACAGGCATTTAAATATACCAAAGGTTATACTGCCATTGGTGGTGGTTTTAGAACTCGAAATGAAAATCTTACTTTTGGAACTGTTGAAGTAAAAGGATTTTATTTTCCGAGAATATATGAGGGTTTAAAAGGCTTTAAATTTGAAATAGGTACTAATATCCGTTTTAAATATAATAGCAGCTTTATTCGTAAGCCAGCATTTATTGCTCCCAATTAGCGTATTACATGTATACAAAAGAACAAGCATCTGCCATACGGCAAAAATTTTGGACAAAATTTGGACAGTATATGTCACCCGTACCACCTGCAGGTTTTGAAAAAGTAAACTGGGTTAATTACAAAACCGGTATTAAAGGAATATTTTTTAAAGCCGATGTTGACCAAAATACGGCTAAAGTATTTATTGAAATTAATGTAAAAGATATGATGTTGCAACATCAATATTTTGAAATTTTTGATAACTTTGCAAATCAGTTTGAAAAAATAGTAGGTGAGGGTTGGTATTGGCGTAAGCAATATCAAAAAGAAACAGGGGAGACTGTGAGTATTATTTCAATTGAACTCAAGCATGTGACCGTTTTTGATGAGCAATATTGGCCCTCTATCATCAGTTTTTTTAAACAACATTTAATGGCATTGGATCGTTTTTGGAACGATTTTAAGCCAGCGTTTGAAACCATTTAAAAAACAATAAATATATAACCATGATTAAAAATGTAACATTTGCTAGTGCATGTGCAGCAATGATGTTGTTCATTACTTCTTGCAATAGCAATGAAAGTTCAAAAGCAACTACGCCAACTGAAGCTGCACCTAAAGCAGTAACCATTAAAACAGAAAATGTTGATTACACTGGCGATGGTGTAACCATGAAGGGTTTTATCGCTTACAATGAAGCTGATACCAATTTAAAACCTGCGGTATTAATTGTACCAGAGTGGTGGGGAATTGGCGATTACACACGTGGCAGGGCTAAACAATTAGCGGAGTTAGGTTATGTAGCATTTGCGATTGATATGTATGGTGAAGGTAAAACGGCTGAAACACCTGATGAAGCAGGAAAATTGGCAACGCCTTTTTATGCACCTACTCCATTAGCACAAAACAGGTTTGATGCTGCTTTAGCAAAATTAAAAACCGTAAAAGGTGTTGATACCACTAAAATAGCTGCTATTGGTTATTGCTTTGGTGGTGCAATGGTATTAAACATGGCTCGTTTAGGCGAACCACTAAAAGGTGTAGTAAGCTTCCACGGTAACTTAGTGGGTACTGCACCAGCTGTAAAAGGTTTAATTAAAGCTGATGTATTGGTTTGTCATGGTAATGCCGATCAATTTGTACCAGCAACCGAAGTAGCTACTTTTAAAACGCAAATGGATTCTATTGGAGCTAGTTACACATTTAAAGGTTACGATAGTGCTACACATGCATTTACAAACCCAATGGCTACTGAAAAAGGTAAAAAATATGGTATTCCTATTGCTTATAATGCAGCTGCTGATACCGCATCTTTCAACGAAATGAAAGCATTTTTTGAAAAGATTTTCAAATAATATTTACTGCATTGATATAAAAAAAGCGTCCAACTTGTTGGACGCTTTTTTTATAAACTTTTTTTGGTGATGCTGGTTCGTGATGATAAAGTGGATGTTTCTATTTCTTTATTTTCTTCCACAGTTGCCATGCCTTTATCTTTTAAAGTGGGTACTACTTTATTTACCATTTTTATAAAAGCAGCTGTTTTAAATTTATTCAGTTCTTTCAAACGAAAGGCCATATAATATTCACCTTCTCTGCCTATAGGGCCAATATTATCATAGCTTATCTTTTTAATTTTATGTTGCTTTTTAAATTGAGCAATTGCCTTAAGCAAAGGTTGTTCATTTGGTACGCCACAGCATTCGCTGCTAAACATAACTACAACACGATAAGTATTACTTGTTTGCTGTGCTTTTAATTGAGTACTAAAGGTAGCTACGAGCATAAGGAGGAGAAGTTTTTTCATTTTTTTTGGAATGATGAATTATGAATGATGAATTATGAATTATGAATGTTGAATTATTGATGAGGAATTATGAATGTTGAATGATGAAAGTTGAATGATGAAAGTTGAATGATGAATGTTGAATGATGCATTTTTTTAATGGAGGGTTTAAAATTCATAGTGTTATTTTAATTTATGAATGAAACGCCTTGTTTTGTTTGAATGTACAATATATAAAACCAATATTCAAGCCAATTTTTAATGATGGTTGTTCAATTAACATTTTTACTAATTTTTTCATCTTTACACATTTGTAATTCCTTACTCATAATTTGTCATTCATCATTCTACCCCTTCATCCTTTCTTTTAACACGGCTTCAATATCTATTAACGTAAGCTTTTTCGCTTTCAATAAAATTAAAAAATGGTATAATAAATCGGCGGCTTCGTTTTTAAATAAGTTTTCATCATTGTCTTTTGCTTCAATTACCAATTCAACTGCTTCTTCTCCTACTTTTTGGGCTACTTTGTTTATGCCTCTTTTAAATAATTTGTTGGTGTATGAATTTGCATCATCACTGTCTATTCGTTGTGCAATGGTTGTTTCTAATTGGTACAAAAATCCTTGTGGTGTTTGCTCACCAAAACAACTATAAGTGCCGGTATGACAAGTGGGGCCTACAGGTGTAGCTTTTATTAACAAGGTATCATTATCACAATCGATACTGATGTTGTTTACTTTTAAAAAATTTCCAGATGTTTCGCCTTTTGTCCAGAGTTTATTTTTACTTCTACTAAAAAATGTAACAATATTTTCTGCTACTGTTTTTTGGAAAGCCGTTTCGTTCATATAGCCCAACATCAATACTTGTAAGGTAGCAACATCTTGTACAATTACAGGTATTAAGCCGTTGACTGATTTATTAAAATCGATGTTCATCGTATTGCTATTTGTTGTGTTTTTAAATAATTTTTTAAATCGGGTATAGCAATTTCAGCAAAGTGAAAAATACTAGCGGCCAAAGCTCCTGTTGCCTTAGTATGTTCAAAAACGGTTTTAAAATGTTGCATATTACCGGCACCACCAGAAGCGATTACGGGAATGTTTACTGCTTCGCTAATTGCTTTGGTAATATCTATAGCAAAGCCATTTTTAGTACCATCGTTGTTCATAGAAGTTAACAATATTTCGCCTGCGCCCAGTGCTGCTGCTTGTTTTGCCCAATCAACAGCTTTTAGTGAGGTAGGTATTTTTCCACCACTTACAAAAACCATCCATTCACCATCAACATATTTTGTATCGATGGCAACTACTACACATTGGCTACCAAATCTGTTTGCAATATAAGTAATTAAACTAGGTGTTTTAACTGCTGATGAATTGATGCTTACTTTATCGGCTCCTGCTTTAATGATTGTAACTGCATCATCAACACTATTAATGCCTCCACCAACAGTAAAAGGTATGTTGATGTGTTGGGCAATATTGGTAACGAGTTCGGCAAGGGTTTTGCGTTTTTCTATAGTGGCGGTGATATCTAAAAAAACCAATTCATCTGCACCTTCGGCAACATATTTTTGTGCCAACTCTATTGGGTCGCCAGCATCTTTGATATCTATAAAATTGATGCCTTTAACGGTTCTACCATCTTTAATATCTAAACAAGGTATAATTCTTTTTTTTAGCATAATGCTTGTAATTCTTTTAAAGTGATGTTGTTTTCGTAAATGGCTTTTCCGATTATTGCACCATTGCAGCCCAGTGTTTGCAGTAGTTTTACATCATTAATGTTTGCAACACCACCGCTAGCAATTAATTTAATATTGGTGCTGTTGATGATTTCTTTGTACAATTCATTTGAAGTGCCTTGTAACATTCCATCTTTACTAATATCAGTACAAATGCAGTAAGCAACGCCTTTTTGTTGGTAGTTTTTAATAAAGTCGACCACATCAATACTTGTGCTTTGTTGCCAACCATGTGTTGCAATTTTTCTATTTAAGCAATCAGCGCCAAGTATAATTTTTTCTGAGCCGAAGGTTAGCAACCATTCTTCAAAAAGTACAGGATTATTGGCAGCAATACTACCTCCAGTAATTTGTTGTGCACCGTTTTCAAAAGCTATGGTAATATCTTGGTTAGATTGTATACCACCACCGAAATCAATTTTGAGTGAAGTGTTGTTGGCAATATTGTATAATACTTTATGGTTAATGATGTGCTTGGCTTTAGCACCATCTAAATCAACCAAATGCAGGTATTGAATGCCATTGGCTTCAAATGCTTTGGCTACTTCTAGCGGATCTTCATTGTATATTTTTTGTGTACTGTAATCGCCTTTTGTAAGGCGTACACATTTACCGTTGATGATATCTATTGCAGGTATAATTCGCATGTATATTGTTTTATAACGCTAAAAAGTTTTTTAAAATAATGGCACCAGCATCAGCTGATTTTTCTGGATGAAACTGGGTGGCATAAAAATTATTTTTTTGTAACGCTGCACTAAATGGTACGATGTAGTCGCAAACAGCCGTGGTATTTTCGCATAAAGCTGCGTAATAACTGTGTACAAAATAGTAATCATGTATCGTATTATTGGGAATAATGCTGCTGGTTACATTACTGATGTTATTCCAGCCCATGTGTGGTACTAAGGCGGCGTTGGTAAATTTTACCACACTGCTATTGAAAATTCCCATGCATGTTGTATTGCCTTCTTCAGAAAAATTACACATTAATTGCAGGCCCAAGCAAATACCCAAAACGGGTTGTTGTAAGTTTTTAATTACTTCATCTAACCCTTTATCTACTAAATACTGCATGGCACTGTGGGCTTCACCCACACCCGGAAAAATAACTTTGTCGGCTTGTTGAATGGAGGCCACATCATCTGTAACGATGCATTTGTAGCCCAATCTGTTTACTGCGTTAGATACAGAAGTGATATTACCTGCATTGTATTTTATTATCGCTATCATAAACTACCTTTTGTACTCGGAATAGAAAAATTGTTGGTTTTACTTACAGCCATTTTAATAGCTTTTGCAAAGGCTTTAAAAATAGCTTCAATTTTATGGTGTTCGTTATCGCCTGTTGCTTGTATGTTGAGGTTGCATTTAGCATTGTCGCTGAACGATTTAAAAAAGTGCATAAACATTTCGGTAGGCATTTCTCCAATTTTTTCTCTGGTGAAAGTAGCATCCCATACGAGCCATGGTCTACCACCAAAATCAATCGCCACTTGTGCCAAGCAATCATCCATTGGTAACAAAAAACCGTAGCGTTCAATACCTTTTTTGTTGCCTAAAACTTGTAAAAATGCTTCACCTAAAGTAATGGCTACATCTTCAATAGTGTGGTGTTCATCAATGTGTAAATCGCCTTGCACCAACACGGTTAGGTCTATATTACCATGTTTGGCAATTTGCTCAAGCATGTGATCAAAAAAACCTAGTCCGGTATTAAGTGTTGATTTGCCTGCACCATCTACATTTACTGAAACAGTAATTTTAGTTTCGTTGGTATTGCGTTGTACCGTTGCTGTACGTGGGGTGGCTGATAAAAATGTGTAGATATCGCTCCATTTTTTAGAACGTAGGGCCACATTGGTAACAACATCATTACCCATATAAATAGCTTTACAGCCAAGGTTTTGCGCTAGTTGTACATCAGTAATTCTATCACCAATTACAAAAGAGTTGCTAAGGTCGTAATTACCTTTTATGTAGTGTGTAAGTAGGGCTGTACCTGGCTTACGAGTAGGTGCATTGTCAGCAGGGAATGATTTATCAATTAGCACTTCGCTGAAAATGATACCCTCATTAGCGAAAGCTTCCATCATTTTATTATGTGCTGGCCAAAATGTTGCTTCAGGAAAAGAGGCAGTGCCTAAGCCATCTTGATTAGTAACCATCACCAATTCATAAGATAATTCTTTGGCTATTTTAGCAAGGTATTGAAATACCTCTGGGTAAAAAGTAAGTTTTTCCAAACTATCTAATTGATAATCTATGGGTGGTTCAATTACCAAAGTGCCATCTCTATCAATAAATAAAACTTTTTTCATCTGTTTAGTTTTGTGTGTTATTTAATTGTTGCAAAGCTTTCATTAATGCATCATTTTCATTGGGTGCCCCCACCGTAATTCTAATACAATTGTTTACCACACTTTTTCTATTACGTGTAATCACTTGTTGTGCAACCAATTTTTCGTAAGTAGCATTAGCATCATCAAACGCTACTAAAATAAAATTAGCAGCTGATGGGTAAATTTTTTTTACAATCGGTAATGTGCCTAATGCAACAATTAATTTTTCTTTCTCGTTTAAAATAGTTTGTATTTCAACATTTGTTTGTTGATTATTTTGTAATGCTACTAATGCCGCCTCTTGGTTTAAAGCGCTGATGTTGTAGGGTGGTTTTACTTTATTATAATAGCTTATTATATCACTGCTGCCATAAGCAATACCAACTCTTGCCGCTGCTAAACCTCGGGCTTTGCTGAAAGTTTGCGATACAATAAGGTTTGGATATTGTTGTATTAAATTAATAAATGATGGGGCATCACTAAAATCAATATAAGCTTCATCAACCACTACCATTGCATTAAAGTGTTGCAATAATTTTTCGATGTTATTAATGTTGTTACCTGTTGGGTTATTAGGGGAGCAAACAAATATTAACTTAATAGCAGCATCATCTTTTAAAGGTAACACTACGTCCCAATTAATTTGAAATGCAGCATTGAGTGGTATTTTCACTAACTCAATATTATTGATGGCTGCCGATACATCATACATGCCATAAGTAGGTGTAAAAGTGAGTGCTTTATCTTTACCCGGCTCACAAAAAATGCGGAATGATAAATCAATGACTTCATCGCTACCATTGCCTAAAAATATTTCATTGGGTTGTACATTTTTTATAGCGGCCAATGCAGCTTTTAATGCTTTTTGGTGTGGATCAGGATAGCGATTGAGTGTACCAAATGGATTTTCATTGGCATCTAAAAAAATACCTTCTGTACCAGTAAATTCATCACGAGCACTTGAATAGGCTTGTAAATTTTTAATGTTGTTTCGTATAAGTTGATTGATGTTGATCATTATAAAGTGTTTAATCTTATTGTTACTGCATTTTTATGTGCAGCTAGTTGTTCTGCTGCTGCCATGGTAGCCACTGCTGGTCCAAGTAGTTGTAACCCTTCTTTACTAATTTTTTGAAACGTAATTTTTTTTACGAAGCTATCAAGCGATACGCCACTGTAATTTTTTGCGTAGCCATTGGTTGGTAAGGTATGGTTGGTACCGCTGGCATAGTCGCCCATGCTTTCGCAACTATAATTACCAATAAATACGGAGCCTGCATTGATGATATGGCTTATATAATTTTCAGCATTATCAACTGCTATAATTAAATGTTCAGGTGCGTAACGGTTGCTAAAATCAATACAATCATTAATGTTTTCTAACAAAATTACTTTGCTATTTTTTAGTGCTTGTTCAGCAATGGCTTTACGTGGTAATGTTGCTAATTGTTTTTCAATGGCAGCTAATGTTTGGTTCACTAATGAATTACTGTTGCTTAATAATATTACTTGGCTATCTGCACCATGCTCCGCTTGCGACAATAAATCAGCCGCAACAAAGTTAGCATTGGCAGTATCATCAGCTATTACTAACACTTCACTTGGTCCGGCAGGCATATCAATAGCCACACCATATTGCAACGCTTTTTGTTTGGCAGCCGTAACATATTGGTTACCGGGTCCAAATATTTTATCAACTTTTGGAAGGGTTGTAGTGCCCAAACATAAGCCAGCAATGGCTTGTATGCCACCCACCGCAAATATTTTTGTAATACCTACTAGTTGTGCGGTGTATAAAATGGCAGGGTGAATATTACCTTCTTTATCAGGAGGTGAACATAAAATAATTTCTTTACAACCAGCTATGGTAGCAGGTATACCCAACATTAGTACCGTTGAAAATAGGGGAGCAGAACCACCCGGAATATAAATGCCAACATTTTCAATAGCACTATTTGCTCTCCAACAAGTTACGCCTGGCATGGTTTCAACATATTCAATAGCTGTTTGTTGAGCTGTATGAAACGTTTCAATATTTTTTTTAGCCGTAGCAATGGCTGTTTTTAATTCATCACTAACGAGGTTGGCTGCTTCAGCAATGGTTTTAGCACTTACTTGAAAATTATCAATAGTTACTTTATCAAAATTTGCAGTGTATTGTTGAATAGCTGCATCACCATTTTGTAGCACATCATTAAACACATTATCTACTATTTTAGATAAATCTGCTGTTGCCACTTGTGGCCTTGAAATAAGGCTGCTCCATTGTGCTTGTGTAGGTTTATTATAAGTTGTTATCATATTATGCAATCATTTTTTCGATAGGAATTACTAAAATACCTTGTGCCCCCAATGCTTTTAATTGGTCAATTACCGTCCAAAATTCATCTTCTTTTACTACAGAGTGTATACTACTCCAACCAGTTTCGGCAAGGGGTAAAATGGTGGGTGATTTCATGCCAGGTAACATATCGCTTATGGCTTTTATAGCTGTATTGGGTGCATTGAGTAGTATATATTTATTAGTGTTTGCCGCATTTACAGATTTTATTCTGAATAACAGTTTATCTAATATTTGTTGTTGTACCTCAGGTAAATTTTTGTTAGCAATTAACACGGCACTACTATTTTTTACTACCGCTACTTCTTTTAAACCGTTCATTAAAAGGGTACTACCAGTGCTTACAATATCGAAAATACCATCAGCTAAACCAATGCCTGGTGCAATTTCAACGCTACCACCAATGGCTTCAATTTCAACTTCAATTTGTTGTTCATCAAAAAATTGTTGTAATATTTTAGGATAGCTTGTTGCTATTTTCTTTTTGTTGAAGTAGGTAATATCAGTATACACTTCATCTTTAGGAATGGCTAATGACATTTTGCAACCTGCAAAGCCAAGGTTTTCAATTACGGCAACATTTTTATCTTTTTCCCACACTTCATTTTCACCCAATATTCCAATATGTGCAACGCCTTGCTCCACATATTGCGGAATATCATCATCTCTTAAAAACAACACTTCAATAGGGAAGTTTGCTGCGGCAGTTTTTAATTTTCTGTCGCCATTTGATAATTTAATACCACATTCTTTCAATAACTCTAATGATTTTTCACTGAGTCGGCCACTTTTCTGTACTGCAATTTTTAATATACTCATGCTTTTTTGTTTGTGCCTGAGTAAAGCGGAGTAGGTATAAAACAAAACCCCGTCTGTTACTCAGACGGGGTTTTAATATTTGACATTTACATACATCAATACTACCTAGCCTGAGGGCAATTATGCATATGATGATGATGTAAATTTAAGATGCTCATTTCTTTTGTTTGTAAAGCAAAAGTAGAAGTGAAAACATTAACTACCAAATAAATTATTTAGCAGCCTTGATATCGCCCCAATTTTCGCCTCTTTTAATACGATATAGTTGTGTATCAGTAATGTTAAACTGTTGTGCTAATACTTTTACCGCAACTTTTTCTTTCAGTAATTTTTTAATTTGACTTACTTTTTCAGCCGTTAATTTGGTAGCAGTATTATTTTCTCTGCGTTTTAGTTTACGTTCTTTTTTCTCTTTAATAACTACAGGGCTGTGTTGTTGATGGGCTATATTTTCTTCGATAGTCATCCATTTTAAATTATCAGCCTTGTTGTTTTGTTTGTTATGGTCTAAATGCGCTACTACTACCTGTTTTGCAGTAGGCTTTTTAAGAAAATGTGCAGCTACTAAACGGTGAATTAAAATTTGATAGTTTACTGTACGTTCTTTAAAGTTGGCTTTGTATTTATTACTTATTTTTTGTTTTAAAGCGGCTAAAGCATCTGTAGCTTCTTTAATAGTTTTTTTAGGCTCTTTTGCTGCTTCCATGCTGCTTATTTTTTTGGCTAGTTTGGCAGCTTGTTTTTCTAAAGCATCTAATTGTTGTTGCGTTTTTTCATCTCTTGGTGTAAACAATTTTAAACGTAAAATTTTGTAACCATTTACGTTTGAACCATTGATAATGTTACCATCAGAAATTTGGTTGAAAGTGCGTACTCTACCTAGGTTTGAAACTTCAATACGACTTTTGTTCGTGTAGTTAACATCGAATTTTACTACTTTCCATTGCTCACCCGATAAATTTTTTGCCATGTTTTTTGCTATAAATTGAATAATTATGTTAGGCATTCATAGAGCAGGAGTTTTTTTTAAATAGATGAAATCAACAATTTAAATGCTACATCATTCTATTTTATTGAACATTTATAATGTTCAATAAAATAAAGTTAACAAAAATTAACATTGTTTTAATAAATATTCATTTTTTTTCAAAAAACTATATTTTCTTCAAAGGCTTATGGTAGTGGCATTGTAGCTAATTTTCACAAATATTATTTCCACCTTATGTATTGCCGAAGTGGTGTTTTTCATCGTTTTAATAGTTTTAAAAGTTGGGGGCAGTGGGCATTTTAGCAGTAATGCGCCTTTGTTGCGGCTATACGTTACAAGTACGGCACATTGCTTTTGCACAAGCCTTCACCGGGCTTTACACTGCTATCCGCCTGCTTTTCATCAGTTGCACTTATATCAACATTAAACAGTTGCTACTTGAATTTTTTAATATGACAACTGCTCTTATTATTTCCTTAATTTTGCGGCATGACAATAGAGCAAATTAAAGATATGAAAGACCGTGGGTTGGTCTTGAGGAGGTTTCTTTGACGTCGAGAACCGAGAATCAAAAGTTTTAAACGACCGTCAACTTTCTTTATCGCCTGGTTTTTGGGATGATAATGACAGGGCCACTGCCATATTAAAAGACATCAAACTCAATGAGTATTGGATTAATATGTACCATGCAGTTATTACGGCTATTGATGATTTCACCATTTTATTTGAATTTTGGAAAGAAGGCGAAGCATCCGAAGAGGAAGTTCGGCAAGCCTATGATGTGGCTATACAAGCCATTGAAGATGCTGAATTTAAAAGTACCTTAAACGACCCTGCTGATGCTTTAACTGCTGTAATGCAAATTAATAGCGGCGCTGGCGGTACCGAAAGTCAAGATTGGGCCGAAATACTAGCTCGTATGTACCGCATGTATGGCGAAAAGCAAGGGTGGACGGTTACCGAACTCGATTGGCAATGGGGCGATGGTGCCGGCATCAAAACATGTACACTTCAGTTTGATGGTAATTTTCCATTTGGCTTTTTAAAGGCTGAAAGTGGCGTACACCGATTGGTGCGTATATCGCCTTTTGATAGTAATGCAAGGCGACATACATCGTTTGCCAGTGTGTTTGTATATCCTTTGGTAGATGATACTATTACCATTGAAATTAACCCTGCCGATGTGAAAATGGAAACATCACGAAGTGGGGGTGCCGGCGGTCAAAATGTAAATAAGGTAGAAACCAAGGTACAACTCACCCACATACCAACAGGCATTGTGGTTGTTTGTCAGCAAGATAGGAGCCAGTTAGGCAACCGAGAATTGGCTATGCAAATGCTCAAAAGTAGGTTGTACGAAATTGAGTTACAGAAACGCAATGAATTAAAAGATGCTACCAATAGTAAGAAAAAGAAAATTGAATGGGGTAGCCAAATTCGCTCTTATGTATTTCACCCTTATAAAATGATTAAAGACCATCGTACAGATTATGAAGTAGGTAACGTAGGCCCTGTAATGGATGGTGCGTTAGATGGTTTTATAAAAGCCTATTTAATGAGCGATAAAGAAACCACTAGTTAGCAATTAAACCCTAATTTTAAATTACTAAAATATAAAGTATGCAATACGGCGATTTTTACTATCCATTACCATTTAACGAGCCTGTGCTTCAATATGGTAAAGGATCAAAAGAAAAGTTGGCATTAAAAGCCGCTTTAAAAGAATTGAAAAAACAAAAAGTTGATGTGCCTATGTACATTGGCGGCGAAGAAGTTCGTACGGGTAAAACCCTCGATATTCGTCCACCACATGAACACAAACATTTGCTTGGTAAGTTTCATACAGGCGATGCTAGTCATGTAAAAAAAGCCATTGCAGCTGCCTTAAAAGCAAGAGAGCAATGGGCCAATATGAGTTGGGAAAACAGGGCCAACATCTTTTTAAAAGCGGCTGATTTATTGGCTACTAAATACCGTCCTTACATTAATGGTACTACTATGTTAGGACAAAGTAAAAATGCCTACCAAGCAGAAATTGATAGCGCCTGTGAATTGATTGATTTTTTACGATTTAACGTACACTTTTTAAGTGAAATTTATAGGCAACAACCCATTAGTGGACCGGGTATGTACAACCGTGTAGAGTACCGTCCGTTAGAAGGTTTTGTATTTGCATTAACCCCTTTCAACTTTACGGCTATTGGTGGTAACCTACCTACAAGTGCTGCTATGTGTGGTAATGTAGTAGTTTGGAAATGTGCCAACACCCAAGTATACAGTGCACAAATGTTTATGAAAGTATTGAAAGAAGCAGGCTTGCCTGATGGGGTTATTAACTTAGTTTATATTGATGGCCCAACTATTGGTGATGTTATTTTTAAACATCCTGATTTTGCTGGTTTACATTTTACAGGTAGTACTGGTGTGTTTAATAAGATGTGGGAAACCATCGGAAAAAATATACCAACTTATAAAACATACCCACGTATTGTTGGAGAAACGGGTGGTAAAGATTTTGTGATTGCACATCGTTCTGCTAATGTTGATGAGGTTGTTACGGCTTTAGCAAGAGGTGCATTTGAATACCAAGGGCAAAAATGTTCTGCTGCTTCTAGGGCATACATTCCATCAAACATGGCGGCTGAGGTAAAACAAAAATTGGTGGCTATGATAAAAACCATGAAAATGGGTACGGTAGAAAATTTTACCAATTTTATTAATGCTGTAATTGATGAAAAGAGTTTTGATAAATTAGAATCATACATAAAAGCGGCTAAGAAAAAAGACAGTGGCGCTAAAATATGGGTAGGTGGTAAATGCGATAAATCACAAGGTTATTTTATTGAGCCTACGGTTATTGAAGCAACCGATCCTTATTATGTAACCATGTGTGAAGAGTTGTTTGGTCCGGTGTTAACTATTTTTGTTTATGATGAAAACAAGTATGAAGAAACCTTGAAACTGGTGGATAGTACTTCATCATACGCCTTAACAGGTGCGGTGTTGGCGCAAGATAGGTATGCCGTAGAAGTAGCTGTAAACCGTTTGCGCAACAGTGCAGGCAATTTTTATATTAACGATAAGCCTACTGGTGCCGTGGTTGGTCAACAACCATTTGGTGGTGCTAGGGCCAGTGGCACTAACGATAAAGCAGGTTCGCAGTTGAACTTATATCGTTGGTTAAGTGCACGTACCATTAAAGAAACTTTTGTACCGCCGGTTGATTACCGATATACATTTATGGAAGAAGCATAAAACCTTTTATAACCCTATAAAGTTTTAGTTTTATAGGGTTATTTTTTTATTTTAACTGTGACTATGAGATTTTTTTTTGCATTTTTATCATTATTTGTTTCCGTAGCTGTTGATGCTCAAGAGGGTTATTGTATAACATTTAATAAAACAGATATCCCCACTGGTGTTTATTACAGTCCAAGTGTAAAATTTGTTTACAATGATTCATTTTCATTTTTGTATTATTACAATTTAAATAACGATTACTTGAAGGACTCTACATTGTATTCTAGTAAATTAATTCATCATGCAGTTTTTACTAATAAACACAAAATGAAAATATACTATGAGAGTACTACTATTGGACTCCCAATTATTATTAGTGATACTATTATCCCGAGTGCATGGAAGAAAATAAATGGAACAAGGAATATTTTAGGTTACGAATGTTTTGGTGTTAAATCTAAAAATAAGAATATTGAAATTTGGTATGCTGAAAAACTTGGAAATGGAGTAGGCTTTATGTTTAAAAATTATAATCTTGGTCAACCTATGGAGATGTTTGATTATAAAAATGGTATTCACTACATAGCAACCAAGATAGAAAGGGGAGTGTTTGGTTTTAAATTGCCTGAAGAAAAAATTGTTACAACCAAGCAGTTTCGAAAGTTAAGGTTTAAATCTCCTTTTTGAATTGATTATCAATAGACTTCTTATTGTACATATATGAAAACATTTTTTGTAATTATATTTTTGATTATTTCATTAAGTGTAAAGTCGCAGCAAGGTTATGCCATAACTTTTAAAAGAGCTGAGTTGACAACTAATATTATCAGTAAGAATAAATTTAAATTTGTCTACAATGATTCATTTGCATTTCAATATTACTACCAAGGAAATGATCCATTAAAAAAGCAACATCTTTATTCAAAAAAGTTGATACATCACTCCATTTTTATAAACAGGACTTCTTTTTTAACTTATAATGAAGTTGATGCCAATATAAAATTATTAATAGTTGATACCATAAAACCATCAACGTGGATGCCTACAACTACTACAAAAAACATTTTGGGCTATACTTGTAAAGGTGCTTTGCAAGTGTCGCCCACAAATGACAGTACGCTCATTTGGTATACTGATGCACTTGGTACGGGAGTAGGTTTTTTATGTTTACATTTTAATTTAGGTCAACCACTTGAAGTATATGACCAAAGAACCAATCGTTATTTTTTAGCAACTACTATTGAGAAAGGCAATTACCAATTTAATTTACCCAAAGCACCAATATACAGCGTTGCAGCATACCAACAACTAACCCAGCAACTGCTTAACAAACCTTCAACTTTATCAATCAGATTTTATGATTAGTAGCTACCTACAACAACTCACTCAATTACTCAACCAAATACCTAGGCGCTACACTACAGACAATTTGAAGGAAATGTATGGCTTAATTGATGCCTACGATACCATTTTACTTGAGTTAGAAGCTGATACTACTTATGAAACATTGGTGGCTGATTATTTTGATACACTAGATACCATTAGAGCTGCTACCAAAAAATCTACTGATAACAAAGCATCTAAAAAGCAAAAAGATGATTATTTTGATGCCGCTGCTACAACTTTCAAAAATAGTGTTACTGATTTAATGGCTATTGTGCAGTAACTACGTCATATTTTACATCATTATACCTGTTATTACATTTAATGTTGGTTATTTTAAACAATTAATAAATATAAATTTGTTGGTTTTATTCATCATTATGATATTATTTATTATTTAATGATGGAAATATTAATCATTTAATATAATTTATTTTTATTTTGTAACTTTATACCAAATTAATTGGTATGGATATCAGTACAACTAGTGATACGGCACTTATGCAGCAAATTGGTTTGTTTGTGCAACAAGTACGCATACAACAACAACAAACACAGGCAACTATAGCGCAAGCGGCAGGGGTAAATAGGTCAACCCTTGTTAAGCTTGAAAATGGTGGTGGTGCTAATTTGTTGAGCTTTATTCAAATATTACGGGCCCTACATCAACTTCATGTATTATCAAATTTCACACAAACGGAGCCGATAATTAGTCCGATCGCAATGGCCAAATTACAACTAAAGCAACGTAAAAGAGTACGTACAACATCTTAGTAAATGAATACAGCCGCACAAATAAAAATATTTAATCAATTAGCAGGAGCTGTATTGTTTGATGAAGCCAAAGGCTTGGGATTTGTGGAATTTGAACCTTCTTTTTTACAAAAGGGTTTGGATATTGCACCGCTGAAAATGCCGATAGCCAAAGCTCGACAAACCATTTTTTCTTTTCCTGAGTTAGCTCAAAATAGTACATTTAAAGGCATGCCCGGCTTGTTGGCGGATGTGCTGCCTGATAAATATGGCAATGCTTTAATTAATACTTGGTTGGCTAAAAATGGTAGACCAACAGGCAGTCTAAACCCGGTTGAAACCCTTTGTTTTATAGGTAAACGGGGTATGGGTGCTTTAGAATTTTTGCCTGTTACGCCTAAAACACCCAACAACAGTACGGTATTGCATATTGATATGTTGGTACAAATTGCCCAGCATATTTTGGCTGATCGGCAACATTTTAATGAATCGTTGGGTGTACATTATGAAAAAGCCCTTAGTGAAATTTTAAAAATAGGTACCAGTGCTGGCGGTGCTAGGGCCAAAGCTATTATTGCTTATAACCCTTTAACCAAAGAGGTGAAGAGCGGACAAACCAACGCTCCTGAAGGGTTTAGTCATTGGTTAATAAAGTTTGATGGTGTTACTGATGCTCAATTTGGTGCAAGTGCTGGTTACGGCAGGGTTGAAATGGCGTATTATAAAATGGCGTTAGATGCTGGTATTGATATGATGCCTAGTATGTTGTTAGAAGAAAATGATCGGGCACATTTTATGACCCGTCGTTTTGATAGACCCACCGCTAATACCAAACTGCATGTACAAACATTTTGTGCCATGCAACACTACGATTTTAATGAGGTAGGTATGTATAGTTATGAGCAATTGTTTGAAACCATGCGTACGCTACAACTGCCTTACCCGCAGCAGGAGCAACTGTTTAGGCGTATGGTGTTTAATGCCATTGCACGTAACTGCGATGATCATACCAAAAATGTGGCATTTGTAATGAACCAACAGGGGGAGTGGGCATTATCGCCAGCTTATGATATTTGTCATGCTTACCGCCCCGGTAGTGCTTGGGTAAGTCAACAATCCATGAGTATTAATGGCAAACGTGATGGGTTTACGAACCACGATTTTTTGACGGTTGCACAAAATATGAATATAAAAAAGGCACCTGCCATTATACAACAAATAACCAATGTGGTGCAACAATGGAACGATTATGCTGATGAACAAAAAGTACCTGCAACTTTGAGAGATGCTATTAAAAGCAGTTTACTTTATAAATGTTTATTATTTTAGTTACTTTGTACACAAACCAATTTGTATCAATAATATTGCTATAGCAAAATAACAACATGCAATTATTACTAACGGCACCACAGCTACAATTAATTATAAAAAGGTTGGCGCAAGAGCTTATCGAAAACGATGAACCCTTGGCAAATACCATTTTTATAGGGTTGCAGCCGAGGGGTATTTATATTAGCGAAAAAATTGTGGAGCAGGTGCAATTGTTGTGTCCAACACAACCAATTCAATACGGCGTATTGGATATTACATTTTATAGAGATGATGTACGTACTGCTATACATATGCCTAATACAACAAATATTCCTTTTAACATTGAAGGCAAAAAAGTGATTTTGATTGATGATGTTTTGTATACGGGGCGTACCATTAGAGCCGCTTTAGATGCTTTGCAAGATTTTGGTAGGCCACAAAAAGTAGCTTTGTGTGTATTGGTAAACAGGCGTTTTGATAGAGAATTACCTATACAACCAGATTATTGCGGTAAAGTAATTGATGGTGCATTTGAACAAAAAGTGAAAGTGGTAAAAGAAACAGGCGAAGTGGTTATTTATTAAAATTAGCCCACTCATTTATTTTTTGAATTCTTGATAATTTATATTTTTTACTTTAGCTTCGCTGCTTAATGCAACTATCCACTAAACATTTAATAGGCATTAAAGAACTTTCTAAGGAAGATATTTCCCTCATTTTAACCACCGCCACTCAATTTAAAGAAGTATTACAACGTCCTGTAAAAAAAGTACCATCGCTCAGAGATGTTACCATTGTAAACTTGTTTTATGAAAATAGCACCCGTACCAGAATTTCATTTGAGTTAGCACAAAAAAGGCTAGGGGCAGATACTATTAACTTCAGTGCATCGGCATCATCTGTTTCAAAAGGAGAAACCTTGTTAGATACCGTACATAATATTTTGAGCATGAAGGTGGATATGGTGGTCATGCGCCATCAAGCTAGTGGCGCTGCCCACTTTTTATCACAACATTTGCCTAATACAGCTATTGTAAATGCTGGTGATGGCACCAATGAGCACCCCACACAAGCTTTGTTAGATGCCTTTTCCATACAAGAAAAACTAGGTACGTTGCAAGGTAAAAAAATTGTGCTGGTGGGTGATATTATGCACAGCAGGGTAGCTTTGAGTAATATTTATTTATTAAAAAAAATGGGTGCTGATGTTATGGTGGCTGGTCCGCCTACTCTCATACCAAAATATATTGAGCAAGCATTGGGCGTACAAGTTTGTTATAATTTACAAGAAGCCCTCCAATGGTGCGATGTAGCCAATGTGTTGCGTATACAATTAGAGCGACAAAAAAAGGTACTTTTTTCAACCTTACGTGAGTATAATTTAAGTTACGGTGTTACACAAAAAGTGTTGAATAGTCTTCAAAAAGAAATTGTGATTATGCACCCTGGCCCCATTAATAGGGGTGTTGAAATAAACAGTGATGTTGCTGATGGGCCATATTCTATCATATTAAATCAAGTAGAAAACGGCGTAGCGGTACGTATGGCTGCGTTGTATCTATTAGCATCGCCTCAATAATTATGAAATCAAAAAAAGCACCTATGCGTATTTGTTTATTTCCGGGCACATTTGATCCGGTAACTTTGGGGCATACAGATATTATTAATAGGGCATTGCCGTTATTTGACAAAGTAGTGATAGGCATTGGTAGAAACATCAATAAAGTGCCTATGTATAGTGAGGAGCAACGTTTACAATGGTTAAGAGAAATTTATGCAGATAATAATAAAGTAGAGGCCATAGTGTATGAAGGATTAACGGTTGATTGTTGTAAAGAAATTGGTGCCGATTTTATTTTACGTGGTATACGTTATGTTAATGATTTTGAGTATGAAAAAGCCATTGCAGATATGAATCGCAGTTTGGCTGTAAATATTGAAACGGTGTTTTTAACCTGTTTGCCTCAATTTACCTCAGTAGCATCAACCTTGGTGAGAGATGTATTGCGTAATGGCGGTGATGTAGCTAATTTTTTACCTAAAGCGGTAAACAAAACAATTAAAAAGAATATCAAACGTGGCAAGTAATTCTATTTGGTTTAATAAAGATTTACAGTTGGCCGATCTTCATATTACAGGTAATACACTTGGCACCCATTTAGATATGCAATGGGAAGAAGTAGGCCCTGATTATTTAAAAATGAGTATGCCAGTTGATGAGCGTACCAAGCAACCTTATGGTTTGTTGCATGGTGGAGCTAGTTGTGCATTGGCCGAAACGGTGGGGAGTGTTGCTTCATATTTGGTATTAGACCCCTCTAAATACATTTGTGTAGGTTTAGAAATTAATGCCAATCATTTACGCAGCGTACGAGAGGGCCGGGTGGTTGCTACCGCCACAAAAGTACATTTAGGAGCCACTACGCATGTTTGGGATATTAAAATACACGATGCTCAAGGAAAATTGGCTTGCATTAGCAGATTAACGGTGGCAATATTAGCCAATAAAAGAGGCATATAGTTTTTAAGGCGTATCAAAAAATACCGACATAATTTCTTTAATATTTTTATAGGTATTAGCCATGGGTTGTTTGATGTTTTTAGTGGCTATCCATTTCACTTCACTGATATCTTCTTCAGTTTGTGGGGTTGTTTTTTGGTGTGATGTTGTGGTAAAATAATACCAATGACTTATTTTAACAATCGTTTGGTTACGTTCTTCATAAATATGATAGGTTTCACCAATTTTTCGTTTTAATTGAAGGTTTTTTACGCCGGTTTCTTCTTCTACTTCTCTAGCTGCTGCTATGGTTAGGCTTTCGCCGCTTTCAACTTTCCCTTTCGGTAAATCCCATTTGTTACGCCTATAAATAAACAATACTTCTTTGCTTTCGTTAAGTACAATACCACCTGCGGCTTCAATAGTGGTAAATGCTTTAAAAAATTGTTGTTGTAGCTGCGGCACATCATCTGCTATTATAATAATGGCAGTAGTAGTATTGTTTTTTATATCATCATAATAAGATAATCCGTCAATTGTTGCTACATTTTTTATAACCTTTACTGATTTTTTTTCAGACAAAGTTTTCAATTCATCCGTCAATTTATTGGTTAAGTAGATGGGTTTATCATCAACAAAAATTTTAATCAGCATTGGTATAATTTTGAAATGTAAAATTAATTGATTGATGGTACAATCTTTAATGAACACATTATCTTTGTTTAAATAATGATACATATATGACATCTGCTGCTGAAGCTATTGCTGAAAAATTGTTGCAAATAAATGCTGTAAAACTGAATATTGAGTACCCTTACACTTGGGCTAGTGGCTGGAAAAGTCCAATTTATTGTGATAACAGGCGTGCCTTGGGTTACCCTTACGTAAGAGATTTTATTAAAAGTGAATTGTGTGCAGTTATTTTTGAGCAATTTGCTGGTGCTGAAGCCATAGCAGGTGTTGCAACTGCTGGTATTTCATGGGGAGCAATGGCTGCTGATCAACTAAAATTACCTTTTATGTATGTTCGTCCGAAGCCAAAAGAGCATGGCATGGGCAATCAAATTGAGGGAATGTATGAAAAAGGACAAACAGTTGTAGTAGTGGAAGACCTTATTTCAACCGGAAAAAGCAGCTTAGAAGTATGTAAAGTATTGCAAAAAGAGGGGTTGATTATAGAAGGAATGGTATCTATTTTTAACTATGGTTTTCCTCAAGCAAGCGAAGCTTTTGCTGAAGCAGGCATTAAATTATATTCATTAAGCAATTACGAATCGTTGATTGCCCATGCTCAAGCCAAGGGTACTTTAACCGATGAGCAATTAAAATCATTGTTAAATTGGAGAGAGCAACCAGCTACTTGGGGTAAATAAAGTAGTTTTAACGCACATTAATTAATTACTTAAATACAGAAATTATGAAATTGATTGGAATGGCATTCTTAGCAATATTTGCGTTTAAAATGAATGTACAAGCGCAGACAAAAGTGAATGATAAAGCCATCATAAGTACACCAACGGTCATAAATGATGCTTGTAAAGACAGGGTAGAGAAAGCACTTTTTAAACAATATGGTATTATTTCGTACAAGGTAGATGTAAAAAAACGAACCACCACAGTTGCCTGGATAACCGATAGAACGGATATAGAACAAATAAAAACCATGATTGCAAACGCAGGTTTTGATGCTGGAGATGTAGCTGCCGACCCAGATGTTTACAAAAAATTACCTCCAATTTGTAAGCCTGCTCCTGTTACAGCAACGCCTCCCAAACCATAATATAATAGCTAATAAAAAGTGCTTACATGTAAAATTGTAAGCACTTTTTATTTTATTTATTTATTCGAATTATTCATCAGAAGGAAATGTTTGAGTGTTACCTTGTGCTAGCGCAACGTGGTTTCCAAAATTTGTTAAAGACCCAAATTTTTCAATCACCCAATTTGTTGGGGCAAATATCATGGTGTTGTAACCATCTGTCCTAACCAACCAACCCCATACTCCATTACTAGGAAACATTGCATCATAACCTGCTTGGGTTTTTGGATACACTGAATTCCAATTTGTACCACTTACAATATATTCTACACCGCCACATGGAACATCGTAAAAAACATCGTATACAAAATTATAACTAGTTATTGTAGGCGAAATACTTAATGGGCTCAAGTTTGGATAATATCTCAAATTATAATTATAAGTTTGGCATTCACCACCTCCACCACCAACTGGCGGCCTTGCTTCAGATAGCTTGTTTTTGTAGGTGTAAGCTTGGCTACTTTCGGTAACAAAATTTTCATTTTTTTCTTTTTTGCAAGAAAATAGGATAGTTGAAAGACAAAAAAATACGGCTGTTAAATTAAAAATTCGTTTCATAAGTATGTTTATTACATGAATGTTGAAATAATACATAGTTCAACGCTATGTCCTACCTTACATAATTTGAACGCTGTTGTCGGAATTAATTGACGTTTGTAAATATTATCCTAAACGGACAACATACTTCGTATTCTTTAAACAGTTTGATTTCGTAATTTTTGTATAACGGGTATAAAGGGAGAAGTACGTATTAATAATTACAAGTCTAATTTAATAATTTTTTTAATTAAACACTGAAAAATTTTGCTTTGATGTATAATCTACCGGAAAACTTTTATATATACCTGCCTTTCCCACTTTTACAGTACCTACCAATCTGATGGCTACTTCTTTGTTAAAAAGGCTTGTGATGCCATTTTTTAAAAGGTTTTTTAAGTCTAAATCAACTTTGAGCGGTATGGTAAAATTGTCTCTTTTTGGGATAGCAATTTGAATATCTTGACTCGAGTGACCTAAAAATGTACTGTCTACATAAATATCAAGGTCGGTTCTATTGAGCTGTAAACCAAAATTATTAGGGTTGTAATACACCAAATTTACCTTGAGTGCAGCACCTGCAAATGACAATTGGTCAACAGTAAGCCCATTATATTCCTTAAAAACCAACTCCTTTGGTTGCTGACAAGATGACGAAAACAAAACCATTATCAACATTACAACGATGGTAGAAGTGAAGCCTTTTTTCATTACATCATAAATTTAATTCAATTTACAAAAATAAGGTGAGGGGAGCAATTCTTATTTTTACTTTCATTTAAAATTCAACTAAATAAATGAGTAAATAAACAATATCTTACATTTTACTTTATATAATTTTATAGCTAATTTTTGTAGTTGTAAAAATATTATATAAATATTTGTTTTACAATATATAAATTATGTTTATATATTATTTCAATTAAATTATTTGTACCAAATATTCGTAAAAAAAATATAATTATAAGCTGTTATTATTAAAATGGTAAAATAATAATTAAATTAATAATAAATAATTGATTTACAATAATATATAATGTATATATGAATAATTAATTTATTAAAATTTATGTATTTAGTATTTTTATATTATTACTATTGGTTAATTTTCGAAATTTGGGCTAAAAATTGAAAATGAATGCTACATATGCCTATTGATATTTTATGAAATTTTAAAAGATTTTTACCCTATAACATGCACACTTTATCAGGTGAAAAAATGTCATTTTTCGTTTTTATAAATTGTTATTCAAAAAATAGGATTTTAAATTTTTGACAATTTGACGTGAATTTTTGAATTTTTATTCGGGGATAGTTTTAAGCCTGTTTTTAAAGAATATGATCTTTTTAATATTTTTTTATTGGCTGAGGAAACTTTTTAGTAAATTCGAAAGTCTAATTACAACTGCACTGCTTACTAATTTTATAAAGTCTACTGTTTCTGATGAGAAAAAATTTACTACTCGTTTTAATATTGTCTTTTTTAGGCATTCATAGTTTTGCACAAAATTTTTCAAATAAGGGTAAGGAGTTTTGGTTGGCATACAGCTACCATGTTGGTATGGTAAATAATACCGGGGGGGCGCCATCGATGACTTTAAATATTACTTCAGATGTTACTACTACCTACACGGTTGAAATTTTTGGTGGTCCGGTTATTTCAACAGGAACGATCATTGCCAACGGAGTAAATAATGTAACGATCCCCAATACCTATTTTATAAATGGCGACGGAACTTTTAATAATAAAGCCATTCATATTACAGCTGTTAGTCCGATTGTAGTATACTCATTCATAACAAGGGCTCAGGCAAGTGCAGCAACATTGTGTTTACCAACAAACGTTTTGGGTAAACAATATTATGCAATGAGTTATACGCAGGTTTCTAATGAAGCAAATTCCGCTTCTTATATTACTATTGTAGGGGTAGAAGATAATACAAGTGTAGAGATTATACCTACGGCACCAACACAGGGCGGTTGGGCAATTGGCAGTGTAAATACTATTAACTTAAATAGGGGGCAGGTTTATCAAGTATTGGGTACAACAACCGGTAATAATGGTGTTGACTTATCTGGAACATCTATAAGGTCAATCGCATCTGGAACAAGTGGTTGTAAAAGAATAGCTGTTTTTTCGGGAAGTGGTAAATTATCATTAGGTTGTAATGGAGGCAGTGCTGATAATTTGTACCAACAATTATACCCTGTAGCATCATGGGGTAAAAGCTTCTTAACCGCTCCAAGTTTTGGTCGCACCAATAATTTTTATAGAATTTTACGTTCTAGTCCTACAGCTAATGTTTTTTTAAATGGCGTTTTAATACCATCAGCATCTTTTACAAATGGTTATTATCAATTTAATAATACATTATTCAACAAAATAACGGCTGATTTGCCCATTTCAGTTACGCAATATTTTACTTCTCAGGGTTGTTTGGGTAACGTTTCGCCGTATGATCCTGATATGATTGTTTTAAACCCTGTTGAGCAAAATATTAATAAGGTAACTTTAGTAAGTTCAAATTTATTGGCAGCAAATACTGCTCATCAGCATCATCTTCATATTATTATGAAGAATCAAGGTACTGCTATTTCATCATTCAGGTTTGATAATGCACCTATTCCTGCAACAGCTACTTGGTTGCCTCATCCTAATGATCCTACGTATTCATATCTATATCTTTCAAATGTTACGGAAACGAGCCACTCACTAGCATCTGACTCGGGCTTTAATGCTTTGGCATACGGCTACAGCAATGCAGAAACGTATGGTTACTCCGCAGGTACCAATGTGAAAGATTTGTATCAGCAAATTGGGGTTTCTACACAATATGGTATTGAAACTTCGCCTTCTGTATGTACCGGCGCTCCTTTTAAATTTAAAATATCTTTACCCTATGAACCACTGCAACTCGATTGGAATTTTAATGGGCAACAAACCAATACTTCGCAAGTAGGTGTAGCAGGACAACCTTTGGCAAACGACTCCGTTACTGTTGTTAATGGAAGAACTATTTATTGGTATTCGCTACCTACATTTTATACTTATAATACGGTAGGTGTTTTTCCTGTAAATATTACCGCAACTACAAGTGGAACTGATGGGTGTGGTTCATTACAAGAAATTAATTTTGATTTAGAGGTATCTAATCCGCCAGTAGCAGGGTTTACATTTAACCAACCTGGTTGTATAGCTGAAACAGTACAGTTTCAAGATGCGACTGCAACTGTAAAACCAAATTATAAATGGTATTGGGATTTTGGTGACCCTGCTAGTGGGGCGGCAAATTTTTCTAATTTACAAAATCCAACGCATGTGTTTGCCACAACAGGGCCACATATTGTACGTTTTGCAAGTATTACTACACCTGGCTGCTTGAGTGATACTTTATCGCAAACTGTGAATGTGCCTGCAAACCTAACAGCAAGCATTTCTGGCGGCAGTACAATTTGTCAAAATGCAACTGGTCCTAATATTGTTTTTAGTGGTACAGGTGGTATACCTCCTTATACTTTTACTTATACAATTAATGGCGGTGCTGCACAAACCATTTCTACCATAGGTAGTGCAACAACCGTTACTTTAGCTGCACCAACAAGTACACCGGGTAGTTTTGTGTACACACTAACCAATGTTCAAAATACCGGTTCGAGTATTTGTTCATTTCCTGTTTCTGGGGCAAGTACAACTGTTGTAGTAAATCCATTACCAACAGCCACCATAACGGGTACAACAGCAGTTTGTCAAAATACTACTGCACCAAACATTACTTTTACTGGTGCAAATGGTACAGCACCTTATACTTTTACGTACACAATTAACGGTGGTGCCAACCAAACAGTTAGTACCGTATCAGGTAATAGTGTAACTGTGGCAGCACCAACAAATACGGTTGGTACTTTTACTTATGCATTAGTTTCAGTAAAAGATGCATCTGTAACACAATGTACGCAAACCGCTACAGGCAATGCAGTGGTACAAGTGCAAGCGGTATCAACAGCCACTATTACTGGTAACGCAACGGTTTGTCAAAATGCTACAGCACCAATTGTAACCTTTACTGCAACCAATGGTAACGCACCATTTACCTTTACTTATAATATCAATGGCGGTGCTACTCAAACTATAACTACAGGTGCTACTTCAAATGTTGCAACACTTTCAGTACCAATGACAACCAGTGGTACTTTTGTATACAATCTATTAAGTGTATCAAATACGGGTCCTACAACATGTGTAACACCTATTACAGGTAGTAATATCACTGTACGTATCAATCCTGTACCAACGGCTGCTATTACTGGTAATGCAACAGTATGTCAAAATGCAACAGCACCCCTTGTTACATTTACAGCGGCAAATGGCACAGCCCCTTACACCTTTACTTACAATATTAACGGAGGTGCTAATCAAACTATTACAACTACTAGTGGCAATAGTGTTAGTGTAAATGCGCCAACCAATGTTGCTGGTACTTATGCTTATAATTTAATAAGTGTTGTAGATGCATCATCTACTTTATGTACCCAAACTCAGGCTGGTACTGCTACCATTATTGTAAACCCATTACCTACGGCTACTATTGCTGGTTCAACAGAAGTTTGCTTAAACGCAGTAGCTCCAAATGTTACTTTTACAGCTGCTGGTGGTGTTGCTCCGTATACTTTCACTTATAATATTAATGGCGGTGCCAATCAAACAGTTACCACCACCACGGGTAATAGCGTAACGGTGGCAGTACCTACAAGTGTTGCTGGTACCTTTAATTATAATTTGGTAAGTGTTAGAGAGTCAAGTACTACCAACTGTATACAAACCCAAACGGGGGTAGCTGTGGTAATCATCAACCCAAAACCAACAGCAAGTTTTACAATAAGTACGCCATTTTGTACTAATAAAGATGTAACATTCACCCCATCATCAAGCATCAGCACAGGTAATATTGTTCAATGGGTATGGGATTATGGTGATGGTAATGGAACAGTAATACGAACTGATAATAATCCTTTTGTGGTGAATTATGCTACTGCAGGTATTAAAGTGGTTACTTTTAAAACGATTTCTGATAAGGGTTGTGAAAGTGCGTTGTTTACACAATCCATTACAATAAATAATACTCCTATTGCTGGTTTTATTGATCCTGAAGTTTGTTTGCAAGATGCTACAGCACAATTCACCGATACCAGTTCAGTAGTAGGGGGTAGTATAGTATTTTGGGAATGGAATTTTGGTGATGTGGGTTCTCCAACTAACGTAGTAACGGGTAGTACACCGGCTGCACAAAATCCTACGCATACATACACCACAACCGGCCCTAAAACGGTAACATTAATTGTAACCACCAATACAGGATGTAAGGCAACAAAATCGCAAACATTTACTGTTAATGGAAGTGTTCCTGTGGCTGGTTTTACTGTTTTAAATAGTGCTAACTTATGTTCAAATACAGCTGTACAAATACAAGACAATAGTGTTGTGAATGTAGGTAGTACCGTAAAAGTGCAGATAATTTGGGATAATGTGGCTGCACCAACTGTAATAGAAACGGATGATGTACCTACACCAAATGAAATATACAGCCATAATTATCCTGCTTTGCAAACAGATCAAACTTATACTATTAGGTATTTGGCTTATTCTGGTGCAACATGTGTTGATGATTTTGTGCAAACCATTACGGTGCATGCTACACCACTTGTAAGCTTTGGTGCAATACCTGATGTATGTTTAAATAATGGAACTGTTCAATTAACACAAGCTACTGTAAGTGGAACCGTAAGTGGCCCTCCAGGCGGTAGTTATAGTGGAGTGGGCGTATCACCATCAGGTGTATTTAACCCAATAACAGCTGGGGTAGGGACACATACTATTACATACACTTATACATCAAGTTTTGGCTGTACAGATGTTAAAACGAGTCAGGTAAAAGTATTAGAAGCACCCGTTGCTAATTTTGCACCTGTATTACCTACCTGTCAAAATGGAGCAATTACATTTAATCAATCGTCAACCTCAAATGCAGGCACTATTACTCAATGGATCTACAACTGGGGTGATGGTTCACCCATACAAACATTTACTGATGGTAATCCTAAAACACATACCTATACAACCGCTGGTAGTGTAACAGCTACCTTAACAGTAGTTACAGGCGATGGTTGTAATAGTTTACCAAAACCAGTTACGTTTACAGTGAACCCACAACCACAACCAAATTTCACTTTTACCAACAATGCTTGTTTGCCACAAGCTAATATTCAATTCACTAATACCACTCCTAATTTGAGTGATTGGACGTACAGTTGGAACTTTAATGTACCATCAACCTCACCAAATGAAATGAGTACAGCCATAAATCCATCACATATTTATACAAATGTTGGTCCATTTGATGTGCAATTAGTAGCAACATCAGGTTTAACGGGTTGTTCTAATACGGTTATTAAATCGGTTAATACTATAAAACCTGCACCAGTTGCTTCATTTGCATTTAGTGTACCGAGTATTTGTGAAGCACAAACTGTAACGTTAATAGATCAAAGTTTGCCAACAGCAGGTAGTTTAAGCAATTGGCAATGGAGTTACGGCGATAATACAAATGTTACAACAGGGCAAACACAACCACCTCATTTATACAGTACGGCAGGTACATATAACGTAAAATTAACCGTAACCAATAGTTTTGGTTGTGTTGATGATACCATCAGAACATACAGGGTATATCCTTATCCTACTGTAAATGCAGGGGCAGATGGGTTTGTTTTAGAAGGAGGTGTGTATACTTTGCAAGGTGTAGCTACAGGTAATAATTTAACGTATTTGTGGACGGGTACACCTGCGCCTGCTAACATTAATAACAATACTTTATTACAGCCTTTGGCACAACCAATAAATGATATTACTTATAGGTTAACGGTAACTGCCGAAGGAGGTTGTAGTAGGTTTGATGAAGTATTTATTAAAGTTTTAAAATTTCCTCAAATACCTAATACTTTCACACCAAATAATGATGGTGTGCATGATACTTGGGAAATAAAGTATTTGTTCACTTACCCTCAAAATAGGGTGCAAGTTTTTACAAGAACTGGTCAATTGGTATTTGAATCAAGAGGTTATAATAGGCCATGGGATGGTACCAAAAATGGACAAGCATTACCATTTGATACGTACTACTATATTATTGAACCGGGTAATGGTAGAAAACCGATAACAGGTTATGTTACTATTGTTAAGTAGAAGTTTACCTATGTGACTTTATGCTTACATTTATCAAAATTGCTTAAAAGCAACATGAATTATGAAGAAGTTGTTTGTTTTTATATTATTATTAGTATATGTTTCAAGTGAGGTAAATGCACAAGCAAAACCTGCTTATTCGCAATATATTTTAAATAACTATATACTAAATCCGGCATTAGCAGGTATTGAAAATTATACTGATATCAAAATTAGTAATAGAAACCAATGGACGGGCATAGGAGGGGCACCCAATACTACTTATGTAAGTGTACAAGGTCCTCTAGGTAAATCAGATTATAGAACCAATGCCACTTCATTTGCAGTGCCCGGTGAAAACCCAAGAGGAAAACAATTTTGGCAAGATTATACTGCTCCTGATCCACACCACGGAATAGGCTTTTATGCAGTTACTGATAAAGCAGGTTATATTAACCGCTGGACAGTTTCTGCAACCTACGCCTATCATAAACCAATTGGTGTAAGAACAACATTGGCAGCTGGTTTTAATCTTGGTATGTCGGGTATTAATTTAGATGCCACCAAGGCTACTTTCCCTAATGGTGATACACAAGATCCGGCAATTGGCGTAGCTACTGGTGAGTTACGAAAAGTAAAACCAGAAATAGGTGCTGGTTTGTGGCTGTATTCAGCCAAATATTTTGCAGGTATATCTGTTTTAAATATTGTACCAGCAAAGGCAAAGTTTACTACCAATAACAAGTATGGTACTTACTACACACCCAATTATTTTGCAACTGTAGGATATAGATTTACTGCAGGTGAAAATTTTACAGTAGTACCATCAGTTAGTTTGCAATATTGGCAACCCCAATTACTAGGGGTGCATACCAATGCCAAATTACAATATAGAGATCAAGCATGGGTGGGTGCTAGCTACCGCTATTCTGATTTTATTGCTGGTTATTCTGCAATGGCTGGGTATAATTTTTCAAATACGGTTAATGTTAGCTATAGTTACGAAGTGGCTACCAACACTCGTTTGCGTACATATACTGGCAATACGCATGAGTTTGTTATAGGTTTTACATTAGGTAATAAATACAGTGATGCTTGTCCGAGAAATATTTTTTAGCAACTAACTTTTCTCATAATATTATTAAAAAAGACTTTACTCCTTTAGTAAGGTCTTTTTTAATCCCTAATATTTGTTTAAATTGACTTAAATATTTTACTTTTAGTAAAGTTTATTTTACATATTGTAAATAATTTATTACTTTTAATAAAATTTATATTTATGATATTGTTTCCACATCGTTACAAAAAAATAGGTTGGTTAATAGCGGTTCCATCATTTATAATGGGCCTCATAATAATTTTTACTGATTATGAATCGCCATTGCTCAATGGTACAATGGTATCTATTTTTCCAACATTATCAAGTAGTGGTTATTTCTCCAATGTATCTGTCAATTTCACTAACACCATTATAGGTGCTGCCTTTTTAATTGGATGCATGTTAGTAGCATTTTCGAAAGAAAAAATTGAAGATGAATTTATTGCTAAAATGAGGCTCTCATCTTTAATATGGGCCGTATTTATTAATTACATTTTGTTACTCGTTGGTTTTATTATAGTTTATGATATTGCATTTATTAATGTGATGTTGTATAATATGTATACGGTGCTCATCATCTTTATAATTAGATTTCATTACTTGCTCTTTAAAAATGCTCATATATTAAAATATGCAGAATAAAATAAAAATTGAAAGGGCAATTTTAAATATTACGCAGCAAGAGCTTGCCACTAAAATTGCAGTGAGTAGACAAACCATTAATGCAATGGAGTTAAATAAATATGTACCCTCAACAGTGTTGGCTCTTAAAATAGCAAAGTTGTTTAATAAAAGGGTAGAGGATATATTTTTTTTAGAAGAAACAGATTAGTACAATCACAATAACTACATAACCTTAGAATTTCTATGAAATTAAAAAGCCGATTGCTTGTCAATCGGCTTTTTAAGTATATGATTGATTGATTATTAAAAACCTAATCCTACAGCCATACCTGTAACAGCGTTAGGGTAATCAACCCCAGCTGTTGCTGCACCAGTTGCTAAATTGATTGTGTACACTTTTGTAGCAGTACCTACCGTGTGTATTGCAAATGCACTGTTACTTCTACCACCAATATCAAAACCATTATTTGCACCTACAGTAATACCTAATGGACCAACAGGAACTAAAGTTCCATTATTAGGTGGATTTTGTATATACAATGTTGTGGCATCTGCAACATATAAAACTGTGCTAGTAGTACCAGCAAAATTATTTGTATACGCTGCACTTGTAACCATTGGAGTACCTGGGTTTAACGATAAATCTGTAGCTGCTATGGAACCATCGTTAGGGTTTAAACGTAAGTTTGCACCATTGTTTGCAACAAAACGAATTCTATCAACAGTAGGGTTAAAATCAAAACCAGCAGCAGTAATACCTGCACCAATATTAAAGCCAGCACCAATACCAGTAGCAGCACCAGTTGCTAAATTGAAAGTGTATAATTTAGCAGCACCAGCAGCAGTAGCAGCAATTCCGTATAATTGACCATTAACCGGACGGAAATCAATGCCTAAGATTGACTCACCAGCACCTAATCCTGTAATGGTTCTTGTAACCGCACTATTAGCTACTAAAGGATTAAACACTTGTAAGCCACCCATAGCTGTTGTAGCATAGGCAACGGGTAATGTTGGTATTGCAATATCAATTATACCATCAGCCATATTTGCTAAAAAAGTTGCATTGGCATTTGCTAAATCAATAGTATAAAGTTTTGTTACACCACCTACAACAAATGTTGCTAAGGCTACAGAATTATCTGCATTAATATCAAAACCAGCTTTATCTTGAAAGTTTACCGGAATGGTACCTACTTCTGTAAGTGTACCATTATTAGGTGGGTTTTGCTTGTATAATTTTTTAGTTGTAGCATCTATATCATATAATTCGGTAGCAGTAGCTGTTGCATTGTTATTGGTATATGCAATTGAATTAATAGCAGGGTTACTACCACCATTTATTACACCATCAACAGCAGCAGTTGCGCCTGTTTCAGGATTTAAACGTAAATTTTGACCACTATTGGTTACTAATCTAATTCTATCAACTGTAGGATTAAAATCTATATTAGCAATTGTTCCTACTAATGCAGGTGTAAAAGCGTTGATATTAGGCGCAGTAGCTGCACCACTGTTTAAATCAATAAAATAAATTCTGCTTGAACTACCTAATGCATATAATTGACCAGTTGATGGTCTAAAATCAATGCTCAATAAACGTTCACCAGCTTGTAAACCCGTTACATTTAATGTTGTACCAGCAGTTTCAGCTGTTTGTGCATTGTACATTACAACTTTATTGTCGTTTGTTAAGGCATAAAACACTTGGTTTGGTCTGGCAGCTGGGGTTGGAGTTGGTGTAACCACTGCATCATTTTTATCACATCCCACTAAAGCCGTACCTGCAATTACTAAACCTAATGATACTCGTATTAGGTTTTTTGAAAATTTGTTTGATAGCATAATATAGTTTTTAATATTTTAGTTGATTTACGAATTTTTAACAAAGTTGGTTTTCGTAAAACATAAAAATTAAAAGCTAATTATATATGTAATGTTTATTTCAACAGGGCTTTAAGTATTACTATTTAATTTGTTTTGAAACTATTTTCCAATATTGAAAAAATGAGTTGAAGTTGCCTTTTGCAGCTGGGTTTAACCAATCTCTAATTTCGCAAATGCCTTTGTAATGCTTAAAAGCAGGGTGTTCTTTATAAAAAATTTGATGTAGTGCGCCTTCATATTGTTGTACAATGTCATTAAATGAACCTACGTACACCTGAATACCATCAATATTTTTTGATAAACCAATAACAAAATCTATAACCTTTTTATTTACAGGATGTTTCTTGAAATGGTCAGGCTCTAACAACAAAACCCTGTTCATTTTTTCATGTTCGTGCCAAAAAGGGTCGAGGTTATAGCTATTGTATACACATGTTGGCAACGAAGTATCTATTTTTAAATTGGTATTTTCTGGTAATTCAGTAATAAATTCAGGTAGGGTAGTTGCTTTTAAAATATCAGGTATGGGCATTGTTGCAATAGTATCATAATCATGTGCCATGAACGACCGTACTTGACGACTATTGGTAAACTTGCTAATGTTTTCTTGATTACAGTAATATTTTTTGGATGATGCTGCACCGCAGGTCCACTGCCAACTTAAATGGTTACTAGCAACATCGCCATCTAATAAATAGTAATACAACCAATTTGCAGGAACTAACCAATGGCTTTTAGCAATATTACATGCAATACTGGCAACATACATACGTACATGATTGTGCATATAGCCTTGTGCATACAATTGTTCAATGTAATAATCTATTGCTTCAATACCTGTTTTATGGTGAATGAGGGCAGCTGAAATTTGATTGTTTTGAACGTCTGGCTGCGGTTGTTTTAAATCATGCAAAATTCCATTACCATGGTGTTGCCACAAGGCTTGCCAATAATCTCTCCAAGCAAGTTCTTGTAAAAATTTTTCAATTTGATAAGTTTTATACCCCTTCGCCAAAATTTTATCTTTTACATATTTGGTACTAATAACACCTCTTGATATGTAAGGCGATAAATAGGTAACATCACCGTCAATATAGTTTCTTGTTTTGCCGTATTTAATCGGATCAATCGCATCAATTCTTGCTTCTATGCTTTCCAAATCTGTAGGAAAATCATACGCTACTGGTACACTCATCGTCTTTTACTGATTTTATTTAAAGTTATATTTCGTTGTAAAGCACATTTAAAACGGGTAATATCGGCACTGCGTTTCGATAAATGTTTTTGACTTACCCCACTGTTCACTCTCTTACGCCAAAGGTTAAAACTGCTGCGTTTTAGGTTTTTCCGCATCAATGCAATAACATCACTTTCGGCTAAACCAAATTGAAATAAAATAGCTTCAAAAGGAGTTCTATCTTCCCAAGCCATTTCAATAATTCTATCAATATCAACAATTGATAATTCTTTAGATTCTGATGATGCCTTTTTCATTTAGTATAGAGGTAGTTAATGCGTTACCGTTGTTTAAATTTTTATATGCTATTACATCACAAACAAATAAATGATGGTCGCCGCCTTCCATATCATTTACAACTTGTAAATGCATTACAGCTAATGCTTCTTTTAAAATGGAAAATCCTTCCCATTCATCTATTAATTGTCGCTTTTGTAACCTGCTTATTTTATCAATGTTTTTACCCGATTGCTTTCCCAATACATTCACCAATAAATACTGAGAAGGTGCCAATAGTTGTAAAACAAAATGTTTATCAAGCTCAACATTGGCAAGGGTTTGAGTGCCTTCGTACAAAGCCACCATTATGCGTTTGGGTTGCATACTTACGGCACTTACATAGGTGCAAATATGCATATTGGGTTTTGTACCATTGCTACTTACAGCGTACACTGGTAAATCAACCCTATTCCATGGTCGTTTTGAGGTGAGTTTTAATGACATGTACCACAAATATCTAACTTAATAAAATGATATGCGTTGGTGCGTACTTACTAAATAAGAAATTAAATTTACTCGTAAAAAATGGAAATGTTATTTTTACTGAAACGCAGTTACGGTTGTTTTTATAGTATCTAGCTTAACTTTCATTACACTATCAGGTGCAGTTTCAAACACAGTAACAATATTTTTGTATTGCCAAACTCCTTGTACCAATGTTAATTGATACACTTGTTTCACCTTACCTTTTGGTGTTTCAATGTCATAAATAAACAACTTTGAACTATCTGGTGTTTCATTTAATGCAACAGGTATAAAATTTTCATTAGCATTAGTTAATGCAACCATTTCAGCATTTTTACTGATGGCTTTTTTTATGCTTGTTTGCGTTTGTTTACTTGCTAATGTATTGGTTGTAGGTGATGTTGGTAGTGTTACAGCTCTTTTATATTCAGCACTATTATTATTCACCAATTCTGGGTTGTTTATTGGAGATGGCGCAACCCACAAATTTTCAATTAAAGTTTCTTTTTCAAAAAATTGAACCACACTCAAACTGCACAATACTGTAAAAGCTAATACGGGTAGTACATACAGCCTACGTTTTGGTGCTGCATTTACATAACGACTGTTATTAAAAAACTGAATTCTTTGTAATAATTGTTGCGAATGTTGTACAGCTTTTAATTGAAAACTAGGTGTGGCTGTTTGGTAAGTTGCAATTTTTAAAAGTGTTTGTGCATAATCAACAGCATCGTATTTAAAATGAATTACCTGCGTATCGCATTGTAACTCTCTCTCTAGCTTTATTTTATTAATAAGAAATTGTACAAATGGGTTAAAACAAAATAAGGTTTCAACAACAATCAACATCCAATTAAAAATATAATCGTTGTTTTTTATATGGGTGAGCTCATGTACAATAATTGATTCAACCTCTTGTGTTGATAATTGATTGAGTAACGCAATAGGTAAAACGATCACTGGTTTTAAAAAACCATAAGTAATAGGTGTGATGATGTGGTTTGATAGCCATACTTGTACCTTCGGAAGTATACCTAACTCTAAACTTTTTAATTGCGTAAACAATCTTATTGCTACCGGTGGTTTAGTTAATTGC
The DNA here is from genome assembly GCF_042651465.1 of Ferruginibacter yonginensis. NCBI lineage: Bacteria > Pseudomonadati > Bacteroidota > Chitinophagia > Chitinophagales > Chitinophagaceae > Ferruginibacter > Ferruginibacter yonginensis. The sequence continues at coordinate 92,675 of NZ_JBHSCZ010000001.1, forward strand.
TGATGTACATTTTGTTGAAACTGCCGCCACTTTACACTTATTTGCACCATTTTAAAGAGCACTACAATACAATATAAACTTACCAACCAAGGGGCACTTTGTTGAACCCATGTTTGTGCTTGATGGCTAATGCCTAATGTTTCCAAAGAAATTTCAGTAAAAGCTTGTTGCGTATACAAACAATAAAAAGTGAGTGCTGTACTCAACAATTGAATAATTATTAAACTGTACAACAATTGGGTATTTTGATGTGCATGCTTGTTTTTTACGATGGTTTGAAATAAAACATACAGCAATACCAAAGCGGCAGCTTGTACCATGCTTAATAATAACGCCATTAAAAAAGAATAAAAAAAGCCCATCGCTATTTTATTTTGCTGCTTTTAAGGTGGCAATAAATGCTTCTATTTTATTAAGTTCTTCTGTGGTGGTGGTGTGTCCGCCCAAGGCCTGCATCACTAAATCGGCTGGTGAACCTGCAAACACATTATTAATGAGCTTGTTTACCAATTGTGTTTGTGTTTGTTCTTTATTAACCGCTGGTATGTAAATATGTGTTTTACTATCAGTATTTCGTGTAACCAAACCTTTCTCATGCATAATTTGCATCAATTTTAAAGTAGTGGTATAGCCAGCTTCTTTCGATTGGGTAAGCACTTCATGCACGGCACGTACGGTTGCGGCACCTTTATCCCATAGTACACTTAATATCTCTAATTCGCTCTCTGTAGGCTTTATTTGCTTTGTTGGTTGCATAATACGATGTATTTCGTATGCAATTGTACGATTATTTTCGTTTTACCACAAGTTTTTTCTGCTAAAAAATATTAAAATTGGTTGAGTGGCTATTTCTTATAATGCACCATTATTAATGGCAGCTACTTTTACGTTTTCACCTAATATAAAGTTGCCTTGCGTTGTAAAACATTGCATGGTTAGGCCATTAATACTTACAGTTACTATATAATAATGGCCATAAAATTGAACAGTTTTTACAAATGCGTTGGCTGCTGTATCCGTTGCTTTTTGAATGGCTATTTTTTCTGGCCGAATCAATAAATCCTTCTTTTGTAAATGTAGCCCAAGGGTTGCGGCAATTAATGCAGCAGCTTCGTTTTCATAATAATTATACGCACCTAGCAATGCCGCAGCATATTCGTTATTGGGGTTGTTGTACAAATGGGTAGGATGATCAATTTGTACCAAACTGCCTTTTTGCAACACCACCACTTTATCAGCCCAAGGTAAAATATCAGCAGGGTCGTGTGAGGTAATAATGGTAGTGATGTTGTATTGCTTACACACATCAGTAACCACTTGTTTTAATATATTGGTATGAATTAAATCGAGGTTGCTATAAGGTTCATCAAGTAACAACAATGTAGGTTTACTTACCAATAACCTTGCTAATGCAATACGCTGTTTTTCGCCACCCGATAATTGGTACGAATTGCGTTTTAATAAATGATCAATGCGACAAATTTTAAAAAGGGTAGCAGCTTCATCATCGCTCATTTCATTGGCATAAGCCAACAGTTCTTCCATTTTGTAATTGTTACGCAGCTCATAGTGTTGCGATAAATAGGCCATACCTTTTTCGCCGGGTATCAGCTGCCAGTCGGGCCCACGAACAATGTTGTTTTGAAAAATAATGCTGCCTGATTGTGGCTGTAACAATCCTCCAATCATTTTTAATAAGGTTGATTTGCCCGAACCTGTTTCGCCAATAATTGCCACATGTTCCATGGCTTGTTGTGTAAAGGAGATATTTTTTACAGCAAAACTTGCATCATAAGGTATTGAACAAACATCCGTAACTGCTAAAAATGACATGCTTCAAATTTACACCAATCAAAATGAAACTGACACAAAAAAGCGTACACAAAAGTGCGTACGCTTTGTATAAATAAAATTGATGTTGGTATTAATCTTTCAACCTAACATCAAAAAACTTCCATAAGTTTTCACCTTCGCCGCCTTCAAAAACGTTGATTAAAGTCATTTTTGTAGGAATAGGTTCAAATATCAGTGAAATGTATTTTGTTTTATTAGGAGCCACATCTATTTGATAAGGTAAACTTAAGTCGCTCCCTATTAATTTGTACTTGGTACTTCTGTTTTCGTCAGTAATGTAAAAAGCAGTTTTATGACCGGGTTCGTGAAAAGTGCCCACAATATTTTTTGAAGTGGTGTTATCTACTTTAAATGTAATTACTGTACTTTTTTCGGTACGTTTAATTTCACTTATTTTAATGTAACTGTATGATTGTCCACCCACCACTAAATTAGTACCACTGTAATAAAACTTGGTAGTACTATTATATAAATAGCCAACACCTATTGATTTACTGGTTTCGTTAAATGGTACACTGTTGTTTGACCAAAGGCATGATAATGCCGCTTCTTTATCGTCATATATCATATTGTATACAGACTGCCCTTTACCTGTTACACTGCTTTCATAACTGAGGGTTAAAGTACCAAAGTTTTCTTGCGATTGAAAACTCACACTGCGTTTTTGTCCATTAAAACGTGGGTCGCTGAGGTAGGAAATGTATTTTGATTTTGCCTCATCATACAAATAAATTTCAGCACTGCTGCTGCCAGATATAACCACTTTTACATCCCAAATTAAATCGTATTCATCATATATTTTTCCCGACCAAGTGCCAATTAAATTATTTTTTTGGGCAGATGTGTTGAAGCAAATCAAACAGCTGATCAACATCAATTGTAAAAATTTCATACAGTTTAATTTTGTTTGGTAAATAAAAAAAGCCTCCGAAATTTCGGAGGCTAAATATAATACAATAGTTGTTATTAAAACTTTGCTGTAGTTGTTTTTATAGCAGCTTTTAAAGCAGCTGTATGCGTAGCGGCAGCTTTTTTGTTTAACAACTCAATTTTTTCATTACGGTTACCTTCAATTTTATCATGATGTATTTTTGCAAGGGTAGGTGCTACTACCAAACTTACAATACTCATCAATTTAATTAAGATGTTCATTGAAGGGCCTGAAGTATCTTTAAATGGATCACCAACAGTATCACCTGTAACAGAAGCCTTGTGTGGTTCTGATTTTTTGTAATACATTTCACCATTAATTTCAACCCCTTTTTCAAACGATTTTTTAGCATTATCCCAAGCACCACCGGCGTTGTTTTGGAACATACCCATTAACACACCACTCACCGTAGCACCTGCTAAAAAGCCACCCAAAACTTCTGGTCCAAATACAAAACCAATAATCAATGGTGTAATCAATGCAATAGCACCTGGTAACATCATTTTTTTAAGTGAAGCTTCTGTAGAAATAGCCACACATTTATCATACTCTGGTTTGCCCGTACCTTCCATAATACCAGGTATTGAGCGGAACTGACGGCGAACTTCTTCTACCATTGCCATCGCAGCTTCACCCACAGCACGTATCGCTAATGATGAAAATATAAACGGAATCATAGCACCAACAAATAAACCAGCCAATACATCAGCTCTGTAAATATCAATACCATCAATACCTGCAATACCTACAAACGCTGCAAACAAAGCCAAAGCCGTTAAAGCAGCAGATGCGATAGCAAAACCTTTACCAGTAGCAGCAGTAGTATTACCAACCGCATCTAAAATATCGGTTTTTTCACGAACATCAGCTGGCAATTCACTCATTTCAGCAATACCACCTGCGTTATCAGCAATAGGTCCAAAAGCATCAATCGCTAATTGCATAGCCGTAGTAGCCATCATACCAGCAGCTGCAATAGCCACACCGTATAAACCTGCACAAACGTATGAACCATAAATACCTGCTGCTAATACAATAATAGGTAACAACGTACTTTCCATACCTACTGCTAAACCACCAATAATGTTAGTAGCATGGCCTGTAGCACTTTGGCGAATAATACTCAAAACTGGGCGTTTACCCATAGCAGTATAATATTCTGTAATAATACTCATTAATGTACCTACTGCTAAACCAACTAAAATAGCACCAAAAATGCCATTAGGGGTAAAGGTAAAACCTCTCAATTCCATGCTAGCAGGCATTAACCACATTACTAAAAAGTAAGAAGCAACCGCCGTTAAAACAATTGAACCCCAGTTACCCATATTTAAAGCAGCTTGTACTTTGTTGGTACTTAAACCAGCACTGTCGCTCACTTTTACAAATAAAGTACCTATAATAGAGAATATGATACCCATTGAAGCAATCAACATCGGTAATAAAATAGGAGCAAAGCCACCAAAATTATCAGCAGAAGTAGTTTCACGACCTAATACCATCGTAGCCAATACAGTTGCAACGTATGAACCAAATAAATCGGCACCCATACCAGCAACGTCACCTACGTTATCACCCACGTTATCAGCAATGGTAGCTGGGTTACGAGGGTCATCTTCAGGTATACCTGCTTCTACTTTACCTACTAAATCAGCACCAACATCGGCAGCTTTGGTGTAAATACCACCACCCACACGAGCAAATAATGCAATTGATTCAGCACCTAAAGAAAAACCAGTTAAAATTTCAATAGTTTTTTCCATTTCGTGGCTATCAACACCAGCACCTGGAGCAAAAATCATTTTTAAAACTATATATAAACCACCTAAACCTAAAACGGCTAAACCAGCAACACCCATACCCATTACTGAACCGCCAGTAAATGATACTTTTAATGCTTGGCTCAAGCTAGTACGAGCTGCTTGTGCAGTACGTACATTGGCTTTGGTAGCTACCCTCATACCAATAAAACCAGCGAAGGCACTAAAAAAGGCACCTAAAATAAAGGCAATGGCAATACTCCAATGACTGTTTTCATTGCTATAACCCATTACACCTAATAATAAAGCGGCCACTATTACAAAATAGGCCAACACTTTGTACTCAGCTTTTAAAAAAGCCATAGCACCTTCAGCAATATAATTGCTAATTTCTTTCATACGTGGCGTACCTGCATCTTGCTTTGATACCCAGTTAAATTTTACAAGTGTGTACAACAAGCCCACTATGCCCATTGCAGGAACTACGTAAACTAAATTTTCTATCATAATAATGCTAGTTTTTTGGTCGGCAAAAATAGGGAAAAATAGCAGAGAAAGTTGAAAAGGTGAGCAAAACTTAGGTAATTAGGTATAGTTGAAATAAATATTTTTACACCAACTCACTTCCCTACGCCAATAATAATCATTTTCAAAATTGTACAAATAAAAAAATGGTTTAACTATTTTTACAATTGAATTTTTTTAGTTACAGCTTTTTTGCAATTATTACTAATGGAACATACAAACATTTAGAAAATACAAATTCTATATATCACAATATGTATGGGGTTTTTTATAATGCCTACTTCAACCTCCACACAGCCACTCCAATCTTACACAATCCACATTATAAAGTACACAATTCAAAATTAAAAGTACACAGAGCCAAACTCATCTTACACAACGCTTCAATAATCTTACACAATTCAAAAATAAAAGTACACAGAGCTATACTTATTTTACACACTGCTGCAATAAAAGTACACAGAGCCAATATCATTTTACACACAGCAGTAATAATCTTACACACTTCGGTAAACGCATGCATAGTAGTAACTATTTATGTGCTTTATAAATAAATCTACAGTTCACAAATAATTTTTTGCTCTTTAAATATTAAAACCACTTTTCACAAATACATTAAAGTTGGTTTTAAAATCAGTTACAATTTCTATTTAGTTTTAATATATTAATTAATATTCTAAAATCGTATCTACTATGGCTTCTACATCTGAGGTTTCCTTCGGTGCACGTATAGCAAATGCCGAAGCACTATCTACCAACTTAAAAAGTTTCACCAATTACGAAGCACCCACACCAGAAACTTCCATTGCAAGTTTCGATGCTTTCATTGCTACTATGAAAACAGAGAATAGCAACGTTGCTACTAAAAAACTAGCCTACTCACAGGCGGTTGATGTTCGGCAAAAACATTTCATTAAAGAACCAACATCCGTCGAAAAAATCCTAAGCCCAATAGTGGCGGCGGTTCGTGCAAAAATGGGTAAGTCATCAAAAGAGTTGGCAGATATTTCAGCCCTCATGACCAAAATTAGAGGCGAAAAAACCACCAAACCAAAAGAGGGCGACACACAAGAAAAAATCAGCCAGTCAGAACGTTCTTATGGTTCCATGACACAAAATTTTGCTAACATCGTTACCACATTACAAAGTTTAGGCGCTAATTACACAGTGGTAAACGCCAACCTAAAAATTCCGGCATTGCTTGCTAAAGTCGCCGATATTACAGCTGCTAATAATGCCGTTACTACCACCTTTAGTGCATTAAAATCTGCCATCGATACACGGGCTAACCAATACATAATACTTTCTGAAAGGTCACAACGTATTAAAGAAGCCGTAAAAAGTCAATATGGTGTAAGCGCTACGGAGTATAAGCTCATAAAAGGGTTACGAGTGTAAAATATCTAAAAATAGTATCATTAAAATTAAAGGTCCTTTTAATGATACTGCTAATAATTAGTAGTGCAAATTGACCATTAATTTTGATAACAGTAAATAATTAAAAAACGGTCAATTTAAAATATTAATTTAAATAACTTCATTATAATATATGAAACCTTTTATCACCCTTTTTTCAGCAATAATATTAATTTTAACCTCATGTGATCCTGACGAAAAGGAAATTTTTACTTTAGAAAAAGTAAGAATTGATGCAACCCTAAATAATACAAACGCCATTATAAATTTAGGTGACACTATAAAAATAAAGGCGGTGTTGCCAGATATTATAAATGCAAGCTCAGGCAATGTTAACTTAACAACACTTCAAAAAGCGCAATTTTATATGTATCTTAATAAAGTGGACACAATAAATAACGTAGGTCTTTTAATGCAACCACCTACTTATTGGGTAGTAAAAGGGCAAATAAGTTCGACAAACTATTTTGATTTTGAATTTACCAAAAGCCTTAAACCTTATGAAGTTGAAATATATTTTAAGCCCCCATCAAAAGGTATTTTCTATTTGAATGTAGTTTCACAGGCAGGCCAATTTGAAGCAAATAATGGTTACAGTGCTCGGTTATACGTTAACTTCAATGTACCTAATAAGCATATTGAGTTAGCTGCACCATTTTTTGGCCAAGCATGGGCAAATGATGCACAAACAAGGGAGTTTGGTACCTATGTGTTTAGGGTAAATTAATTAAACGTAACAAAATAGGCATACAAAAGTCACTATAAATTATTTTAAAAAAGCAAGGCAATATTGCAAGGTACCCAAAGCCAACTAAGCAAAAAAGCCTTGCTTTTTATATGCAAGGCTTTCAATATAATACCACTATTGTTTGTTGCAATTTTGTAGAAATTAAACACAGCAACCCTACACCAACACCCACTTTCTTACCCCAATAATAATCAACATCAAACTCGTATAAGCAATAAAAAACGGGATAATATAATTTTGCCAATGCATGGTTAGCATCACCGCCATTATCAATAATTGAAAGCCCAAACCGTATAACGATAGTAAGGTCATAAACCAATTAGGAAACTGCTTTACTTTGTACGCTTCTTTATCAAAAAAATGTATCGTTTTATCAAAATAGCCATACGCAAAATTGTAGGCTTTGTATAATATGTTCACCGCAGTTTGGCTTTCTTGCGGAAAAGCCTTTGGTACTTTGTATTCAAATATTTTGCTCGTAGTATCGCCACCTACGGTACTGTTGCGGAGTATTACATAATAATAATTGTATAAAGTGCCTTGTAATTGTATGGCAATAAAAGCCAATAAAGTTAAAGCCAACGAACTGCTCGATACGTAGCAAATGGTTAATAAAAACAGCAGGTTTAAAATAATATCAAACACACTATCTAAATACCTACCAGCGTACGAAGGGGTTTGTTTTACCCTTGCCAATTCACCATCGGCTGCATCAATAATAGATTTTAAAATGATGAACACCGCAGCAAAAAAATAATAATCTTGCAGTATACAAAAAATGGCTACCAAGCCCGAAAGGCCAAATAGTAACGTTACATGTATGGGTGTAAATCGAGTATGTTTAAGTTGGTTTGCAAATAACGTTGCAAGGGGGCGTCCATAATCAGAAAAATCTAAAAACCGATTCGCCGCAGACAATTTCGCCATTAAAAAGAACACATAAAATAAAACCGATAATATATTCGGGTGGTAAATATATAACTTAAATATGGTAGCATGTAAATTTTTTAAATGGTTGTCCTTGCTTTTTATGCTTTTAAAAATTAATTGTCGTAAATTTTGAGTTCAAACAAAACACATGCAAAAATTATTACCACTAGTTTTTGGGTTGTTGGTAGGGGCAGTTGTATCCTGCACACAACCAGTTGCCAACAACAACCTTTCACTTAGCGATTATTTTAAAACAACAGATACGGCTGCAGTACAAACAGGCGGCGTTAAAATGATAACCATACAAACACCCAAAGGGCCGTTTAAAGTATGGACCAAACGCTTTGGTAACAACCCCAAAATAAAAGTATTGTTATTGCATGGCGGCCCAGGCGGTACGCATGAGGCTTTTGAAAGTTTCGAAAGCTTTTTACCGCAAGAAGGTATTGAGTTTATTTATTACGATCAACTCGGTAGTAAACGCAGCGATCAACCTGCCGACACTAGCTTGTGGACCACCGAACGTTTTGTAGAAGAGGTAGAGCAAGTGCGGCAAGCCCTACAGTTAGATAGTACCAATTTTTATTTACTCGGCCACAGTTGGGGCGGCATTTTAGCTATGGAGTATGCACTAAAATACCAACAACACCTAAAGGGTATGGTTATTAGTAACATGATGAGCAGCTGCCCAGCCTACGCTGCATACAATAAAAATGTATTGCAAAAACAAATGGACCCAAAAGTGGTTGATAGTATTCTCACCTTCGAAAAAAACAACCAAACCAGTAATCCGCTATACATGGAGCTGTTAACGAAACATTATTACAATGACCATGTGTGTAGAACCAACCCTTTACCAGAGCCTGTGGCACGTATGTTTGCTAACCTCAACGGCACAGTGTACACACTCATGCAAGGTCCATCAGAATTTGGCGTAAGTGGTCGTTTGGTAAATTGGGATCGTACGGCCGATTTACCAAAAATAAAAGTACCCACCTTGGTTATTAGAGGTATGTACGATACTATGGACCCTGATTTTATGGAGATGATGAGTAAAAAACTAGCCAATGGTTCGTTAGTAACTTGTACCAACGGCAGCCATTGCAGCATGTGGGATGACCAAACCAATTATTTTAAAGGATTGATAGCCTTCTTAAAAAAGTAATACCGTAAAGTAAAATTGGCAAAGATGTTAAAACACAAACTCAAAAATATGCCCGATGTGTTGAACGAAAAATCGTTGAAAACATTGGTAGAAAATAGGCAAATATTCAGTTTGAATAATTGCGAAATGAATGTGTTTGAAACCCACCAACAAGCTTATTTAGTGCCACTAAAGTTTAACGACTTTGTAATTACCAGCATGTTGAGGGGTAAAAAAGTAATGCATTTGTTTGATGAGCCAGGGTTTGATTACCTGCCCGGTGAAACGGTGATTGTACCATCTAACGTGGCCATGAAAATTGATTTTCCGGAAGCAACGGCCAAAAATCCTACACAATGTTTGGCATTGGCCATTGATCAAAACAGAATAGATGAAACCATTGCCCATCTTAATAACAAGTACAACCACCATCACCCCTGGAAGTTAGATCATAACCGTTATTTCTTTTATAATAATGAAGATTTAGCCAATACCATTACCAAGCTTTTGGCTATATGCACCAGTGCCAAACCCGATAAAGATATTTTTGCAGACCTAGCCCTACAAGAGCTCATCATTAGAATTATACAATCACAAAACTTACAAGCCCTTCAGCAAGATGAAGTGGCTAAAACATCAACTAACAGTAACTTCTCAGCCATTGTAGCTTACATTAAAAATAACCTCTTCAAAAAAATAAATTTAAAAACACTCACCAGTGAAGCTTGTATGAGTTCGCCTAGTTTATACCGATTGTTTAAAAAAGAAATTGGTATGAGTCCTATTGAATTTATAATGGTTGAAAAAGTACAAGTAGCAAAAAAACTTTTACAAAACCCATACATACACATTAATGAAGTGTGCTACCAAGCCGGGTTTGATGATTGTAATTATTTTATACGCATGTTTAAAAAGCTTGAAGGCGTTACGCCAAAACAATACCAAATGCTTTTGGTTCACAAGGCTTAATCTTCTTTATATTGAAGGGGTGCTAGGTTGGGCAATTCATCATCAGTAAATACCCTCGATTTTGTAATAAAACGTATGCCCATCGGTATTTCAAGCGAAAAGCTTGAACCCCTGCCGGGTGTAACATCAATATGTAAATGCGTAAATTGCCAGTATTCAAATTGATCTTTATTCATCCAAAATTCACAATCTTCAATACTACCCAAACACACATCACTATAGCCAATTTTAAAATCGCCTTTTTCAAAACACATGGGTTGCGAACCATCGCAACAGCCACCGCTTTGGTGAAACATTAAATCGCCAAACCGTTGTTTTAACTGTGCTATTACTGCTTTTGCTTCATCGCTAGCTGATACCCTCGCTACCATAATTTAAAATTTATAAAGCCCCGTAAGTGTGTAACCTACGAGGCTTATGGTTCAACATTGAAATTACTATTTTAAAAGAAACCTAATTTGTTTTTATCGTAACTAATAAGCATGTTTTTAGTTTGGCGATAATGGCCTAACATCATTTTATGGGTTTCTCTACCAAAGCCCGATTTTTTGTAGCCACCAAACGGTGCATGTGCTGGGTAAGCATGGTAACAATTCACCCAAACCCTACCTGCTTGTATTGCCCTTGGTGCTTGGTATAATTGGTGGGCATCCCTCGTCCACACACCTGCGCCTAAACCATACAACGTATCGTTGGCGATGGCAATAGCCTCATCATAATCTTTAAAAGTGGTGATACAACAAACGGGGCCAAAAATTTCTTCTTGAAAAATACGCATGTTGTTTTTGCCTTTAAATAAGGTGGGTTGTATGTAATAGCCTGTTGCAATTTCGCCTTCAAACTGTTGCTTATCGCCACCAATCAATAATTCAGCACCTTCTTCTTTTCCTATTTTTATGTACGATAATATTTTTTCATATTGATCATTACTAGCCTGTGCACCAATCATTACACTACCATCCATTGGGTGGCCAGCTTTTATGTTTTTAACCCTAGCTATAAGTTTTTCAATAAACTTATCTGCAATACTTTCTTGTACTAAAATTCTACTAGGGCAGGTACAAATTTCACCTTGGTTTAAAGCAAACATGGTTGCACCTTCTAAACATTTGTCTAAAAAGGCATCATCAGCATCCATTACTGATTCAAAAAATATGTTGGGCGATTTACCACCTAACTCCATAGTTACCGGTACTAAGTTTTCAGATGCGTATTGCATGATAAGCCTACCCGTAGTGGTTTCACCCGTAAACGCCACTTTTGCCACCCTTGGCGATGTTGCCAATGGTTTACCAGCTTCTGGTCCAAAACCAGTAACAATATTTAAAACACCAGCCGGTACAATATCTTGTATCAATTCCATCAACACCATTATTGAGGTAGGTGTTTGCTCAGCTGGTTTTACAATGGTACAACAACCAGCCGCTAGGGCAGGGGCAATTTTCCAAGTAGCCATTAATAAAGGGAAGTTCCAAGGGATAATTTGTGCTACCACTCCTAATGGTTCGTGTAATGAAATGCTTACGGTAGTTGCATCATGTTCAGCAATAGCGCCTTCTTCAGCCCTTAATACACCAGCAAAATACCTAAAATGGTCAACAACCAATGGCAAATCTGCCGCCCTAGTTTCTCTAATAGGTTTACCATTATCAATACATTCAACTTGTGCCAAATATTCTAAATTGGCTTCAATGGTATCAGCAATTTTTAATAAAATGTTGCTGCGGTAGGTAGCTGCAGAAGTACTCCAAGTTTTAAAAGCAGCATGGGCTGCATCTAAAGCCAGTTCTACATCTTCTTTACCAGAACGGGCTGCTTTGGTAAAAACTTTTCCATCAATAGGTGATACATTGTCAAAGTATTCACCCTTTACTGGCGGTACAAACTTACCTCCAATAAAATTGTCGTAATGCGGTTTAAATGTCGGTCGCTGTGTTACTGTACTCATAATAATGAATGTTTTTGTAAAACAAAGTTTCTTTATTGTACACTAAAAGTATAGCAGCATTCATGCAAACAATAGCATCATTTATTCAAAACAGGGGTATTGTTTAAAAAGATGTTGTACCATCGAAATATGGGTTATCAAAGTTTTTTACCATTAAAAATCAATAGGCATCATTTATGTAATTGATTTTAATTATCAACCGCAATAGTGTATTTTTAAATTGAAATATTTTAAAGTGTACAAATGAGCTTTTGTTAGGTAAAAAAACGTTCATCCCGTTTAACAAAACATTAGTACCATTTAACGGAACGTTTTGAAAGCGTATTTCAGTTTTACATTAATTTTATAGCATGCAAAAAATTGCAACATTTATTATGAGTAAGAAATTTTTACCGATCATGTTTGTGCTAATGGGGGCCGGCTTATTTGTTGGGCTGAAGTCTATGGGCAAATCTGAAAATAACGACGAAAATCCAAAGTTACGCTACGCAAAAATTTTACGAAATGTAGGCATATTGTTAGAAGAAGGTCATTATAGTCCTCGTAAAATTGACGATGCGTTCAGCAAAACGGTTCTCAAACGATTTATTGAGGATTTAGATGGCGAAAAAAATATTTTTTTACAATCAGATATTGATGCGTTTAAAAAATATGAAACTAAAATTGATGACGAAATTCATGGTGCAGAAATTGAATCGTTTTTCGATATTAATAATGTGTATTTAAAAAGACAAGCAGAAGTAGCTACTTTGTACACCACCATATTGGCGAAACCGTTTGATTTTACCATCAATGAAACCATTGAGTCGAAGCCAGAAAAAATGAATTTTCCTACAACGGAAGCAGAGCGTACTGATATGTGGCGTAAGCGTTTTAAATATTTAGCATTGGTGAAGTACACTGATTTGTTAGATGAAAGAACGAAAAACAAAGACAAAAAAGATTTTAAAGTAAAAGCAGATTCAACCCTTGAACGTGAATCAAGAGATTTTGTTCGCAAACAAATGGAACGTTATTTTACTACCAAAAAAACAAGGGAAACGGTTGATCAAAATTTTAGTGATTTTGTAAATGCTATTGTGGGTACAATGGATCCTCACACAGATTATTTTGCACCGGTTGATTTAAGAAGTTTTAATGAATCAATGAAAGGTAGTTTTTATGGTATTGGTGCACAATTAAAAGAAGAAGATGGTAAAATAAAAATAACAAGTTTGGTAAGTGGTATGCCTGCATGGCGTAGTGGCGAATTAAAGGAGAATGATGAAATAATAAAAATTGCACAAGGTGCCAACCCTCCTGTTGATGTTACAGGTTATTCAGTAGAAGATGCTGTGAAATTAATTAGAGGCGAACAAAAAGGTTCAGAAGTACGATTAACCGTAAAGAAAATTGATGGTAGCATTAAAGTAGTTTCATTATTGAGAGATGTAATTAATTTAGATGAAACCTTTGCCAAATCAGCAATTGTAAATGGTGCTCATAAAATAGGTTACATTTATTTGCCTGAGTTTTACGCTGATTTTAGTGACCCTAAAGGTCGCCGTTGTGCAGCAGATGTTGCTAAAGAAATTGCCAAACTAAAAGCCGAAAACGTAGAAGGCATTGTATTAGATTTAAGAGGTAATGGCGGCGGTTCATTGTATGATGTTGTGCAAATGGCAGGTTTATTTATAGAAGATGGCCCCATTGTACAAGTTAAAAGTAGGGATGAAAAACCATCTATTTTACGAGATAGAGATAAGTCTGTTTTATGGGATGGCCCATTAGCTGTTATGATTGATGAGGGTAGTGCATCAGCATCAGAAATATTTGCAGCTGCTATACAAGATTATAAAAGGGGTATTATTATAGGTAGTACCAGTAGTTATGGTAAGGGTACCGTACAACGTACTATACCGTTAAACCCTGAAAGTGAAAACACTTTGTTGAGCAACAATAAAGCTGAAGATTTGGGTTCATTAAAATTAACCTTACAAAAGTTTTACCGTATTAACGGCGGCGCTACCCAATTAAAAGGTGTAACACCAGATGTAGTGTTACCGGATCGTTTTGATTATTTAAAAATTAGAGAAAAAGATAATCCTTATGCATTACAGTGGGATGAAATTGCAAAAGCTGATTTTACACCATGGATGAGTACATCAAACATAAGTAGTGTTGTATCAAGTGCCAATGCAGAAACAGCTAGCAGCAATAATTTTAATAAAATAAAAGCCAATGTAGCAGTGCTAGCAGCCAATGCCGATAAGCCTTACAGCTTAAACATTAAGCAGTATGAGGCTGATCAACAAAAGTTGAAAGCTATTTATAAAAACTTAGAAGAGGCTTATAAATTAGCGAAACCAAATGATGTATTAAATTTAAGTGCTGATTCGGTTGAAATTAATGCATCAAAACAAAAAGTAGATCGTAACAAACAATTTATAAAACGAATTGGTGAAGATATTTATATTGATGAAACTGTAAAAATCATCAATAAAATGATTGTGAATGATAAAGTGGCGAAGCAACAATAACAAAATACATTTAATACATAAAAGCCGTTTCAACAATTGAAACGGCTTTTTTATAAAGTGTTATTGTTAAACGCCATAGCGTTCTTTAGCGATATTAATGTGGTGGTACACATGGCCTACACATATTATTCCGAGTAAGCCTGCGCTACCTTCAAGACTGTTAAACCAGCCTTTTTGCTGTAGCATAGTATCGTTTAATGATCTAAATAACAATTCCGTACTTTTTCTTACAACATACATTTCTTCCACCAAATCATTCCAACTTCTGCTATTGGCTTGTGAAGCAGTTGCATACAAATTTTCATCGTAACCTGGCAAGTCTACCGTTTCACCACGAGCAATGCATAAAGCCCTGTAAGTAAATATGCGTTCGGTATCAATAATATGTTGTAGCAACTCTTTTAAAGTCCATTTTTCAGGTGCATATGCATAGGTTGATTTTGTTTCATCAATACTATTCAAAAAAGCAGCTAAAATAGTAGTTTGTTGTTGTAGTGCGGTATTAACGCTAGTTTCAGCCACCAATGCAGTGTACTTATCGAAATAATTTGCCATAGTTGTCTAAATATTTTTATCAAATGTACAAGTAAAATTTGCTTGTCAAAAAACGATGGCCTTATAAATAAAAAAAGCGCTGGCTTTATATACCAGCGCTTAACATACTTAAAAATTATATTAACCCTTCGTTGTTTTTTTGATTTTAGTTGGAGGCAACACTACTTTTTTAGTTGTTTTAATAGTGCCTGCATATTTTAAAGCTTCATAAGCGTTTACAAAACCACCTGTTTTAGATAAGTCGCTCAACGAAACTTTTTCTTTTGTTTCAGGGTTGTTTACTTTTTCTTTTGGAGCCACAACTGATTTTTCAATAGCTTCTTTTAATTGTACCGCTGTTAAGTTAGGGTAGTACTGCAATAATAATGCTGCAACACCAGCTACTACAGGGCAAGCCATTGATGTGCCGCTAGCATCACCATAGGTATTACCACCTGGTATGGTTGAGTGAATGTTTACTCCTGGTGCAAAAACATCAACTTCTTTTTTACCATAGTTACTAAATGAAGCGGTTAAACCACCATTTTTTAAATCGCCTGCAGCACCAACGGTAATTACGTTGTTGGCTCTTCCTTTACCATCAGCAAAAACCGGGTTCGGAAAATTATAAGTTGTATCAACATTTTTTGAGTCGTTACCAGCAGCATGTACTAACAATACATTTTTACTAGCAGCGTATTTAAAAGCTTCATCAACCCACTCTTTGTTTGGCGAAAAATCTTTACCAAAACTCATGCTGATGATTTGTGCTCCGTTATCAACTGCATATCTAATAGCGTTCGCAATATCTTTATCATGCTCATCACCATCTGGTACGGCACGTATTGCCATAATGCTCACATTATCTGCCACACCATCAACCCCTTTATTATTGTTACGAACAGCTGCTATAATACCAGCACAGTGTGTACCATGAAAAGGTGTGTTGGCCATAATATCATTGTTACCATAAAAACGGTCGTTGATATTGGTTTCATCATCTTGCACAATATTTTTTCTGTAGGCTTCAGGTGCATTTGTAGCGCTTTCACCTTTACGAACTTCTCCATTTAACTCTTCAATGAGTTGTTCGTTTGTAATATCAGTTGTGTTATTTGCTTTTGAAATATTGGTTAAAATACCTTTTGCAGCTTTTGCATTGGCATCAGTAGGGTTGTAGCCTTCAAAGTCTTTAACCGTATACTCTTGCTTGTTTAAATCTTTTTTAATGATAGAGTCACCAGCTATAATTCGCTTTAGCATGGTTTGTAACACAGCTATTTGTTTAGGATCAACATCTGCTACAACTTTTTCTTTGGCTCTTGTATAATCAGCGAATTCTTTTTTATCAGCCGCCGTTACAGCATCAGCAGCGGTTTTACCTTCCCACTTTGCTTTTAAACTATGGTATACCCTAGCAGCTTCATAACTGTCTTCTTTTACGTTTCTACCATCTTTACCACCAATAAAGTTCCAGCCATGTACATCATCAATGTAACCATTTTTATCATCATCAATACCGTTGCCTGGTATTTCTTTAGGGTTGGTCCATAAAATGGGTTTTAAATCTTCGTGAGTAGTATCAATACCACTGTCAATTACAGCAACCACTACACGTTTGCTTTTTAATTTTTTTAGTTTAGCTAAATCGTATGCTTTTTGAATACTGATACCGTTATAGCCTGTGGTTGCAGGGTCTAACAAATGCCAATTTTGAGGCACTGTTTCTTTCGTAGTTTTTTGGGCATAAGTACTACCTGCGCCTAAAAGGATGGCAGCTACCGTAAGTGATAATAATTTATTCATTGTTGTGTGTTATTGTTATTTATTTAAAACGAATGTATGATGAACCTATCAGCTAACATTACCATTTATACTTTTTATAAAAAATTTGTAAGATGATGTTTGTTACAAATCAAATTTAATGCCTTGTGCCAACGGCAATTTATCAGTATAGTTAATGGTATTGGTTTGCCTACGCATGTACACTTTCCAAGCATCGCTACCACTTTCTCTACCGCCACCTGTTTCTTTTTCGCCACCAAATGCACCGCCTATTTCAGCACCAGATGTACCAATGTTTACATTAGCAATACCACAATCGCTACCTGCGGCAGATAAAAACTGCTCAGCTTCTCTTAAATTATTGGTGATTATAGATGATGATAACCCTTGTGGTACACCGTTTTGAAGGGCAATGGCTTCATCCATCGTTTTATATTTCATGATGTATAAAATAGGTGCAAAGGTTTCGTGTTGTACAATTTCAAAACTGTTTTTTGCCTCGGCAACACAAGGTTTTACATAGCAACCACTTTGGTAATTTTTACCTTTTAAAACACCACCTTCAACAATAAAATTACCACCTTCGGCCTTGCATTTTTCAATGGCATCAACATAATTTTTTACAGCATCGGTATCAATCAACGGGCCCACATGATTTTTTTCGTTGAGTGGGTTGCCAATTTTAAGCTGGCTATAAGCATTAATTAAATGCTCTTTAAACTTATTGTAAATTTTTTCGTGTATAATTAAACGACGGGTGGTTGTGCAACGTTGGCCTGCAGTACCTACTGCACCAAATACGGCTGCTGTAATAGCAATATTAATATCGGCTTCAGCACTTATAATAATGGCATTGTTGCCGCCTAACTCTAACAAACTTCTACCCAAACGTTCACCTACTGTTGCCGCTACAGCTTTTCCCATACGAGTACTACCTGTGGCGCTTACTAAAGGCACTCTTGTATCGGCACTCATCCATTCACCTACATTACGGCCACCACTTATTAGGCCACAAACACCTTCAGGAACATTATTTCTTTTAAAAACGCTTTGTATAATATTTTGACAAGCTACACCACATAAAGGTGTTTTTTCACTCGGTTTCCAAATGGTAACATCGCCACAAACCCAAGCCAGCATACTGTTCCAGCTCCATACAGCAACCGGAAAGTTAAAGGCGCTGATGATGCCCACAATACCCAATGGGTGGTACTGTTCATACATTCTATGACCGGGGCGTTCACTGTGCATGGTTAGGCCGTGTAGCTGACGTGATAAGCCCACCGCAAAATCGCAGATATCAATCATTTCTTGTACTTCACCCAAACCTTCTTGCAAACTTTTACCCATTTCGTAGCTCACCAAGGTACCTAATGCTGTTTTGTATTGGCGTAACTCCATCCCAATTTGGCGAACAATTTCACCTCTTTTTGGGGCAGGCCAAGTACGCCATTCAGCAAAGGCCGATTGTGCTTTTTCAACTACTGCATCGTAAGCAGCTCTATCTGCTGCAGCAACGGTGCCAATTAAAGTACCATCAACAGGGGAGAAAGATGATAATTTTTCGCCTTTGGTTTTAAGCCATTGTAAACCTGTTGATACGCCTTTATTATGGGCGTTGATGTTGAGTGTCTTTAAAAAATCCATGTGTAAAAATTTGTGTTGCAAGGTAAGTATCTAAAAGCAATTTTAAATCAACCAAAGGGTTTCTAAAATTTTAGATAAGCATATGAATAAAACGTTATTTATTCGAATAATGATAATTTGGTTTTGGGGCGACGAGCATCTTGCCAATTAAAGTTTTTTAAATACTTTTTATCAGCTGGTATTTGTTTAATGGGGTAAAGCACACCATTCACTTCGTTCACAAATTTTATTTTTTGTACGGCTTGCTTAGCAAAATAAACATCTACCAAATCACCACTGCTTAAATTCATACCAATATAGGCACTATCATTATCTTGAGGGTAAAAAATAGTTTCAGCAGGTGAGCCTTTAATACGGGTATAATCAATTTCTCCCTTAATAAAATATGCATTTAAAGTACGACCACCAGCTTGGTTGTAAATGGCTGGGTTTTGTTGATTGATGACGATGCTGTTATTGAAAACATACAAACGTTTAGGTTGTTGATTTTCGGTGAAAAGGTACATGGTATCGCCGCTTACTTGGCTTTTGTCTTTCCAAAATACGGGACTTTTAAACATTCTAAAAACAGAGTCTTCGGTAGAGTAGTACATACTATCACTCACGGCTTGGGCAGAGTCATTATAAATACGAACATTTTTATAACCTAAAACATAGCGTATACTGTCTTGCGGTGTTTTGGTATAAATTTGTTTGTTGCTGATGGTATCAACCTTGGTGTACATTTTTTTTGAAATACTATCATTTTTTCGAAGGCCAGAAAAAAGGGTATCAGCAGCAATGTAGGTACTGTCTTTTTCTTTTGCGATAACCACCACAGGTTTTTGCGTTGCTAAAAACGAATTTTCTTTTTTATTTACTTCAATTTTATTGGCAATAACAATGGAGTGATTGGTACTATCTACATATTTTGCCCTACCTTCTAAAACATATACCCCTGTTTTTTCATCTAAATACATGTTATCAGCAATGGTGGATGAAGTGCTATCGCTGATTAAAGTACGATCATAAAAACGGGCTTCACCCGTTTGCAAATTATACGTACCATTTTTTGATTTGATGGTTTTGCCTTCACTCGTTTTAATAAGGGTAGGCGCAATAAGGGTGGCTGTTTTAAAAGCCGTATTGTACATTAAGCTATCGGAAGCTATGTTGTATTTGGGGTCCGTTAAACGAACGGCTTTTTTAAAATACACATCTTTTGTATCTGAATAATACACGGCATCGCTACTGGTTAAAACAGAAGTGCCGTTGATTACTTTACCACCATTTTTATAAGTAGCAATACCACTTTCGAGGTTGTACTCTAAATCATTGGTAACTAAAGTGCCTTTACCATCAGTAAGTTTTACGTTGTTTTTAAGGTAAGCAACTCTTTCTTTGCCGAGGTAACGTAAATAATTTGCGTAAGTATTTACTGTATCAGCATCGTTAATGTGAACGTTACCAAACACTTCGGCAATTTGTGTACGTGAATTAATGACAATACTATCGCCAGATAAAATGGTGTTGCCTTGTTTTACTTTAGCATTACCGGCAAGGGTTCGTAATGAGGTGCTATCATCTAACGTAATAAAACGTGAACTGTTACCACTAATGATGATAATGCGTTTACTACTATCAATAGGTACGGTAGTTTGTGCAATAGTAGTTATTGAACAACATATGAATAGCCATAATAAAACACCACGTAACAGTTGCTTCATGCTTTTGTTTTGATACTGCAATTTGTATAATTAAATACAAATGCTTTCACAAAATTGTTATGGTTTTACTTTTTCAACATAATAAGGGCTGTTCAACGTATCAGGCAAAGGTGTTTGTAATACGCTGCCGCTTTGTTTTTTGCCAAAAACTGAAATACTTACGTAACGTTTTGGGTTTACACGAATATCATCTAACAACAAATTGAGCTTGTTACCTGTTGATGCTAAGTTTTTATACAAAGTGGGGTCGTTTATTAAGCGACCTAGCGTACCATCGTTGCTATTGAATTTGCTCATCATCCCTTTTAAATTGTTGATGGCAACATCTAATGTGTCTAAGGTTTTCTTCAAATTTAAATCGGCAAACTTGGTGGTGGTTTTATCGAGGTTGCTGATAACACTGGTAATTTTTTCATTGTTCGCTGCAAAATTGCCTGTGATAGCACTTACATTGTTCAGCGATTTTGCTAATGCACCTGTTTGTGTATTTAGCAAACTATTTAACGATGCGGTAGAAGATACCATAGCTTCTGTTACTTTATTTAAATTGGCTATGGTGGCAGCAATATTATTTTTTGCGTTGGGGTCGAGTATGCTATTGAAATTACCTAATAGTGTATCAACACTTGAAACGGCTTTACGTACTTCGTATAAAACAGGGTCTACTTTTTTTAGTACCTCATCAAACACACCGCCACTGGTTTCCGTTAAAATGGTTTCTTTATCTTTTAAAAATTCTTTGGCATCGCCCAATTTAATTTCGATACTTGGTGTACCAATCGGGTTTGATTTTATAACGGCTACAGAGTTTTTGGGGATATTGATATCTTTCGTAATGGTCATATCCACTATAATCTCCCTCATATTTTTATCGGTACTAATTTTATATACGGTACCTACTTGTAAACCATTTATAACTATGGGGTTAGAAGTTTGTAAACCTTGAACATTGCTGTATTTACCGGTAATAGTGGTATCGTTACTCCACAATTTTTTTCCTTTGAGGAAATTAAATCCCAATATTAATAAGGCCAAAGCGATGATAGTAATAAAGCCTACTTTAGTTTCGTTTGTAATTTTCACTTTTATAGTTGTTTTTGATAAACAATGGAAGTAATTCGTAAAATGTTCCTATTACTATTCCAAATTATTAGCCAAATTATTATTATGGTTTATTGTTAGTGCCTGTACCACTGCCTACAGACTTGGTGCTTTCTAATTGATTTTTGTATCGAATAACAGCTCTGGTAATGGCTTCTGCTAATTCTTGCTGTCCTTCTTCGCTGTTTAAATAGCGTTCATCTTCAGGGTTATTGATGTAGCCTGTTTCCACTAAAATAGCTGGCATTTTTGTAGCAGATAGTACCCATATACCCACTTGACGTTGTTTTACACCCAAAGCTTTTCTACCTGTTGCAGCAATTTCATCATTAACGTAAGTAGCAATACGGTCGCTTTTTTCTTGGTAAAGTTTAGCGTAAATCTGTGCTAATTGTCGGCCCTCAGGTGAATTAAAGTTAAAACTATTGTACACACTATCTTCAGTTGCGGTTTCCATAATAACATCTTCTGCATCACCATTTTTCATAATGGCATTGAGTTTATCGCCGGTTTTTGGGGCAGCGAATATATAAACCGAAGTACCATTGGCTTGTAAAGGCATTTTAAAATATTCGTAAACAGGCTCAACAGCTTCATATGGGGTTGATATTTTTTTGCGTCTTTTGCCTTTGCCTTTGTAAGTGATTTTGTAACGAGTTACTGTACGGGTACCAGTTTGGCGCCTGCCCGTTTTAAGCGGACCGCTATCAGCATGTATACATAAAAACAAATCGCCTTTGGCTTCGTTGGCAATGTTGGCTTTTACCCTCACATTATCAAACACATCAGTAGTACGGGTGGGTACCACTTTTACATCGGGTAACTGCTTTTTTAATTCAGCCACTACTTTTTTTGAAATAGCCAATGTAACATCTTTTTCTTTTGAGCGTAACGAATTTTCATATACGGCAACAGCTCCAGCATCTTCGCCACCGTGGCCAGCATCCACTACAATGGTTCTTAATTTTTTAGCTTGTGCAGCACTTTTGTTTGAAACGGCGCCTATTAAAAAAAAGCAGCAGAGTAGTAAGCATCCCTTTCTTATCATATTCAACAATGTTTTAAAATAGTTTTTGTTATAATTTTTATAAACAATTTGCCATAAAATTTTAATAGCTACTTTTGCGCTTTCTTATTTATGAACAACAGTAACAAAGGTAAGGCAAAAAACATTTTGGCTTGGGGGTCTATAGTACTGTTGGTATTATTAACGTATCATTTACAAGCATTTACTGGGTTTAATAGCAATACTTATTTTTTTACGCATGCTATTGTTGACTCACCACCCATCAAAATCAACAAAGCTGATACAACCATATTACAAAAAGATGATACTTTACGTACGCCAAGGCTGAGTGAAGAAAAAAAACCGGTTGTTGATAGTAGTAAAATTCCGTTTGCTGATACATTTAATATACGATTATCGAAAGATTCATTATTAGCGCCTGTTGTGTACCATGCTGATGATTCGATGGTGATTGATGTGCCTAATGAAAAAATGTATTTGTATGGCAAGGTATCATCCGTTAAATATGATGAAAACGATTTATCGGCACCAGTAATTGAGTTTGATCAAAAAACGAGTACCGTAGGGGCGTACCTTAAAAAAGATAGCACTGGTAAAGTATTGGCCTATCCTTACTTTAAACAAAGTGATTTTGAATCAGTAAGTGATACCATTCGTTTTAATATGAAAACGGGCAAGGGCTTAACCAAAGGTACTTACACCAAACAAGGTGAAATGTTTGTGTATGGTGAAAAAATTAAAAAGGCTGATACATCTGTTTTTTATGCACTTAATGGCAGGTTCACTACTTGTAATTTAGATACGCCCCATTTTGCCTTTATTGCCAAAAAAATAAAATTCGTTAATAAAAAATGGGCCTATACAGGCCCGGTGCACCCAGAGTTTGAAGGGGTGCCATTACCTATTACTTTACCATTCGGTATTTTTCCACTTACACAAGGTAGGCATAGCGGTTTGTTAGCGCCTAGTTTCATTGCAGATGAACAACGTGGGTTGGCATTGCAAAACTTAGGGTATTATAAAATCATTACGCAAAATTTAGATGTTATTACTCGAGGCTCATTGTACTCTTATGGTAGTTATAATGTAACAGTGAATCCACGGTATTTTAAACGCTACCGTTACCAAGGCAATGTAAATGTTTCATATCAAAATTTTCAGCCATTAGATGCAGGTAAAACAAAATCTATCAATTTTCAATGGGTGCATAATGCTGATAATAAGGCAAGGCCAGGTGTAACTTTTATGGCCAATGTAAATGCAGGTAGTACCAAGTACAACAGCCAAGTACCTAACAATGCACAATTAAATTTTAATAACCAATTAGCATCTACCATTAGTTACTCAAAAGTTTGGAAAAATAAACCTTACAACATTTCAATTAATGCCAACCATAACCAAAACTCTACTACAGGTATCACCAATATATTTTTTCCTGATGCATCTTTTAATGTGAACACCTTGTATCCATTTAGACGAAAAGAACCAATAGGAGATTATAAATGGTATGAAAATATTGGCATTGCATATAATGGTAATACAAAGGCTCAAAGTAATTTTTATGATACTGCAGGCCGTATCATCAATCAAATTAATGATAATTTAAAGTATGGTGCAATCCATAGAGTACCTATTACATTAGCTTTACCATCACTAGGGGTATTGCAATTAGCACCATCAGTGTCGTACGAAGAAACTTGGTATCAAAGCAAAGTTACTAAGCAATACAACCCAGCAAGTAAAAAAATAGATACGGTTGATATTAAGAAAGGCTTATACACCGCAAGGCAAATGACGTTTGGGTTGACAGCCTCTACAAGGGTATTTGGTTTGTTTGGCTTTGGAGAAAAAAGTAGCATAAAGGCTATACGCCATGAAATTAGGCCTTCAATTACGGCTAACTATATCCCCAACTTCAACAATAAAAATTATTATAAAAGTGTAATTGATTCAGCAGGTAATTCCAGAAATGCCTCTTATTTTGAAGATAACAATTATGCAGCATACAATAATGTAGCTTTTGGTGGTATTAATTTTAGTATTGATAACAATATCACTGCAAAATTTCGAAACAAAAAAGATACATCAGCAAAAGCCGATAAGAAAGTGAGCTTGTTAGATGGTTTATCTATTTCTGGCTCTTATAATTTTTTAATTGATTCATTTCAATTCTCTTTTATTAGTGTAAGTGCAAGAACAAACCTCTATGATAAAATAAATGTTACAGCTACCGCATCATTTGATCCTTATCAAATAGATAAAACAACGGGTAGGCGCATCAATAAAACCGTTTGGGCTAAAAAGCCGTTAACCTTAGGAAATTTAACAAGTGCCACAGTTGCTTTGCAAACCAGTTTTAAAGGTGGTGATCAAAGTAAAAAAACGCCAACAGAAACTTTAAATTCAAATAGAAATAGTACTACTTTAAACAATGATGAATATGATAGGGATGCCGCTTATATACAAGCAAACCCTGGTGAATTTGCTGACTTTACTATTCCTTGGAGTATTGATTTATCATATTCATTAACCGTTTCGAAGTCATTTGATATAACAAAAGCAGGGTACACGTCAATACTAGCACAAGGTATTACCTTCAATGCTTCTACCAACCTTACGAGTAAATGGAAACTAGGTGCTCAAGGCACATTTGACGTAACATCGCAAAAGTTAGGTTACTTAAGTGGTTACTTATCGAGAGATTTACATTGTTGGCAAATGAACATAAGTGTGTCGCCAGTGGGTAGGTCACGTTATTTTAGCATCAGCATCAGCCCTAAATCAACCATACTTCGTGATTTAAAAGTAAATAGAACCAGATCGTTTACTGATTTTTAAATAAGTTGGTACACATTTAATTGTGTTGTAACCATTTGTTTTTCATAATGTCGTACACCTTATTATTCAACGATTTTGTATCAATATTTACAGGTGATACGGGTTCTAAATAATACATTTCTAATTTGTGTGGCAACAAGTAAAATGTTTTGTTAATAGGCATGGCTTTATTAGTACCAATCATAACACATGGTATAATTTCTTTTTGTGTATCTATCGCCAATTTAAACGCACCATCATAAAAAGGTTTCAAAGGTTGGTTGGTTCTGTTTCTAGTACCTTCTGGGTAAATGCACATGTGAATACCTTTTTTTAAAGTTTGTTTCATGGCTTCAAAACTTTTAACACGGCTACCTTCAGTTTTACGGTCAACCATAATACCGCCACGTTTGTAAAACCAACTAAAAATAGGCACTTTGGCAAATGAGGCTTTGGCTATAGTTTTATTAGGCCCGGGTACAAATGGTGCTGATAGGGGAACATCTAACAACGCATTGTGGTTGTACACTACAATATAATTTTCACCTTTTTTAAAATGATGGAGGCCATGCACCCTAACTGGGCAACCGATAATGGCTAACCAAAATCGCATCCAAATTTTTGATACTTTAATAAAATAGTATTGTCCTTTTGCATAATCTTTAAACAAATATGAAAACATAGAAGGAATAAAAATGATTAAGAAGGAAATTACAAAAGTTACCAATGCCCAAGCGGCCCAAATTCTTGCAAAAATATTTTTCATGTAAAGATGTTATACGTTGTTTGGTAGTAGGCTCCAATCAATAGGGTTGTAGCCGTTTTTAATTAAAAGTTGGTTGGTGGTTGAAAATGGTTTTGAGCCAAAAAAGCCTTTATCAGCCGAAAAAGGTGAAGGGTGTGCACTTTGTAAAATATAATGTTTGCCTTCATCTATCAATGATGCTTTTTCTTGAGCAAATTTACCCCATAAAATAAATATGAGGTGTTGCTTTTGGTCTGATAATGTTTCGATAACGGCATCGGTAAATGTTGTCCAACCAATTTTTGCATGACTATTTGGTTCACCATCTCTCACCGTTAAAGTAGCATTGAGTAACAACACACCTTGGTTAGCCCAATTGGTTAAATTGCCATAATTGTTAGGTAGGTTAATGCCTATATCGGCTTTTAATTCTTTAAAAATATTTACAAGTGAGGGTGGGGGCTTTACACCTTCTAATACAGAAAAACTTAAACCATGTGCTTGGTTGGGGCCATGGTAGGGATCTTGCCCTAAAATAACCACTTTCACATCATTAAACGGAGTGTGGTTAAAAGCATTAAAAATATGAGAACCTTTAGGGTAAATGGTTTTACCAGCCGCTTTCTCTGTTTTTAAAAAAGCCACAATATCAGCAAAATATGGTTGACTAAATTCTTTTTGTAAAGCTATTTTCCACGAAGGGTGTATTTGTACATCCATCAATTTTTTTTGTAAAAATAGCAATAGCACTACAATTGCTGTAAAAAAATAAAGCCTGTTGATAACAGGCTTTTAAAATGTGATCCGGATTGGATTCGAACCAATGACCCTCAGCTTAGAAGGCTGATGCTCTATCCAGCTGAGCTACCGGACCTCAGCATTTATTTGGGGTGCAAATATAGGAGATTAATTTTTAGAAAGAAAAAAATATCAATACAAAAGCAGCAATTTTATAATTTATTTTATCTTAAAACAAAATGTTCATATTTTATTAAAACAAAATTTATAGAATTGTTAAAAATTCTTGATTTGTAAATAATTAGACGTTACATTTGCTTATAAAGTCCAAATTCCAAAAAATTATGGGCTTAGTGAGATAACCTTTAAATTTAAAAAAAATAGCATTTATGAAACAAAAACTTACGCTGTTACTTTCATTGTTGGTAGTTGTTACCTGCGCAACTGCACAAATGGCGGATAGCAAATTTACCTCTGCAAAAAAAGGTAACTTGTTAGGAATACACTTAACTGCATTAGATGTGTATACACCTGCAACTTTTAAACAAACAAATACTCCTAGAACTTTTACTAACTTAAGGAAAATGGATATTGGTGTAGCCGTTTCTTACTGGAGAGGTTTAACCAAAACAATTGATTTCTCTACTAAAGTAGGTTTTTCAATGGATGATTTTAACTCAACTGCTTCTAACAGAGTAAATTTTAATAATGAAAACCAATATGCTGTTGAAGTAGAACCATCATTAAATTTCCGCCCATATGGTGATAACGCATTGGTTGCTCCATTTTTGTCAGTAGGTATTGGTGGTGGTCGTTATTCACACGACTATGGCGCTTATGTACCAGCTGGTGTTGGTGTTCAAGTTAATTTACAAAGTAATACCTATTTATTTGTGCAATCGCAATATCGTTTTGCGTTAACTAAAGATGTTTTGAAAGATGCAATTTCTTATTCTGTAGGTGTTGCTCAAAACTTTTCAAAACCAAAACCTATCAAAGTTGTAGAAGCTCCAATGGCTCCTGTAGTTTTAGATCGTGATGGTGATGGTGTTGTAGATGCTGATGATAAATGCCCAGATGTACCAGGTTTAGCTGCTTTAAATGGTTGTCCTGATGCTGATGGTGATGGTATTGCTGATGCTGATGATAAATGCCCTACAGTTGCAGGTTTAGCTAAATACCAAGGTTGCCCAATACCTGATACTGATGGTGATGGCATCAACGACGAACAAGACAAATGTCCTACTGTAAAAGGTTTAGCTCGTTACCAAGGTTGCCCAATACCTGATACTGATGGTGATGGTGTAAACGATGAAGAAGATAAATGCCCTACTCGTAAGGGTCCTGCTAGCAACCAAGGTTGTCCTGAAATTGCAAAAGAAGTAGTTGAAAAAATCAACTTTGCTGCAAAGAACGTATTCTTTTCAACTGGTAGCTTTAAATTATTACCAAAATCTTTCAAATCTTTAGATGAAGTAGTAACTTTATTAAAAGCTGATGAAAGTTTATTGATTGATGTTGATGGACATACTGATGCACAAGGTGCTGATGATAAAAACCAAACTTTATCTGAAAACCGTGCTGCTGCAGTTAAAAATTACTTAGTAAGTAAAGGTATTGCTGAAAGCCGTTTAAAAGCAACAGGTTATGGTGAAACAAAGCCTGTAGCTGATAACAAAACAGCTGCTGGTCGTGCAAAAAATAGAAGAACTGAAATGACTGTTAGAAATTTCTAATATTCATTCAATGATATAAAAAAGCCCTCGTTTATAACGAGGGCTTTTTATTTGGTATTAACACCACCCTATAAAAAAAGCATCATTTAAAAAAATGATGCTTTTGGTTTATAAAAATCTATTAATTAAAAATGGTTGATTTCGTTGTACAAGGTGTCTCTTTCTATCGGTGTTCTTTTCACTTGTTTTATCAATGTTACTAACTCTTCTGTTGACATAGTAGGTGTTTGCTCTTCGCTACCTGCCATGCTATAAATTTTTGTTGAATCATCAATAGTACCATCAATATCATTTACCCCAAACGATAATGATAATTGTGCATTTTGACGACCTAGCATTGGCCAATAAGCCTTCAAATGAGGGAAATTATCAAGGTAAATACGAGCAATGGCATACATACGCATATCTTCTGTAATGGTACTTTCTGGTACATGGCTCATATCATTATTGCTATTCCTAAATTTAAGAGGTATAAATGTATTAAAGCCTTTTGTTTTGTCTTGTAAATCCCTCAACTTTCGCATATGATCAATGCGGTGCTCATATTTTTCAATATGACCGTACAGCATGGTTGCATTACTATGCATACCTAAGTTATGAGCCGTTTCATGAATGTGTAACCAACCTTCGCCAGTTACTTTATCGGCAGCAATTTCCTTACGTATATCTTCATGAAAAATTTCAGCACCACCACCTGGCAATGATTGTAAGCCTGCATCTTTCAAGGCTTTCATACCTTCTTCAACCGATAGTTTTGCTTTTCTAAACATATAATCAAGCTCAACAGCAGTAAATCCTTTCACATGTAAATCGGGCCTGTGAGCATGTATTTTTTGAATTAATTCAATAAAATAAGCCATGTTCATTTTAGGATGTACACCACCCACTATATGAACTTCAGTAATAGGCTTACCATCGTAACTTTTTACAATATCCAACATCTGATCAATACTCAATTCCCAACCTTCTTCTTTGTGTGCATATAAACGTGAGTATGAACAAAATTTGCAACTGAAAACGCAAACATTGGTAGGTTCAATATGAAAGTTTCTATTGAAATATGTTTTGTTGCCGTGTAGTTTTTCTCTGACAAAATTGGCTAAAGCACCTGCAAAGGGTAAATCAGCTTTGTTGAAGAGTACCAAGCATTCCTCATCTGTAATGCGGATGCCATCCTTCACTTTTTGAGCAATATTTTTTAATTCAATATCAGTTGTAAAATCAATCAACGTATCAATAGCGGTGCTCATCGTATTTATTTTTTGCAAAATTACGAAAGTATATTGTTGCGTATACATATACACTACAATTGAGCTATCGACATCGGAAAACAATTACAAGTTTGTAAAAAACGCTATTAAAAATCTGTTTAACATCTTATAAACGCTCATCAGTACTGTATTGCACTAATTTGTACTTTAAAAAACATGGGTGCTCCATCACAACCTACATCGCAGCATATATTTAATGCATCGTCAAACTTACTAGGTATTTGCTTTTTGATATTAACGTCATTAAAAGTGTTGAACATAAACAGTAAAACGGTTATTGATGAAATCACGATGTTGGCTACTTTTTTGTTTTTATGTAGTTGTACACTTTCATTTTTATCAATAAGAAATAAAACCAATAACAGTATTGTATTAGAAAATATTGCAGATGTTATTTTTTTAGTTGGTTTACTGTTACTTTTTATAACTGCATTGTTGTTTTCATTTAACATGATACATTAATAAATAGCCATAAAAAAATAGCGCCGACACATAATAATTTAATAACTTACCACTTTGTTACTAACAATTATTAAAACCAAAATTATTTAAAATGCAAATTAGGTTTCGCCTTACTGTATTGAGTTTTCTTCAGTTTTTTGTTTGGGGTATATGGCTGATATCTTTAGGTGGATATATGTTTATTAACTTCAATAATCCGGTTGATCCTAATTTGGGGTTTAAAATTGGTAGCACTTACGGTACAATGGGTTGGGCATCATTATTTATGCCTGCTATTGTAGGTATTTTGGCTGATAAATATATTAGGGCTGAAATATTATTAGCTATTTGCCATTTTGCAGCTGCTATAAGTTTGTATTATGCTAGTACAGTAACCACTGCAACAGATATGATCACTGCCATTTTTATGGTAAGCTGTTTTTATATGCCCACCATATCGTTGAGCAATTCAATATCGTACAGTTTGCTCACCAAACATAATTACGATGTTCAAAAATCATTTGCGCCTATAAGGGTTTGGGGTACTGTAGGTTTTATAGTGGCAGAGTGGGCCGTTGATTTATTAGGTTGGACGCAGAACAATACCCAGTTTTACTTTGCGGCAGCAGCAGAAGTTTGTGTTGCCTTGTATTGTTTTAGTTTACCTAAAATTGAAACAATTAAAAGCACTGAAAAAAAATCATTTGTTACACGATTGGGGCTTGATGCTTTTTCATTGTTTAAAAACCCAACTATGTTGGTGTTCTTTTTATTTGCCATGTTGCTTGGGGCGGCCCTGCAAATTACCAACATGTTTGGCAACCCATTTTTAGGTGATTTTGGTAAAAACGCTTTGTATGCTGATAGTTTTGCGGTGAAACATAGTAATATTCTTATATCGCTATCGCAGATATCAGAAACACTCTTCATATTAGCGATTCCTTTTTTCTTAAAAAGATTTGGTATTAAACAAGTAATGCTCATTAGTATGGTGGCTTGGGTATTACGTTTTGGCTTATTCGGCATCGGTAATCCTGGTGCTGGGTTATCGTTTTTAGTATTATCAATGATTGTTTACGGTATGGCATTCGATTTCTTCAACATATCAGGTTCATTGTTTGTTGATAAAGAAGCTAAGCCAGAAATTAGGGCTAGTGCACAAGGTTTGTTCATGTTAATGACCAATGGTTTGGGTGCAATATTAGGAGGTGCTTTTGCTGGTAAAGTGGTGGATGTGTTTACGGATGCTACTGGTAATAAAGATTGGCCTTCAATATGGTACAGCTTTGCAGGGTACGCATTGTTGCTAGCTATATTGTTCCCTTTAGTATTTAAGTACAAGCATCGTAAAGATGCTATACCTGATACATTATCGCATTAAAATAATTAAACAATAATCTATAAAATTACAAGAGGCGTTTCATTTGAAACGCCTCTTGTAATTACATTATGCTGTAGTTATTAAATATGAGCTTCAATTTTCTTTACGAAATTTGATTTAGGTTGTGCACCTACTAATTTATCAACTACTTCACCGTTTTTAATAAACAAAATCGCTGGTATGCTGGTAATGCCATATTGCATTGATACTTGTGGATTTTGGTCAACGTTTAATTTACCTACGTTTACTTTACCTGCATATTCAGTTGCTAATTCTGAAATAACTGGACCAATAGCCCTGCATGGACCACACCATTCTGCCCAAAAATCTACTACGGTTAATTTATCTGAACTGATTACATCAGTTGAAAAGTTTGCATCTGTGAATTCTAGTGCCATAATATTCAATTTTTAATTTATTGTAAAAGGCTTTCGCCAATAAGTTTTGTACAAATCTATAACCACAAATTTTAATTGCAGTATTGACATATCCACAATGGTGGAATAAGTGCATCATAATGCAAAAAAGTCAGCTATGCTGTCATTACGCTTACGCCAATATCAATTCGGTTGTTTAAAAAGCTGATTAAATCATCATTGAGTGTAAAATTATTTTTCATGGTGTATAAGTTGGCTTTTACACCTTCAACAGCATCGGTAACTTGAAATTTCAATACAGCGGTGCCAGGGTTATTTTGTACATTATGTTCAATAAAATCAATAAAATGTTCTGTAACAGCTTCTGGCGCTACTTCTATTTTTACTTCTTTGGTTATGGTTGATTTGATGGTTTCAAGTAAATGTAATTTGCTTATTTTAAACTCATAGTTATCTGTATTGAAACGAGTTTTAAAAGCACCTTCTATCATGATGATGATGCCTTTGTCAAAATAATCATTGTATCGGTTATAATCTTCTGAAAACAAAGCAAATTCAGCTTTGCCACTATAATCTTCTATGCTCAAAATACCGAAATTTTTACCCGTTTTGGTTACACGATGTTGCCCATCTGTTACCAAACCTGCTAGTCTAAATGTTTTAGTAGTTGGTGGAACACCGTTCGATAAATTATTTTTTACCTCTAAAAAATCAGCAATGGAATCAATATTATAATAGGCTAATTCAAATTTAAAATTATCGAGTGGGTGGCCACTCATGTACATACCGGTAACTTCTTTTTCAAAATTTAATTTCTCAATTAATTGCCATTCATCGCAATTCGCCAATTTTGGCGGCATAATTTCTGGCATTTGCAAATCGCCAAACAGCGTATTGGCAGCACCTGCGGCTTGCGATTGGTAAACGGCACCAAATTTTGCAATTTTTTCAAGCGCCATTACATCACCCGGTGCTTGAAATAAATATTGGGCCCTGTGCATATCAGTAAAGCCATCAAAAGCGCCACTGTAAATTAAACTCTCCAATGTTTTTTTACTTACAGCTCTGAGGTTCACTCTTTTTACCAAATCAAAAATGTTGGTGAATTTGCCATTTTTATTACGTTCTTCAATAATACTTTCAATAGCATTTTCACCTACGCCTTTCATTCCACTAAATCCAAACCGAATTTGCCCTAGTTCATTTACGGCAAAACCATTTTGCGATTCATTAATATCAGGCCCTAACACTTTAATACCCATACGTTTACACTCCTCCATAAAGAAGGTGATTTTTTCAATGCTACCGGCATTGTTTAGTACTGCCGCCATATACTCAGCAGGGTAGTGGGCTTTTAAATAGGCCGTTTGATAGGCTACAAAAGCGTAACATACCGCATGCGATTTGTTAAATGCGTATTGTGCAAAGGCTTCCCAATCGGTCCAAATTTTTTCCAATACTTTTTCAGGGTGACCGTTCTTTTTAGCACCTTCCATGAAGTTGCCCTTCATTTTATCAAGCGTTTTACGGTCTTTTTTACCCATGGCTTTACGTAAAATATCAGCTTGACCCATACTAAAGCCGCCGAGTTTACGTGATAGCAACATTACCTGCTCTTGATACACGGTAATACCATAGGTTTCTTCTAAGTACTCTTGCATTTCAGGCAAATCATAACTAACTTCTTGCCTGCCATGTTTACGTGCTACAAAATCAGGTATATAAGCCATAGGGCCTGGACGGTACAAGGCGTTCATGGCAATAAGGTCACCAAATTTATCAGGCTTTAGTTCACGTAAATATTTTTGCATACCAGCACTTTCAAATTGAAAAGTAGCGTTGGTATCTCCTTGTCGGTATAAAGCATAGGTTTTTTCGTCATCTAAAGGAATTTCATCAATTTTAATATCAACACCGTGGTTGCGTTTGATGATTTGTAGGGCCGATTTTAAAATACTCAGGGTTTTTAACCCTAAAAAGTCCATTTTGATAACGCCGGCTTCTTCAATAGAATTTCCTTCAATTTGGGTAAGCCATAGTTCAGATTCTTTAGATGTTGCTACGGGTAAAAGCTCCGTTAAATCTTTTGGGGCGATGATGATGGCTGAGGCATGTATACCTGTGTTTCTCACCGAGCCTTCTAGTTTTTCGGCATCTTTTAATACACTAGCTAGTGCATCATTTCCATTATAAAATTCACGAAGTTTTTTAACTTTTTCAACATCATCTGGCGCTAATTGCTCTTTATCTTCCAACGATTTTTCACCATCAATGGCTTCTTTTTTGGTGAATGGTGCTCTTAACAATCGTTTCAAATTCATGCCAGGCCGTTCAGGTACTAAGCCAGAGAGTTGCCTACTTTGAATAAGCGGTAAATCCATTACCCTTGCCACATCGGCAATACTACTTTTCGCCGCCATGGTACCATAGGTAATAATTTGTGCCACCTGGTTTTTGCCATATTTATCAACTACATAATCAATCACTTTTTGCCTGCCTTCATCATCAAAATCCGTATCAATATCGGGCATTGATTTACGTTCGGGATTTAAGAAACGCTCAAAAAGTAAGCTGTATTTTATGGGGTCAATGTTGGTGATGCCAATACAATATGCCACCACACTACCTGCGGCTGAGCCACGGCCCGGACCAATAAAAACACCGATTTCTCTACCAGCTTTAATGAAGTCGCTCACAATTAAGAAGTAACCAGCAAAGCCCATATCTTTAATAACGCCTAATTCAAACTGTATACGTTCTTCTGCTGCTGGTGTTAATATTTGGTAGCGGTTTTTTGCACCTGCCCATGTAATGCTTTCCAAGTATTCATCTTGCGACTTAAAGTTGGATGGAACCGTAAAATGGGGTAATAAAATATCTCTCTTTAAATCAAGTAAATCAACTTTGCTAACAATTTCATTGGTATTATCAATAGCTTCTGGTAAATCTTTAAATACATCAATCATTTGTGCTTGTGTTTTAAAGAAAAACTGATCGTTAGGGAAGGCGAAGCGTTTGTTTTTCATGCCTGCATCATCATCTGCAAACTCTCTCATGGCAGGCGTACTTTGCTTTTCGCCGGTATTTATACAGAGTAAAATATCGTGTGCATTAAAATCTTCTTGCTCAACATAATGGCTATCATTACTAGCAATAACTTTTACATTGTACTTTTTAGCAAATTTTAGTAAGATGTTGTTTACTTTGTCTTGTTCGGCCATGCCATGGCGTTGTAACTCCACATAATAATCATCTTGAAAAATATTGAGCCACCATTTAAACTCGTTTTCTCCTTCTGCTTCGCCTTTTTTTAAAATAGTTTGAGGCACCAAAGCACCTAAACAACATGTAGTAGCAATAAGGCCTTCATGGTATTTGTGAATGAGTTGTTTATCAATACGAGGGTATTTACTGTACATACCTTCTATATAACCAAGCGAAGTAAGTTTTACTAAGTTTTTATAACCTTGTTCATTTTTTGCTAGTAAAATTTGGTGATGCCGAGGGTCACGTTCATCTTTACTGAAGGTTTTTCTGGTTCTATCGGTAGTGATGTAAAATTCGCAACCAACAATAGGTTTTACTTTTAAGGTGCCATCATCATTTTTATGTTTATAGGCTTCTTTTACAAATTCAAAGGCACCAAACATATTACCATGATCACTTATAGCTAAGGCAGGCATACCATCTTTAATGGCTTTTTTATATAAATTACTGATAGATGCTGCACCATCTAATAACGAAAACTGTGTATGAACGTGTAAGTGAGAAAAATTCATAAATACAAATAAGCTTATTTTAAAAACCTGCGTCTGCAAATATCGGCTTTATAAAGTGGTTTTTAAAACTAGGTTTTTCACAAAAACATGGTTATATCGTTTATAAAAGTTTTAGCAGAAAACGGTTTTGCTTTATAATTAAATAACATCAAACCATAACTTAATATATAATAACAAAATTTAATGTTATTTGGTTGTGATTAGGTATAAATGTTAAAACTGAATTATTTTAAAGTTCCAAACCTTATTTTTTGGTACTTTTGCAACTCTTAGGATAGAAATATTATTATTAATTGGTGTAAGACAAAGGGATAACAGACAGGAAAAAATCGATAGATAAGCAAGGAAATTAAAGAAGCACAAAAAACAAAAGAGGAGCGTCTTCTACGTAAAATCAACTTTTAACGTATGAAAAACTTACTATTTGTTGCTGTTGCGCTAAGCGTTTTTACAGTTACTTCATTAACAGCATCAGCCCAAAAAAATAAAAACTTTTTTGCTGATGCAAACAAAATGGTGGATGGCATGATGTTTTTGCCAACACAACAATTATCAAAGCAAGCTGCAGTTAGCTATAATGCAATAAAACAAAACATTGCTCCTGTAGTTACTATGGCCACTGAACTTTGTAATAAGTTACATTTTAAATATGCACAACTTTTAAATAGAGATGTTGAATATTTAACCAATACATCATTACTTAGTTTTATTGATGAATGGTGGGGCACTCGTTACAGGTATGGTGGTTCAACCAAGAGTGGTATTGATTGTAGCAGTTTTACAGGTTTATTGATGGGTACCGTTTTTGGTTTTGCTTTGCCAAGAACAGCACGAGAGCAATATGCTAGTTGTACTAAACTATCTTTTAACGAAATGGCTGAAGGCGATTTAGTATTTTTTAATACAAGAGGAGGTGTAAGTCATGTAGGTGTTTATTTAGGAGATGGTTATTTTGTTCACTCTAGCAGTCATGATGGAGTAACCATAAGCAATATCAGTGAAAACTACTATGCTAAAAGGTTTATCGCCGGTGGAAGGCCATTGGCCATTGCCGCACTTAAAAATACAAATGATGCTGATTGTGGAAGCAACTAACATCAATTTAAAATAGTACGAAAAACCCCAGTTACATTACTGGGGTTTTTTATTTATACTATTTCAAAAATGGTTTATAACTGTTGTTTTGCGTTGATATAAAAATTGTCGTTTACAATAAATGTTTTGCCATCGAACGTATTTGTTGTTTTCATTTTTTTCCAACTGGTGGTTGGTGTAATCCATGTAAATTGATTGGCGGCGGTATCAGTAGCTACCTTAATTGGTAATATAAAATTTGGTACTACATTATCCCATTTGTAGCTGATGGTTTTACCATCTATTTTATACAACAAGGTAGGTACGTTTATGGTACGTAAATATTGATTAAATACACCAGTTAAAGGAAGTTTTAATTTTTTACTAATGTAAGTTTCAACTAATTGTGTGGTAACTGTTTTATGGTAAAAATCTTTATTTAAGCCTAAGAGTAAATCTCTAAATTGAGCATCATTTTTACAAAGTTGGCGTATCATATGTATAAGGTTTGCACCTTTATAATACATATCGCCACTACCTTCTTTATTTACACCGTAAGGGCCAATAATGGGTTCATCGTTTGAAATATTATTGCGTAACCCTTTTAAATAAGTATCGCCAGCCTTAGTACCCCAATAATAATCAGTAAACAACACTTCACTGTAATTTGTAAAACCTTCATGCACCCACATATCAGCAATATCGTTGGTGCAAATACTATTGGCAAACCATTCATGGCCACTTTCATGAACAATAATAAAATCCCATTTAAGGCCTTCACCCGTGCCAGATAAATCTCTGCCAGCGTACCCCATTTTGTAACCATTACCATAAGCAATTGCACTTTGGTGTTCCATACCTAAGTGTGGTGCTTCTACCAACTGAAAACCATCTTCATAAAAGGGGTAAGGGCCAAACCAATATTCAAACGCTTTCATCATTTTTGGCGCATCAGTAAATTGTTTTTTTGCTTTTGTAAGGTTGTAAGGCATAACCCAATAATCCATATTTAAAGTGCCTTTTACACCTGCATATTTCTCTGAAAAAGATACATATTTACCGATGTAAGGAATAATACAATAGTTGTTAATAGGATTTTTAACCGTCCAAGTGTATTGTGTAAAACCATTGCCCAGTGCCAGTTTATTAATTAAACGCCCATTACCTATGCCCACTAAAGTATCTGGTACAATAATGTTTAATGTAGCACCACTATCAGGTTTATCGCTTTGAATATCTTTACAAGGGTACCATACACTAGCACCGAGGCCTTGGCAAGCAACGGTCATCCAAGGGTTGCCATTCAAATCTTTTTTAAATACCCAACCGCCATCCCAAGGGGCTCTTACGGCTTCTTTTGGTTTGCCATGAAAATAAAAGGTGAGTGTTTGTATGCCAGGTTTAATTTTATAACGAGCAGCAGTATCTCTAAACATTAACCAGTACACGTTACCCTCTCTATTAAAAGTGTATTTTTTTTCATTGCCTACTACACTATCTAAAATCATTGGTTGTTGTAAATCTATTTGCATTAAAGTAGCACCTTCATCAAAAAACTGTAACACATTTTTACCTTCTATGGTTTTTTGAGTGTAGTTGGGTTGTACAGTAATGTTGTAATGCAGTACATTCCATTTTTGACGAAATGGACCGTTACTACCACGTAACGTATCAGCCTTGGTGAACACTGCTTTTGCAGCACCTAACTGTGCGTTTGCGTAAATGCCAATAAATAAAACGATGCAAACGGTTATTATTTTTTTTATCATTTTTTGAAGTTGCTTATTTAAAAATGAAATTAATGATGTTTGCACAAAACGAAAGTATAAATTTGATTATCGGCAACAGTATTTGTTGATTTTAAATGATACATTAATTATGTTAGATGAAAAATAGCGGTATAATATTTTGTTGGTTGATGATAGCTACAACTTTGTTGCTTATTGGTTGTACGCAACACCAACATCCAGATAAAATGATTTTTCGGTATAACGAATCTAGTGGCATCGCTTCACTTGATCCTGCTTTTGCTAAAAACCAATCTATCATGTGGGCAGTGCACCAATTGTACAGTACACTAGTTGTGGTTGATGAGCAACTTCAAATAAAACCAAGTGTAGCCAAGCATTGGGTGTTTAGTGATGATGCAACTGTACTTACTTTTTATTTAAGGGATGATGTATTTTTTGTTGATGATGCCTGTTTTAAAAATGGAAAAGGAAGGAAGTTAGTAGCTGCTGATGTGGTGTATAGTTTTAATAGAATAATGGATTCACAAACGGCTAGCCCAGGTGCATGGATTTTTAATAATAGAGTAGCAGCGCAACAACCATTTACCGCCATAAACGATACAACTTTTCAAATAAGGTTGCAACAACCATTTCAACCTATATTGGGTATTATGAGTATGCAATATTGTAGCATTGTACCGCATGAAGCAGTGGCGTTTTATAAAAATGATTTTAGGCGACATGCTGTAGGCAGTGGACCATTTAAAATGGTGGCTTGGGATGAAGGCCAAGCATTGGTATTAACAAAAAACAATCAATATTTTGAAAAAGATGTTGATGGTAAACAACTACCTTATTTAGATGGGGTATATGTAAGTTTTTATGATAGTAAGGCAACAGAGTTTTTGGTATTTCAGCAAGGGAATATTGATTTTATTAATGATATTGATCCATCGTTTAAAGATGAAATACTGAGCAAAACCGGACAATTAAAAAAGGAGTGGCAGGGTAAAATCAACCTGCAAAAACATCCATATTTAAACATAGAGTATTTTGGTATTTTAATGGATACAGCCAATGCACTCGTAAAAACTTCGCCTTTAAAAATACAACAAATTAGGCAAGCCATAAATTATGGTATCGACAAAAATAAAATGATGTTATACCTACGTAACTCAGTAGGAACCGCTGCTTTGAGTGGTTTTGTGCCAAAGGGGTTACCTTCTTTTAATGATACTTTGGTGAAAGGCTACAACTATAATCCTGCAAAAGCAAAAGCCCTTATTAACGCAGCAGGTTTTAGTAGTGTAAACCCTATGCCAACGGTTACTTTACTTACCATACCCATTTATGCAAATTTGGCTAACTATATTGCCAGTGAGTTAAATTTAATAGGCATTTCTATAAAAGTGGAAGTTGTACAAAAGAGTTTGTTACTTGAACTTACCTCACAATCAAAAGCATTATTTTTTAGAGGAAGTTGGATTGCTGACTACCCTGATGCAGAAAATTATTTGAGTGTTTTTTATAGTAAAAATCCGGCTCCACCCAATTATACTCGTTTTAAAAATTTAGCGTTTGATTCATTGTATGAAAAAGCGCTACAAACTGTAAATGATAGTACTCGTTACAAATTGTACCAACAAATGGATGCGATTATTATTGAAAATGCACCTGTTGTTCCGCTTTGGTACGATGAGGCCATTCATTTGGTGCAACCTAATGTTGAGCAATTTGCGCCAAATAGTTTAAATATGTTAGAACTTAAACGGGTAAAAAAAAGGCAGTAACAAAAATGTTACCGCCTCTTTTGTTTTATGGATTGTATTAAGAAAATTATTTTTTAATAATCTTCTTAATTAGTTTTTCATCACCTGTGTTCAATTCTAACATGTATGAACCAGATGCTAAGTTGTTCAAGTCATTTAATACAACAATATTTTCGCCTCTTTGTAAAGTAACTTTTCTATTCAATACCTCTTTACCATCGAATGATAATATTCTGCATTGTGCAACGGTCACGATTGCTGAGTTATATGAAATTTTAATATTGTCTTCAAATGGATTAGGGAAAACACTCAACGAATTGTTTAAAGCACCTTTAACCCTTAAAGCAATGATTTTTGAATAAGTAGCCCTGCCCGATAAATCAACAATTTTTAAGCGATAGTACACAATAGATGCATTCATTGCTTTTTTATCATTGTAGCTATACAATTGTGTAGTTGTAGTTGTACCATTACCTGCAACCGTACCTAATTTCACAAAGTTTACACCATCGTCACTTCTTTCAACATCAAAATAATCATTGTTTAATTCATTTTCGGTTGACCATGTTAAGTAACCAAAGTTGTTAACCAAAGCTGCTTTAAAGTCAAGTAAGGTAACAGCTAAAGTGGTATTAGGGGCTATTAACGCTGTACCATCATCTGTAAATACATCTCCTGCTTGTGAGTTTGTGGTAATACGGGCTGTGTTAATAACTGCACCTGTAACACTATTTGCTGTTACTTTCAAAGTTACCGTGTATACACCACCAACAGGTAATTGTCCACCAGCTGTACTTGTAGCGCCAGTTCCAATATTGAATTTCAAAAAGGTTTTACCATTTTGCGTTCCTTTTGATGCAAAATCTCCATCAACATTATCCGTTTGTGGCGTTGGTACCAATATACCCGGAGCAGCAACAATAACCATTGAGTTGGCTTTGTAAGTTACATTGCTTGGTAAAGTATCAATAATAACAGCATTGTAAGCAGTACCAGGGCCGAGATTTGAACCTGTTAACGTATAAGTAAGCTCTTCACTAGGTTCTAATAAACCATTTAAATTTGCATCAACTACAGTCTTATTTAAAGTAATTACAGGGTCTTTCATTAAAATTTGAAAAGCAAAAACACTAGGGAAATATTGATCAGCTTCAGTACCAAACTCAATTTTTACGGTAGTAGCATTTGGTAAAATGCCATACCCGCTTCCAACTTGTACTTCATCAATATCAATACCCATTTGGTTAGAATAGTTTGGATTTTTTGAAGTTACAAAAGCACCATTTTTTGATATAGTACCGTTCCAAAAGTTGGTAACTGGGTTAACAGCATTGCTTACTGCAATATCATTTACTTTAATATAATCACCAGCAGGGCTGTTAGTACTAGCTCCTAAATTAGCATCACCTTCCCAAACCATAGTACTCATTATAGCATCGCCTAATGCAAGTGTATTACTTGGTACATTTAACCCAGTTAAGTTAACTACTTGAGTTACTTGTGAACCTGAGTTAAATACTTGAGAAAAACCATCATATATT
Organism: Ferruginibacter yonginensis; assembly: GCF_042651465.1. Lineage (NCBI taxonomy): Bacteria > Pseudomonadati > Bacteroidota > Chitinophagia > Chitinophagales > Chitinophagaceae > Ferruginibacter > Ferruginibacter yonginensis. The sequence continues at coordinate 134,618 of NZ_JBHSCZ010000001.1, forward strand.
CTTACACTATTGTATGGTCGAGCTAAATTTTCATAAGCGATCATAATACACCATCCACCATAATTACCACCACCTGAAGTAGAACCTGCATTTACAGGTATATTCGCAACAGTGTATGTACCTACTCCATTACCTTGTATAAAACTCGTAATATCAACATATGATTGATAAGCAATATCGCCAGATGCTAATACTTGCTGATCAGTACTTGTGCTAGCTGCAATTAAACTGGTATAAATACCTGAGTTGCCTTTTCTTATTTTAACTTTTTTCAAGGTATCTGCAACCGCTGCTATTGTAGATGAAATTCTTCCTCCCCAATACAAACGAGCAAACTTAATAGTGTTAGTACCAGAAGGTAAAACCAAATCAGCCGATGATGCATTTGATGGGTTAAAAGGTGTGGCTCTAAGGCTCATATCAAAAAAGCAATCAGAACTATTAGCGTTATTTTGATGTATTTCAACCGCAATAACATTGTTACCATTTACGAATGAGGTAATGGGTAAACTTAAAGTTTCGTTATTGGTGGCTGAATTGTTTGACGCTAATGTGTTGTAGGTGATAGTGCCAGATGGCATATTTGACCTTTTTACTTCTACGCCATTAACATAAATAACAATACCATCATCGTAACTATACGTAAAGTTTAAATTTGTGTACGCAGCTGTGTTAGCAATGTTAATATTTTTTAAGAAATAATGTGTTCGTGCACTTGGTATGGTAACCGTTTGTGATGCGCCATAACCAAATGTTCCGGTTGCACTTACCCAATTTGTTGTAGGGTTAGCAAGTGTACGCCATGCAGTACCTTGGTCGCTATTAGGATTGTTGTAAAACCAATTAGATGCACTGTTGAAAATATTTACAACAGGTAAGGTAGCATCGATTAATACGGGCTGTATATTTTCACCATCATTACCGTACTGACTGAACCCTAAGCCACCAACCCCATTTGAGGCAACCGATGATTCATTCATTTTTGTGGTGTTAGCAACATTGTTATCAACAATGTGTGTAATGGTATTTCCAAAAATAGCGGTACCGCCTTTTAAGTTTTGTGAAAATACTTGGGTGTAAGGTCGAATGTTTTGAGCATACATTTGTGCACAAACCATTGTTGAAATAACACAAATAAGTGTAATTTTTTTGAAAGTAGAAGTAAGCATTTTTAAATTTTTAAAAGTTTAAAAAAGGCTCACAGGAAATAAAAATGTTTTTTAAAGATGATCTTTAGATAGATATTAGATTTCAACATTCAAAAAATGTTGCACTTTGGATTGCCTAAGATTGTATATACTCATTAGTAAAATTACTAATAGTTGGGGGCTAAAAAGAGTATTTATACTTAGGGTGCAAACATACTATATTTTTTAAGACAAAAACAAATTAAATACACGAAACCTTAAAATAAGTATATGAAATTACTATTCTGGTATATAAAATGACAAAAATCTGATACTTAATTAAAATATATTTAAGTAATATTTAATGTATGTTGTTTCGGGATTTACTTATTTTTTGAGAAAATATATTTTTTAGGATTTTTTTTGTGCTAAATATTTTTCAACTTTTGGCCTAATTACAAATTGACAATAACCGGCCGTTTTATTATTGTTATAATAATTTTGATGATAATCTTCTGCCTTATAAAAAACGGTAAACGGTTCAATAATTGTAACTACTTCGTTTTTAAATATTTTTTGTTCGTTTAGTTGTTGCTTAAAAGCAGTAGCAATTTCTTTTTGAATATCGTTATGATAAAAAATGATGCTTCTGTATTGTGTACCCACATCATTACCTTGTCGGTTTAGGGTAGTGGGGTCGTGTGATTCCCAAAAAACTTTTAATAAAGCATCGTATGGTAAAATGGTATTATCAAAAGTAATTTGCAAACACTCAGCATGGTTGGTGGTACCTGTACAAATATCTTTATAAGTAGGGTTAATAGTATCTCCGCCACTGTAGCCACTTTCTACTTTAATTACACCAGGCACTAATTGAAAAACGGCTTCCGTACACCAAAAGCAACCGTTCCCTAACGTTGCTATTTCTATATTGTTTGAATTCATTTGTTACAAAGTTTAGTTGTTACCAATATATACGATGATTATTGGTTTTCCCTTTCACCACCTTTTAATTGGCTATCGTCAATATTACCTTTTGTATCTCTTATAGGTTTAGGTATGATGTATTTTTGAGGAGGAGCCCCACCAAATATATTTTTTGAATGTATCCATTTTCCGTTGGTCCATTTAAAGCCTTCATATTCACCATCGGGTACCAATGTATATTTCTTTTTAATATCGCCTGTTTCCGAAAATAATTCGTCAAAAATTACCGCATCGTAATCTGGGTCAAATGTTAAACGGGGAGAAGCTTCTTTTTTGAACTCCATAATAAATCTCGATGCATTTTTGGGATAATTACTTCCATTTTCCATCACAAATAATTTATTACCAAAAATGGGTTCGCCGTTTACAAATTCTAACACATCCATAATTTTTTTATCGCTTCTGATATTGTTTTCATCAAAACCAAATAAAGTGTAAATATTACGACCATTTAGTTGCTTTTGAATGATTTTGTAATATACGGCACCCATCCAACCTTCATTGTTACCAATGGTATCAGCCATGTTGGTGGTTACGTCAGATTTGTCAATGAGTGCAAAACGCTTAAATGAACCATCTTTTGTACGCATTTGAATGGCACCGTGTTGCCGTACTGTATTTTCGTTGATCACTAATTGCCATGTGTAAATTCTAAAGCTACTATCGGGTGCATATAATTTTGAAACGTTGATGATGGAGTCAAACGGAAAGTAAAAGGAATAAGGTGTTTTTAATGCCCTAACCAATACTCTAGTAAATAAACTATCCGCTGTAAACCTATCTGCAGCACTACGGCCTTGTACTATTTTTAAACCAATGGTTTTTAGTGAATCTTCTTTTTTCTGCAAAAATTTATAATCTGTTTTGTTGATGTACTGGGCAGTTGATTGAAAGCCAATACAAGCAATCATAAAACAAGTAAAAATATATTTCATAAAGTAAATATATAAAATGAAGCCGCTATTTTGGTGGCAAGCAATATTAAGAAGCTATTTTTAACGAAAGCTTATCGTAATTGTTGGGCAAAGTCAATTAGGGTATTAAAAACGGCATCTATCCGACTGTCAGTTGTATCAACCTCTGGTCGGGTGGTAGTTAAAAAAACTGTTTTTATACCTAGGTTTCTGCCAAACTGCATATCACTTAATGTATTACCCACCATTACCGCTTTTTGTAAATCAATATCTTTAAAATGTTCAATAGCTTGTAAACCCATGCCAGGGTTAGGTTTACGGTTATTACTCTCAATATCTTTACAATAGTAAATAGCATCAATTCGTCCGCCATGCGCTTCAATAGCAGCCTGCATGTTTTGATGAATGTTAATAACATCCTCTTCTTTAGTAACCCCTTTACCAATACCTTTTTGGTTGGTAACTACAATGATGTATTTAAAGGTAGATGCAAATATTTTAAAGGCATCAAATATACCATCATAAAACTGAAATTCATCCCATGTATGAATATAATCATCTAACTTTTCATGGTTAATTACACCATCTCTGTCAATGAAAAGTGTCCAATCTTCGTCAATGCCTAAGGTTTCAATCATAAATTGTTGTTTAAAATCAACTTGTGCTTTAAAGTAATCAGCTGGCACACCAATATCAATAAAATAACCATTATCAACATATGCGCCTAATGTATGCTGTGGTGCTTGTAACTTTAAATAGTCATTTTCAAATGAAAATTGCGCTGGTAAAACTGCATTTAAAAATGCATTTTTGTAGATGATGTATACACCTCCGTTTATAAAGCCGTTTGCTATAATTACTTTTTCGTTGAAGGCGGTAATAATATATTGCTCATTAAAATTAACTGTACCATACCTTTCAACTAGTTTCATAGGCTTTAACGCCAAAGTACATTGGGTTTGTAATGCCAAGTGTTGAGCGTATAAATTTTTATAATCAACCTTAAACAAAGTATCGCCATTAGTTACAAACACATGTTCGGTTTCACAAAAACTTAAGGCTTTTTTAATAGCACCGCCTGTGCCTAACGGTTCCTGCTCTATTGAAAAACTATGTTTTAATGTAGGAAATTGTTGCTGAATATAGTGTTGAACGCTATCGCTTTTATAACCCAATGCCCAAATAAAATGTGTAACACCTTGTTTAATTTGATATTGCACCAACCAATATAGAAAAGGTTTTGCTGATACTTGTGCCAAACATTTTGGTACAACAGGCACCGTATGTTGTAAACGAGTGCCAAGGCCGCCTGCTAATATGATACAAGTGTGGGGCAACATTAATTAAGCAAAATAGGCGGCTTCTACAAATTCACAAATAATATGACCCACTAAAATATGGCTCTCTTGAATACGTGGTGTGGTAGTGGAGGGTACGTTAATTAAATAATCGCAACTGTTTTTCATTTGTCCACCAGTTGCACCAGTAAAGCCAATGGTGATCATTCCTTTTTGTTGTGCAGCCTCAATAGCATTGATGATGTTAGCACTATTACCTGATGTACTAATGCCTATTAACACATCGCCTGGTTTACCAAAGCCTTTTACCATACGGGCATACACTACATCAAAACTATAATCGTTTGCAACGGCTGTTATGTAAGAGCTGTTTACATGTAAAGCCTCAGCTGGTAAAGCTTCTCTATCTTTATAAAAACGACCACTAAATTCAGCAGCTAAATGTTGTGCATCAGCAGCGCTGCCACCATTGCCACAAAACAATACTTTGTTGCCATTTTTAAAAGCAGTTGTTATTACAGTAACTACTTTTTCTATAGTTGCTAACAAGGTATCATCTTGTAAAATTTGTTGTTTTACTTTAATTGAAGCCGCTATAATATCTTTAATGGGTTGTTTCATTTTTATACTTTTTTAAAGTTGTAATGGTTGCAATTGGTTGAATATATGGTTAATATTTTTGCTGTTGCATTGTGCAAATTTAAATATTTACAGGGGTAATTTTAGATTTACTTGCGTAGGCAAAAATGAAGGTTTGTAAACAAGCTAAAAAGTTATAGGCAGTAATGGGCTAAACCATTTTTAGTAAATTCAAATGGTTGAATGCTACCACCAAAACGTAAAATTGTTTCTGCAACGTTATGTTTACAATTGTTGGGGCAATAAAAAATCATGAAACCTCCGCCACCTGCACCGCTAATTTTTCCACCTGTTGCACCGGCAGCTATAGCAGCATTATAAATTTGCTCAATAAAATCATTACTAATGTTATGAGCCATTTGTCTTTTTTGAGCAAAACCTGTATGTAATAATTCGCCCATTTGATCAATGTTATTTTCACTCAAAATAATTTGCATTTGTTGTGCTTGCTTTTTGAGTTGGTGCATGGCTTCAATACTGGGCAAGTTATTTTGCAATACATTGTTTACTTGCTCTGTTATAATGGTTGCACTGTCTCTAGTAGTATCAGTATAGTACAACAATAAATTATTTTGTAGTTGTTGTAGGGCAGTTTCATTCATAATAATGTTGTGTACATTAACAACATCATTTGGGTTAAAAACCATCATGTTAATACCACCGAAAGTTGCGGCATATTGATCTTGCCTACCACCAGCTAATTGCAATTCACATCTTTCAATATAATATGCCAAATGTGCAATATCATACTTAGAAAATGATAATTGATACAATTCTATAAATGCTCCAACCACCGCCACTACTAAGGTAGATGATGTTCCTAAACCAGAACCCAAAGGCGCATCAACTGATACTGTAATGTGTAAACCCTCTGGTACAACATCATCATTTTTTTGAAAATAATTATAAACGGCAATCACCAAATTAAATGAATGATTGTAGGGTAATATCTTTTGTAAAGGATAATGAACCCTTTCACCTGTTGATGTATTTTCAATGATGATGTTGGGCTCTTCAATAATAGTAATGCTACAGTGTGCATATAAAGAAATAGTGGCATTTACCACCACACCACCAAACATATCTGCATACGGACTCACATCTGTTCCACCACCAGCCAAACCAATACGTAGTGGCGCTTTACTATAAAATTTGCGGTAATTCATTGTTAAGCCAGGTCGTTTTTTTGGTTTGGATGAACGATGGCGTTTACTAAATTTTGCCAGCTAAGTGCTGGTTTGGCTTGTTTAATATTGTCGATAAAATATTGCGCATCATACTTAAAAAAAGCCAGTAGGCTTTCAGCAATAGCAGTAGGGTTGGGCGCTGTAACTAAGCCAATTTTTTCATGTGGTACCAATGATGGCAAGCCACCTACATTGGTTACAATCATAGGTATTTCAAAATGATAAGCTAGTGGTGTAACCCCACTTTGAGTGGCATTGCGATAAGGTTGTATCACTACATCTGCAGCGCAAAAATAATTGCGTACTTGATAATCGGGTATAAAATCAGTTTTTAAAATCAAATAATCTGCCAAGAGTAGCTCAGCAATTTGGGTATCAAATGGTTGTCTATCTTCATAAAATTCACCAGCAATTAACACTTTAAATGGAACTTTATTTTGTTGTTTTTTGATGATATTAATCGCATCTAACAACATATCAACGCCTTTGTATTTTCTGATAAACCCAAAAAATAATACAATTTTATCATTGTTTGTAATCCCTAAAGCGGCTCTAGCAGCCTCTTTGGTGATTTTTTCTCCAAAATTATCATACAACGGATGTGTAATAAACTGTGTAGGTTGCTGCTGTGTAAAGGTTTTTAAATCTGCTAATACTTGTTCACTCATTACAATAAAACGATCAACGGGTTTTATAAAATATTTTGTAAACAAGGTATCGCCTATGCGTTTTTCATGCGGAATAATATTATCAGCAATACAAACAATTTGAGTGTGTTTATTTTTTTTGATAATGCGTAAAATCGTTCCTAGGCATGGGCCCATAAACGGAATCCAATAACGTACCACTACAATATCGGGTCGTAATTTTTTTATTTGTCTACCAACTTTAAGCCAATTCAATGGGTTAACGGTATTTATAGCAACTGATATTTTTAAATCAGTAGGTGCAGGCTCATCAGAATATTGTGTAGTACCTGGAAATAAAAAATTGGGATACTGCAATGAAAAAGTAACAATGCTGGTTTGGTAACCTTGATGCATACACTCACGAGCCAGTCGCTCATTAAAAGTAGATAAACCGCCTCCACGTAAGGGATGAGCTGAACCTATGATGACTACTGAGGTTGGCATATTATAACCCCATTTTTTGTTCAATAAGGTAACTATTTTTATCAGGAGCATTACGTGCAATTAACTCACCTAAAAAGCCTGCTAAAAATAATTGCGTACCCATAATCATGGCTAAAATGGCAAAGAAAAATAAAGGTCGTTGCGTCATGCCTGTGCCATCAAAAAAGAATTTTGAAATGACGAGATAGGTGAAAATAGTGAAGCCTGTAAAAAATGCCAATGTGCCCCATAAGCCAAAAAAGTGCATGGGGCGTTTTCCGAATTTACCAACAAAGGTGATGGAACCTAAATCTAAAAAGCCGTTTACAAAACGTTCCCACCCAAATTTGGTTACACCATATTTACGGGGCCTATGTTCAACAACTTTTTCACCAATTTTTTTAAAGCCGCTCCACTTGGCCAATACAGGAATATAACGGTGCATTTCACCATATACTTCAATACTTTTTACAACTTTATTTTTATAGGCTTTTAAACCACAATTAAAATCATGTAACTTAATACCACTGCTAGCTCTAGCTGCAGCGTTGAAAAATTTTGAAGGTATATTTTTGGTAAATGTGTTATCATAACGTATTTTTTTCCAGCCGCTAACAATATCAAAGTTTTCATTTAAAACCATATTGCGAAGCGCTGGTATTTCATCAGGAGAGTCTTGCATATCAGCATCCATAGTAATTACTACTTCGCCTTTGGCTGCACGAAATGCTTCATTTAATGCCGCTGATTTGCCATAGTTGCGTTGAAATTTAATGCCTTTGAACGCATCATTTTTTGCACGAATACCTTCAATAACGGCCCATGAATTATCGGTACTACCATCATCTACCATAATAACTTCATAACTAAAATTATTGGCAAGCATCACCCTTTCAATCCATGCGGCTAATTCGGGTAACGATTCATCTTCATTGTATAATGGTATTACTATTGAAAGATCCATGTGTATGTAAATTTGATATGTAAATAAATGACTTTTTACAAGTCAATACTTATTTTTTTTGCGATAAAAATCCAGCACCCACCACACTCACCAATGCACCAATTATTAAAAATTTAATAGTAGTTACTGTAATCATCATGGGCATAAAAATACTTCTTAATTTTTGTGCGTTGGCCTCAATTTCAGCAGGGGTTTTATCGCCTTGTTTTATGATGAGCTCATTACTTTCCTTAATAGCAGTTTCTAAAATTTGTGTATTGAATTTATAAAAAACAAATGTGTAAATAGCCATAATAAGCACTACTACAATAAATGTTTTAAAACCTTCAGTAAAATAATCTTTAAAAGTAGGTGTATTTTCATGCGGTTGTTTACTATACAGCACTAATGAAACCAATACACCCATTGTTAGTAATGATAAAATGATGTATTGATTACTACCTGTAACTGGTAAATGTAAAGGGTAAAATAATATTAACGAGGCAGCCACCATTAATATACCTGTTATTAAGCCTATGTATTTTGAAGCAATTTTCATGAACTATTTTAAATTATTAATTGGTATTGATGATTACTTTATTTTTATTGATGATGCCTACTACTTTTCCTGTTAATGTTTGGTTGATGTAAGCACTGTTTTTTGATGCTGAAACGATATCTTTTTCAGTAAATACGTACGATGTATTGGGTTCAAAAATGGTAATACATGCTTTTTCACCAATAGCAAATGTTGGTATAGGTAGGTTAAATATCAATCTATTTTTTACTGTAAGTATTTGCACTAAAGCTTCTACATTTTGCCATACTTTATGGATGCTACCAAAAACTGTTTGTAAGGTAAGCATACCATTTTTTGCATATTCAAATTCACAAACTTTATCGTCCCAAGTTTGAGGGGAGTGGTGGCTAGCAATGCCATCAATAACACCCTCTTGCAAAGCATTTTGCAAAGCCATAACATCAGCCTTTGTTCGTAAAGGCGGGTGTACTTTAAGGTTGGTGTTGTACGAAACAACATCTTCATCGCTAAAAGTAAGATGGTAAGGTGTAACACTACAAGTTACTTGCAAACCTTGGGCTTTGGCAGCTTTTATAATTTGTACGCTCTGTTGTGTAGAAATACCTGTAAAATGCAAACGAGATTGGGTATATTTTAATAATTCAATATCTCTATTTATCATAACCACTTCGGCAATTGCAGGTATGCCCGGCAAGCCTAATTGAGTGCTCATAATACCTTCATTTATTAGCCCACCATCACTAATACTTTTGTCGTTGGGTATTTGAATAATTGTTGCATTTTTTGCTTGCACATACTGTAATGCTTTCAGTAAAATGCCAGCTTGTTGAATTGATTTTTTACCATCGCTAAATGCAACTGCACCATGTTGGTGCATGTCATACATTTCTGATAACTCCGTACCTGCACTATTTTTTGTTACAGCACCAATTGGTACAATATTTACGGGTAAATGTGCTGTACTTTGTTGTATAAATGATACCATACTTTGGTTATCAATTACTGGGTTGGTATCAGGTAGCAACATCACGTCAGTAAAACCGCCAGCAGCTGCTGCCGCAGCACCTGTTTCAAATGTTTCTCTATGTTCAAAACCAGGCGTACCAAAATCTGCAAAAATATCGCACCAACCAATACTTACATGTAATTGATTGCCCTCAATTACGCTGGCATTATTCGTTTCAATGTGCGTACCAATTTGAGCGATGATACCATCAGTAATTAAAATATCGTTTACCTGCTTATGATAAGCTGTATGTGGGGCTATTATGGTGGCTTGCTTTAGTAAAACATTCATGTTGTATGCAGTTGCGCAAATATCTATAAAAAAATTGAGAGCATAAACTAAAAGAAGCTAAAACAATACTTTAAAAGATTATGGGTTGTTATTGACATTTGTAAAATAAATTATTTAATAGGCACTGTACTCATTACTCAAAAATAATGTGTACAGTAGTTTGATCTGTTGCAGGATTGCTGAATTGTACCCTTGCATTAATTTTTTGTGATAGTTCATGTACAAGCCTTAAACCCAAACCTGCAAGGGTTTTACCAGCCTCTGTATTTTGTATAGCTGCTTCATATTGTTGCTGGGTAAAAATAGTTCCAAAATTATTGATACTAATGATTTTACCTTGTTCGTTGATGTGGTAATTTATTGAAACTGTGCTCTTATCTGGTGCAGCTTTTATGGCATTTTGTAAAAGGTTTCTGATAATGGTTTGTAGATAATAACTGTCGGTTGTAATACTGGCATCGGGTGCAATATCATTTTTTATTTGCAATTGTTTTGCTTCAATATTTAATGAAAGCAGTTGGCAACATTGATTGGTGATGTGTGCAATGGCAGTAGCTTGCATATCTACCTTAAATGCATTCATTTGGGTTTTACTCCAAATCAATAAATCTTCCATTGATTCTAATAATGAACCTGTAGCTGATTGTATTTTGGTGCTCAATTCATTTTTTTGTTCGGCAGAAAGTGCATTGGTATTAAGTTGCTGTAATTTTAAAAACTGGTATACTTGGCTAATGGGCGAACGTAAATCATGACCAATAATACTGAACAACGTAGCTTTTGTTTGGTTAGCATCTTCTAAAGCAGCATTAAGTGTAGCTAGTTGTTGGTTGTTGGTATTTAAAATATCGGCCGTACGTTTTTTATTGCGGTAAATAATTATGAGCAATAAGGCCACCAATGATAGGAGGGCAATACCTCCCCATAACCAATAGCGTTGTTTTTTATTTTCAGCCAATTGTAAATTTTTGAGTTCTATTTGCTGTTGTTTTTCTTTGTTTTGAAATTTGGCTTCTGTTTCACTGTAATTTTTTTCTGCAGCTTTGGTGTAAATAGAATCACGTAACGGTGCAAATTTTTCATAATATTCAAAAGCCATTTTATAATTGCCCATGGCGCCATAACATTGAGCAATATTGCGTTGTAGCTCCACATATAAATCGGGGCTCCAAGCATTGGCTGTTTTTTCAGCCTCTTTTAAATAAATTAAAGCTTTTTCATAATTTTTTGCGGTGAAATAGGTACTTCCATATACATACGTTACTTGCGATGCTAAAATTGGGTCAGCAAATTGTGGGGCTAATGAATCGGCACGTTTAATATACACAAGTGCTTTATCAACATCATTTAATGAAAGGTAGTACACACAAAAAGCAAGGTCGAGTGCAATCTTTTTATTCCAAGCTTCTGGGTATTTTTTTTGTCCGCATTGCACAAGGCTATCATAATATACTTCAGCTTCATTAATTTTTTTTGCACCTGCTTGTGCATACATACGCAAGGCATCAGCAGCGGTTTTATAAAATACAACTAAATAATCAACATCAGTAGGTTGCATAAAAGCCCTGCTCTGTAATGCATAATCAAGGGCTTGTTCGCATTGTCCTGTTTTTAAGAAAGATTCAGCAACGATTAATAAATTTTTTACTACACTTCTTCTTAAAGTTGTATCACCTTTGTTGAGTAGGGTAGTGGCTACTTTTACAGCTTCTAATTTGTATTGTACGGCGGTATCATAAATAACGTTGGTTTGATAATAATCAGCAATAGCAAGGAGTAACGGTACTTTTTCTTTTTCTGATTTAGTTGATGCTAGTAAATTTTTTAGAGAGTCAATATTAAGAGTTGCTGCTGACTTTTGGGCAAAAGTAGGTACCATTGTTACGATAATGAACCATAATGCAAAAGATAATTTTAGCATAAGTATATTTTTGTAAACTTGGTTATTTTAATTGTGCCACATTGTTTTTATAAGTTTTACCAACGGGCAATACATGGTTACCACAAATAATTTCGCTGTTATTGAATTGGGTTATTTTTTTAGTGGCAACAGCGTAACTTCTGTGTATGCGTAACATTTCATTGTTATTAAACTGGTCAATAAAATGAGTAAGGGTAGAGAGGGTTAAATAATTTTTTTCGGCTGTAACTACCTTCGTATAATCTTGCATGGCTTCCACATAAATAATATCATTTTTTTTGATGTTGATGCGGTTGTGCCCATCTTTAATAGTGATGGTACTAGCCTCAAAAGCTATTTCAAAAAGAGCCGCTTTTTGTTTCATATCCCAATACTCAACTACTCTTTTTATGCACTGTTGAAAGCGTTGTTCAGTAAAAGGCTTTACAATAAAATCAATGGCAGAAAGTTCAAAACCTTCAATGGCAAATTCAGGGTGACTTGTAATAAAAACCGCTATTTCAACCGATGCTTTTGCCTTACGTAACAGCTCAAGCCCTGTTATATTGGGCATTTCAATATCTAAAAAAACTAAAGTGGGTTGAATGGTTTCTATGGCAATAAGGCCTTCTGTAGCGTTAGTATAGGTACCTCTGTGGTTTAAAACTGCTTGGGTTTGTGCATATTGTTGTACCGTTATGGCATTTAATAAATCATCATCTACAATAATGTAATCAATAGTTGCCATTGGTTTATACAATTGAGAATAAACTAAGCTACGTAAATATTTTTAAAATGAAAGTATACCAGTATGTATAAGTATGTTATTGAATAATTAATTGGTGATAGTATTCATGATGTTCTTGAAGCGTTTTAAATAAATATAATCACAGGTTTTATTTTTTAGATGATACACATAATCACCTAATATTGTACAACAAAACATAATGCAACTATGAGAAATTTTTTATTTTCAGTTTTATTAGCTGTAAGTTTTACAAACAGCTGGTCACAATCTATCAATACTGAAAAAATTGATTTTGAAAATATTATTAGTCCAAAAATACCTACACCTGAGGGCAGTAGGTTTTATGCTGTAAAAGTACAATCGCCGTATAATGTAACCACCGAAAGTATTATTGCAAAAGCCAAAGCTGAGCATCAGCAAGCGTTAAAAGACTACGATAATACCGTTTTGGAAAGCGAAAAAGCTTATGCAAAAAAACTCAAAGATTATGATGGTGAAGTGTTAAAAGCAAAAGAAAAGTACGCTTTAGAAAACGAAGCATTTAAAAAAATGACACTGATCGAACGCCTTGCAATGACCGACCAAGGTAAAACACCTAAACTTGTAATACCATCTAAACCAGAGTATTACAAACCTAGTGAACCTGTTTATAAAGAACCTAATTTAAAAGATTTTGTAATCATCAATAATGATGTATTGGCAGGTCAAATTAACTTGAATGGTTTTGAAAGAGGTAATGCTGTGGTTGATATCAACATCAATTTAGCCGCAGTAAAGTTTCAAGATAATGCAGGACAAACATTTGCCAACCAGCCCACAAAACTTGTTGTAAAAGTAAATGGTGTAGAAAAAACAAATGTTACATTATTTGAGAAATTTGAATTCATATCATCATCACCCACTAATAACATCAACCAAGCAGCGGAGGAAAGAAATTACCTTAATAAAGTGATGACGTATTTGAATAAATACCTCAATGAACAATATGGTTATCAAGCTGTTAAAGATGTATTAGCAATAGAATATGTAAAAAATAAAGGCGATTACGATGACTTAGAAAAAGCACATATTTATGTTACCACTAACCTCAAAAAATTAGCAGCAACAACTGATAATGATATGAAACAAGTGGCACTTACCAACATGCAGAAAGGTATTGATATATGGACACAAACATTGGCAAAAATTGAATACAAAAACCCTAAGGCCATTTACAATGCAAAAATTGCAAGGTTTATATTTTTTAACCTTATTAAAATTAATATAGCCCTAAATAAAAAAACTGAGGCAGAAAAATACTTAAATAGTTTGCAAGAAAACTTAGTAGATATAAAACTCAGCTCTGATGAAAAAACAACTTTAGCACAACTTGAAAAACAAATTTATAAAAAGTAAAAAAATGAAAAATTTAACCCTGCTCGTAGCTGCACTTTGCATAAGCATAATAAGTTTTGCACAGGTAAAAGCTGATTATAGTAATGCTTTTGAGTATAACCCTGCTGTAGAGAATGATGCAAAATTGGTATTGGTAGATAGTTACAACAGTTACCTCTTAAGTTATATTAATATTGATGGACAACTAAGTAACCACAAAATTATATTAAGAAAGTTTGATCAAAAAAATCAATTAATTGAAACGTTTAAACTTGATTTCCCTAAAATTGATGCCAGTACGTTGTATAATTATGTGGGGGCCATAGAACAGCCAGGTGGCAAAAAGTTAATTGTTTTTACAGAAAGTTATTCGGGCAAATCAGATAAGCAAGAGTTGTATATGCATGTGTTTGATAAAGAAAAAGCCGCATTTACAACTACAATGATTCGTTCATTTGTAATGGAATCTATCAACAAAAAAGGAGTATTTGACTTTAAAGCAGCTGAAAATAAGCGATTTGCTGCCATGGTAAACGTAAAAAACTCCACCAAAAAAGAAGCGGTTGATAACACAGTGCTTATGTTTGATGCTACAACGCTATCATTAGCATGGAGTAAAGATGTTACACTCGATTCAAAAAACTATGAAAAAGCATTAGCCGTTACCAATAGTGGAAAAGCCATATTAATAAGGGATTCAAAAGGAGGTGGTTCAGGTAATTTTTTAAACGTTGTTACAAGTAGTAATGTTGATGAAAAGCAATTAGGTGAAGCATTACAACTACAAAACCCAACCGCTGTTACAATAGGAAATGAAGAATATATTGTAGCTATTAATTATGAAGCAAAGGGTTTTAGAAGAGGCGATTTTGGTAAATTGATGTTGTATGATATTAATAACGGAAAAATATTGACCAACAATAACATCGATATTTTTAATACTATAAAAGATATTTCACAAGTACAGTTTAGAGGTATTTATATTCAAAATAATGAAATACAAATTTTTGCAGAAGCTAAATACAAAGCAGGAACAAGACCTGTAAAAACCAATGCATTTAGTACCATGACGTTTGATGAACCTTTTTATAAATACGGCCCTGGCTATTTACTAACAATGGATTTTGAAGGTAAATTAAAATCAACCATCAAATTAAGAACGGATTACGATGCTTTGGCTGAATTATACCAATCATTTGGCGTAACCAATGTAAGAGGCGATTATTATTTGATTGGTGGAGGCTCAAGTATTTATAAACTAACCAGCGATGATAATTATAAATTAAAAGATGCGGTTAAAGACATCACCGTTCAAATTTACGACCCAACTATCGACTCAAAAGATTGGGGTAGTTGGAGAGCTGTATCACAGTTATTTACTTATTTACCCGATAGCAAGAAGTTTATTTTTGGAAGGTTTTATAACAATCAACTTTCATTTATCACTGTTTCTAATTTTTAAGCTAAAAAAGTCAAAGCACTTTATTATTACATGTAAACTATGTTCATTATAAAAGAAACACCCACAATATAAAACTGTGGGTGCGTTTGTAGGATGTACGAACATGATACATTAAAAGTCTTTTAAAAGCTACTCATTAACTATATTTACTATTGTACCCCCATACATTAGTAAGCATATGTTAGAAGTAGCTTTTTTTTGCAGCAGTAGCTGGTTGTTAAAAGGCGTTCTAATTTTTTTAAAACGTTCATTTTATAACTTAAACCACAAAGTAATAAAATGGTTGTTTGCTTTACTTTTACAAACTTACAATCAAGTTTCGCAGTTAAACGTGGGAGTTTTCATCACAAAAGGGGGGAAATTCCCCACCCCACATTTCAGAAAAAAAGGATGTTTTTATTTTAGTAAATACTACAATATTGTATTTCAAAATAATATCTTTAAACCTTAAAATCACAATGCTTATGTCAATTACAAACAATGCAGCAAATGGTACATTTCCACATAATAGTACCAAAAAACCTAAGGGCGGTTATGAGTTCAAAAAAAAATTTCCTGATAGAATTGCCTTTCCACAAGAAGCTACTTTTAAATTTAAAGGGTACGATTTAAATGGAGGGTTAGGTGTTTGGTATGACCCTCAAGACATCATCAACTATATGAAAGACTTTCCAGCTTTGGTAGAAAAAATTGAAAGTAATGCAGCAAATAAATTACCTAAAAATTGCAGTTGGAAAGTGGGTTTCAATTATGTAATAATGCCAGATGCAATGGGTGTTGAAAAAATAGGTTTTTATGTTGTGCCTACAATTGTAAACGATATTACGATGGAAGTGTACAATTATTTTGACCTCAAAAATGTACCCTATTACCATGCAGCAGGTTATTCACCTATACCAGAAAGAGCAAATTCAGAAGATGGCAATGATACTTTCGTTTCTGATGATGGTAATATGTTCCCTTAATTAATTATACATGTATGTACTATATCATAAACCCTTTAATTGAGTTTATTGCTGCTGTAATTGCTGTCTTTTTTTTAAGTAATAAAAGAGTTGGCTGGTTTGCAATTTTCCCTGTTTTTTTAATGTTGGTTGTATTTTTTGAAATAATGGGAAATGTAATTTTCTTTTATTGGCATCAAACAAATAATTATTGGTGGTATAATGCATATTTGCCCATACAGTTTTCATTTATAAGTTGGGTTATATACAAAATTTGTAAACCTTATTTCAATAGCAAGCCCTTTGTTTTACTAGGGCTTGCTACTTTTATTAGCTTCTATTTATTTGAAAGTATTCAATCGCATTTTGTTGGCTATAGTAACACCACTAAAACAATTTTTTCTATTTGGGTAATTTTAATGTGTTTCATATTTTATTATAAATTTTTACAGAAAGAAGAAAATCTTTCCTTGTCATCACATCCTGAATTTTGGATTATGACAGGTATTTTTTTCTTTTACTTTGTATCAACAGCGGCCAATTTATTTTTTGAATATTTAGCATCTTACAATAAAAATCAAATACGCCCTGTTAGATATACCATATTTTTGATACTCAACATTATTTTGTACGGCTCATTTAGTTATGCTTTTATATGCAAACACAAACAAACGATATTACAACCTACATCATAATCATAACCTGCATTTTTTTTGTTACAGCCTTGTTCATGATTTTTTATGTATTGCTTTTTTTGGAGAGAAAAAAGCGGTTTGTTGATGAAAAAAAAATAATGCAACAACAGTTTCAACAACAATTGTTGAAATCGCAGATTGAAACGCAAGAAGAAACAATTACTGCACTAGGTAGAGAGTTGCATGATAATGTAGGACAGTTACTCAACAGTACAAAAATGTTAATTGGTGTAACCCAACGTACAATAACCAATACGCCTGAAACCCTTACCATTGCTGATGAAACCTTAGGTAAAGCCATACATGAATTAAGGGGATTATCAAAATCATTGAGTAAAGAATGGTTGCAGCAGTTTAACTTAATTGATAATCTAAAAAATGAAGTAAACAGAATAAATGCCGCTAACCAAATTCATGTTAACCTCCAAGTATTACATGTAATTACAATTGCAAGTAATAAACAAATAATATTGTTCAGAATTATACAAGAGGCATTGCAAAACGCCATTAAACATGCCCAAGCAAAAGTTATTGATATTAAATTTCATCAAGCAAACCATGTTTTTTTTATTAATATTGTTGATGATGGTATTGGTATGCCCATTTCAAATGCACCATCAAATGGTATAGGTTTAATAAATATGCAACAACGTACCAATTTACTAGGAGGAACCATACAATGGCATGCTGATCAAAATGGTACTGCGGTTAACATTCAGTTGCCAATTAAAAGTTTAGAAAATGATTAGAGTTGGTATTGTTGATGATCATCAATTGTTCGTAAAATCGTTGAGTTTAATGTTAGCAACATTTAAAGATGTTGAAGTTTCTATTGAAGCAAATAGTGGTGCCGATTTACAACAACAATTACACCCTAACACATTGCCCGATATTATATTGTTAGATGTTAACATGCCTATAATGAATGGTGTAGAAACAGCTAAATGGGTTACTGCAAATTTTCCTACAATTAAATTAGTGGCACTTTCCATGAATAACGATGATAATGATATCATTAACATGATAAAAGCTGGCTGCTGTGCTTATTTGTTGAAAGATACGCACCCTAACGAACTAGAAAAAGCTTTGATAGATATTCATCAAAAAGGATTTTACCATAGCGATATGAGTAACATCAACTTCCGTAGAATATTGCAAATACAACAACAAGCCTCCATTCAACTAACTGAACGTGAGCTACAATTTTTACAATATGCATGTAGCGATTTAACCTACAAAAATATTGCATCACTTATGAATGTAAGTGAAAGCAGGGTAGATGCTTATAGAGAACGCCTATTTGAAAAATTACAAGTACAAAGTAGGGTAGGCCTTTGTTTAGAGGCCGTTAGAAAAAAACTTATTTCATTGTAAATAAACAGCCATAACAATTGTTATGGCTGTTTATTTTGAAGATGTAATTAATGTTATTGTTTTATCATTTTCAAAACTGTACCATCCTCAAACCTTATTAAGTACATACCTGTTGTTAAATTACTTGTTTCAATTACCGTATTGTTATGTTGAAGTATCAGTGTTGAAACTACGGTTCCAGTGGTATTTAAAATTGTTGCTTTTGTACCAACCAAAGGCTGATTAACTGAAATGGTACTTTTTGTTTTGGTTGGATTAGGGTAAACACTGGCACCAATATTACCATTACCCAATTTTATAATGTTACTATACCTATATTCTGTACTTTGATCTGCTATCATTTTTAAACGATAATATACTTGGCCATTTATTTTATAATAGTCGTTGTATTGAAAATTTTCTTGTCCGTTTGTTGCAATATTTGCGATACTTTCAAATTGATACCCATCGCTACTTCTTTCAATTTCAAACCTAGTGGTGTTTATTGTTGCAGCAGCTTTCCATTGTATTAATTGATAGCCCTCTTTTTTTATGGCATTAAAACTTATAAGTTGAATTGGTAAAATACTGTTGGTGGTTTTTACAAAAAAACCACTAAAACCAGTAACAGGTACGGTAACTTCCCACCTAGAAAAAGTTGCATTCCATATAATGGCAGCATCTGATGGGTTAATGGTAATGGGGGTGCCTGTGTAACTATTGGGTAAACCTGTTTCATCGCTACTAGTTCCTGGTCTTTTTTCAATTCTTAAATTGGCTATACCAGCTGCATCAGCAGCATTAACCGGCAATTTTAAAGCATTTACTGCGTTAAAATCATTAAACTCTTGTTGTGTAAAATATAGTATTACATTACCAGTGGCTGTGCTAGCATTGTTTTCTGGTGTTATTTCATAATGTCTTTTTACATATTGTGCTGGCTGTGTAGTCTCTAACCAAACTCTTGCGGCTGTTGTGCCATTTACAGGGTTAGCACCGGTGCCTGTTACCCTACAAACCAATTGATCGCATTTGGCAGCATAGGTATTGGTGGCATTATTACTTTGGTTTACAAAAACTTTATTAGTATTTACAGTACTCAATGTTTGTGCTTGGTTTAAATTGCCTGTATAGTAGTGCACTATACAGTTAACTAAACGATAATTATAATCGGCTCCAAATGGGTAAGATTTACCGATGCCGCTACTTAAAGTTATATTAGCGTCAGCTACAGCAACTGAAGGTGCTGCAATATTGGTATACCTAATACCTGCAGGAATTCCACCATCATTATTAGTCACATAAAAAGATACCATACCATTTGCAGGTATAGTTACACTTAATTCAATTGGGAGAGGCGTTACATTATTGGTACCTAAAGCAGTTACTGAAAAAGGACAGCCTGGTGCTAACGTCCATGCTGCTGCATTGGTTGTAAACCCAACATAATCTCCTGTTTTATAATAAATTTCAAATTCACCAGCACTAAAACCAATGCAGTTAAAATCAAAACCAGTAATGGTTACAGGTGAACTATTGGCCGTAATACTAAACATAACTCCTTTGTTGGAGTTGTTAGATACGAAAGATGTGCTAGCTGTATAGTCTGTACATTGTGCATTTATTGTATTACTAAAAAATAATGCTGCAATCATTATTGCAATAGCATTAAAAATGCTGGTTGGCTTTTGTAAAATTAGGTTCATTTGAAAGGTTATTTCATAAAATTACAGCGAACCTTTTTCAACAAAAAGTACCATAGTTCAATAAGTCGTAAACGACAAAATTTTGTACATCAACAACAAATTTGCAACTGTGTAACCAATATTATTTATGCACAAATCTTATAGTGCCACTTTTTTGTAAGTCAGATGTTATCCTTACTTCATAACGTTTTTTACCATCGGTTACAATCATTAATGCTGTGTTTGGTGGTAGTGTGCCAAGGTTATCAGCATACATTACCAATTCATTTACTTCATCGTTATTTACCGGTAAATCAATCATAATGGCATTTTGCGTTAAACGTTTGTGTGCTAATAATACTTTGCCATTATAAAATAATGATACGCTATCGCCATCTACTTCGCCATTATCATATAACTCAATTTTTACTGTTGGGTTTTCAACTATAACCGTTTGTAACACATTGGTATTTCTTTTTTCAAACCCAGGAGGAATAACCGTTGTAGGGGTTGTTGGTTTAGGTGTATTAACTGCAATTGGAGTTGTTGGTTCCGTGTTATTAGTAGGTTGGGTAACAGCAGCTTTTGTTGTTATGGTGTTTTTTGCTGTTGTGGTAGGTTTATTAACCACCATATTTTTTTGCTTAGTCACTACAGGTGTAGTTGGCTTAACTTTATTAGCTGGTGTTGCTGCCACTACAGGCGCTTTAGTAGCAGGCTTTTTGGCAACCGTTGGGTTAGTAAAAGCAGGTTTTGTGGTAACCGATTCTGGATCTTTTTTATTATTTATTTTTTTTGCTAAAGGTGATATTTCAGTTAGTTGCCTTTTGGTTAATACAGTAGTACCATAACCAGTGTTGCTAATATCCTGCCCTGGCGCAGGCTTCCAAGTACCTTCTAATATTTCATTATCACCTTCTTTACGCCAAACCAATTTATGTAACTGAAAACTATTGCTGATGTTAACTGGTACATTTGTTTTTGTACGAGCAATTTCTGAAATTTCAATAGTTTTATTTTTTTTATCGGCAGTGCCTTTTAAAGTACAGATGGTGTAATACTTAATACCATCGCTTGAAAAATAAGTATACGAATAACCCGTTACCTCTTTGCCATTAATGTCAATATCTAACACATAATCGCATTTATCGCCGCCCCACGAAAAACGTGACGTACTGTTGTCAATAAAATATCCTTTCCATTGACCTTTAAAATTTTGTGTAAAACCAATAAAACAACTACCTACAAAAATTAAGGTTAATAAAAATTTATTCATTCTTTCCAAATTTTAATCACAAAAGTAAATTTTAATCTACGAAACAAATTGAATTAAACAGTACTATTCGCAAAGAGTTCGTTAAATTTGTACTTCTTATAAATGTTTTGAAGTTTACAAACAATGATGATTAAAATTACATTGCCTGATGGTTCTGTTAGAGAATTTGAAAAAGGCGTAACTGCTATGGGTGTTGCAAAATCCATTAGCGAAGGACTGGCCAAAAAAGTATTGGCAGCTAGCGTAAATGACCAAGTTTGGGATGCTACCCGTGCTATCGAAACGGATGCTACTTTAAAATTATTAACCTGGGACGATGCCGATGCTAAATCAACCTTTCGCCACTCTACAGCGCATTTAATGGCCGAGGCAGTGCAAAGTATGTTTCCTAAAGTAAAATTTTGGGTGGGGCCTGCTGTTGAAAATGGTTTTTATTATGATATGGATTTAGGCGATGCAACCCTTACTGAAGAGCACTTGGTTCAACTTGAAAAGAAGATGGCCGAGTTAGCTAAAAAGAACAGCAGCTTCGACAGAAAACCTATAAGCAAACAAGATGCTATTAACTATTTCACTGAAAAAGGTGATGAGTATAAATTAGACCTTTTAAGCAACCTTGCTGATGGTGAAATTACATTTTATACCCAAGGCGATTTTACTGATTTGTGCCGTGGGCCACATATCCCTAATACTTCATTTATAAAAGCAGTGAAGTTAATGAGTGTGGCTGGTGCTTATTGGAAAGGCGATGAAAAAAACAAACAACTTACCAGAGTATACGGTACATCTTTCCCTAACCAAAAAGAGTTAGATGAGTATTTGTTGATGTTAGAAGAAGCTAAAAAACGTGACCACCGCAAGTTGGGTAAAGAGTTGGGCATTTTTACTATGGATGATGATGTTGGGCAAGGTTTGCCATTATGGTTACCAAACGGTACCATCATTATTGAAGAGTTAGAAAAGTTAGCGAAAGAAACAGAAAATGCAGCAGGTTACAAAAGGGTAGTTACACCTCATATTGCTAAAGAAAGCATGTATTTAACCAGTGGGCATTTACCTTATTATGCAGATAGTATGTTTCCGCCAATGGAGTTAGATGGTACCAAGTACTATCTAAAGGCAATGAACTGTCCGCATCACCACAAAATTTTTGATGCTGAACCAAAAAGTTATAAAGATTTACCTTTCCGTATTGCTGAATATGGTACTTGTTACCGTTATGAGCAAAGTGGTGAATTGTTTGGTTTAATGAGGGTGCGTTGTTTGCACATGAACGATGCTCATATTTATTGTAACAAAGAGCAGTTTGCACAAGAGTTTCGTGCAGTTAACGAAATGTACATCAAGTATTTCAACATATTTGGGGTAGATAAATACGTAATGCGCCTTAGTTTACACGATCCTGAAAAGTTAGGTCAAAAATATGTAAACGAACCAACGCTATGGGCAGAAACCGAAACAATGGTTCGCAACGCTTTAATTGAACTCAACATACCATACGTTGAAGTAAAAGATGAAGCGGCATTTTACGGCCCAAAAATTGACGTACAAATTTGGAGTGCCATTGGTAGAGAGTTTACATTGGCTACGAATCAGGTAGATTTTAATAGTGGAAATAAATTCAAATTATCGTTTACTAATAAAGACAATTCACCTGAAGTACCTTTAATTATTCACAGAGCGCCTTTGGGTACACATGAGCGTTTTATTGGTTTCTTATTAGAGCACTATGCTGGTAAATTCCCAACTTGGTTGGCACCATTACAAGTGAAAATTTTGCCTATCAGCGATAAGTTTATGGATTATGCCCATGAAGTGTTGGCAAAACTTAAAAAAGCAGATATTCGTGCAGAAATTGACGATAGAAACGAAAAAATTGGTAAAAAAATTAGAGATACTGAATTGTCGAGAGTACCGTATATGCTGGTGTTTGGTGAAAAAGAAATTGCTTCAAATGCAGTAGCAGTACGTAGGCAAGGTAAAGGTGATATTGGTGTGCAAGATATTGATACCTTTGTGGAAGCCCTCGTTGCAGAAATAAAAGAACGTAGAGGCGAATAATTTTTGTAATTTTAATATGTTTTTAAGGCAGATCATTCATTTAAAAATAAAATAGTTGCAATACGCTACGAACTGCCGGTGGCAAATTGCAATACAAAACAAATGGCATTTCCTCCAAGACCGCCCCGTGGAGCGTTTAATCCGCGGTTTAAAAAAGAGCAACAGCAAGAGCATCGTACCAACCATATGATCAAATCGCCAGAAGTGCGTTTGGTTGGTGAAAACATTGAGCCTGGTATTTTTTCTTTATCAGCAGCCAATGCCATCGCTCAAGAGTTAGGGTTAGATTTGGTTGAAATTTCTCCAGGCGCTAATCCTCCAGTTTGTAGGGTTATCGACTACAACAAGTTTTTGTACGAAGAAAAGAAGAAGAAAAAGGAAATGAAAGCGAAAGCCAAAACCAGTGAGGTGAAGGAAATTCGTTTTACGCCCAATACCGACGATCATGACTTCGACTTTAAAGTAAAACATGCCGAAAAGTTCTTAGAAGATGGTAACAAAGTAAAAGCACACGTTCAATTTAAAGGTCGTGCTATCATGTTTAAAGAAAGAGGTGAATTGCTTTTATTGAAATTTGCTGATGCATTAAAAGATGTAAGTGCTTTAGAAGGATTACCAAAATTAGAAGGTAAACGTATGCAGGTGATGTTAGCACCACGTATTGTGAAAAAGAAATCAGGTAACGAGCTAGGTAAATTACATAAAGAAAAACCAGCTGATGCTACACCAGCCCCCCAAGCTGATGCCAGCGCTGAATAAATAATTTCTTAAAAAAATTATCATAGAGTTGCCTCTTTTATTTGAGGCAACTTTTTTTATAAATACCCTTTTTATGGATGTTAGTTTAAATAAATATATAAGCGATACCGGCTTTTGTAGCAGAAGAGCTGCTGATAAATATATTGAAGAATGTAGGGTAACCATAAATGGTAAAGATGCTGATAAGGGCAACAGAGTAAAACCCGGCGATGTAGTAAAAATTGATGGTGAACCATTGAAAAAGAAAACAGCCCCGGTGTACCTTATGCTCAACAAACCCAAAGGCGTTACCTGCACTACTGATGTAAAAGATAAAACCAACATTGTTGACTTTGTTAATCATAAAACAAGGATATTTCCTATTGGTAGGCTTGATAAATTGTCTGAAGGCTTAATTTTTTTAACCAACGATGGTGACATCGTCAATAAAATATTGAGAGCAGGTAATGGTCATGAAAAAGAATACATAGTTACCACTGATAAAAAAATTGATTTCGAATTTGTAAACGCCATGCGTAATGGTGTTAAAATTTTAGGCACTATCACTAAACCTTGTTTTGTAAAACAAGAAGGAGAAAACCGTTTCAAAATAATTTTAACCCAAGGTTTAAACAGGCAAATACGACGCATGTGTGAGGTATTAGGCTTTAAGGTAACATCGCTCAAACGAGTAAGAATTATGAGTTTTACTACCAAAGGTATTGAGCCCGGTAAGTGGCGGTATTTTACGCCAAATGAAATTGATACTCTTAATGAGCTACTTAAAAACAGTAAAAAAACAGCAGGTGAAGAGGGTATGGGTGAATAAATTTGAAATGTATGCGTACTTTTTAAATAATTTCCTTACTTTTGCACTCCGAAAAGAGCAATCTTTTTAGACATTTCCCACAAGGCTCCATAAGTGTTCGTCTGTTCGAACCGCCAGCAGGGAGTAACATTAATAAGTTATATAATGCCAAAGGTAAAAACAAACAGCAGCGCAAAAAAGCGCTTTAAAGTTACCGGTACAGGTAAAATTACTTTCCAAAAGGCTTTCAAACGCCACATTCTTACCAAAAAATCTACCAAACGCAAACGTGCAATGCGTAAAGATGGTGTAGTTGATTCAACCAACTTACACTTTGTAAGAAGATTGCTTGGAATGAAATAAACCAGTTGCCCAAGCAATTAAAGCAGGGTAAATCAACCATTAACTTTAAAAAAAATTAAATATGCCACGTTCAGTAAATGCAGTAGCCAGCAGGGCACGCAGAAAAAGAATTTTAAAAGCCGCTAAAGGATATTACGGCAAACGTAAAAATGTATATACCGTTGCGAAAAACGTAATGGAAAAAGGCCTTACTTACAGCTATGTAGGCCGTAAATTAAAGAAAAGAGAATACCGTACTTTATGGATTGCTCGTATTAACGCAGCCGTAAGAGCAGAAGGTATTACTTACAGCGAATTCATACACAAATTAACTGAAAAGAAAATCGACTTAAACCGTAAGGTATTAGCTGATTTAGCTATGAACGAGCCAGAAGCTTTTAAGCGTTTGGTAGAATCAGTAAAATAGTGTTACAAAATCATATACAAAAAGCCATCTTACTTAAGATGGCTTTTTTATTTTTCACCAACTTGATATAGTACCTTTACAATGCAAATTTTTGAATTGTTATGTGGCCACTCATCATCTTCTTGTTACTGTTTTCAACAGCCTTGGCAGTAGTATTAATTAAAATCATTATTTACTACAACAAAAAATAACCTCAGCTACAGTTATTTTTTATTGAATACACGTAAAACCATCACTATAAATTATATTTGCGCAGCAAAAAATAAAAACTGCAGCCTCAAAGCCGATGAATAATTCTTATGACAGTCTTGTACAGCAAACCTTTAATTTTCCACAAGAAGGGTTTAAGCTTCACAACGATCATCTGCAATACAATGATTTAGACATTAAAGCATTGATTGATAAATATGGTACGCCTTTAAAATTAACCTATTTACCTAAAATAGGTATGCAAATAAACAGGGCGAAAGATATGTTTGCCAATGCCTTTAAAAAGCATAAGTATGAAGGACAATACAATTATTGTTACTGTACCAAAAGTTCACACTTTAGTTTTATTGTTGAGGAAGCATTAAAACATAATATTCATTTAGAAACTTCGTATGCGTACGATATTGATATCATTAACGCATTGTACAAAAAGAAGAAAATTACGAAGGATACTCATATTGTTTGCAACGGTTTTAAGCAAAAAAATTATACTAGCAGAATTGCAAAATTGATTAATGATGGGTTTAAAAATGTAATTCCTGTTTTAGATAATAAAGAAGAGCTCAATATGTATAAGCGTAACATACGCACTGGTGAGCCTTTTAAATTAGGTATTCGTATCGCCGCTGAGGAAGAGCCTAGTTTTCCATTTTATACTTCACGTTTGGGTATGAAAGCTAAGGATGTATTAGGTTTTTATGTTGATGAAATTGAAGGGTACGAAGATAAATTTCAACTAAAAATGCTGCACATCTTCCTTAATAAAGGTATTAAAGATGATGTGTATTATTGGAGTGAATTACAAAAGAGTATCACACTTTATTGCCAGTTAAAAAAGATTTGTCCTGAGTTAGATTCTATTAATATTGGTGGTGGTTTCCCTATTAAACACTCATTGGGTTTTGAATATGATTACCAATTCATGATCAATGAAATTGTAGGCAACATTAAAAATGCTTGTAAAAAAGCCAAAGTTCAAATGCCAAATATTTATACTGAATTTGGCAGCTTTACAGTAGGTGAAAGCATGGCACATATTTACAGCGTTATTGGCGAAAAAGTACAGAATGATAGAGAAACTTGGTACATGATTGACTCATCATTCATCACCACTTTGCCCGATACTTGGGGTATTGGTGAAAAGTTTTTGATGCTGCCTATCAACAAATGGAAAAACGAATACCAACGAGTAGTATTGGGTGGTATTACCTGCGATGGGCATGATTATTACGATTCAGAAGAACACATCAACGAAGTGTTTTTGCCAAAAGTAAAAACTACCAATGAAGATGATTTAGAAAGTAATAAAGAACCTTTGTATGTAGGCTTTTTTCATACAGGTGCATATCAAGATCAAATTAGTGGTTACGGTGGTATAAAACATTGCTTAATACCTTCTCCTAAACATATTATTGTTGAGAAAGATAAAAATGGTAAACTCATTGATTGGGTATATGCCAAAGAACAATCATCGCAAAGTATGTTGAAAATATTGGGGTATCAATAACAGCCTTTCGGTGAAAACCAATGGCTTCAAAATAGTAGGTGTACATGATGGAGGAAATTGCTACTACAAAGCCAACAATTAATGTGGTTTGGTTTAAACGTGATCTACGTTTTACCGACCATGCACCTTTATTGGCGGCGCAACAACAAGGTTTACCTGTTTTATTATTGTATTGTTTTGAGCCATCAATAATGGCCTATTGCGACAGTGATGTTAGGCATTGGCGCTTTGTATACGAAGCTGTTTTGGTATTACAGCAAAAGTTGCAATACAAGCAAACATCATTATATGTGGCACACCAAGAAGTGCACAGTATGTTCGATATTGTTTTAGCACACTTTAACATAACAACTGTTTTTTCACATCAAGAAATTGGGAATAAAGCTACCTATGATAGAGATATTGCCATGCAGCAATATTTTAAACAACACAACATCGTTTGGAAAGAATATGCAACCAATGGTATTGTTCGTCGCTTAAAAAGTAGGAAAAATT
Organism: Ferruginibacter yonginensis; assembly: GCF_042651465.1. NCBI lineage: Bacteria > Pseudomonadati > Bacteroidota > Chitinophagia > Chitinophagales > Chitinophagaceae > Ferruginibacter > Ferruginibacter yonginensis. The sequence continues at coordinate 162,688 of NZ_JBHSCZ010000001.1, forward strand.
GGCAAGCAAAATGGCACCAAACCATGGAAGCGCCACCAGCCATGATTGATGAAAATGCTTTGCAATTAGTTACTTTACCCATTGCAATTGAGCAACAGCTTTTACCAATACCGCTACCACCAACTATTACAACCCCCGATAATAATTTTCAACAAGGTGGTGAAACCCTTGCATGGCGCTATTTAGATAGTTTTTTAAAAAGTCGTTATATAAATTACAGTAAGCACATTTCAAAACCGGCATTGAGTAGAAAGAGTTGTAGCAGGCTTTCACCCTACCTTACATATGGCAATATTAGTATGCGTATGGTTTACCAATATACCATGCAACATTACCAAAAGGCTGATAATAAAAGGGCTTTGTCAAACTTTATATCGAGGCTACATTGGCATTGCCACTTTATACAAAAGTTTGAAGATGAATGTGGTATTGAATTTGAAAGTGTAAATACTGCTTACAAAAATTTAGAACAGCCCATTAATGAAGCTTTTATTGCGGCATGGGAAGCCGGACAAACAGGCTACCCGTTGGTAGATGCTTGTATGCGTTGTTTAGTGGCTACAGGTTACATTAATTTTAGAATGAGGGCCATGGTAGTATCGTTCTTTACCTTCAACTTATGGCAGCCTTGGCAGCGATGTAGCAGGTTTTTAGCAAAGCAGTTTTTAGATTATGAACCTGGTATTCATTACCCACAATTGCAAATGCAAGCAGGTGTTACCGGTATTAATACCATCAGAATTTATAACCCTATTAAAAATAGCGAAACCCATGATGCAGATGCTGTGTTTATAAAACAATGGGTGCCTGAATTAGCTTTAGTGCCTTCAAATGTAATACACATGCCTTGGCAACTTACTTTACTTGAACAACAGCAATACCAATGCGTTATAGGTAAAGATTATCCTGCACCAATTGTTGATGAAGGCATTAGCAGAAAAAAAGCCAGTGATATTATTTGGGGCCTAAAAAATAGTGCCGCTTCAAAAGCAGCAGGAGAGCAGGTTTTAGCCAAACATACCCAACCCAAAGCACCTAAGCCTATCAAAAAACAACAATCTACAAAGCCTAAAGTACAGCAAGGTAGTTTACCCTTATAAGTTAAAAGCTGTAGTTAATACTGAGGTTTAACCCTGCACTCTCTGGTACAAACCTACATACACCACCCACACAAATTAACCCACCTCTTTGTCTGCCATAACTCGTTTGTGCCCTAATGGCATTCTTTTTAAAAACAACACCTGCATTATAAAAATGTATTTGTTTGTTTACATCATCATTACCGTAATTATATAAATCAACACCAAAAATGCTCCACTGCGAATTAAAATTATATTCTAACACCATTGCAGCCCAGTTTTTGAAACTTGCGTTCGCCCATTGGTGTTGCACTTCCCAACGAATGGAGCGTCCTTTTTTGAATTTAAATGTATTGTCGAGCACCACTGTTTGAGCATTTACATCACCCACGGTTTCTTCAACATAACGATTGTTATAGTATTGATTTAAATATGTGAAAACGGTTGTCCAATTTTTTGTAAGTTGTTTTCTTATTTCAATACTTGCTTCATGATAATATTTTTGTCCAACCCCTGCTAAATCAGCTTTGTACTTACGATTTAAAGCATCGTACCGTCCTTTTAATCCATGCCATTGTGCAACATTAATGGCTAGGTTGGTGCCATATTTTCCTCCTAAATCACTGTCTTTTTTAAACTTATAAAATATATCAAATTGGCCACCAATTTCACCGGCTTTGTTTCTGTTAGGTTCAAAGCTGATGTTGGGTTGGGCTGCATAAACATAAATATTGGTTAAGCTATAATCATATTGCTTGGTAAGTGAAGGGGTAAAGTTTACAAAGCCTTCATTAAAGGCATTGCCTTGTAAATTTCGTTGCGAATAAAGACCAAAATTTTCTAATCGGCGAAAAGTGGCATTAATACCGAGTCCTTTTTTGGAGTAGCCAATGTTTAATAAATACGCATCACCATCAAATTGTAAATCGTTGCGAATGTTACCAAATTCCACTAACGCATCAGCCGATTTAAATGCGTATTCAGCATCTATTGTAAAACCTTTAATGGCATAGCTTCCCCTTATAGATGTTAAGTAGGTACTGTTGTTTACAGCGGTATTGGTTGGTAGTTTTTCATATCTGTTTACGTAACTACCTCCAATATTGTAGGTTGCTTTTTTACTTCTAAATAAATTACTCAACAAAAGTTCACCATTAAAGCCAGCAATAGTGCCATTGGTATAATCAAATGCCAAACCGTTGCGCTGCTTGCCATACAAGGCTGTAACATTGATATATGGCGTTGGTTGGTATTTTATTTTGCCACCCACAATGGAGTTGGCAATACCGAGTTGTCTGTCTTCCCAAGTACGAAGTACCAAGCCACTACCAAATTGTTCATAAAAATGCCCTACAGTAATATCTACGCCAATGCTATCATTTTTATAATTGAGGTAATAGTTGCCTAAGCCAGCATCTTTAAAATTGGGACTATAATTCAACAATGCTTTAGGCACATACGATTCTACTTGTACGCCAGCGGTAAAATTTTTTAAAGTGTAATCGAGTCGTAAATAAGCGTTGGCTCTTACCCTGTTGGCAGTTTCAAACGATTCAAGCTTTACTTTATCATCATCAATATACCAAGCACTGTTATTTTCAAAGCCGCCTGAAAGTTGTGCCAGTAATGTGTTTGAGAAAGTAATACTGCATAAAAATGTGAGTAGTGTATATTTTGATAGCATATTATTGGTTGTTACGAATAATGGTAAAAAGTTCATCTTCATCGCCAGGAACATAGCCAGAATGTTTGTAAATGATGGTGCCATTTTTTACAACAATGGTGTACGGAATGTTCATGATGTTGAGTTGGCGTTTAAGGGCTTGATTTTTATCGTGTAAAATTTCAAACGACCAATTTTTACCATTTACCAAGGGTTGTATACGCTTCGCTGTTCTACTATCATCTTCAGCAATGGCGTAAAGTTCAAACTGTAATGCTTTTTTTAAATCTGCATACTGATCATTAATAGTGGTTAATTCATTGATACATGGTACACACCAAGTGGCCCAAAATGATATAATAATCGGTTTGTTACGGATGCTTTCAAATTGACTGCTATTAAAAGTGTCACCGTTTAAATTTACCAAATCAACCTTTGGTAAGGTTTGGCTCTTTGCTGCAGCAAAAAAACTTATTACTATTAAGGCGGTTATAAAAAATTGCTTCATATTAAAATATTATTGATACGTAAACCCTTTCTGGTATTGTTTATACGGACATGTTACCATTGCCTTACAATTAATATTATTTTTTGTAAGGTTGTTAAAAAGCTTGCGTAGTTATCGATTGTTGAAAGTGTAAACATTCAAAAAAATAACATCAAGCATATGAGAAAATTACTTTACCTAACGGCTGTTGTATTATTAGGGGCACTTTTTTCGTGCACAAAAATCGAATCTGATTTTTCAGAGCCAGTGCAAGATTATATTACTGTTAAACCAAGTGCTTTTAATGTACTTAAAGACACAGAATTAAGTTTTTTGGTAGTAAATGCAAAAAATGAAAATGTTACCAGTCAGGCAAAATTGTTCGTTAACGGTACCCTTGTAAATGGTACTACTTATAATTTTGACCAAGTTGGCACGTTTGCCGTATATGCAACTTTAGGAAGTTTAAATGCACCTGTTGTTACCATTACGGTAAGTGCAGCACCGCCAACCGGTGGTGGAGGAACCGGCGGTGGTGGCACTGGTGGTGGCGGCACAGGTAGCGGTAATAATTTTGTGCACAAAGTATTGGTAGAAGAGTACTCTGGAACATGGTGTGGTAATTGCCCAAGAATATTGTATGGGGTAGATTTATTGAAACAACAAACCAATAAAGCCATTGTAGTTGGCACACATTTGTTTGGTAATGATCCGTTCATTAATAATTATGGAAATAGTTTGGCCGCTAGTCAAAATGTAGGGGGCGTACCTACGGGTATTATTAACAGAACAAGTGGCTGGAACGGCCCACAATATGAAAATGTAAATCAGGTAATTGGTGCCATACAACCATTTTCATTTGCTGGCATCGCCATTAATTCTACTGCTAATGGTGGGGTAATTACCGCTAATATAAAAGTAAATTATTCGCAATCAATAGGTGCTAGTGCTAAGCTAACCGTGTATGTTGTAGAAGATGATTTATATTTTTCTCAAAGAAATTATTCTTCGAATTTATATGGTGGACAAGCAGTGATACCCAACTTTAGGTACGATGGTGTGTTACGAGCCATTTTAACAGCCACCACTGGCGATGCTATTGCAGCATCAGGTATTGATAATGATAAAACGTATTCCATTACAATCGCTAATAATATCGGTAACATAAACAATGCTCGTATTGTTGCTTTTGTTACCAATGCTAATGGAAATGTGGTAAATGTACAATCAGCCAAAGTGGGTGAAGTAAAAGCATTTGAACCGGTGTAGTTTTATAGTCGCTATTTTTAAAAACAAAAAAGTCGATTACTAATAATCGACTTTTTGTTTTTAATGTAACTATGTGTTAAACGTTAAACCTAAAGTGCATTACATCACCATCATTCACAACGTACTCTTTACCTTCAATTCTTAATTTGCCTTGCTCTCTACAAGCAGCTTCTGAACCTAAGGTAATAAAATCATTGTAGCCAATAACCTCCGCTTTAATAAAACCTTTTTCAAAATCAGTATGTATAACACTAGCAGCTTGGGGTGCCTTCCAACCTTTGTGAATGGTCCATGCTCTTACCTCTTGTACGCCTGCAGTAAAGTAGGTACTTAAGTTGAGTAATTTATAAGTACTGTGAATCAAACGATCAAGCGCAGGTTCGGTCATTTTATATTCTTCCATAAACATGGCTTTATCATCTGCATCTTCAAACTCCGCAATTTGAGCTTCTACGGCATTGGTCATAACAATAACCTCATTGCCTTCATTTTTTACCGCTTCAATTAAAGCAGCAGAATATTTATTGCCGGTGTGCATAGAAGCCTCATCAACATTCGCTACATACAATACAGGTTTATCTGTCAATAAAAATAAATCAGCAATAGCAACTTTTTCTTCTTTAGATAATCCTAAGGTTACAATATTTTTGCCTTGCTCAAGGTGTGCTTTACATTTCAATAAAACGTCTAACTCAGCTTTAGCTTTTGTATCTGTTTTAGCTAATTTTTCGGTACGTTGTAATTTTTTGTCAACGCTTTCTAAATCTTTTAACTGAAGTTCTGTTTCAATAATTTCTTTATCACCTACAGGGTTTATAGCGCCTTCTTCTCTTAAAATATTATCATCTTCAAAACAACGAATCACTTGTATAATGGCATCAACCTCTCTAATATTGGCTAAAAATTTATTTCCTAAGCCTTCACCTTTACTTGCTCCACGTACCAAGCCTGCAATATCTACAATTTCTATTTGGGTGGGTACCACTCGTTCAGGATTTACCAATGATGCCAATTTATCTAAACGAGCATCTGGCACATTTACCAAACCTGTGTTTGGTTCAATTGTACAAAAACGGTAGTTACTTGCTTGTGCTTTAGCACTGTTACTAACCGCATTAAATAAAGTTGATTTGCCCACATTTGGTAAACCTACAATTCCTGCTTTTAAAGCCATTTTATTATTTTTTCGATTGTGATGGTTTAAAAATTACTTTTTTTAAACGGCTGCAAAGGTAAGGTTTACAGCGTACTTTTAAAGCGGTTGTTTAAGCAATTTTTGCTTGTAATAGCAACTAAATTATGGTATCATAAAATGGAAATGCAGCACAATCATTTTATTAATGAGATTAAAATACTAATTTTCCAACCGAGTATTACATTGGTTTACAACATCTTTAAATAGTTACAATATGGCTTTGAGTAGAATTTGGTCTGCTTTTATCATTATAGCGATTTCAGTTGCATTGGTAAAAATGGTATGCTTTACAGAAAACAACAAAGCCATATTTACCCAAATGGTTACAGGTAAAGCCAATGATACTATCAAACTAAGAACAACTGATTCTATTCAAGTAAATGCTTTGTTGGTACAAAAGCTGAACACCCAAAAGGTTGATACAACTGATGGTATTCTTACTACCAAAATTGCTAATGCACAATATTTACAGTTTAAAATTCAAACGGCAGATGGTGTTGTAACAACTTGTACCAATGCAGTGAATATTTGTTTGGGGTTGATTGGGTTGTTGGTGCTTTTTATGGGCTTTTTGGCCATTGCTGAAAAAGCAGGCGGTATTAATTTGTTGAGCCGATTAATTGGCCCATTTTTTACAAAAATTTTTCCCGATGTGCCGAAAGGGCATCCTGCTATTGGACATATGATGATGAACTTTTCGGCCAATTTATTGGGGTTAGATAATGCCGCAACACCCTTTGGGTTAAAAGCGATGGAAAGTTTACAAACATTAAACGCTGATAAAGAAAGGGCTAGCAATGCACAAATTATGTTTTTGTGTTTGCATGCTAGTGGCTTAACCCTTATACCCATAAGCATTATTGCATTAAGGGCTTCAGCAAAAGCTGCCAATCCGTTAGACATATTTATACCTTGTATGATCGCAACATTTGTAGCCACCATGGCAGCTATGTTGATCGTGTCATTTAAACAAAAAATTAATGTGTTGCAACCTGTTATTATTTTGTGGGTTGGAGGTATTACAGCAGTGATTGCCCTGTTGTTGGTCTATTTAAAATCACTTAGTGGCGAAGGTTTACAAAGTTTTTCCGGATTGCTCAGTAATGGCTTGATATTGTTTGTTTTTATAGCCATTGTATTAGGCGGCTTGTATAAAAAAATTGATGTGTTCGATGCGTTTATTGATGGTGCCAAGGGTGGTTTTGAAACTGCTGTTCGTATTATACCTTACTTAGTGGGTATGTTGGTGGCTATTGCATTGTTACGCACCAGCGGTACTTTTGATGCCATTATCAATGGTTTTAAATATTGTTTTGCAGCCATAGGTGCAGATACCCGATTTGTAGATGGCTTACCCACCGCATTAGTAAAACCCTTTAGTGGTGGTGCGGCAAGAGGTATGATGGTAGATACCATGAAAACTTACGGTGCTGATTCTTTCGCAGGCAGGTTAGCTTGCATATTGCAAGGCTCATCTGACACTACTTTTTATGTGATTGCGGTATACTTCGGTTCCATCATGGTAAAAAATACCCGTTACGCCATTGGTGCCATGTTGTTGGCAGATTTGGTGGGTATTATTACCGCTATCGCCTTGTGTTACTTCTTTTTTGGATAAACTTTTTTGCTTGATTTTGAAGCGACTGTATCTACCATATTTGTAGTGGCGGCACTTTCGTTTTCTTCTACATCTGTATCAAAAAAATGATTAAAAATATTCGCCAATAATTTGGCTTTATACACATTACGGGTAAAACGATTGCTAATGACAATGATGGTAGCATTTTCCTTAATTAATCGTATAAAAGAGGCGTTATTACCATGCCACCAACCATTATGAAAAATTATTTTTTTACCATCATCATAATTATTCATGCGCCAACCTAAGCCGTAGTTTTTAATACCTGCTTTTTCATTACTGTAAGGTTCATAAGCCATTTGAATGTACGTTGCTGGTAAAAACTGTGTGTCTCTTAAAACCTTATCCCACATTAATAAATCTTTTGGCGTACTATAAATATTTTTATCGCCGTACACTTCATCTAAATTATTATCGGGTATTTCACGGCCTTTCCAATCAAATGTTTTTGATCGTATTTTGCCATCATTGGTAAAGTGTACAAAACTGTGTTGCATACCTATTGCATCAAATATTTGTTGCTGTATAAATTGAGGGTAGGTTTGGCCACTTACTTTTTCAATTAACAAAGCAAGCAGGGCATAATTGGTGTTACAATAGGTAAAATGTTTATTAGCCGGAGCAATATTTTTAATACTATCTTTTTTCTGTATGAGCCAATTGAGAACATCATTGTTATGTATCAATGAATCTTTGGGCCAACCCAAATCTTCCATAAAATAAAGATAATTAGGTAAGCCGCTGCGGTGGTTTAATAAACTTTTGATGGTAACACCTTCATAATTAAATGCCGGAAAGTATTTGCTAAAAAGATCGTTGATGTTTAATTGTTGTTGTTGCTGCAACTTCAGCACAGCCATAGCGGTAAATGTTTTTGATACCGATGCTATGTGTAATGGGGTGCTATCAGTAATAGGTACTTTATCGTCTAAATTAATACTGCCTTTATATTTTTCAAAAATGATGTTACCATCTTTAGCTACAATCATGCCCCCATTAAAACCGCTTTTATTAAGCATGCTATCATAAAATAAGTTGCACTTGTATTGTAAAGCTTGCTTTTCTGCCGTACTAATGGGCAGTGGCGCTTGTAAAGTATAATGTGGGGTTGTGGTTGATGCAGTTTTTGAATCGGCATTATTGTGGTGTTGATTGCAACCCACTGCAACCAATGCTGCAACCGTGTAGCCTATTGTTATTTTTTTTAAGGTAGAAAGCATTTTTTAAATAAAATCTAATAATTTGATTGATACGAAATGCTTATGTAAAAAACGCTTCGTAAAAAGATATATTTGTGCAAAATAAGGTTTTATGGCAGTAGTTAAAAAAACAACGAGTTATCCGAAAGAAAAAATCAATATACTTTTTTTAGAAAATATTAGTGATGCAGCCGTGCAACAGTTTTCAAATGCAGGTTATACTTCTATAAAAAAGTTGAACGGTGCTATTAGCGAAGCCGAATTAATTAAAGAAATTAAGAACGTTCATATTTTAGGTATACGTAGTAAAACAAATATTACAGCAGCTGTATTGCAAGCTGCTACTAAGTTACAAGCCATTGGTTGTTTTTGTATTGGGGTTAACCAAGTTGATGTGGAAGCTGCTGCCCAACATGGTGTTGCCGTGTTTAATGCACCATATAGTAATACACGTAGTGTGGCTGAGTTGGTATTGGGTGCATCCATTATGCTCATCAGAAAAATTGTTGATAAAAATAAAGCTGCACATGAAGGAAAATGGATGAAAGATGCCACCGGTAGCCATGAGTTACGAGGTAAAACCATTGGTATTATAGGTTATGGTAATATTGGGAGCCAAGTGAGTGTATTGGCCGAAGCCTTAGGCATGAAAGTATTGTTTTATGATAGCGAAACAAAATTGCCACTTGGTAACGCAGCGGATAGTAAATCGTTGAAAGAGTTATTGCAGAAGGCTGATATCGTTACGTTGCATGTACCCGAAATTGCCTCCACACAACACCTTATTAATAAAACTACCTTAGCGCATTGTAAACAAGGTGCCATCATCATCAACTATGCAAGGGGTACGGTGGTCGATTTAAAAGCATTAGCGAAAGCCATTGAAAGCGGAAAAATAGGTGGGGCAGCAGTGGATGTTTTTCCGATAGAACCCGAAAAAAATGGTGATAGTTTTACCACACCGTTACAACATTTACCCAATGTTATTTTAACGCCACATATTGGCGGTAGTACACAAGAAGCCCAAAGTAATATTGGGATTGATGTCAGTACCAAACTTTTTAATTTTCTTGAAAAAGGCATCAGCACAGGCTCTCACAGTATTCCTGCACTGGCATTGCCTCCGCAAGAAGGTGCTCACCGAATACTTCATATTCACAACAATGTACCGGGTGTGTTAAGTAGCATCAATACATTATTAAGTAAAAATAACATCAATATTCTTGGTCAATACCTCAAAACCAACGATGGCACAGGTTATGTTGTGTTAGATGTTGATAAAAACATCAGCAAAAATGCAATCGAACTTTTAAGAAGTGTAAAAGGAACCCGAAAAGTCCGTATGCTTTATTAGTATTCTGAATTTTCAAAAATAATTGAAAGTTTTGTATCTTTGCTGAAATAAAAAGCTTCTTAAATGAAATTAGTAATAATAGGAGGTGGATTTGGGGGCTTGCGTTTAGCCCGTTCACTCAGCAATAAAGCAGGTTTCGATATTACATTAATTGATCGTTTTAATTACCATCAATTTCAACCACTATTTTACCAAGTAGCTACGGCTGGTTTAGATGCCAGCAATATTTCTTTTCCGCTACGTAAAGTTTTTCATAATAGTAAAAATGTTCATTTTAGAATGGCAGAAGTTACCGCCATTCACCACAATCAAAATAAAGTAGCTACCGATATTGGTGATTTTGAATATGATCAATTGGTTATTGCCACAGGTGCCGATACCAACTTTTTTGGAAACGAACAAATGGCTGCGAATGCCATGCCTATGAAAAGTACGGTTGAAGCAATTCAACTGAGGCACCGTATGTTGAAAAATTTTGAAGATGCCACTGCAACCACCGACCCCGAAGAGTTACAACGCCTCATGAACATAGTGGTAGTTGGGGGCGGACCAACAGGGGTTGAGTTAAGCGGTGCCATTGCTGATATGCGGAGGTTTGTATTGCCGAAAGATTACCCTGACCTTGATTTCAGTAAAATGAACATTATTTTGTTGGAAGGTTCTACTAAAACATTGGCTGCAATGAGTGAAAAAAGCAGTCAACAATCCCAACAATATTTAGAGAAGTTAGGCGTAAAAGTTACGACCAACGCCATCTTAACATCATACGACGGTAAAGTGGCTACACTTAAAGATGGAACCACCATACCTACCGCACTGGTTATTTGGGCTGCAGGTATAAAAGGTAACATTATACCCGGTTTAAATGAAACCATTATTGCTAAAGGCAACCGTTTAAAAGTAAATGAATACTGCAAAGTACAAGGGTTTGAAAATATTTATGCTATTGGTGATGTGGCATATATGGAAGCTGATGCGGCATACCCTAATGGTCACCCACAGGTGGCGCCAGTTGCTATTCAACAAGCAGATATGTTGGTGAATAATTTAAAATGGTTGCAAATGAAAAGCAATAACGATCGTATGATTGCTTTTGAATACAACGATAAGGGTGCCATGGCTACGGTAGGCCGTAAATTGGCCGTAGTAGATGTACCTAAACCTAAAATTCATTTTGGTGGATTGTTAGCTTGGTTGGTTTGGATGTTTTTACACTTGATGTTGATATTGGGTGTTAAAAATAGGTTGTCGGTTTTCTTTAATTGGTTTTATAATTATTTTACTAAAGATCAAAACCTCCGCCTCATTTTTAAAGTAAATTATAAAGAACGAAATAAATAAATCGTAATAAATCAAATTTGATGGGTAAGCATTTTTTGACGGCAGAGTGGAACAATTTGATCATGGCTAATTATACAATTGATCCGGCTATTTTACAGCCCTTTGTACCCAAGCATACGGAACTCGATTTTTATGAGGGTAAATGCTATGTAAGCCTTATTGGGTTTATGTTTGAAAAGGTAAAGTTATTAGGCTTTACCATACCCTTTCATGTAAATTTTGAAGAAATAAACCTTCGTTTTTATGTGCGTAAAAAAGACGGTGATACGTGGAAAAGAGGAGCCGTTTTTATAAAAGAAATTGTACCTAAACATGCCATTACTTTGGTGGCCAATGCCTTGTACCGAGAAAAATATGTAACCTTACCTACCAAACATTTTTTTACAAAAGATGCTGCACAAATACACCTTGGCTATCATTGGAAATTTAAAAAACAATGGTTCAAATTAGAAGCGACCACCAACGCCAACGCTGTGCCGATGTTACCCGGTAGTAAAGAAGAATTTATTGCAGAACATTATTGGGGCTATTCAAAATACAGCGATACTACTACATTTGAATATGGTGTTACCCACCCAACATGGTTGGTACACGAAGTAAACAATTATACCATTGATGTTGATTTTGAACAATTATACGGACCCTCATTCGCCTATCTTAACAATGCTATACCCGATACTGTTTTTATGGCACAAGGTTCACCCATTGGTATACTGCATAAAAACAACTTACGGTAAGGCGATCGCTTTTTGTATATCATAAAACGAAGTGTAGCGTAACTTTCGCAACATTTTTTTAGTGATGTTATGGTTGGTTATGTAAATAGTTTTTGTTTCACCAGCTGCAATATCAATATAGTTATCGCTTAAATAATGGCTGTATTTTCCAAAATCAAGCTGAAGGTATTTCACCAAAGTATGACTCGTTATTTGGATACAACCATCTTCATTTAAGTTGAATTGTAACTTCGGTTGTTGTAATATGATATGTTTGGGTGCAACACTATCTGTAACCAACAATTCACCATCACTGTAAGCATTTTTTACGGCATAATAAGCGGCTTTGGGTGTATTGCCATACTCAATAATACTCCAACTCGTTACTGGCCAACAATCATTGAGTTGCCATAACAAAGTACCCATATTATAAGGTTGTTTATTTTTATGGGTAATGATGCTGTTTTTTAAAATATAATATTGTAAACATTGGGTTACATAACTATACTGCTCCAAATTAAGTTTGTATAATAAAGTTGTATCAAAAAAATAATTGTTTAGATAATAGTGCAACTTCATAAAACCATTATTGGCTTTTTGATGGGCATTCATCGTATTGCTGCCAATAAACCTATCGTTACTTGCTGTATAGTTTTTTATGCTGTTATAGCTAGGCATGGCTTGCATACCATATTCGCTTACAAACCTACCCGTTTTGGTTTTAAAAGCTTCCCAACCTTGTAAGCCCCACCACAAGCCCCAGTAATGGCTATCGCCATTGTTATAGCTATTGTTATTACCCCAGCCATATTGTGGTGAAGTACTAATGTAAGGTCGCTTACCATCATACAATTGTACCCAAGCTTTTAAACTGTCTTGAAAAAGCGTTTTGTAATCGTTCCAAATTTTAATTGAATCTGCACCATGAATATTGAATTGGTTTTGCCAACCCCATTGGTGCCAAGCTTCATCAATTTCATTATTACCGCACCAAACTACAATACAAGGGTGTTTTTTTAAACGGCTGATTTGTTGTTGTACTTCAACTTTTACATTGCTTAAAAAATCAGCATCAGCAGGGTACATGGCGTTACCAAACATAAAATCTTGCCACACCATTATACCAATACTATCACATAAATCATAAAACAAATCAGCTTCATAAATACCGCCACCCCAAACCCGTAGCATATTCATGTGAGCATTTTTGGCTTGTATTAATAGACTTCTATATTCGTTTGCAGTAGTGGCATGTGGAAAAATATTAGCAGGTATCCAATTAGAACCCTGAATGTAAATGGGTTGATTATTTTTTGTAAAATAAAATGAAGTACCAATGCTATCTTTTGTTTGTTGCAGCAATGCAGCAGGACCAGGGTTTACATCATTCTCTTTTGGTATTTCATTGAATTCGATATGAATGGGTTTCCATATACCAGCATTGATAAACGTTGGACCCCAATCCCACCCAAATTGATAGGCTGCTTTACGTACATACACTCGGTTATTATCAGTCAAAACCAGTGGCAGCTTTGCTTTTGCAATGCTATCAGTAATTTTTTGGGCAGCCCTAAAATGTATAATAAGTTCGTTGTTACCGCTTACCCATTGTTGAATAGGGAAACGCCAACTTCTAAACATATTGTTGGTTTGTGCTATTATATGATTGTTGAGGTAAATAGTAGCGTAGGTATCAAGTCCTTCACACAACAAGCTAATTTGTTGTTGCGCTAATTGTTGTGTGGTGAGAGTAAAGTTGGTTTTGTACACCCAATCAGCGCTATCTATCCATGCTAATTGCAAATGATTGGTACCGTAAAACGGATCTTCGATTATTTTATTTTTGTATAAATCAGTGTATACGGAGCCGGGCACTGTGGCATTATGCCAAACATTATCAGTAGCCTTTTTAAATTGCCATGCTTTGTTTAAGGTAATGGTTTGTTGCGCCTGCAAAGTTGGTTGCACAAACAAGCTTATAAAAAATAGGAGTAGTAAATATTTACAACGATGCTGTATCATTTTTTAAAAGCTGTTGCATTTGGGTTATTTCATGTGCATCAATGCCTGTTGTAAGCAATTGCTCATTCATTAAAGTATTTTGGTATTGCATGTTTGATACAAACATTTTTCTGGCACTGCTATGAAATTCAGTAGCACCAGTAATGGTTTTAATTTGTGCAATATTATTGGCCCTTACACCACTGCCCGGCATAATAATGATGCGATTGTTTGCTTGGGTCACCAACCATGTTAAAGCATCAATACCTTCCATAGCTGTTGGTCTACCGCCAGATGTTAATATTCTTTCAAACCCACAATCAATAATGGCTTCCAATGCGGTTGATGGGTCAGCAACCCTATCAAATGCTCGGTGAAAGGTAACACTCATAGGGTAGGCCAGTGCTACCAATGCGCTACAAATCGATTGATTGATATGTCCATCGGCTTGTAACACACCCAGCACCACACCATCACATCCTGCATTTTTACAAAGTAAGATGTCACTTTTCATTACAGCCAATTCATCAGCTGTGTATAAAAAATCGCCACCTCTTGGTCTAATGATAGGGAAGAGGTCGATACTCAATAAGCGTCTTGCTTGTTTTATAAAACCAGCACTTGGTGTAGTACCACCTTCGCCAGGGTTAGCACACAATTCAATTCTATCAGCACCTGCAGCTTGTGCTATTGTACAACTTTCTATATTAAACGCAATGGTTTCTAACATACCTATTTAAATTAAATGCTTTGCAGCAATAATGCGGTTTTCTGTATTGGTTTTTATGCTGTATACAAACCCTTTTTGTATGGCATAAGCACCATGTTCTCCTTTTTTGTTCATGGCTAAAAAACCTACTTGTAATGTTTTTGCTTTGGCTTTATCCCTATTTACAATACGTTCAACCGCTTTTTTACAAGCCATTTCCGGGCTATAACCTTGTCGCATAAACTCTACCACCAAATGCGTTCCGCAAATACGTATTACTTCTTCGCCTGTACCGCTGCTAGTGGCAGCACCTACTTCATTGTCAACAAATAAACCAGCGCCAATAACAGGGGAGTCGCCTACACGACCATGTATTTTAAATGCCATACCACTAGTGGTTACAGCACCACTTAAATTGCCAGTTGCATCCATTGCTACCAGTCCCATAGTATCATGGTTGGGTGTGCCATCATTAAAAAAAGTAGGGGCAAACGGACCTCCAAATGTTTTTTTAGGTTGATTTTCTATATTAATTACAGGTTTGTATTTACCCTCTTTCAACCAATTATTATACGCATCGGTAGCTTCTTTTGATAATACAGCAGGCTCTTTTGTAAAACCATTTTCAAGCGCAAACTGTTGAGCACCGTTACCTACCAACAGTACATGAGGGGTTAGTTCCATAACTTTACGTGCTACTGAAATAGGATGTTTTATTTGCTCTAAACCAGCAACCGCACCACAGTTGGCATGTTCATCCATAATGCAGGCATCTAACGTTACAATCCCATCACGGTCAGGGTAACCACCTAAGCCCACACAGCAGTTTATCTCATTTTCTATTGATATGGCACCTGCTTCAACCGCATCAACCGATTTACCACCTGTACCTAAAATTTTCCATGCAGCAGCATTTACCGCCATACCACTATCCCAAGTAGATATTACAATTGGTTTATTAACTGCCGCTGTAGGTACTTGCTTAAACGACAATGCTGATAAACCTAACGAACTTAATTTTAAAAATTGCTTACGATTCATTTCACTCTTTTGAATATTAAAGATATTGAAAGCATTGTGTATAAAATCTAATCACTGCACTTATCTTATTGGTGTAATAAATGACATGCTAAGAAAATTTATTTTTTAATTATGAACATTGTTCATTATTTTTGTAATCATGGCTAAAATGGTACATACAAAAAAAGATAAGTATGATGTAAGCGACCTTATTTTGCAAGCAGCAAAAAAGTTGTTTGTTGAAAATGGCGTAGCGCAAACTACCATCAGAAGTATTGCCACTGCCATTGGTTACAGTGTAGGCACAGTGTATGTTTATTTTAAAGATAAGGATGCCATATTACATGCTCTGCACATACAAGGTTTTACCCAACTAGGGGCTCAGTTTGCAGTTTTAACGAAAGTTACCGAGCCCATGGAAAGATTAAAAGCAATGGGTAGAATTTACATAGACTTTGCCTTGCAAAACCCCGATATGTATGATTTAATGTTCAACCTTAAAGCACCCATTTCATTTGTGCATGATACGGCCAATAAAGATTGGAAAGAAGGTGCCTCTACGTTTAATGCATTAAAAAGTTGTGTGACAGATTGTGTAAAAGCAGGTTATTTTAAAGGTGGAGAGGTAGATGCTTTGTCGTTTATGATTTGGAGTACCGTACATGGTATGTGTAGTTTGCAAATAAGCGAACGCTCTGGTAGTGTGCAATTAAAAAACGCATCTACCATTTTAAAAAGGGCTTTTGATGCATTCACTCACATCATCGATCCATAATATATTTTTAAAAAATGTAATGAACATTGTTCATTTTTAATTAACATCAACACCATCATCATGAAATCATTTATCACCCAACTTAAAAATGTAAACGAACCGCTATTTTATTTTGGTTGTATTTGCGCCTGCAGTGCTGTTTTGTTTTTGATACTTACACAAATAACCCATGTTAAGGTATTGCAAGTAAATGCCTGGTATAAGCCATTTAAGTTTGCGGTATCCATTGCCATTTATGTATTTACCATGGCTTGGTATATTCAGTACCTACCACAATTTAATACCAAACTTTTTAGTTGGAGTGTTATTGTACTATTGGGGTTTGAAATTGTTTACATTGCTATTCAGGCAGCTAGGGGGCAACAATCACACTTTAATATTTCAAATGGTTGGTATAGTTTATTGTATGTGTTAATGGCCGTAGCAGCATCATTGGTAAGCCTTTACACGGCATTCATCGCTTGGTTGTTTTTTGTAGCCCCTTTGTATGATTTACCTAGCTATTATTTGTGGGCCATTCGTTTAGCCTTGTTGTTATTTGTAATTTTTTCTTTTCAAGGTTTTTTAATGGGCAGCAGGTTGTCGCATACCATTGGTGGGGCCGATGGTAGCGAAGGTATCGCCATACTTAACTGGAGTAAAACCTTGGGCGATGCTCGAGTAGCTCATTTTATTGGTATGCATGCTCTGCAAGTTTTGCCTTTACTTGCCTATTATGTATTGCGTAATACCTACTTAACTTTTATAATGGCTATTTTATATGCGGCTTTGGCTTTTTTTACTTTGATACAAGCCTTACAGGGTAAGCCATTTATAAAATGATCAACATCAGTTATAGCGCCCCAATAGCAAAATCTTTATACCAAACCACCGCATTATTATTGATACTTAGTGCTGCAAAGCTTGTGTTTCAACGCTACATTTAGTACATTGCAATTAATTAATACAATTGATTATATTTTATGAGTAAGCACCAACAAAGCAGTGGCAAAAAAAAATCATCCCAAACTGAAATAGTGAAGGGTAAATTAGAGATAAGCCGCAGTGGTATGGGGTTTGTAATTGTAGAAGATAGAGAGAAAGATATCATTGTAAAGCCCAATGAATTTGGTAAAGCTTTTCATGGTGATACGGTGAGGGTTCAAATTTTAAACGGACAAGATAGAACCAGGCGTACAGAAGGAAAAATTACCGCAGTAGTTGAAAGAAAGCAAACCGACTTTATTGGAACCATTTCAGTTAAAGAAAAAATTGCATTTTTTACAGCAACGGGTAACAACCCAATGCCAGATTTTCATATTGATATGGCAAAATTAAACGGTGCTAAAGATGGCGACCGTGTAGTAGCCAAATTTTTAAAGTGGGATAAAAACGATAAAAAACCCGAAGGTGAAATCATCGCTATTATGACGGCCCAAAACGAAGGCGATATGGCCATGAAAGAAATTTTAGTGCATGCCGGTTTTCCATTGTCGTTTGAAGATGCCGTGCTAAAAGCAGCCGATGCGTTATCGCCCAACATTACCCGAGAAGAATTAAAGAAACGAAAAGATTGTAGGGATATACTCACTTTTACTATTGACCCTTACGATGCAAAAGATTTTGATGATGCCATCTCTATCAGAAACCTCGATAATGGCAATTATGAAATTGGTGTACACATTGCCGATGTGAGCCATTTTGTAACACCCGGTTCGTTGCTTGATAAGGCTGCATACGAACGAGCTACCAGTGTGTATTTGCCTGATAGGGTAAACCCCATGTTGCCCGAAAAAATTTCGAATGAGTTATGCTCATTGCGACCAAATGAAGATAAATACTCCTTCTCTGTAATATTCCAAATAAATAACAGGGCAGAAATTAAACACCAATGGATTGGTAGAACCATCATCCATAGCAACCATCGCTTTACATACGAAGAGGTACAACAAACCATTGAAACAAAAGATGGCTTGCATTTTAAACCTATTTTGTTGTTGAACGATTTAGCCCAACAGTTCAGAAAAAAGCGTTTTGATAACGGAGCCATCAACTTTTCATCGCAAGAAGTAAAGTTTAAATTAGATGATACAGGCAAACCAATTGGCATTGTTGTTAAAGAAAGTAAAGAAGCCCATAAATTAATTGAAGAGTTTATGTTATTGGCCAATAAAGCTGTGGCAGAGTATGTATCAAAAATAAAAGTAAACAAAGAGCCCATCCCATTTTCGTACCGTACGCATGATGAACCCAATGTGGAGAAACTAGCGCCATTTGTGGCTTTCGCAAAAAAGCATGGGTACGAGTTTGATATGAAAGATGAACGATCCATTGCCACATCTTTCAACAATTTATTAAAAAATGTAAAGGGTAAGCCAGAAGAACATGTAATAGAACAACTTGGTATACGTACCATGGCAAAGGCAAAATATACAGCTGAAAATGTGGGGCATTACGGATTAGGTTTTGAAAACTATTGTCATTTTACATCGCCTATTCGTCGTTACCCCGATGTGATGGTACACCGTGTACTACAAAGCATCATCGATAAAAATTTATTGATCGATAAAGCAATGGAAGAAAAAAACAAACATTGCAGCGATAAAGAACGTGCCGCTATGGAAGCCGAAAGAGCCGGCAACAAATACAAACAAGTTGAGTACATGAGGCAGTTTATAGGCGATGAATTTGAAGGCGTTATCTCTGGTGTATCAACCTTTGGTTTTTGGGTTGAAACCGTGGAGCACAAATGTGAAGGCTTGGTAAGTGTAAAAGATTTAAGCGATTACGATGATTTTAGGTTAGATGAAGCCAACTATGCCTTAGTAGGCTTACGTACCGGCAAAACATTCAGAATGGGCGATGATGTTACCATTAGAGTTATTGCAGCCAATTTAGATAAACGCCAGCTCGATTATGAATGGGTAACTACAGCAGCGCCCAAAAGCAAACAAGCCAAAACAGTAGGAGGTAAGTCAACCGCCAAAAAAGCCACTACCAAAACAGCAGCAAAACCTGCGGCTAAAAAAACAGCCACCAAAAAAACGAGTAAAAAATAATTTAAGATATACAGGCCCATGAAGCTTGTTCAAAAAAGCGCATCCATTAATGCAATCATTTACAGCCTTATCAGCACAGTTTGAAGCCAAGTTTAACAAACGTCATTTTCCTGAACATACACCTACGTTATACGACCCTGCACAATACATTTTAGGTATTAAGGGTAAACGTATTCGCCCTATTTGTGTGTATTTGGCCAACGAATTGTTTGCACCCGTAACAGATGATGCCTATTATGCCGCAGCCTCTATTGAGCTGTTTCATAATTTTAGTTTAATACACGATGATATTATGGATAAAGCACCCTTACGCAGGGGCTTACCCACCGTTCACGAAAAATACGGACATAATACTGCATTATTGGCTGGCGATGTAATGTTTGTTACAGCATACGAAAATTTAGGAAGCATTAGTGCACCATACTTACCAAGAAGTATCGAAATTTTCAACAAAACAGCCAAAGAAGTATGCGAAGGCCAACAGCTCGATATGGATTTTGAAAACATGGCCCATGTGAGTTTAGATGATTATGTAAAAATGATCACCCTCAAAACATCGGTACTAGTAGCTGCAAGTTTACAAATGGGAGCCGTATTGGGTGGTGCAGGCTTGGGCAACCAAAATCATTTATATGAATTTGGTAAAAACCTAGGTATTGCTTTTCAAATACAAGATGATTTTTTAGATGCCTTTGGCGATGCCCAAAAAACAGGTAAACAACAAGGCGGCGATATATTAGCCAATAAAAAAACCTTTTTACTCATACATGCCCGTGAACAAGGCGATGCCAGCATTAATGCTCGTTTAGATGAGCTATTGGCCAACAATGCACCCGATAAAGTACCGCAGGTACTGCAAATATTTAAAGAAGTAAAGGCAGATGAATGGTGCAATGCCCTCAAAGAAAAGTATTACCAAATTGCCTTGCAGCATTTAGATGAAGTTGCTGTGTTGAGTGAAAGAAAAACAGCCTTACAACAATTAGCCGCTGATTTAATGATGAGAGAAAAATAAACAACTCGTTTACGCTTTAATAACCTGATTGAATTCATATTCAACAATTTTACTTATTTTACTAGCCATAAAACCCACTACAAAATGAGCAACGGTTTGTTTAGAAGAAAAAATATTGCCAATATATTAGCGGAAGGCGGCGATGATGCCCACGGCTCCGCTGGCGGTTTAAAACGAGTACTCACCGTTAGAGATTTAACTTTTTTTGGTATTGCTGCCATTTTAGGTGCCGGTAGTTTTAGTAGTTTGGGTGGGGCTGTATTCAGTGGTGGCCCCGGTGTAGTCATTTTATTTTTAATTACGGCAGTAGCCTGTGCCTTCACTGCTTTTTGTTACAGTGAATTTGCCAGTCGTATACCAGTGGCAGGTAGCGCCTATACCTATGCGTATGCCAGCTTTGGCGAATTATTCGCATGGATCATTGGGTGGGCACTTATAATGGAATACAGCATTGGTAACATTTATGTGGCCTTTAGTTGGAGCGATTATTTTACTTCGTTTTTAAGCAGGTGTGGGGTTGATATGCCGCATTGGTTAAGCACTAGTTATAAAGAGGCACAACATGCCGTTCAAAATGGCGCTTTAGAGGGCGATCAATTTCAAGCATGGCATACTGCACCTATCGTTGCTGGGTTACGTATTATTGTTGATTTACCAGCCCTGGTTATTAATGTACTCATTACTTATTTGGTATATAAAGGTGTAAAAGAAAGCCGCAATTTCAGCAACATCATGGTGGTGTTAAAAATGGCGGTTGTAGCATTGGTAATTATTGTAGGCGGTTATTTGGTATTTCACAACGGGTTAACCTTTAATTGGTCGCCTGCAAATGATGCTGGCGTAAAATCATTTATGCCCAACGGCTTTAGCGGTGTAATGGCTGCGGTTGCAGGGGTATTTTTTGCCTACATCGGTTTTGATGCCGTAAGTGTGTTGGCAGAAGAAAGTAAAAATCCACAAAGAGATTTACCAAGGGGGATGATTTACTCATTGGTGATTTGTACCGTGGTATATATTTTATTAACCTTGGTATTAACAGGCTCTGTTAACTACCGCAATTTTGAAGGCGTGGGTGACCCACTAGCGTTTATTTTTGAAAAGCAAAACCTCAATGTACCTTGGATGCAGCTATTGGTGGCCGTTTGTGCCGTAATAGCCATGACGAGTGTATTGCTTGTATTCCAAATGGGGCAACCCCGTATTTGGATGAGCATGAGTAGAGATGGCCTGTTGCCAAAAGTGTTTCAAAAAATTCACCCGAAGTATCAAACACCTTCTTTCTCAACTATTGTAACAGGTATTGTAGTAGGGGTGCCTATTTTGTTTACTGATAAAACTTTTGTGTTAGACTTTACCAGCATTGCCACTTTATTTGCATTTGTGTT
Organism: Ferruginibacter yonginensis; assembly: GCF_042651465.1. Classification (NCBI taxonomy): domain Bacteria; kingdom Pseudomonadati; phylum Bacteroidota; class Chitinophagia; order Chitinophagales; family Chitinophagaceae; genus Ferruginibacter; species Ferruginibacter yonginensis. The sequence goes on from NZ_JBHSCZ010000001.1 coordinate 184,573, forward strand.
GGTGTGTGGCGGTGTATTATTAATACCACGTAAAGAAAAACAACCCGGTAAATTCAACATACCTTACATTAACGGTAAGTTTATTTTTCCGTTGATTGTGGTGGGTTGTATTTTGGTATTGTCGTTTGCCACACCAAAATACTTTGGCAACAAGGTTGATTTTTCTGAAGAAAATGCTATTGAAAAATTAGCCACCATGTTACCTGCTGCTAAAATGGATACCATTGCGGTAGTCAATAATATCTCTAATAATTTAAGTACTGAAAATGCCAACAATGCGGCTTTTGTGGGCCTGCTCGATTCTATGAATGTAAAAACCATTGCAGCGCAAAAGCTAGCCGTGGTAAATAAATTTATTGCGGCGGCTAATACCGAACAAAGCAGAACCCTCAAAATATCAACCATTATTTTTTGGTTGTTAATGATAGGGTTGGCCATTGTAACCTTCTTAAAAAATTACTCACTTATACCATTAATGGGCGTAAGTACATGCTTATATTTATTAACCGGAATGACGAAAGCCAACTGGCTTTGGTTTGGTGGCTGGTTAGCCATTGGGTTGGTATTTTACTTTTTATACGGCTATAAAAAAAGTAAGTTGGCACAACAAAATTAAATTAAAAAGGCTCGTTGAAGAACGAGCCTTTTTAATGTGTTATCAGCTGTTTTTGTGCGTTATGAACAAAAGACAAAATATTGGTTATACTTTAACTCAAAAAGGCCATTTTACCTTAAGAATTGTATAAAACCAGGCTTTAATAATATTTTGTAGAAAGTGTACTTAAAAATAAATTTCAAAATATTTGGTAAATTTAAGGTTTTATGTATTTTTGTAGAGCTATTACTAAGAAATAAATTTGAAAACACTAATAAAAAATATTACTAACATACAAACGGGTCTTTTTGCAAAGCCTACTGGTAGTGGTGAATTGGTTTATCTACAATCTAAGCATTTTGATGAAAATGGTCAATTAAATGCTGTTTTGCACCCTGATCTGATGGCTGAAGGTATTTCTGAAAAACACTTATTGAAAGATGGTGACATACTTTTTGCAGCCAAAGGCACAAAAAATTTTGCTGCGGTTTTTGAAAATCATAATGAGCCTTCTGTTGCTTCTACTTCCTTCTTTGTTATTAGATTACTTAATAAAAAAGTGTTGCCTCAATATTTTGCTTGGTTTCTAAATAACTATAACACCCAAACACTTTTAAAAAGTAAAGCAATTGGTACGTCTATTCCTTCTATTTCAAAACAAGTATTAGAAAATTTGGAAATAACAGTGCCGAGTATCGAAAAACAAATGGCGATTCTGCAAATCATCAAACTCCGTGACAAAGAAAAAGCATTAAAGCAGGAAATTGAAACACTAAGAGAAAAACAAATTCAACAACAAATCATCAATGCAATAAATTAAATATTATGGCTAAAATAACTCAGAAAGACATTAACGATGCAGTTTGGAAAGCTTGCGACACATTTAGAGGCAGTATTGACCCTAGCGTTTATAAAGACTATGTGCTTACCATGCTTTTCTTAAAATACCTCAGCGATGTGCATGATGATAAAATGGAAGGCTACTTAGAAAAATACAATAATGATGTGGAACGTGCCAAACGTGCCATGCAACACGAACGCTTTATTGTGCCAGCGCATAGCCATTTTAAATTTTTGTACGAAGCTCGTAACGAAGCCAACATTGGTGAACTCATCAATATTGCATTGGCGGATTTAGAAGAAGCTAACCGTGAAAAATTGTATAGTGAAGACGGTGCTGGTATTTTCCAAAACATTGACTTTAACAACAGCAAGCTGGGTGAGCCTAAAGACAAAAACACCCGACTGAAAAACTTATTGCTAGATTTTAATAAGGATGCTTTAAATCTTCGTCCATCTCATTTGGATGGGAACGATATTATTGGTGGTGCTTATGAGTACCTAATTTCTAACTTTGCTAGTGATGCAGGCAAAAAAGCTGGCGAATTTTATACGCCAAGTGAAGTATCAACCTTATTAGCAAGGTTAACTCATTCTAAACCAGGTTCTCGTATTTGTGATCCTACTTGCGGTTCTGGTTCTTTACTCATAAAAGCTGGTAACGAGGTAGGCTCTGATAATTTTTCACTTTACGGCCAAGAGGCTAATGGCAGCACCTGGGCATTGGCAGTAATGAATATGTTTTTGCATGGCTTCGATAATGCAGTGATTCGTTGGGGCGATACCATCCGCAACCCTAAATTGAAAGTAGATGATATGACCTTGATGAAGTTTGACACAGTAGTTGCCAATCCACCTTTTTCTTTAGACAAATGGGGAAAGGTAGAAGATAAAGATGGTGAAAAAACCACCATTAGTTACGACCCTGAAACCGATAAATATAACCGTTTTTGGAGAGGCGTACCACCCAAGAGCAAAGGCGATTGGGCATTTATTAGTCACATGATTGAAACGCTCAACGAAGAAGGTAAAGCAGGTGTAGTGGTGCCACATGGTGTATTATTTCGTGGAAGCAGTGAAGGCCGTATACGCCAACGCACCATTGAAGAAAACTTGCTCGAAGCAGTAATTGGCTTACCTGCCAACCTGTTTTTTGGTACCGGCATACCGGCTGCTATTTTGGTATTTAACAAGCAAAAAACCAGCAATAACTTCTTGTTTATTGATGCCAGCAAACATTACGAAAGTGCCAAAAACCAAAACAAACTACGTGATACAGATATTGAACATATGGTGAACACCTACCGTGATTTTGCAACCGGCAAGCTGCAACCCGGTGTGGTGGAAGATAAGTACAGTTATGTGGCTACTGCAATAGAAATAAAGGAAAATGAATTCAATCTAAATATTGCCCGTTATGTTGACACTTTTGAAGAAGAAGCTGAGGTTGATATTGAAGTAGTAGCCCAAGATATTCAAAACTTAGAAATTGAATTGAAGCAAGTTCAAGATGAATTAGAAAATTTATTAAGCAAACTTCAATAGAATATTATGGAACAGTCGAAAAATATAACACACAAACATTCCGCAGCAGGTTTTATTCCAAAGGAATGGGAAGTAAATAATTTAGAAAAAATTGCTGAATTTAGAAATGGTAAAGCTCATGAAAATATTGTTGATTCTGAAGGCAAATACATAATTATTAACTCTAAGTTTATATCTACAGAAGGGGAAGTTGCAAAGTATTCTAAAGAAATACTTTGCCCGTTGTCTAAAGGTGAAATTGTCATGGTTATGAGTGATGTTCCAAATGGCAAAGCTATTGCCAAATGTTTCTATGTTAAAGAGGATAATCTCTACACTCTAAATCAAAGGATTTGTGCCATTACTGCAAAAAAGGTTGATCCCATATTTTTATATTATGCCCTGAACAGAAATAAATATTACCTAACATTTGACGATGGCGTTAATCAAACAAATTTGAGAAAAGAAGAAGTATTAGAATGCCCGATCCCACTTCCCCCCCTCCCTGAGCAAAAAGCCATAGCCCAAGTACTCAGCACTGCAGATGCTGCCATACACACTATTGAAAAACTCATTGCCCAAAAAGAACTCCGCAAAAAATGGCTCATGCAGCAATTGCTTACGGGGAAGCAAAGATTGAAGGGGTTTGATGGGGAGTGGAAGGAACATTCTTATGAGAAAATACTTAAAGTGGTAAAGAGAAATTTTGATTGGGATGAAAACGAATTGTATAAACTGATTAGCGTTAGACGAAGGTCAGGCGGTATATTCTACCGTGAAGCTTTATATGGTCATCAAATACTAGTCAAAACTTTACGTACAGCCATCGAGGGAGATTTTTTGTTTTCGAAAATGCAAATCCTACACGGTGCATCAGCTTTGGTTACAAAAGAATTCGATGGGGCTAAGATTTCAGGTTCATATATAGCTGTGGTTCCAAAAGATAAAAAGCAATTGAATATGGAGTTTTTTCAATGGTATTCACAAACACCATACTTCTATCATCAAACTTATATCTCAAGTTATGGTGTGCATATTGAGAAAATGACATTTGACTTTGATACGTTCCTTCAACTCGAAATGAAACTTCCATCCATCGAAGAACAAACTGCCATTGCCCAAGTGTTGCAAGCGGCCGATAAAGAAATCAGCCTGCTTAAAGCCAAAGCAGCAAAGTTGAGGGAGCAGAAAAAGGGGTTGATGCAGGTGTTGTTGACAGGGAAGAAAAGATTAAAAATTAATTAGTATGGAGCCAAGTAAAAATGCACTCTGCCCCTGCGGGAGTGGAAAAAAATATAAAAGATGCTGCCTTTTAAAAGGTGGCATTGTGTTGTGCGGTAAAAAACCACAGTTTAAATACAATAAGCAATTTAACCGCTACGAATCTGGCATTGACCATCATTACGCTAACTTTAATAATCAAGGTTGCGATTACATTGATTCAAAACCATATATCGGCAAAATAAAATGTCGGCTGGTACATGAAGCCGGAAACTCAATAATTATCCCGGATTATCTATTATTGAAAAATGGTTGGATTCAACCATTACATTTCACAGCTCCCTTTTTATTTAAGTTAGATGAAAAGTCTATCGGTTGTGACTTCTTTATTGACATTCAAAACGGGGAAACAATTAAAGTTCGCTTTTATAATTACCAAATACTTCAAACTTACCCGGACAAGAGCCAGCTATATGAATGTGAAATTTTTGGCCCGGCAGATATTGAAGAATATGCTTGCGGTGAATATAAAACCATTGATGATAAAATTTACTTCAAACTGTTTCATCACACGAATGAAGGAGGCTACAACGGCATAACAGGCACTAAAACATTAAGGTCTTCAAAATGGAATTACAGAGGAAGTAAGGAATGTGTAAATTATCATTTCGCTTATTTCACCCACATTCCTGAAGTCAAGTATCCAAATGATTTAATTACAGTTGCTATGTCTGCAGATGGCGATATTGATTACATGATTGATTCTTTTGTGTTGCCAAAAGTGATGCTACCTGATTACCGGAAAAGATTTGAAAATTCGATTTACACAGCCAAGGTATATCGTTCAACAACCACTGACAGGAATTATACAATCGAATTTTTAATTCCCATAGAATCCCTTGATGTGAAACACATTTATCTACATCATCAGGGGCATTTGTTTTTTTATGAAATGTGTTTCCCTTACATCCACCGAATAAAGCTAAAGGCCAACAGCACTTTACCTTTTACTGATGACTTCCGCATTGAGAATGTTGATGTAATTGTAAACTCTGAATACTCAATAATTGGTGATGCAAGAAATAAAGAAGGACTGGCTGCTCCATTTGAAGAAGATGAAACAAAATTCATCTATAAGATTGAAGATTGCGGAAAAGAATCAATTCATGATTTTTGGTTTAGTCATGAAAATAAAGATTTGTTCACAGGTAAGGTTGTAGAGACATTAAAATTAAAAGACGTTGACGATAATCCAACAAAATAGATAAATGGAAAAACGAAGTTTTAAAGAAGACCATATAAGCCAGATGCCGGCATTGCAAATACTGTTGAATTTGGCTATATAAGTTTAATAAACCAAAATATGCACAACAAATCTGATGACTTTATTGTGCAAAAACTACTTTACAGATATGGCATACAAAATACCACAACTCCCTTTGGATTTCGATATTGAAACCAAAGCCATTATGAAAAAAACGGCTGCTGCACGTAGTGCTTTAGCGGAGATGAAAGGAGCTGCCTTGAGCATTCCTAATGAAAGTATTTTAATCAGTACCCTTTCACTACAAGAAGCCAAAGACAGTTCGGCCATTGAAAACATCATCACCACTCATGATGAATTGTATCAGGGAGATTATCTGAAAAGGGAATTTAAATCTATCGCATCTAAAGAAGTGCACAACTATGCCGAAGCATTGCGTTGGGGTTTTGAAACCGTAAGGCAAAAAGGAATATTGATTAACAGCCACATCTTACAAATGCAAGCAACGCTTGAAGAAAATGATGCAGGTTTTAGAAAAGTACCCGGTACCGAACTAAAAAATGAGCAAACGGGAGCAATTGTTTATACCCCACCGCAAACGCATGATGAAGTATTGGCACACATGAACAACCTTGAGCAGTTTATGAATGACAATGCACTTAGCAATTGGGACCCATTGGTAAAAATGGCCATTATTCACCATCAGTTTGAAAGTATCCACCCATTTTATGATGGTAACGGAAGAACAGGAAGGATTATCAATATCCTTTATTTGGTAAAAGGAGGTTTGTTGAATTTGCCCATACTGTATTTAAGCCGCTACATCAATCAAAACAAAGCAGATTATTACCGCCTGCTGCAAAAAGTACGCACCGAAAACGCCTGGGAAGAATGGGTGCTGTACATCCTTGAAGGAGTGGAGCAAACTTCTTTGCAAACCATCAAAGTCATTGAGGGCATAAAGAAGTTGATGCAAAGCCATAAGGATAGAATTAGGACGGAGCTTCCTAAAATTTACAGCCAGGATTTGCTGAATAACCTATTCCGACATCCTTACACCAAAATTGATTTTGTAATGGAAGAAACCGGGGTAAGTCGTAAAACTGCGGCTAAGTACCTTGACGAATTGGATAAACTTGGTATTGTGAGCAAACAAAAGATTTGGAAGGATAACTACTACATCAACATCGATTTATATAACCTTTTACAGAATGTTAGCAAATTATAGTCAAGGTCAAAAGAACAGCGAATTTACACATGATAAACCTATCATGAGTAAAATATCTAATTTTCTACTTATGATAAACGGCTCATGTATAGAAAATGCTCAAAACCTTTACATGAGGAAACCAATATGTAAAGGTTTTGAGCATTTTCTATACAAATCTCAGTTTATAATTCATCATTCATAACTCATATTTCATAAAGTGGAAACACCAAGTTTTAAAGAAGACGATATCAGCCAGATTCCTGCACTGCAAATGCTGGTGAATTTGGGCTACACCTATTTAAGTCCGGCAGAAGCCGATAGGCAAAGAGGTAGCAAAACATCCAATGTATTGCTAGAAGATGTGTTGCGGAAGCAATTGAAGGAAATAAACAGCATACGAGTAAGTGCTACCAAAACCAGCATTTTTACTGATGAAAATATTGAAAAAGGCATATTGGCATTGAAAAACCTGCCCATGAATGAAGGGTACATTGCCGCCAGTGAAAAGGTATACAACCTGATTACCTTAGGTCAGGCATTAGAACAAAGTGTGGATGGAGACAAAAAGAGTTTTACACTTCAATACATTGACTGGAAAAACATCGGCAATAATGTATTTCATGTAACGGAAGAATTCAGTGTGATTAGAAGCACCAGCAAAGAGCATTACCGACCTGATCTGGTGTTGTTTGTAAATGGTATTCCGGTTTGCATTATTGAGTGTAAACGACCTGATATGAAGGAGCCATTGAAACAGGCTATCAGTCAGCATCTACGCAATCAACAAGAAGATGGTATCCGCAGTTTGTTTGTGTATTCACAATTGACTTTGAGCATCGCTACACAAGAGGCAGCTTATGCTACCAATGCCACACCTGAAAAATTTTGGGCAAAGTGGCAAGAGAAATTTACTAGTGATGATGAAGAGAGAAATTACAAAATCAAATTACAACAACTCAAAAATAAACCGCTTTCAATATCAGTCAAAGAGCAACTTTTTACTGACCGTTTCAAATATGTTCGTCAATATTTTGATGCTTTGGAACAAGAAGAAATTCTACCAACCGAACAGGACAATTATTTGTTTGGATTATGTCGCCCTGAACGATTGATGGACATTGTTTTTAATTTTATTTTATTCGATAATGGAGATAAAAAAGTGGCCCGTTACCAGCAGTTTTTCGCTATCAAAAAATCTATGCAACGAATAAAGCATGTTGAAAATGGAAAACGTAGAGGCGGTGTAATTTGGCATACACAAGGAAGCGGAAAATCATTAACGATGGTGATGCTGGCACAAGCCATAGCCATGGAACCAAGTATTCGCAATCCTAAAATTGTATTGGTAACTGACAGAACAGATTTAGATAATCAGATAACAAGTACTTTTCGGAAGTGTGGCAGGTTTGTAGAAAATGCTACTACTGGTCAGCGCTTGGTTGAGTTACTTGAAAGCAAAAGTGATGCAGTGGTAACCACCATCATCAACAAATTTGTGGCGGCTGTAAAGAAAATTGATAAGCCTTTAGAAAGCCACAATATTTTTGTTTTGGTAGATGAAGGGCATCGAACACAACATGGCACGTTTAATATTGACATGCAAAAGACTTTGCCGAATGCCTGTTTTATTGCCATGACAGGAACACCGTTATTTAAAAAAGATAAAAGCACTGCAGAAAAATTTGGTGGTATGATTGATGCTTACACAGTGGATCAAGCTGTGAAAGACAAAGCAGTTGTTCCATTATTGTATGAAGGGAGATTGGCATTGCAAAATGTAAATTCTAGTCCGATTGATACTTTTTTCGGAATGGTATCTGAACCATTAACTGATTACCAAAAAGCAGACATCAAGAGAAAGTTTGCCCGATACGATCATTTGAATTCAGCCGAACAAAAAATGAGGATGATTGCCTGGGACATCAGCTATCATTTTCGTGATAATTGGCAGGGGAGAACACCTTTCAAAGGTCAATTAGTTTGCGACAAAAAAGTTAACGCCATTAAGTACAAAGAGTATTTAGATGAAATAGGTATTGTGAGTAGTGAAGTGTTGATTTCATCTATTGATGATAGAGAAGGAGAAGACAGTGCCTATGAGAAATCCACTGAAAAAGAAAATCAGTTTTGGAAAAGAATGATGGATGAACATGGCAATTCAAAAAGTTATGAAAAAAACATCATCAATCGATTTAAGAATCAGAAAGACCCGGAAATCATTATAGTAGTTGATAAATTACTTACGGGTTTTGATGAACCTAAAAACACAGTTCTATATCTAACAAGAAATTTGCAAAGCCACAAACTCTTGCAAGCCATAGCAAGGGTAAATCGTATTTATCCTGATAAAGAGTTTGGCTACATTATTGACTATTATGGTGTAATTGAAAACTTAGATGATGCACTGCAATTGTATTCATCCTTTGAAGATTTTGATAATGAAGATTTAGCTGGTACAATTACCAATATTGCTGATGAAATTAAAAAGCTTCCACAAAAGCATTCGGACCTTTGGGATATTTTCAAAACCATTACTAACAAACGTGATGCAGAGGCCTACCAGCAATTATTAAAAGATGAAGCGATACGGGTTTTGTTTTATGATAAACTAGCTGCATTTGCCAAGGGCTTGAAACTTGCTTTATCATCCATTCAATTTCATAAAGAGGTTGAAGAAAAAAACATCAACCGCTACAAAGAAGATTTGACGATGTTCTTAAAACTTCGTTTAGCAGTAGTAGAAAGATACAGCGATCAAATAGATTATAAACAGTACGAAGGTCAAATTCAAAAATTAATTGATACACATATCACCACTGAGAAAGTTGAAACCATTACTGAACTAGTGAACATTTTTGATAAGGACAAATTTCAGCAGGAAGTAGAAAAAGCAATTGGAGATGATGCCAAGGCAGATAGAATTGAAAGCAGAACATCTAAGCATATTTCAGAAAAAATGGATGAAGATCCTGCTTTCTATAAGAAATTTTCACAAATGTTGAAAGATGTTATTGAAGCGTATGAAGCAGGAAGAATCAGTAGTGCTGAGCGGCTGAAAAGAAGTCAAGATATCATGGAAAGTGTATTGGCACATACCGACAATGATATTCCAGAGCAGCTAAAAGATAGGGGTGTTGCCAAAGCATTTTTTGGTTTGACAGTTGAAGCACTTTCAGAAAAATTTCAAGACAATATTGTTCGTAAAGAAGTCGCAATACAAACGGCTTTGCATATTGACGACCTGATTCAAGATGCTGTTTTAGACTACGGCAAACCCATTATTGACTGGCAGTATAAAACAAACATCACAGGCAAATTGCTTATTGAAATTGGCGACTATCTGATTGATGAAGTAAGAGATAAGTACAATGTGGACTTGCCATTTAAAGACATGGACAAGATAGCAGAGGATTGTATTGAAGTAGCTAAAATCCGTTATAAGTAATGACTGAAACCATACAATTCGGCAGCAAAAGAATTGATTTTCGTTTGGAATATTCCAACAGGAAATCCTTAGGTATTACTGTAACCCCAGCAATGGAAGTGTTGGTAAAAGCACCGACAGATACAACCATTGAAAAAGTAAAAGAGAAAATAAGAAAAAAAGCACCTTGGATAATTAAGCAACAAAGTTTCTTTCTTTCTTTTCAGCCAAAAACACCCAAACGTAGATATGTTAGTGGTGAAACACATTTGTACTTAGGAAGGCAATACCGTTTGCAAATTGAAGTTTGCAAAGAGGAATCAGTGAAACTAAGAGGTAAATTTATTGCAGTAACAGTATCTGAAAAATCAAGAGCAAAAGATTTGTTGAGTGCATGGTACCTGCAACATGCTCATGAAAAATTTCACATTATTGCACAGCCATTAATTGACAAATTCAAAAAATATAAAGTAGCGCCAGAGTCTATTGTATTACGTGAAATGCCTACACGATGGGGAAGTTGCACACCAAATGGAAAAATCATTCTAAATCCTGAATTGATTAAAGCACCTAAAGGCTGTATAGAATATGTGATTACACATGAACTTTGTCACTTAATACATCACAATCACACCCAGAAGTTTTTAGATTTACAAACCAAAGAAATGAAAGACTGGGAAAAGTGGAAAATGAAATTAGAGAAATTATTAGCTTGAATCTATTATTATAACTTCATATTCAAGTTCATAATGTTTTCATAGTTGCCATTTCTAAAAATCAGTTCAAAAAAATTAGAATGTTTTTAATCTAAATATTCTGTATACAAATTTTTTATTCATTGCTATTTTATATATAAAAGTATCAACTTCATAAATGCCAAACTGTCTTTAAAAACCTCAAAAATGTATTAAAATACCAGTTTTGATACTCCTGAGTAACAGCTTTAATACAGCTATGTAACAGCTATGTGAAAGCTATCAAAACTTTTTCAGCGTAAGCATTTAAATATCACTGTAAAAAAGGCAGTTGAAAAATAGGGGAGTTGTTTTAAAAAATGCAATTTGAAAGAGCAATTTTTAGTCTTTCATTATGAACACTAAAATCCCATTTTACTAAAATATAAATCTCACCAACCAACACAAAAAAGCCCCGGCAATTACGCTACCGGGGCTGCTTTATTTGTTATCATTATAATTATTGTGCATTGTGTAAACCTATAAGGTTTTTAAAACCTTATAGGTTTTGTAAGTAACAACAGCTTTTACAACCCATAGGTACGTTTAATATCCCTATCGTTTTCACGTTGCTTAATGGTTTCTCTTTTGTCGTAGTTTTTCTTGCCCTTTCCTAAACCAATATCAATTTTAGCCAACCCTTTTTCGTTGATGAAAATTTTCAGCGGAATAATACTGTAGCCTTTTTCTTTGCTTTTTTCTTCTAGCTTTTTTAATTCACGTTTGTTGAGCAACAGTTTACGCTCTTGCATTGGCTCATGGTTCATGTAAGTACCAAATGCATATTCAGATATATGTAAACTTTTTACATACAATTCGCCTTTATCAAAAATGCAATAGCTATCATTAAAACTAGCTTTGCCGGTTCGCAATGATTTTATTTCAGTACCCTTCAACACCAAGCCAGCGGTGTAGGTGGTTTCAAAAAAATATTCGTAATACGCCTTTTTATTATTCAGTTCCACGTTGTGCTTTTGCCAAAGATAAAAAACATACAGCGAACTTGTTTTTTTAGGTAAGATGTTTGTCTACATTTGACAAAATAATGTTATGTCGACCTCCAAAAAATCAGCTAATATATTTTTAAAAATGCACCCATTGCAGCGCATGACCTTGAGTTTGGTATTGGCTGTGGTTACTTATTTTGTATTGCACAAAAGCGATGATCCTATATTGTTCAGCATTATTGCCAGTTGGTGTATGTTTTCATTCACGTACGTATTAACATCTTGGATTATACTGTTTACAAGATCAATAGATGATATTAAAAGGTTGGCCATTGCAGATGATGGTAGTAGAACATTGGTGATTACAGCCACGGTAATAGCCTCGTTTGCTGCCATGGTTACGGTGTTAATATTAGTGGTTACAAGTAATGAACACCAAAAAAGTGATTGGGCAACCGTATTGGTGTGTTTTGTATCAGTTATATTATCGTGGATTATGGTGCATACCATCCTTACTTTTCATTATGCCCATTTGTATTACGATTGTGTGAAACGTGGTGATGAGCGTATTAAAGGCGGTTTAACCTTCCCCGGCGAAGCCTTGCCGAACTACCTCGATTTTGCTTATTTTTCTTTTATTATTGGTATGACGTTTCAGGTGTCTGATGTTGAAATAACCGATAAACAAATACGCCGTATGGCCTTATTGCATGGCCTCATTTCATTTGTGCTAAACACTTTTGTAGTGGCACTTACCGTTAATTTTATTGCAGGCTTAAGCAAATAATATTTTGTTGAACAACAATTGAAGCATAAAAAAAGCGCCTCTTTTTGTGAGGCTATTGCTCTTCGAGATGTTAGCGCAGCGCATCTCGAAGTTGTAATGAGAAAGATATCTATCTTTCCTACCTGCCAAGTTTTAGAAACCATTTTTAAGAGATGATACTACAGCATATATTAATCTTTTGATTTGAAAGAAATATATCTTTCTTACCTACTAAGCTCTAACAAACTTTTGCTTGTTCCATAAAATTCGCTACAACTGCTGTATTTATATGCTTCTTCATATAATACAATACCTGCTCTTACAGGGTTATTGTGTATGTAATTAATTTTTGATAGTAAAAATTGCTCTCCAAATATTTCTTCACCATGATAACCTGGCTCCCAAAAACAAACTTTATCTTCTTTTTTTAAAAGCCATAGTAACCAATTTTTTCTACTTTCATTTTTATTATTTTCAATAGCAGCATAAATAGTTGATGCTGTAAATTTTTTAAAATCTCGGATGATATCACTCAAGTTATTTTGACTACTTTGAACAATTAAATGAATGTGGTTACTCATTACTACCCAAGCATATATTTTTAGCCCCTTTTTTTCTTGACAATATCTTAAACTACTCAATAAAATTTCGATATAAGTTTCTCTTGTAAATACATCTACCCATTGATGTACCGTACAGGTAATAAAATATAATCCACCTTGGTCTTTTATTCGATATTCATAAGCCATATTTAAAATTAGATATTTTATGCAGATTAAACATCTTTGTTACCTATCATCGAAATACTATGCGCTAATATCATGAAGAGCAGTATTATTTGCAGATTAAAAATCTGCATTATTTGGCTTCGAGATGCGCTACGCTAACATCTCGAAGAGCAATTGCTTTTGTAGTGGCACTCTCCGTTAATTTTATTACAGGCTTAAGCAAATAATATTTTGTTGAACAACAATACAATTGAAGCATAAAAAAAGCGCCTCTTTTTGAAAGGCGCTTTTTTATAGTATTACTGTAATATTTAGTTTTTAAAAAGTACCAACAAGTTGGTCATTTTTTCTTTCAAATCTTTTCTGTGTACAATAAAATCTAAGAAACCATGCTCTAGTAAAAACTCACTACGTTGAAAACCATCTGGTAAATCTTTCTTAATGGTTTCTTTAATAACCCTTGGTCCGGCAAAGCCAATAAGGGCGCCTGGTTCACCACAAATAACATCGCCCAACATAGCAAACGAAGCAGTGGTACCACCAAAGGTAGGGTCGGTACAAAGCGATATGTAAGGTATTTTAGCCTCGGCCAATTGGTTCAGTTTACCTGATGTTTTGGCTAATTGCATCAGCGAAAAAGCACTTTCCATCATACGAGCACCGCCACTTTTATTGATGATCATAAACGGTATACGGTGCTCCATACAATAATCGCAAGCCCTGCTAATTTTTTCACCCATTACACTACCAAGACTACCACCAATAAATTCAAAATCCATACATGCTACTACAAAATCATGCCCATTGGTTTTGCCATGTGCTACAGTAATAGAGTCGTGTATCTCTGTTTTTTTATAGGTTTCAATCAAGCGTTGGTCGTATGGCTTTAAATCAACAAAGCCTAAATAATCTTTTGATTTTATGTTGGCAAAAAGTTCTGTGTAACTGCCTTCATCAAACAACATATCAAAATATTCATCGCTACCAATACGGTGGTGAAATTCGCATTTCGGACAAACAAATTTATTTTCTGCTAAATCGCTTACCGTGCAGGTATACTTACAATTAGGGCATTTTTCCCAAAGACCTTCAGGTGCATCTTTTTTATCTTTTGTAGAAGTTAAAATACCCTTTTTAATACGCTTGAACCAACTGCTTTTGTGTTGTACACCATTTTCAACTGATTCGCCTGTTAGCGTTGCTTCAAAATCATCTTCTTTCACTTTGTTCATAAGTGTTTATTTCAAATTAAGCGTTTCTATTAATACAATTCAAATCTTCAAAAGCTACTTGTAATCTTTTAATAAAACTTTCTTCGCCTTTACGTAACCACACACGTGGGTCGTAGTATTTTTTGTTTGGCTTATCTGCACCATCTGGGTTACCCAATTGGCCTTGCAAATATCCTTCATTGGCTTTATAATTATTCAAAATACCTTCCCAAAATGCCCATTGTAAATCAGTATCAATATTCATTTTGATAGCACCATAGCCAATGGCTTCTCTAATTTGGTGCTGCGGTGAGCCGCTACCACCATGAAATACAAAGTATACAGGCTTTTCAGCAGTACCCAATTCTTTTTGAATGTAGGCTTGGCTATTGTGTAAAATTTCTGGTCGCAACTCCACATTACCTGGCTTGTACACACCATGCACATTACCAAACGCCGCAGCAACGGTAAATAAGTTACCTACTTGGCTCAGTTCTTTGTAGGCATACGCTACATCAGCCGGTTGTGTGTATAATTTATCGTTCTCAACATCGCTATTATCAACACCATCTTCTTCACCACCGGTTACACCTAATTCAATTTCAATACTCATACCCAATGGCGACATACGTTTGTAAAATTCAACCGAAGTAGCAATATTTTCTTCAATAGGCTCTTCACTTAAATCGAGCATATGAGAGCTAAACAAAGGCTGGCCTTTTTCTTTATAAAATTGCTCACCAGCATCAATTAACCCACTTACCCAAGGCAACCATTTTTTAGCGGCATGGTCTGTATGCAACACAACCGGAACACCATAATATTTAGCAACATTATGAATATGCAACGCACCTGAAACACCGCCAGCAATATTTGCTTGTAATTGGTCGTTAGGCATACCCTTACCAGCAACAAACTGTGCACCACCATTACTAAATTGTATAATTACAGGAGAGTTTACAGCTGCAGCTGCTTCTAAAGTTGCATTAATGGTATTGGTACCAATAGTATTAACAGCAGGTAACGCAAATGCATTATTTTTTGCATCGTTATACAAAGCTTCTAATTCGCTACCAAATAAAATTCCGGAACTGTATTTTGCCATATTTTTTTTAGTTTTCACAAATGTAAGGAACTAATTTTTAAAGCACAATGCCTAAAGTACATCTTGTAAGTTTTTAAAATAGTTGGCTGCATGTAGCATGTGGTTACCGTACCAACTAAACATTTCACCATCAACTAATATAATTTTTGATTGGGGCAATAATGGCTGTAAAGCCGCTATATCTTTTTCTTTAAAGGGGTAAGGTTCGCTGGAAAGTAGTACTACTGGTGGGGCTAATTGTTGTAACTTTTCAATAGTTAATTCAGGGTAGCGTTGCTGCTGTTGCAACATGTTATTAAAACCTGCTTTTTGCAGCATACTGTTTATAAAGGTATCACCGCCAATGCTCATGTAGGGATCTTTCCAAATGAAGTAAATAGCATCCGTTAAAGGTTTGTTGGTTACACTATTTTCAGCAAATGCTTTTTGTATAGCTGTTACCAAATGATGGGCTTGGGGTTGGCAATGGGTTAGTTGGCCAATGCTAAGGATCATTTGCAACCCTTCATCAAACGTATTTACATCGCTCAACCACACATTACAATGTTGCGCCAAGGTTTCTATTTGTGATTGTACATTTTCTTCTTTATTGGCAATAATAAGCTGCGGTTGTAAGGCAATAATTGCATCAACATGTAATTTTTTAGTACCACCTATACGTTTTTTGTGTTGGTGCCAATGTGGTGGGTGCACACAAAAACTGGTGATGGCGGGCACTTTATCATCTAACTGAAAATAGGCCAACAATGCAGTGATAGATGGAACGGTGGAAATAATACTGATAGGCGCTGGCTGGTGATTAAAATATTGGTCGTTGATAAACATTTTTAAAATTACGGAGGGTAGGGGCATAAAAAAAACTTCCATCAAAATTTGTGTTGCAAATAATAATGGAAGTATAATCTTTTGGCCATTGAATGGCGAAGGTTCTTCAGGAAGATTTTAAACCCTAAAAATTAGCTTTTTAGGCAAATATCTTGCTGGTTTCAGTGTGTTTGGTTTTTCGCTATCATCGCTGTGGTTAGCAGCATAAGCTGGATATTGTGTTACTGGTTTTTTATAGGTTTTGGACCACTTGGTTTTGCTATCATCGCTTTTTACAGCATAAGCAAGGGAAAATTGATTTAGGTTATTTTCAAATGTACAAGATTAAAACGTGGTTTTGCTATCGTCGCTTGTTACAGCATAAGCATAAGATATTGTTTTGTTTGGTTTAACATGGTTTGGATATTGTTTGCTATCGTCGCCTTTTACAGCATAAGCTAAAGATATTGGTTTGGTTTTTTATTGTTGCTATCGTCGCCTGTGGGGCATAAGCAGTTTATTGGATTTTAAGGTGTTACTATCATCGCTTTTTAAAGCATAAGTAACTTGTTTTTTCAAATGATATTATTCAAAGATCTTAAAGCGAAAACAGAAGTTGATTGATATTGAATTTTAAGTCTTTCTAATTTGTTCTATGGGATATTAGATGACCGCTACAAGCTTTTCTTCGATATTTGGATTGCGATTGATAATGTTTCTTTATCAATCAACTTCTTACACAAAGATGCGACAGAAAATAGCCATACACAAGAGCAAATCTTCTCTTTTATTGAAATGAAGTAATTACAGTGTAAAAGGGTATAATGTAACAAACTACGTGTTTTACATACGTAAAGCTAGTGCGTAAAAATACGTACAACTTTAAAGGTATTTGGTATAAATAAAAATGCTGCATTGGTTTAAAATGCAGCATTTACAATGGTTTGAGCCATTCGTATTTTTTTTAAGTATTATAACGTAGGGCTATTTTGATAAGCTTTGTATAATATCATGCCTTGTAACAATATGGTGTGAACCGCTTTCGTCTTTGCTTAAAACCGCACCATTTTCTTTTGTAATAAAACTGCTCAAACGCTCCACGGGCATGTCAAAAGCAACAGAAGGGTAGGGTTTTTCCATTACGGTTGCAATGGTATCATTTTTAACATCAGGGTTGTTTAATATTTTATCGAACAAGCCTTGTGCAGAAATAGCGCCTACATTGGCTTCGCCGTCAAATACAGGAATATTTTCAATATCGTATTTCTTCATCAAATTCACTGCATCTAAAACCGTGTGTGTGGGGGTTACAGTAATTAATTTTTGTGAACCCCTGCCACTTACCAAATCTTTAAACGTTTTTACATCTAAAAAGCCCCTTTCCATCATCCATTGGTCGTTGTAAATTTTACCTACATAGCGGCTACCATGGTCATGAAAAATACAAACTACAACATCAGTTGGTTTTAATTCAGCTTTCAACTGCATCATACCTTGTAAACAGCTACCACAGCTGTATCCCACAAAAATACCTTCTTCTTTTGCAATACGACGGGCCATTACAGCACCATCTTTATCAGTTACTTTTTCAAACTTATCTATGTACTGCATATCATAGTTTTGCGGTACAAAATCTTCCCCAAAACCTTCACTAATGTATGGATACACTTCATTTTGATCAAGCTCACCCGTTTCAAAATATTTTTTTAGTAACGAGCCATAGCTATCAATAGCCCACACTTTGATATTCGGATTTTTTTCTTTTAAATATTTACCCGTACCTACAATGGTACCGCCTGTACCAGTTGCAACCACCAAATGCGTTACTTTACCTTCAGTTTGCTCCCAAATTTCAGGGCCTGTTTGTTCGTAATGTGCTAACCTGTTGGCTAAATTATCGTATTGGTTTACATACCATGAGTTAGGTACTTCTGTTGCCAATCTTTTTGAAACAGAGTAGTAAGAACGTGGGTCTTCTGGCTCCACATTGGTAGGGCACACAATTACTTCGGCACCTACTGCCTTTAAAATATCAGCCTTTTCTTTTGATTGCTTATCTGTTGTAGTAAAAATACATTTATACCCCTTAACACATGCGGCTAAAGCCAAGCCCATACCGGTGTTACCACTAGTGCCCTCAATGATGGTACCGCCTGGTTTTATTTTACCCTCTTGCTCTGCTACCTCTAGCATTTTCAATGCCATACGGTCTTTAATAGAGTTACCCGGATTAAAATATTCAACCTTTGCTAACACAGTACAAGGCAAATCTTTGGTGACCTTGTTTAACTTAATTAACGGTGTTTGGCCAATTGTTTCGAGGATGTTATTCAACCACATATAATAAAATTTTAAGGCTGCAAATGTAGCTATTTTAGTTTGCTAAGTATTTTAAGGGTCGTTATTTGTTTGTAGAAATTTTACTACACTATAAAATGAACCTTTGCTACATATGGTATTGGTTAACTGTACTACATTAGCATAGTATTAAAACGTATTATCCAATATTGATGAAAAGACTGATAGAAATTCATGTTCTCTAATCTATCGACTACTACACAAGTTGTTTTAAAGCCTCTTTTTAGGGGCTTTATTTTTTGTAGTAAATATTCTACTAAAAAGTAATACTATTCATTACATCGCTAACTTTTAGCATATATTATTTTTACTTTGTAATTGACAGACACACAAAATCCAATATTCGTGTAAAAGCTATCAGTAATGTTTTTCTGATTTTATTGACTACACACACTTTGTTCGAAGCCCCTTTTTAGGGGCTTCATTTTTACAACTAATTTTTAAGGGAAGATGGTGTTGATAGTAGAAAAAAAACTACTATAAAGTAACAACATTCATTACAAATAAGCATAATATCATTTGCTACTTTTACTTCGTAATTGACAGACACACAAAATCCAATATTCGTGTAAAAGCTATCAGTAATGTTTTTCTGATTTTATTGACTACACACACACTTTGTTCGAAGCCCCTTTTTAGGGGCTTCATTTTTACAACCAATTTATAAGGGAAGATGGTGATGATAGTAGAAAAAAAACTACTATAAAGTAACAACATTTATTACAAATAAGCATAATGTCATCTGCTACTTTTACTTTGTAATTGACAGACACACAAAATCCAATATTCGTGTAAAAGCTATCAGTAATGTTTTTCTGATTTTATTGACTACACACACTTTGTTCGAAGCCCCTTTTTAGGGGCTTCATTATTTATTGGTGGGCAATTTGTAAAGCTTTTATAATAAATTGATCGTCTTTATTTTGAACTTGAAAATAACCATCTAACCTAAATAACTGTCGGGCTATAGCGGCTTTCAACGATTTTTCTAAGAATACTTTTTCAGTTGTACTAATGCTACTAATGGCAATACTATCAGTTTTTGCCAATGTTTCAAAATACTGCCAAGCATTTTCGTTCACGTTAAACCTACTTACAAAATCGTTTGCTGTTTTATACTGAGCCAAGTTGGCTTTTTGTTGTTGATAATACGCATAGCCAAAATTACTTAAAGTGCCTTTTTGATATAAGCTGGCAAAAGTTGCTGATATTTTACTGGTATCAGCCGCTACAAAATAATCGGGGGTTATACCACCATTGCCATATAATTTTTTACCAGCTTTTGATTTGTACACTTTGGTAGTATCATTTTTAACTGAATCTGCAGATACCATTTCACCATCATTCATCCTATTAGTTATGGCGGCATAATATTGTTTACTACCATTATTATAAGGTCGTTGAATGCTTCTTCCTATGGGTGTATAATAACGAGCAATGGTTAAACGCAGTGCTGCATTGTTGTTTAAATTAAACTGCTCTTGTACCAAACCTTTGCCAAATGTGCGGCGGCCTACAATGGTAGCTCTATCCCAATCTTGCAAAGCGCCTAACAAAACTTCACTGGCACTTGCAGTACCTTCATCTGCTAATACAATTAATTTGCCTTGTTCAAATTGGCCTTGGCGGCGGCACCTAAATTCTTTTTTTGGGGCATGCAAACCTTCTGTATAAGTAATGAGTTTATCGCCTTCTATAAATTCATCTGCAATTTCAGTAGCTTCTTCTAAAACGCCGCCGCCATTACCTCTTAAATCAAGCACCAAGCTTTTCATACCTTTTTGTTTAAGGCTGAGTATGCTGGTCATAAATTCACGATAGGTTTGTGTACTAAATTTATTGAGTCGTATAAAACCAGTTGTACTATCAAGCATATAGGCTACATCTAAAGAATAAATAGGTACTAAACCTCTAGTAATGGTAATGTTTTGTAGGCTACCATTGCGTAAAATTGCTACTTTAATGTCAGTATCTTTAGCACCTCTAAAAATACTCCGTACATTTTCTTGCTTTACTTTTTTGCCAGATACAGTACTGTCGCCAGCTTTTATAATTTTATCGCCAATTAAAATACCTGCTTTTGCTGATGGACCATCTTTTAAAACATTGGTTACATTGAGCGTATCATTTAAAAAACTATACTCAATACCAACACCATAAAAACTGCCTTTAATTTCTTCATTGGTTTGGGCAACATCAGCAGCTGGTATATAAACAGAGTGGGGGTCAAGTTTGCTGAGTATGGCTTGTATGGCTGTATCAGTAATGGTTTTGTTATCAATAGCATCTACATAGCGGCTGTTAATTAAATCAACCACTTCTTGTATAGTGTTTGGTTTTGCATTGTAAAAAAAACTTTTGCCAGGCATGGCATCTCTCATTTTATAACCCATAAACATACCCACAATCATTACAACACTCAACAGTAAGGGTAACCAAATTTGAAATTTTTTATTACTCATTATAAATATTTAAAAACGCATAAAAAAAGGTAAGTAAAAGTTGTTATTGCAGGTTAATGATTGGCTGCCATACGCATAAAACTCAACAAATGGTGCGCTTTGGTGGTGCCATAAACCTCCCAAAAAGCAATATTGTAGCCTCCATCACATAAAGCAATATTAAATTTTGTGCGAAGATAATTTTTTCGCCTAATTTTTAATGTGAATGTTTTACCTTGTTATACCAAACCAATTATTTTATGCATACAGTGCTCATTGCTGATAGCGGCTCTACAAAAACCCAATGGTGTTTATTAAACGGTACTAAAAAGAAAAAATTTAGTACGCAAGGTATTAGTCCTTATTTTTTAAATGATGAAGGTTTAGCGAAAATACTTTTATCAGAATTGTTACCTAAAATAGGCGATGTTACCATCGATGAAATTCATTATTACGGTACAGGTTGTAGCAACAAAGCTAATATCGACTTAATAAAATATGGTTTAAAGAAGTTTTATAAAAAAGCAAAAATTACAGTAGATCATGATTTGTTAGGAGCTGCCAAAGCGCTTTGTGGCGATGAAAAAGGTATTGCTTGTATTTTAGGAACGGGTTCTAACTCATGCTTATACAACGGAAAAAAAGTAGTAAAAAATAGTCCGGGTTTGGGCTTTATTTTAGGTGATGAAGGTAGTGGCACTTATTTAGGCAAAAAGGTAATACAACATTACTTGTACGGTACTTTTGATGCTGAGTTGATGGATAAGTTTGAAGAAAAATACCCACAAACAACCAATGAAATTTTAGATAGTGTATATAAAAACCCCTTGCCAAATCGTTACCTAGCCAGCTTCGTTCCTTTTTTAATTGAAAATAGGGGGCATTATATGGTGGAAAATATTATTGAAGATAGCATCAACGATTTCTTTTTTAACCACATTTATAAATACCGTGAAAGTTGGAGTATGCCCATCAATTTTGTGGGTAGTGTAGCTTATGGTTTTAAAGATGTACTTGCCCAAATGTGCCATGAGTTTGAACTAAAATTGGGTAAAGTGTTAAAAGACCCAATGGATGGTTTAATAAAGTACCACAGCAAATAATTCCGTTTAAATAATTGGTTTGTTTTTTATGATGAATATTGATTAAATTAGTGTTCAAAATAAAAGTTTTTTTATTCACCTCTAAATAACACTTATGAAAAGTAAAATTTTACTCACTACAAGTTTAATGGCAGCAAGTTTTTTGGCAAATGCACAGTCTGCCAACAAAGGTTTTGCTATTACAGGCGATGGTAACAAAGATTTTTTGTGGATGAATATTCGTGAAGTTAATTTGGCAACAGGCCAAGTAACCAACAATATTTTTGAAAGAAGTAAAACCAATTATACTTTCACGAATGTTACCAATAAAACCACTACTAACCAAACGGCTGTAAATAACGACAACCCATACACCAATACATTATACCCAACATCATCTTTTGTTGCAGCAGCAGCTTATGATAAAAGAACAGAAAAGTTGTTTTTTATACCAATGCGTATGGGCGAATTACGTTGGATGGATGTAAACGTTAAAAACAATACGCCAGCATTTTACACCGTTGCCTTGCCTAACTACATGGCAAGTGCTGCTACTGATGAAGCCAATAACGTTACCCGTATGGCTATTGGTGCAGATGATAATGGTTATGCTATTACCAACGATGGTAACCATTTGTACAAATTCAGCACTGGTAAAAATCCGGTGGTAACTGATTTAGGTAGTTTAATTGATGACGAAGCCAACAAAGGCATTTCTATTCACAATAAATGCAGCAGCTGGGGTGGCGATATGATAGCGGATGCTTTTGGTAAGTTATACATTATTGCAGCAACCCGTAATGTTTTTGTGGTAGATGTAAAAACCAAAATTGCTACATTTAAAGGAACTATTGCTGGTTTACCTGCAAACTACACCACTAATGGTGCTGCTGTTGATGCATCAGGTGCGGTAGTATTAAGTAGTGCTACTGCTTTTGAAGGTTATTATAAAATGAACATAAATGATTTAGTAGCTACAAAAATTGAAGGTTCAGATGTAAAATACAATGCTGCAGATTTAGCAAGTGGCAATTTATTATTGCAAAAAGAAGCAGATCAAGCAAGGGCTGCTAGCATAGGTAAATTACAACCAATTGCAGGTACAAGCGGTGCTATTAATAGTGTATACCCTAACCCAGTAATGAGCAACACATTTAATGTATTGTTAGATGGTTCACAAAATGGTGTGTATACAGTAGTGGTTACTGACCTTGCAGGTAGAGCGTTGCAATCATCTAAAATAAATATTACGAAAGGGCAGCAATCGCAACCTATTAATTTGGTAAGTCGCCCTGCAAAAGGTACTTATTTAGTAAAAGTAGTGGATGCTAAAAACAGTGTAATTATTTCAGACAAAGTAGTGATACTTTAAATTATAGGGTTACTAAGTATGGGGCTGCCTTTGGCAGCCCTTTTGTTTTTAATAATTTTCTTAATTAGCAATTCGGTACAACCATTATCAGTTTTTTTAAAAGGATATTTGCATGAATTACTTTTAAAATTTTATGCAACATATAGAACCATACTTTAATTGGCGTCATTTATACGCAGCTGAAGAAGATAGCTTGTCGCCTTTTTACGAACGTACTTACAACGAATTTCAATACACTCAAAAAATATACAATTACTACATTCACCCTCAATGGGATGAAATGGGGTCGAGCACCTTATACATGAAAGCCCTTTTTGTTGATTACGATCAACATTATGCTATTATAGAATTAATAGGCGAATGGAACGATGCTATTGAAAATGATATCATGACGTTCAGGAGAAACATTACCGACATTATGTACAAAACGGGTATTTATAAATTTATTTTAATTGGCGAAAACGTTCTCAATTTTCATAGCAGCGACGATAGTTATTACGAAGAGTGGCATGAGCAAATTGCCGATGAATATGGATGGATCACTGTTTTAAATTTCCCCGAACAAAGTAAACACGATTTTAAAAAAGCCCGTATAACCAACTACGTTGAAATGCTCGATTTGCCACAATGGCGAACTATGAAACCCGAAGGTATTTTTGCATTGATTGATAAAGAAATGAGCCGTAGGTTATATTAATGTATTTATTCATCAATTTTTATAACTGGCTCAAACGGTTTTGCATAATGGTAACGAGCAATATGGGTGGTATCGTAATAACCATCTAACCCTAACGATGTTATACTCCCGGCTTTTTCAATGGCAATAAAACCATCCTTACTAATAAAATCCTTATCTATAAATACATGGTTAATAGCGCCAATAACTAAAAAAGTTTGATTGTGCTTTATAGGTACAATTTCAACAAGTTCCAGCGCATATTGTATGAGGCTTTCTTTAACAAACGGTGCTTTTACCCCTTCTTTAAAAATAGGGGTGAGGCCAACTGCATCAAACTCACTTTCACCATCTGCATATTTAGCACTAGTACCATGTGCTTGCGCCACAATGTTTCGGTGAATATGGTTAATGGTATAGCTTTTTGTAGCTTCAATATTGTTGACGGTATGTGGTGCAGCAGCAATGGGCCTGTTAATAAAACCGATAAGGGCAGGGTCGGCTCCCAAGTGTACAATGTTACTAAACAACCCCAAATTGGTAATACCTTCGGTGTTGATAGTGCCTATCAAACTAACCGATTTAAAACCAGATAAACTATTGATAAAATTGCCACGGTAAAATCGATCCCAGCTTTTAATTTCATTGATATCAATGTGTTGCATACTTGCGATATTAGATAATTTATATCGAATCCAAAATAAAATTTGCGCAAATTTTTAAATAAAAATAAAATATTGCCGTTTCGTGACGTATTTTTGTAAGAGTAATTTTTTCTCAACAACTATTTGTTTTATGACTTGGAAAAATCTTTTTACATCTTCGATCGGTAAAAAATTCACAATGGGTGCTACCGGCTTATTTCTTATTACTTTCTTAATTGTGCACAGTGGTATAAATGCCATGATATTTTTTAACGATGGTGGCGAAACATTCAACCATTGGGGTCATTTTATGGGATCTAATTTAATTATTCGTACACTCGAAATAGGGTTAATGGCTTTCTTATTAATTCACATAGTGCAAGGTTTGTTGTTATGGAAACAAAACAGGGCAGCAAGGCCTGTACGTTATGCAGTAACAAGGCCAGATGGTAAAAGTAAATGGTACAGCAAAAGCATGGGCTTGTTGGGTACCTTAATTTTAATTTTCTTGATTATGCACTTTTATCATTTTTGGGTGCCTTCTCGTTTTGGTGGTATGGCTGGTATTCAAGCATTAGGAGAAACCAATTTGCCAGAGTACAACCAAACGAACGTTCACAACCTTTATCAAGAAATGTTAAATGTATTTACAGGTGAATATTCAGTTATTGTTGTAGCAGTATATTTATTAGGTTGTTTTTCTTTGTGTTGGCACTTGTTACATGGTTTTCAAAGCGCCTTCCAAACATTTGGCGTAAGCCACAAACGTTATACACCCATCATCAAATCAATTGGTGCAGTGTATTCAATTGGTATTTCATTATTATTTGCAAGCATGCCTGTTGCAATGCATTTAGGCTGGGTAAACTAAATTAAATTCTATTTATTATAAACTCAAACCAACAAACCGTTATGGATTCAAAAATTCCGCAAGGGGAAATGGACAAAAAGTGGGAAGATTACAAAGGTCATGTGAAATTGGTAAATCCCTCTAATAAGCGCAAGTTAGAAGTAATTGTGGTAGGTACCGGGTTAGCAGGTGCATCAGCAGCGGCTTCTCTTGGAGAGCTTGGTTATAAAGTAAAAGCATTTTGTTTTCAAGACAGTGCAAGGCGTGCCCACAGTATTGCCGCTCAAGGTGGTATTAATGCAGCCAAAAATTATCAAAATGATGGTGACTCTGTCTTCCGTTTATTTTACGATACAGTAAAAGGTGGCGATTACAGAGCTAGAGAAGCCAACGTTCACCGTTTAGCTGAAGTTAGTACATCAATTATTGATCAGTGTGTGGCTCAAGGTGTACCATTTGCAAGAGAATATGGTGGCTTGTTGAGTAACCGTTCATTTGGTGGTACGCAAGTACAACGTACGTTTTATGCAGCCGGACAAACAGGTCAGCAATTATTATTAGGTGCATACAGTGCCTTGGAGCGTCAAGTAGCTTTGGGTAATGTAACCATGCACCGCAGGCACGAAATGTTAGATGTGGTGTTGGTAGATGGTGTGGCTCGTGGTATTATTGCCCGTAATTTGGAAACAGGTGAGTTAGAAAGACATGGTGCTCATGCCGTTTGTTTATGTACAGGTGGTTATGGTAATGTATTTTATTTAAGTACCAACGCAATGGGTAGTAATGTTACCGCTGCTTGGAAAGCACATAAAAAAGGTGCTTACTTTGGTAACCCTTGCTTTACACAAATTCACCCAACTTGTATACCTGTAAGTGGCGATCACCAAAGTAAACTTACTTTAATGAGTGAAAGTTTACGTAACGATGGTAGAATTTGGGTGCCTAAACAAAAGAACGATCCTCGTAAAGCTGTTGATATTCCTGAAGAAGAAAGAGATTATTATTTAGAAAGAAGATACCCTGCCTTCGGTAATTTAGTACCAAGAGATGTGGCTAGCCGTGCCGCTAAAGAGCGTTGCGATGCAGGTTACGGTGTAGGTACTACCAAAATGGCCGTGTACTTAGATTTTGCTGATGCCATTAAACGCTATGGTAAAATTGAAGCCAATAAAAGAAACTTATCATTAAGCGAAGCTGAAATTATAGCGCTAGGTAAAGAAGTAGTGGAAGAAAAGTACGGTAACTTATTTGCCATGTATGAAAAAATTACTGGTGAAAACCCTTACGAAATGCCAATGCGTATTTACCCTGCGGTACACTATACCATGGGTGGTTTATGGGTTGATTATGAATTGCAAACAACCATACCAGGTTTATATGCATTGGGTGAAGCTAACTTTAGCGACCACGGTGCCAACCGTTTAGGTGCATCCGCATTAATGCAAGGTTTGGCTGATGGTTATTTCGTAATTCCATATACTATTGGTAATTACCTGGCTGATGAAATTCGTAATGGTGCAGTTGATCCTAACCAGCCTGCTTTTATAGAAGCTGAAAGTAAAGTAAAAGAGCGTATTGAAAAATTAATGAGCATAAAAGGAACTAAAACGGTGGAAAGCTTCCACAAACGTTTAGGTAAAATTATGTGGGATAAATGCGGTATGGCTCGTAACGAACAAGGCTTAAAAGAAGCTATTGAAGAAATAAGAGCCTTGAAAAAAGAATTCTGGAGCGATGTACGTATACCAGGCGATATCAATGAAATGAACCCTGAGTTAGATAAAGCAGGCCGTGTTGCTGATTTTATTGAACTAGGTGAGTTGATGTGTTTAGATGCACTTGATAGAAGAGAAAGTTGTGGTGGGCACTTTAGAGAAGAAAGTCAAACGGAAGATGGCGAAGCAAAACGTGATGATGAAAACTATAATTACGTAGCAGCTTGGGAGCTTAAAGGTGAAAGCGAATGGCAATTACACAAAGAAATTTTAAACTTTGAAATTGTTAAGCCTACACAACGTAGTTACAAGTAATAACCAATAATCGATTTTTTAAAACTTTCAACCATATAAATATTCATATGGAACACTATTCAATGAATTTGACGCTTAAAGTATGGCGCCAAAAAAATAATAAAGCAAAAGGTAGCTTCGAAACCTATAAAGTGAAAAATATTTCATCTGAAATGAGTTTCTTAGAAATGTTTGATGTTTTAAACGAACAGCTCATCAACGAAGGCAAAGAACCTATTGCATTTGATCATGATTGTAGAGAAGGTATTTGCGGTATGTGTAGTATGCACATTAATGGTGAAGCCCATGGTCCATGGAAACAAAACACTACTTGCCAATTACACATGAGGGCTTTTAAAGATGGCGATACTATTGTGGTAGAACCTTGGCGTAGCAAAGCTTTCCCTGTGGTGAAAGATTTAATGGTGAACCGTACCGCTTTCGATAGAATTATTGAAGCAGGAGGTTATATTAGTGTAAATACCGGTAACGCTGTGGATGCTAATGCTATCCCAATCGATAAAAAGAAAGCTGATGATGCATTTATGGCAGCTGCTTGTATTGGTTGTGGTGCTTGCGTAGCTACTTGTGTAAATGGTAGTGCAATGTTATTTGTAGGTGCTAAAATTTCGCAGTTGGCTTTGTTGCCACAAGGTGATCCTGAAAGAGAAAGTCGTGCATTAAACATGGTAGCTCAAATGGATAAAGAAGGTTTTGGTAACTGTACCAATACTTATGCATGTGAAGCTCAATGCCCTAAAGGTATTTCAGTGGCTAACATTGCTCGTATGAACAAAGAATACTTAACTGCTAGTTTAGGTACTGAAGAAAATTAATATTCAAAAAAATAGCTTTAAATGGTCTGTTGGTTTTGCCTTCAGGCCATTTATTTTTTACAGACAATAGCAGCGAAAGACCCTTACTACAACTCTTTATTAAGGTGTAATCAGTATATTCACTCAAATATTTTTACCATAAAAAATAGTCAATCATATCAGCATCAAAAGTCATTATATAAAATAGTGGCGACTGTTTTGGTATGCATGTGTTATTCAATTACAACTTTTGGGCAAATTACCAATAAGCCCAATTCAAACATCAGAATAAAAAAAATTAAGGTACAATATCCCACCCAAAAAATTGACTCAAACAGTATAGCACCCGGTACTTTTTCTATTAATAATATATTGCCCAACCAATATATTTTAGATGAAGTAAATGGTAGTATTACATGGAAACAACTGCCTTTTGTTGATAGTGTTGAAGTACGTTATAGGGTTTTTCCTTTTAAAATAAATGCTGTAGCTAAGCGGTATGATTATGATGCCATTCGGTTTAGGTTTTCGGCCGAAAACCCATTTATTGTGAGCAATAATAACAATACGGCTACAAACCCTTTATTAAATTTTGGAACATTAAAAGCTGATGGAACTTTTGGTAGGGCTATTTCATTTGGTAATAACCAAGATGCAGTGGTAAACAGTACCCTTAACTTACAACTCAATGGTTTTATTGCAGATAGTATTGAAGTAACAGCTGCAATTACGGATAATAATATTCCGATTCAACCCGATGGTAATACCCAAGATTTACGTGATTTTGACCGCATTTTTTTTCAAGCTAAAAAGAAAAACTGGCAAGTAAGTTTAGGTGATATTGATATTCGCCAAAGCAATAACTATTTTCTTAATTTTTACAAACGCTTACAAGGAGTTGCTTTTTCAATTGATAACAAAATCAATAAAAATATTAGCAATAGTTTGTTGGTTAGTGGTGCAGTAGCAAAAGGAAAATTTACCCGTAATATTTTAACAACACTTGAAGGAAACCAAGGGCCATACAAGCTTCAAGGGGCTAACAATGAATTGTATTTTGTTATTTTAGCCAATACTGAAAGGGTTTTTATTGATGGAGTAAAATTGCAAAGAGGCGAAGATCAAGATTATGTAATTAACTACAACACTGCAGAAATTACATTTACACCAAAACGTTTTATTACAAAAGATAGTAGGGTACAGGTTGAATTTGAATATGCTGATAGAAACTTTTTAAATGCTCAACTATATGTGGCTGATGATGTTAACATCAACAAAAAAGTAAAAGTGTTTTTAGGTGCCTATTCCAATAGTGATGCAAAAAACTCGAGTATCGACCAAGTGTTAGATGTAAAACAAAAACAGTTTTTGGCAGACGTGGGTGATAGCATCAACAAGGCATTTTATCAAAGTGCGGTAAGAGATACTTTTCAGCAATCAAGATTATTTTATCGTAAGGTTGATTCGTTGGTGAACGGTACTACCTATCCCAATGTATATGTGTTATCAACCAATCCGCTTGATGAGTTGTACTCACTTTCATTCACATTTGTTGGGGCAGGTATGGGTAATTACCAGCCTTTACAAAATGCTACTAATGGCACGGCTTATCAATGGATAGCGCCTGTAAATGGCGTAAAGCAAGGCGATTGGGAACCTGTGGTGTTATTAATTACACCTAAAAAATTACAAGTGTTTACTGCAGGTGTTCAATATAATTTTAAACAAAATTGCCTTTTCAAGGCAGAAGCTGCTCTTAGTAATTACGATGTAAACCTATTTTCAGCAAAAGATAAAAATGATAATACTGGCTTAGCAATTAAATTACAATTTCAAAACCAAAGTAAAGGCGTTCGTTTGTTCAGTAAATCCTTAGCGTTGCAAACCAATGCTGGTTATGAGCTAGTACAAGCTAGGTTTAAGCAAATTGAACGACTGCGAAACGTGGAGTTTTTAAGAGATTGGGGCTTACCCTTTATTGTAAATGTTGCAGATGAACATATTACCAATATTGGTGCTCGTTTGCTTGATGCTAAAAATAATGATGTTCAAATTGATGTTACCAATTATAATAGAAGCGATGGCTACAATGGCTTTAGGCAAAAAATAGTACAGCATTACAACCAAAATGGATGGGTGCTCAATACGGTATTGAGTTATACCCTTTTTAAAAACAATGCACAAACAGGCACTTTTTTAAGGCCAAGTGTAGATGTTAGTAAAACTTTGAAAAGTTTCAATAATGTACAAATTGGTGCAAGGTATACAAGTGAACGAAATCTTATAAAAAACAACGTTTTAGATACGGTTGATTTTAACAGCTTTGCATTTAATTTTTATGAATTTTACATACAATCAAACCCCAACAAATTAAACAAATGGAACGCATCTTATTTTACTAGAAATGATTTGCTACCAACCACATCAGCATTAAAAGCAGCTGATAGAAGTGATAATTTTAGCATTGGTACAGAGTTGTTTGCAAGTGAACATCATAAATTTCGTTTTAAAGGTTCGTATCGTTCACTTACTATACTCAACTCAAATGTGAGCTTGCAAAAGCCCGACCAGTCTGTATTAGGCAGAGCTGAATATTTTATTAATGAGTTCAATGGTTTTATAAATGGTAATTTTTTATATGAAGTGGGTAGCGGTCAGGAGCAAAAAAGAGCCTTTACATATATTGAAGTACCAGCCGGACAAGGCATTTACACCTGGATAGATTATAACAACAATGGCATTACGGAATTAAATGAATTTGAAGAAGCTATTTTTCCTGATCAACGAAAATACATCAGGGTATTTACACCAACCAATGCTTATGTAAAAACCAATTATTTACAGTTTAATTACAGCATTGATATTGAACCGAAAGCCATCATCAGCCCCAATAAAAAAGGGTTTTTAAATACCCTTTTGTTACGGAGTACTACTTCATCAACGCTACAAATCAATAAGAAAAATGTGGCTAACAAAAACTTTTTATTTAATCCATTCAGCAAAAGTTTAATAGATACTTCGTTGATAACGTTGAACTCGTTTTTTTCAAACACTTATTTTTATAATAGAACGAGTGCAAAATTTGGTGTAACGTTTACACATAGTAAAGCATCATCAAAATCTTTATTAACCTATGGTATTGAAAGTAGAGATGTGCAAACCCTCAACGCTAGTATTAGAGCTAGTTTTAAAAGAAAATTGGTAACCACGTTGGTATTAAAACAAGTAAACAATAATTTAACTACACAGGCCGTAAAATTTGATAATAGAAATTATAAAGTGTTACAACAAGGCGTAGAACCGAGCCTTACTTATGTGTATAAATCTAATTTAAGAGCCACTTTAGGTTATGTGTTTTCTCAAAAAAGAAATATGATTGATTCGCTTGAGCAAGCCATCAATAATGCTTTGGTTACGGATGTTAAGTATAATATACTTTCTGGCAGCAGTATCAATATAAAGTTTACCTACAACAACATCAATTTTAAAGGCTATAGCGGAGCACAAAATACAACGGTAGGTTATTTATTATTAGATGGTTTACAACCCGGTAAAAACTATTTATGGAATGCAGATTTTACCAAACGTATTGCAGGTAATATTGAAATTAGTTTAATGTATGAAGGTCGTAAACCGGGTTTTGCACCTACCATTCACAGAGGTACCGCTTCATTAAGGGCATTATTTTAAATAAAAAAAGCGACAAAATGAATTGTCGCTTTTTTATATATACCCTCAAAGTAATTAACTAAATAAGCCACCTTTTTTAAGTGGTTTAAAACCTTCACCCACTTTAAAGCCATTGTTGTACACTTCAATTTTGTAATTACCGGTAGCAAAATCTGAATTTTGTTTCCAATCAAAACTAATAGTTTGACGTTTGTTTTGAGTGTAATTAACATCTAACTTTTGTGTGTATGGTTTTTGAACACCAGCCCTTGTACTAAAAGTACCTGAACCTAAGGCTTGTACTGCAATAGGGTTACCATCAGGCCCAGTAATGCATACAAATATTTCTTTAGTACCACTTTCTGATACCATGTTTTCATCTAAATCAAAACTAATACGAAGTTTATCAACTCTTTTGGCGGTAGAAGTTGTTTTTTCTTTACCGTTACTTTTTTCATTGATACCTACAATGTTGAAGTTAGAGGCATGTAAGGTTGATGCAACGTTCAACATATCTTCTTTTTGTTTCAATACTAAAGTTGATGAATCGTAGTTACGTTGAACCCTATCTCGTTGTTGTGTTACTACTTCTTTTTCTGCAATTAACTGTGTTTTTTGTTGTTGTAACACGGCCACTTGTTCTCTGTAACCTTCAATATCACCATTTAAAGAAGCTATCAAACGTTTTGCTTCATTTAATTCAGCTTGTGTTGCGTTTGCTTTGTTCAATAACTCTTGAATACGAGATTTTTTATCAGCAATCTCTTTGTCTTTAACAGTAATAGCACTGTCTTTTTTTGAGTTAGAAGTTTTTAATACATCATAACGCATTGCAGCATCTTCTAACTCTTTTTGTAATTGATCTCTTTGTGATGATGTGCTAGCGATCATTGTATCTTTCTGTACAATGGTTTCTTTCGTTTGGTTTTTATCGTAAATGATATAACCCCAAGTACCCAATAATGCGGCTACTAATAAACCTGTAATAATCGGACGAAAGTTATTTTTTCTCTCTGGTGCACCATTAACTGCTTTTAGTGGTGTTTGTTCTGCTTCTGGATAATTTTCGAATGCCATAACTTTATTTTTTAAATGAAATAATTAAATTTTCAAGTATAATTTAATCAATAGTTTTGTGTTTTACATTTTGAACACACAATTACGAATATTGTGCCAAAAGTTTTAAAGACATATTTTAAAGTGTAATTTATATACATTTAAGGTTGATTATGAGCGTAGAAAAAATTTTATCGAGCTGGAAAAAAAATACTTTTAAACCTGTGTATTGGTTAGAAGGTGAAGAAGATTTTTATATTGACCAGGTGGTGAACTATGCTGAACACCATATTTTAAGTGAGGCCGATGCTTCATTTAACCTCACCGTTTTTTATGGTAAAGATGCTGATTGGGCACAAATTATAAACGCTTGCAGGCGTTACCCCATGTTTGCAGAAAAGCAGGTGGTTATCTTGAAAGAAGCCCAGCACATGAAAGATAAAGATTTAGAAGAGCTAGGTAGCTATATTGAAAACGCTATGGCAACTACCGTTTTTGTGGTGGCTTATAAATCGAAAGGTGTTGATAAACGTAAGAAATTATATAAAATAATACAAGCCAATGCTGAAGTATTGGTTACTCAAAAAATGAAAGAGGGTAAGGTACAAGAGTGGATTATGGAGCTTGTACAAAGCAAGGGCTTAACCATAAAACCCAAAAGTGCCGCTTTGTTAGAAGAGCATATTGGCAACGATTTAAGCAGAATTTCGAACGAAATTGATAAGCTGTTGGTGAACCTACAACAGAAAAAAACAATTGATGAAGATGATATTGAAAAATACATTGGCATCAGTAAAGAGTACAATGTGTTTGAGTTGCAAGCCGCCATTATAAAAAAAGATTTAGCTGCCGCTTTAAAAATTATACAATACTTTGATGCAAACCCCAAGGCTGCTCCTATACAGATGGTACTACCTGCTTTGTATGCATATTTTAGCAAAGTGTATATTGCTACCACCATGCAAGATCAAAGTGATAATGCCTTAAAACCATTATTTTACTTTAACCCAATTGCACTAGGCCAAGGTAAATTAGCTATGAAAAATTATGGCTATGCAGGTGTTGAAAAAATAATTTTATTACTGCACCATTACAATTTAAAAAGTTTGGGCGTTGACGATGGTGGCAATACTGGGGCACAATTAATGAAAGAG
Source organism: Ferruginibacter yonginensis (assembly GCF_042651465.1). Classification (NCBI taxonomy): domain Bacteria; kingdom Pseudomonadati; phylum Bacteroidota; class Chitinophagia; order Chitinophagales; family Chitinophagaceae; genus Ferruginibacter; species Ferruginibacter yonginensis. The sequence continues at coordinate 219,072 of NZ_JBHSCZ010000001.1, forward strand.
TTAATTGTAAAAATAATGCTACCAAACTAAGCATTTACTTGTTGTGCCATTAATTTATCTTTTGCTAATTGTTGGGTGAGTGCAGCCAAACCATCAAATTTTATTTCAGTACGAAGCTGATTTTTGAGGGTAATGGTAATTTGTTGGCCATAAATATCTTCATCAAAATCAAAAATATTCACTTCAATGGTACGCTTTGTACCATCAACCGTTGGCCTAACCCCAATATTCATCATACCCTTACATTGTTGCTTTTGTAATTGTACATCAACTGCATATACGCCATTGGCTGGCACTAGTTTATGGTCATCTTCAATTTTTAAATTGGCAGTAGGGTAGCCAATGGTACGGCCAAGCTTATTGCCTTCCACAACCACACCACTAAAAAAATATTGATAGCCTAAATAAGCGGTGGCTTTTTGTATATCACCACTTGTAATGGCATCTCTTACTTTGGTTGAGCTGATGGTAATGTTTTTTAAAATATGCTCCGGTATTTCTTTTACTTCGTATTGATGCTGTGCCGCTTTGCTTTGAAGTAAACTAAAATCACCTGTACGGTTGTGCCCAAAACGATGATCGTACCCAACAACAATTACAGATGGGTGAAAACTTTTTACCAAAAATTTATCAATGTATTGCTCTGCTGTTAATGCAGCAAATTTAGCATTAAAAGGTACTTCTACAATATGCTCAATACCGTTTTGCTGTAATAAATGGTATTTTTCGGCTGGTGTATTTAATACAAATAGTGGTTTATCTTTTATTTGTACAATTTGTTTGGGGTGAGGGTAAAACGTAATTAAAACCGGTGTACCATCTATTTTTTGTGCTTCTTTTTTAAGCTGCTCAATAATTTGTACATGACCTTGATGCACTCCATCAAAACTACCGGTGGTAATAACTGCATTTTTAAATGCAGGTAATTGATTAATATCTTTATAAATGTTCATATTAGCGGTGCAAAAGTAGTTGAGAAATGAATATTGAAAATCGGTTAGCAAACATTTATTTTGCAATTCATAAACACAACTATTATCACTACCTAAAAATACCATCAAACATGTCATTATACGCAAAAAGAGGTGTTTCTGCTCAAAAAGAAGAAGTACATGCAGCTGTTCAAAACCTTGATCAGGGTTTGTTTGAGCATGCTTTCTGTAAAATTTATCCTGATTTTTTGGGTAATGATGCTGATTTTGTAAACGTAATGCATGCAGATGGTGCTGGTACCAAAAGCATTTTAGCTTATTTATATTGGAAAGAAACGGGTGATAGCAGTGTTTGGAAAGGTATTGCACAAGATGCGGTGGTGATGAATTTAGATGACCTATTGTGTGTTGGTATTCATGATAATATTGTGTTTAATTCAACAATTGATCGCAACAAACATTTAATACCAGGTGAAGTGCTGCAGCAAATTATTACGGGTACACAAGAAGTATTTGATATGTTGGCCACTCATGGCGTTAACATTCGTTACCTTGGCGGCGAAACCGCTGATGTGGGTGATGTGGTACGTACCGTAGCTGTAAATGGTACCATGACGAGCCGATGGCCTAAAAAAAATATTGTTAGCAACGATAAAATAAAAGCTGGGGATGTAATTGTTGGTTTAGCTTCATTTGGTCAGGCACATTATGAAACCAGCTACAATAGCGGTTTAGGAAGTAATGGCCTTACCAGTGCTCGGCATGATGTATTGAGTAAATATTATGCTGAAAATTTTAAAGAAAGTTTTGATAACAACCTCAACAATGATGTGGTATATATTGGCCCACACCGCCTAACAGATGCTATTACAAGGCATGATGGTACGAGTACTACAGTGGGTGCATTATTGTTAAGTGCAACACGTACCTATGCACCTGTTTTAAAAGTATTATTAAATGAACATTTTGAAAAAATACATGGGTTAATTCATTGTAGTGGGGGCGGACAAACAAAATGCATGAAATACCTACCGGGTAATTTTAAAATTATAAAGGATAATCTTTTTGAGGGGCCTGAAATATTTGAAATTATTGCGAAAAGTAGTGGTAGCAATGCAAGAGAAATGTACGAAGTATTTAATATGGGCTGCCGCTTAGAAATTTATTGCGATGCAGCCGATGCCGAAACAATGATTACAACTGCCCAATCATTTGGTGTAGCAGCACAAATAATTGGTAGGGTAGCGGCGGCTGATAAAAAAGAACTACATATTATTACAAAAAATGAAACCATCGTTTATTAACGATGGTTTTTTATTATTTGGTAGTGAGTACATCAATGTTTCGTGATTTATCTTTACTTTCCCAGCGATAGTGAATAGTGTATAAATTTTTATCAGTTTTCAACCGAAATGGAACCCTCACTTTTAACTCAACTGGCCCATTACCTTCCATAGCTGCTTTTACGCTTGATAATACTTTGAGTGGCAATTTTATTTCTTTACCTGTTTTGTCAAAAATCCAAAATAAATGAGTGCCGTTTAAAATATCTATATTATTAGTACCTGTTACTTGTGCAAAATCTATAGCTAAATAAGCATAAGTTGGCGCTACTCTTATGGTGGTATCAACTACCACGGTAATGCCAGTTGCATTTACTGCATTGGCTTGGCCTATTACACCTGTGGGCATTTTTAAGGTAGCAGTCGTTTTTAATTTTGCAGGTAATTGTGCATTGGGGTTGGTTTGTGCGTTGATGGTTTGTTGTGAAAAATTAAAAAATGCAAGGGTTGCTATGATGTATTTTTTCATTGATTAGTTTATTATTTAAAATTCTTTAATCAGTAAATTAATCGTTTTTAATTACATATTGTACTAATTGTAATATTTTAACATCCTACTTATAAAAAACATTTCATAAGCCATTTTTGAATATTTACATTTGTAAAGCATAAAACAAACAGCATTACATGTCTCAATCTATTATAGAATTAAAAGGAGTAAATATTTACCAAAGCAGTACCCTTATTTTAGGTGATGTAAACATATCAGTTGATAAAGGTGAATTTGTATATTTAGTAGGTAAAACGGGTACCGGAAAAAGTAGCTTGTTAAAAACTTTGTACGGCGATTTAGAGTTAACTCAAGGCGAAGGCTGGGTTGTAGGGCATAACCTTCGTGAGCTTACTTGGAAAACCATTCCTTTTTTAAGAAGAAATTTAGGCGTTGTGTTTCAAGATTTTCAATTGTTGACAGATAGAAATGTAAATGAAAATTTGAAGTTTGTTTTAAGAGCAACTGGTTGGAAAGATGAAAAATTAATGGATGATAAAATTGCTGATGTATTAGATAAAGTGAATTTATCAACCAAAGGTTTTAAAATGCCATTTGAATTGAGTGGCGGCGAACAACAACGTATTGATGTAGCTAGGGCTTTGCTGAACTCTCCTAAATTAATTTTGGCTGATGAACCAACGGGTAACTTAGATCCTGAAACTAGCGATGAAATTATGCAGTTATTATTCCATATTTGCCGTGATTTTGGAACATCAATTGTAATGGCAACGCATGATTATGTAGTTATTAATAAATACCCAGCTCGTACTATTAAAACGGAAAATGGAAAAGTTTGGGATAATGCTACAGTAGCATCTTAACGAGTGCTTGTGCATTCATTGCATTATTATATAAATTGTTTAAAGCAGCGCTTCGGTGCTGCTTTTCATTTTCAGAAAATGGTTGTTTACTTAACTCGTTTATAGTTGTAATAAATGAGTTTGTATCAGTTGCAATGTTACATAAAGCATCTAAACCAGAGCCGGCTGTACCTGCATTGTTTACCAAACAAAATCTACCATTATACAAGGCATTGAGTAATTTTAGTTTTACACCCGTATTGTTAAATGAGGGTAATACATTGATATGTGCCTCTTGAATGAGCTGGTGTAAATGCGCTGTAGTAGGACTTTCCACCAATGTGATGTTGCTATTTGCCTTTACTAAGTTTTTTAAATAGGTTGATGGATTTTTACCTGCAATTATAAACGGCAATATTGTTTGAGGTGCTACATTTTTAATGAGCCAAGCTGCTGCTACTTCATTTTCATTTACACTTAAATTACCATGGTATAACCAATATTTTCCCTTGCCTACCATGCTATCAACTTGTTGATGAGGTAAAAACACGGGCAAAAATGTACAGTTATTTACTTTAAAATGTTGTTGGTAAGTCACCACATCATCTTCACTTACGGTGAGTATTTTATGTGCTTTGGCTGCAATGGTTGCTTCAAATCGTTGTAACAGTCTAGCTTCCATTTGATAATATATTTTCTTGAAAATATTTTTTTCGTGAATGGCTAATTGTTTGTAATAAGCAAACTCAACATTGTGTAATCGTAATAAAATGCGCTTGTTAGGTAAATTGTTTTTGTATAACTCATAACAGCAATGAATACCTTCTAATAAAACAGGGTAATCATCTTGCATTAATTTATGCAACAATGCTTTGCTACGCCTGCTGGCAACTATATATGGTAATTGCAATGATAGTCCTCCTAACTTTTTACGAGGGTAATAATGAACCGTTGCACAAAATGAATGTAATATATTTTGTGGCGGACGTTTATTAACAAAACAATGCAAGTGTATTTGTACACCAAAATGATGCAGCCATTTTAGTTTATAAAATAAGTCGACCACACCGCCAAAATCAGCAGGGTACGGTACATCATGCATTACAATATGTACGTGTTGTTGGCTCACAAAAAGGGTTCGTATATTTTTATTAATTGGTGTTGTTCGTTTTCCCAACAAAGTAATGTTGCCGCTTTGCTGCAATTTATTTTGAGTTGTTGGTATTGTTGTTGATCAGCAAATAGTTGTTGTATAGCTGTGGCAATAGTTTCAGGCTCATTATTGGTGATAGTTATACCTACATGATAGGCTTCAATAATAGCTTTTACTTCTGGTATTGCCGTTGCAATAATGGGGACCGTAGCATGTATATAATCAAATACTTTGTTGGGTAAATTATACAAACAGTTTAAATCTTCAAACGAATCTAAACTTAATCCAACATGTGCAATAGCAGTATATTGTTTTAATTGAGCTGGCGGTAGTTTATTAAGCATCACTACTTTGTGCTGCAGGTTTAATTGTATTCGTTTTGCTGCAATGGCTTCCCATTGGTTGCCACTACCAATCATTAACAACAAATATTCATCTGGCAATATTTGCATGGCTTGTAAAAGTTCCATGCCACCTCTACCTTCATTTATGCCTGCACCTTGCAATAAAATAATGGTTTTATGCTGCCATGCTGTAGGGATGTTTATTGGCGTAATACTTTGTGTTACGGGTACATTACGTACAACTTGTAGGTGGTTGCCATATTCTTTTTGGTAGGTATTTTTTACGGAGTTGTTAACGGTATATACAACAGGTAATTTCGGAAAAATATAATTTTCCAAAGCCTTCCAAATACGGCGTTTTAAAGGTTTTTGACTTAATTCTGGTACACCCGTAAAATACTCATGTGTATCGTAAAATAATTTTTTGCGGCGCCATTTATGTAAGATGTAATTTGGGAGCAAGGTATCTAAATCGTTCGCCAACAAATAATCTGTTTTAATAAACAACAATTTAAAAAATAGTTTGATGTTGAATTCAGCATATTGCAACATCCCTTTTTTAAAAATACAATGAATGCGTTGGGCTTTAAATAAGTAAGTATCTAAAGGTAGACTGTTATTAAAACAACGGGCAATTACCGTAACATCAAACCCCATTTCCTGTAAACAATTGCTTATACGTATTACTCGTTGATCAGTTGTTAAATCAGAAATGACCGATACCGTTATTTTTTTTGCAACATTCATCTTTATAAAAATAGCTATTAATGTGTTGCAATGTACTGTGCAATATGTGCAGTTATTTTTTCAGCAGCAGTACCATCACCAAATATGGCTGCATTAAATGATGCTCCTATATGTGGTAATTTTTCAAAGTTGCTTATAATTTCATTCGTTTGGGCGCCCGTTTGTAAAGCAGCACCTTCAGCAATTATTTCAGGCCAAAAAACCTTGTCCATTATAATTAAGGATTGCTTTTGTAAAAAATAGGCCTCCCTGCAAGTACCGCCACTATCTGTAATTACGTAAGTAGCATCTTTTAATAATCGCTTCATTTGCGGATACCCCAATGCAGGTATTACATCAAACTGAGGTTGTAAACCAAATTCATTTATTTTTTGTTGCGTATGTGGGTGTATAGGCAATACTACCGGTATTTGTAAGTGTATTTGGTTGAGTGCTGTAATAATTTCACTTAAATATAAGGCACTACTTAAATTAGCCGCTCTGTGAATTGTGGCTACAACATATTTATCATAGTTTGTAATTGCGGTGTCATGAGCAGGTATTTTTAGAAAAGCATCCAACATTAAATCGCCTGTTATAATTACTTCGTTTTTTATAGCTTGCCCAAAACCTTCTTTATGTAAAGTGGTATTATTTAAGGTGGTACAGCAATAGTTCACATCGGCTAATCTATCAGCAATTACCCTGTTTATTTCTTCTGGCATTTGCATATCAAAAGTTCGTACGCCTGCTTCAAAATGAAACAATGGTAAACCCACTTTTTTTGCTGCAATACTGGCAGCCAATGTGGTGTTGGTATCGCCATAAACCATTACAATGCTGTTAGGCTGGTTAATTAAATATTGTTGCAAAGCCTCGGTGGCTGCTCCAATAAAATGGTTGGCAGTGGTATTATTTATTTGTAGGTTGATGTTGGGTGTGGGTATTGCTAAATCATCAAAAAAAATACCACTCATTTGTTCACTAAAATGCTGCCCTGTGTGTACGATTTGTTGTGTAACATTGGTTAATGTGGCCAAGGCTTTATGTAAAACGGCCAACTTTACAAATTGTGGACGGTTACCTACAATATGTATAATTTTATTAATGTTGGCTAGCTGCATAAATTTTTTCGATTATTACTACGGTTCTCAGTCCATCTTCACCACTAGCAACTTCATGTTCATTATTTTGTAAAGCTGCAATAATGTTTTCGTAAACCTTATCGTGATTGCTCATACTGCCTTGGTAAAAACCATAACTGTTGGAGGGGTTGCCCTTTGGTAAGGTAGGTACTTCAACATTTTGAACATTACAATATTCTAATTCATTGAGGTATTGTCCGCCCACTTTTACAGTACCTTTTTCACCAAAAACGGTAATGGAGCCTTCCATATTAGTATCAAAACTATTCACTGTATAGTTGAGTGTTCCTATGGCGCCATTTTGCATATTAAAAATAACCATGCCCGTATCTTCAAATGCGATGGTAGGGTGCAAAAAATTGGCAACTGTGGTTTGTACAGTCGCTACATCACCTAATAACCAATACATTAAATCTATAAAATGGCTAAACTGGGTATACAACGTACCACCATCTAACTCTTTTGTTCCTTTCCAATCTTGATAATACGCTGTTGGTCGGTTCCAAAAACAATTTATCTGGAAACTATTAATTTTTCCGAGAGCTCCATCATCAATCAATTTTTTTAAAAAGATGATGGGAGGGTTGTATCGATTTTGTTTAACTACAAATAATTTTTGATGGTTTGCCGCAGCAGTTTGTAACATTTGCGCTGCTGTAGCTACTGATATACTCAATGGTTTTTCGCAGAGTACGTGTTTTTTGCTTTGTAAAGCAGCTATAGTTTGTGGGGCATGTAAACCGTTAGGTGTACATATACTCACTACCTCAATGGTTGGTTCGTTGGTTAATAATGTATGGATGTTATCGTAAGCTTTGGCTCCATATTGTTGCGCCAAGTTTTGGGCTTTTTGTAAATCAATATCACAAACAGCTATTAATTTTGCCTGTGCTGCAATTTGTATTGCATGCCTACTACCAATGCGGCCACACCCAATAATAGCAAATTTTATACTCATGAAGTCGCAATATTCAAAAAAAATAGTCAAATTACCTCAAACTATTCATTTTTTTACTACTTTTGCAACGAAATATAAAAAAGATAAAACATAACCGTTTTAAACAAAAAATTGATGTCGCATTTAACAACTGAAAGAAAATTAACTATTTTCTCAACCTACGGCGGAAACGCTAAGAATACTGGTTCTATTGAGGGCCAAATTGCCATGCTTACAGAGCGTATTAACCATATTTCAAATCATTTAAAAACCAACAGAAAAGATTTTTCTTCTCAACGTGGTTTAATGAAAATGGTAGGTCAACGTAAAAGATTACTTACTTACTTAAGCAAGCACGACTTAACTGGTTACAGAGCATTGATTGAAAAATTAGGTCTCCGTAAATAATTTACTATATGTATTTTTAAGAATTTTTCCCAACAGTATTTTACCGTTGGGATTTATTCTTTATACATACCAATCTTTTTAACAAAGTTGAAAGTTACTTTCAAATTAAAATATTAATAATGTCAACATTACAAGCAAAATCAGTTTCATTTGATATTGGTGGAGGGCGCATGGTTACGATCGAAACTGGTAAAATGGCCCGTCAAGCAGATGGTGCTGTTACGGTTCGCCAAGGTAACTGCATTTTATTAGCCACTGTTGTAGCCAATAAAGAACCTAAAGAAGGACAATCATTTTTTCCGTTATCAGTAGATTATCAAGAAAAATTTGCATCAGCTGGCCGTATACCAGGTTCATTCTTTAAAAGAGAAGCTAGGTTAAACGATTACGAAATTTTAACCTCTAGGTTAATTGATAGGGCGTTACGTCCATTATTTCCAGAAGATTATTTCTGCGATGTTCAAGTATTGGTTTCATTAATTTCATCTGACGATGAAGTGATGCCTGATGCTTTAGCATGTTTAGCAGCATCTGCAGCATTAGCCGTTTCAGATATTCCGATTCAAGAAATTTTATCGGAAGTGCGTATAGGTAGGGTAGATGGTAAAATGATTGTAAACCCTACACGTAGTGAATTGGCAAAATCTGATATGGAGTTTTTAATTGCCGCTACCAACAAAAACATCATGATGGTAGAAGGTGAAAGCCAAGAATGTAGCGAAGAAGATTTGATTATTGCAATTGAAACTGCCCACGAAGCTATAAAAGCTCATGTAAAGGCACAAGAAGAATTGAGAGATTTAGTTGGTGCAGGTACAAAACGTGAATATGCTAAGCCTTACAGAAATGAAGAACTAGATGCAAAAATTCAAGCATTTGCGAAAGATAAAATGTATGCTATTGCATCATCAGCCTCTGCAAAACATGAAAGAAGTGATGCATTCGCTGCTTTAAAAGATGAAGTGAAAGCGCATTTAGGTGAAGAATTAGCAGATGAAGACAAAAAATTAATTGGTCATTATTTTGGTGAATTACAATACCATGTTGTAAGAGATATGATTTTAAATGACCGTAAAAGGTTAGATGGTAGAGGTACAGAAGATATTCGCCAATTAGATATGGAAGTTGATATTTTGCCAACTCCTCACGGCTCATCATTATTCACAAGAGGTGAAACCCAATCACTTACAACAGTTACATTAGGTACACCTTTAGATGAATTATTGGTAGAAAGTGCCCATCATTCTGAATACACAAAGTTCATTCTACATTATAACTTCCCACCGTTTTCAACAGGCGAAGTTAAAATGATGAGAGGTGTGGGTAGAAGAGAAGTAGGCCATGGTAACCTTGCTATGCGTTCATTAAAACAAATGATGCCGGGTGCTGAATATCCTTACACAGTTCGTGTAGTGAGTGATATTTTAGAAAGTAATGGTTCATCATCAATGGCAACGGTTTGTGCTGGTTCATTAGCATTGATGGATGCTGGTGTACCACTTAAAAAACATTTAAGTGGTGTTGCAATGGGCCTTATTAAAAAAGGCGATCAGTTTGCTGTTTTAACTGATATTTTGGGTGATGAAGATCACTTAGGTGATATGGATTTTAAAGTTACAGGTACAAAAGACGGTATCTGTGGCGTACAAATGGATATTAAAGTAGATGGTTTAAGTATGGATATTATGCGTTCTGCTTTAGCGCAAGCTCGTAAAGGTAGATTGCACATTTTAGAAGCAATGCATAAAACCATTGAAAAAGCAAGAGAAGATGTAAAACCTCATGCGCCACGTATGGTGAAGTTTATCATTGATAAGGAATACATTGGTGCTGTGATTGGGCCAGGTGGTAAAGTTATTCAAGAAATTCAAAGAGAAACAGGTGCAACCGTAAATATTGAAGAAGTAAACAATGCAGGTGAAGTAAGCATTTTCTCAAAAGATAAAGCAAGCTTAGATAGAGCATTTAGCTGGATCCAAGGTTTGGTTGCTGTACCAGTTGTTGGCGAAACTTACGAAGGCACGGTAAAAAGTATTAAAGAATTTGGTGCTTTTGTAGAATTTTTACCTAAAAAAGAAGGTTTATTACACATTAGTGAAATTAGCTGGAAGCGTTTAGAAACTATGGACGGTGTATTTAAAGAAGGTGAAAAAGTGAAAGTGAAATTATTAGAAATTGACCAACGTACCGGTAAATTTAAATTAAGTAGAAAAGCTTTAATGCCAAAACCTGAAGCACCTGCTAAGCCAGATGCGCCTCAAGCACCACAACAATAATTGTACATTTTAAACATACAACTGCAGCCTTTGGGTTGCAGTTTTTTTTATGGAATACACACAAATTACCTTTAATAATATTGAACTTGCCCAGCAAGAAGTATTAATTGCACAGCTTGATGCTATTGGTTTTGACGGTTTTGAAGAAATGGGTAAAACCTTACATGCATATATACCATCAACCTCTTTTGATAAAAATGAATTGGATGTATTAATTACTAACCATTCATTTTCTTATACAATTACCATAATCCAACAAAAAAATTGGAATGAAAAATGGGAAGCTGATTTTGAACCGGTAGACATTTTGCACCCAATTACGAACCAACCTTTTGCAACAATAAGAGCACATTTTCATACGATTGATACAAGTTTTGAACACAATATTTTGGTGACACCCAAAATGAGTTTTGGTACTGGGCATCATCCTACCACTCACTTAATGGTGCAACATATGGCTACTATCAATTTTAAAAATACTACCGTAATTGATTTTGGTACAGGTACTGGCATCTTGGCCATTTTAGCGGAAAAACTTGGTGCAACAGCTGTTTACGCAGTTGATAACGATGCTTGGAGTATTGAAAATGCAAAAGAAAATGCCCTCAATAACGGGTGTGTAAATGGTGAATATACTTTAGCCGAAACTTTACCCAACGGTATTGTTGCTGATGTAGTTTTGGCAAATATTAATCTTAATATCATTAAAGCGCACATGCAAACAATAAAAAATGCTACCAAAAAAGGTACAATGGTATTGTTTAGCGGTATTATGGTGCACGATGAAAAAGCCATTACAGATACTGTAATGGCTTATAATTTTACCGTGAATGAAGTTCAAAAATTGGGTGATTGGTTGTTGGTAAAAGCAACCGCTTAAAAGGCATAGCCTATTGAAATTGCAAAATTGGCATCAATGCCATAAGTGTTACCTGGTTTATAGTATACATAAGGGTAAGGTGTATTTATGCTACGTATTACATCGTCTTTATATTGATTGTTATAATAGCCTAAGCCAACACCAATATCTAAACTAAAACCACTTTTATAAACCCAATGCTTGCCAAATGTTGTAAAAACGTTTATGCTTGTATTAGTACTTTTACCCTCTTTGTTGCTGTATGTGGGCTGCATAGGATTGGTATAATCAAACTGCGTATAGGTAAATTTATTTTTCAACGTACCAAATTTTACACCAGGCGATAAATATAAACCTTGTAATCCCTCTCTACCTTTTGATATATAATACCTGTAAGCTGCTGAAACAGCAATGCCTTTTTTATTTTCGTAATCGTTTTTTAAAAGCCTTGGAGAAATACCAAATTGCAGTGATTGTTTGTTGGCTATTTTAGTTTCCCAACTTATGGCAAATGGAAAATCATCATCGCTGAAATAAGTTGCAGTACCAATTTTAATGATATTGGTGTGATTGGTATTCATTTTTTTGCCGTTTTGCGCCATCAAACAAAAAGGTGTACCTATAAAAAACAGGTATAAAATTGTTTTTTTCATGAGTTAGTTTTTTATATGACATTTATTTGATATAAAATGAAGTTAGCAAATTGTTAAAACGCTTTTAATTGCAGTTTACTCGAATTAGCAGCGCTAAAATGTGGAAATGTAAGCGTTCAATTTACAATTTCGTTAGGCGTTTTTTCATATATTTGTTACTGTTTGTTACGTAATTGTTAACAATCTACTATACGAATACATGGTGTTTGATTGAAAAGGGTGTTATGTGGTAGTGTATTCGTCACTTAAAAACAAGCATTGCATGAAAGAAGTTTTATTAATTATCACAGCATACCTCATAGGGTCAATCCCCACAGCATTAATCATAAGTAAGAAATTTTTTGGTATCGATATTAGGGACTATGGCAGTGGTAACATGGGGGCTACAAATACCTTTAGAGTATTAGGCTCAAAATATGGTACAATTGTGATGGTTTGTGATATTTTAAAAGGGTTGGTTGCTGTAGGGTTATATAATTTTTTGCCATATTACTTACAGCATGGTAATAGTTTAGATAGAACGAACTTAATGATTGGTCTTGGCTTATCAGCCGTTGTTGGCCACGTTTTCCCCATTTGGGCTAATTTTAAGGGAGGAAAAGGTGTTGCAACATTATTTGGGATGATTTTAGCAATTCAACCCATTGTAGCTGTAAGTTGTGTAGGGGTATTTTTATTGGTATTATATTTAACAAGGTTTGTATCACTTAGTTCAATATTAGCTGGTGTTATGTTGCCTATTTCTGTATTGTGGATATGGAATGAACATGAGGTTTTATACAGACTATTTGCTTTGTTAGTTGCAGTATTAGTAATTGTTACGCATCAAAAAAATATTGGTCGTTTGTTAAAAGGAGTTGAAAGTAGGATTCCAATTTTGAAATACAGAGATAGACGTAAAAATCGAAATAAATAAAATATTGATCCTGTTGCGTATTTTGGTACGGGTATTGTTTAGTTTTACAATAGATAAAAACTTTACAATGAAAAAAATATTTTTACTTTTTGCTACCGTTGCTACTTTGGTAGCTTGTACACAAAACGCCGTTACTGGCAGAAAGCAATTGAATTTAGTGCCAGAGGCACAATTACAAGCAGATGCTTTAACACAATACAAAGCTTTTTTATCTGAAAATAAAGTATTTAGTACCTCTACTAATAGAGATGCTGAAATGGTACGCAGGGTAGGTACTCGAATTGCAAATGCTATTACCTCTTATTACGGTGCTCAAGGCAAAGGCGATGTGTTGGCCGGTTATCAATGGGAATTTAATTTGGTAGATAGTAAAGATGTGAATGCTTGGTGTATGCCGGGTGGTAAAGTGGTTGTATACACTGGTTTGTTACCCATTACACAAAATGAAGCAGCCTTAGCGATTGTATTAGGGCATGAAATTACACATGCCGTAGCACAACATAGTAACGAACGTTTGAGTAAAGAGTATTTACTTCAAGGTATTGGTGCAGTTGCAGGTACAGCAGCAGGTACAAGTCAAAAAGCTAATATTTTTAATGCTGTATATGGTTTAGGTAGCCAAGCATATGGGTTAAAAAATTCTCGTAACCAAGAGTACGAAGCCGATCACTTTGGATTATTGTTTTCTGCAATGGCTGGTTATAACCCTCAAGAGGCTATTAGTTTTTGGAATAGAATGGCAGCGTCATCAGGTGGAAATAAGCCACCAGAATGGTTATCAACGCACCCGTCTGACGAAAATAGAATAGCTAGATTACAAGGATATATGCAAGAAGCATTAAGTTATTATAAGCCAATTTCAAAATAAGTATTACAAATATTTACAAGTAAGGTTCATCATTTATGATGGACCTTTTTTTATGCAGTATCTCAAAAACTTGTGGTATTTTTAGCCAATGATTGTTTTGGTTGATACACATATTAAAAGTCAATTTTATCCGTTCACTTTAACGAGGCACACGGCTGAGTTACGTATAGGTATATTAACCATCAAAGAAAAGTGGGAAGCCCTTACCAATCAAAAAGTTAGTTTAAATGAGCAGGATGATGGTATTAAAGTGCCGGCTAACATCATCCCTAATATTTTAAATTTTCAAAAAATACTGGATGCTGCTGAAAGTGAAGAAACGATAGTAGCAGGCGGTGACCTTATTATGCTCAACCACCCTTGGCATTTGTTTCAATATAATGATGTTGCTTTAAAACATGATTTCATTCTCTTAACAAAAAATAAAATATCGGAACCCATAAGCAGCACTAATACCATCATAAACTCATCGCACATTTTTATTGCACCAGGTGCAACTGTGGAGTATTGTAGTTTAAATGCTAGTAATGGACCTATTTATATAGATGCCAATGCTACTGTTATGGAAGGTTCATTTATTAGAGGATCCTTTTATGCAGGTACAAATAGTATTGTAAAAATGGGAACCAAAATATATGGGGCTACCAGTATTGGTGCTAATTGCACCATTGGCGGTGAAATAAAAAACAGTATTTTATTGGCCAATAGTAACAAAGCCCATGATGGTTATTTAGGGGATAGTGTTTTAGGTGAATGGTGTAATTTGGGAGCAGGTACCAGTAATAGTAATGTTAAAAATACAGGTGGAAATGTTGGTTACAAACTAGCTACAAACGAACCACTAATTTATGCTGGTAATAAAGCTGGTTTATTAATGGGCGATTATAGTAGGGCTGCTATCAATACTTCATTTAATACCGGGAGTGTAGTGGGGGTTTGTTGCAATATTTTTGGTAGTGCTATGCCTCCAAAATATACACCCAACTTTACTTGGGGCAATGAAAAGTATGATTTTGATAAAGCTTTGAAAGATATTGAAAATTGGAAACAAATGAAAGGACAAACTTTACAGAATGATGAAATTATACAACTAAAAAAAATATATACATTACCATAAATAATCAAAACACATGCGTAAACAAATTGCTGCTGCAAATTGGAAAATGAATTTAACCTTAGTTGAAGGTGAACAATTAATAAATGATATTGTTGAAGCTAACATTGAGTTGCAGCCAAACCAACAAGCTATTTTTGCAGTACCGTTCCCTTATTTATTATCTATCAAAAAAATTGCAGATAAAGTTGCTAATTTTAAAATTGCGGCTCAAAATTGTAACAACCATAAAAGTGGCGCCTATACAGGCGAAGTAAGTGCACCTATGTTACAACATTTGGGTATTGAATACGTAATTATTGGTCATAGCGAACGTCGTGAATATTACCACGAATCAAATGAAATGTTGGCGCAAAAAGTAAATATTGCACTCGAAAATAAAGTGGCTCCAATTTTTTGTTGCGGTGAATCATTATCAATAAGAGAGGCAAATACTCAAAACGACCATATTGAACAACAATTAAAAGAAAGTTTGTTTCATTTAACAGCTGCGCAAATGAATGGTTTTATTATTGCTTACGAACCCATTTGGGCTATTGGTACAGGCCGTACTGCAACGAGTGAACAAGCACAAGATATGCACCAACATATACGTACCGTTATTGCAAATCAATATGGAACATCAGTAGCAGCAAGTGTTTCAATTTTGTACGGCGGTAGCGTTAAAGCTAATAATGCAGTTGATATTTTTTCGAAACCAGATGTTGATGGTGGTTTAGTAGGCGGAGCAAGCTTAATACCTGCAGAATTTATTGCAATTATTAAAAGTTTAAAATAATTGTTTTTAATAACAAAAAGGGCTTGTTGTACATTTAAAACAACAAGCCCTTTTTTATAAAGTTACGTTATCATAATCACTCAGTTTATCAAGTTCGAGAACAGTGGTATTAGCTGTATGATCTCTATGAAACATTGGTTTGTATTTTGCGCCATACACAAACTCTTCAAAAGTAAATGATGAACGTGTAATAACTGTATTACTAAATAAATCATCAAAAGCTTTCATATAAATAATTAATTCACCTTTAATATTTTTAAAATCCTCTTCTGTAAATGAGTAAAGTGGGCTTTCTTCTGTTATAGGATGCACTAATGTCCAACTCAATGTAAGGGTATTAATAGTGCTAATTTCTAAGGGTAAACTAAAAAATTGGTTAGATGATGTGCCGTTTTGTTCATTAACAATTACCAATGTTAACTTTACTTCTGCATCGGATAAGCTTGTATTTTTAAAAGGTGTTAAACGTACCATCAACGCTTTTCCATCTTTATATGGTGATATCAATGCATTATCACTGAATTTTATGTAAGCTTTTGGTCTACTAAACCTTCCATACATTAAACCTGTTGCAACGGCAAAACTAAGTAAACCAATGAGCGCATGAAATGATGAAGCTACATTCATTAAAAATCCTGTTGGACTAATTCTTCCATAACCAACAGTAGTGTAGGTTTGTGTACTAAAAAAGAAGGCTTCCATAAACTTTTCTTTTTCGGTACTCATATCTAAACCAGCTAAATGTTCAACCCCAATAAGATAATATACAAACGTAAAAATTAAGTTTACACTTATGTAAAAAAATAAAATTGTAAAAAAAAATCGCCAACGAGACATTGTTAGCATGGTATGAAACCAACTATATCTTTCTAAAAAAGCAATACCGGTTTTTTTAATATTAGGTGAACCATCTTTATTTAAAAAACGGCCTCCATAGTTAGCGGCATTTGTACCAAAGCCAGTATTTGCCGTAGTTTCGCCGTGTATTTTAATTTTTTTTGTGAATGCCATTGATTGATTTTATTGATGCAAAGTAATGATTTTTAAAAGTTACGATTTTAATAAATATATTTAACTGCTTTTAAAGTTTTAGGTATGACTATTAAGCAGGCGTTACTGCACAATACAGGTTGGAAAATGGTAGCCATGTTGTTTACATTTTTAAACAACCTATTCATTGTGAAATTATTAGGCATTACTCAAAGTGCATCTTTATTTTACGCCATAGCTATTTTTACTTTTTTGGGTACTATTTTTAAAGGCAGTTTAGAAAACGGTATTATTTTTTATGCTTCACAAAATCCTGCAAGTAAAAAATTATTACTTCAATTAGTGGGGGTAGTAACTGTTGTTCAAATCATTTTGGTGTATGTTGTTTTAAAATACTTTATTAGTGTAGCGGCTAATTTTCAAATTGCATTAGCTACCATTTTTATTGTGAGCAACATCACACTGTTTTATATTACTTCGTTTTTTCAAGTAGCAAAAATGTTTTTAAGCGTTAATTTAATTAGCTGTGTTTTCACATTTTTACAAACCATACTTTTAATTGTTTGCTTGTTTAAATTGCCCCTTGGTTTCGCCATTTCACCAGATCAAAATATTGTATTGGGCATTCTTGCAATTACAAGTTTATTACAAGTATTAACATTACTGTTTTATTATGTAAACAAAGTTCCTTTTGAAAACAGTACAACACAAAGCATAACATCTTTACAAAAAGTGGTAACATTTTCTTTAACCAATTATGTTTGTGCTATTTTATTGTTTTTAATAATGAGGGCTGATTTATATTTCGTTGAAAAATATTGTGATACCAATACATTGAGTAATTATATACAGGCTTCAAAAATCGGACAATTATTATTAGTGTTTCCAGGTTTACTAGGTGGTGTAATTTTCCCTTATGCTGCAACAGATGATCAAACTTTACAACCTAAAATTAATGGACTTATTAGGTTAATTACACTTGTATTTTTAATTGGTTTTGTAATGAGCTATTTTGTAGGAAATACAGTATTTACTTGGCTTTTAGGTGATGGTTTTGGTTTAATGAACCATATTTTTCTATTAAGTTTTATAGGAATTTATAGCTTAACCATTAGCATACTTTTAATTTCTTTTTACGAAGGTGTAAATAAGCAGCGTATTATAATTATTGCCAACAGTTGTACCCTTTTAATATTACTATTAGGAGATTATTTTTTAGTAAAAAAATACGGGTTTGCTTTAGCAGCAATTATTTTTTCTGTCAGCAACTTTATTGGTTTATGTATTCTTTTAAATGAATATAAAAAAATGAATAGCCTACATTTTATTCATTTATTTTTAATAACCAAACAAGATGTTATTGATCTTCAATTTTGGAAAAAAATATAAACCTTGCATAAATTATTTTTATACCGTTTATTAAAATTTAATAAAATCGCTGCTTTATTAGTAGCAGCTTTTTTGATTTTGTATGCTGTATTTTTTTATAAGAAAATGGATATGCTATTGTTTCCGTACAACAATATGTTTACACAACAACTCAATCAAAACTATGTTGTAACTACTTATATGATGAAGGTGAACCAAAAACCTATACTTATTAGTAACGATTGGTACTCCAAAAAAGATTTTTCAGAAGCAGCACTTACAAGTTTTTCAAAATGGATACGCAATAATAAGCAAGACTATATGTATCAATTTGTACAACAAAAAACAAATGATAGTGCTACAACTGCTACTTATAAAAATAAATTATTTGTTGATGCACAAGCGGCTGAAACCTGGCCTCAATGGTTTGCTGTATATCATCATTTTAAACTTCAAAAAAATGATACTATTTTAATTTGGCAATATAATTTGCGAATGGATGTTTCACCAGTAGCGATCATGGATACTGCAATTATTTATAAAAAAATAGTGCAGTGATGGTATTTAAAAAAAATATAAATGAACCTATTGCAGTATATAGAATTATACTCACTATTCTTTTGATAGAAATTTTGGTGTATTTTTTTAGTGGGCTCAACACAAATTCTTTATACGGTAATACTTACTTCAGCTTGGAACAAGATCCTTTACTCTGGGCAGCATACTATACTGGTATACCACAGTTTATTGTTCAACATGTATGGGTAGCTATTTTTTTAGATATTGCTATTTTGTTACTGTTATGTTGGCTTGTTGTTAAACCACTAAATGTGTGGGTTGCAAGGCTGTTACTATTTTTTTTGATTTTATTTTATGTAGTTGTAGTGGGCCATCACACACATCGTAATTTTCAAACAGGTTATATTTTTGTTATGTTATTATTTGTAGTTACATCTACAAACAACAAACAAATACTTTTTGAATGTTTGCGTTATTTTTTACTAATATTTTATGTAATAGCTGCCTATTTAAAAATAACAAGTGGTGCTTTGTTCAATGCTACCCATATGAGTCATGCACTAGCAGCACAGTTTGCTCCGTATTTTACGGAGCAGCATTTAGGTTGGCGTACTGCACTCAACTCATATTTAGTTCAACATACTTTAATTGCACAAAGTTTATTAATAACGGCTACTATTGTTGAAGCATTGGCTATTGTTGGTTTTTTTACTAAAAAGTATGATTTTTTGATAGCACTATTTCTTTTAATTTTTCATTTCGCAAATTGGTTTTTAATGGATATTGCACCAATTGGTCATATTGCATTTTTATCAATATTATTTTTTAGTAAACAATTATGTTGGATCAATAAAGCATCTAACTAGTTGATTTTATTTTACTTAAACTTATTGTTTTCAACATAACTTTTTAATTCAATTTTATTAGATATTCACATTTTTTGTTGTTGGCATAGTAATTGGTTTTAGTGTAAAAAATTATTAACTATGAAGAAGATAACTTTAGTGTGTATTGTAGCATTGTCAATGCTTTCAGCGGTTGCACAAACAAAAAAATCTAGTAAAAAATATAAAAAGCCTGTTAACAAAGAAGCTGTTGCAAAGGCAAAATTTGAAAAACAAGAAGCTTTAAAAAAAATTGCTCGTGATTCAACCTTAGCAAGTTTAGTTGCATCTGACTCAACAAGAAAATCACTCGATAGTATTGCCGAAGTTCAAAAAGAAGCGGATAGATTAGCCTATATTGAAAATGGTTTAAAAGCCATTGATAGTGCCAACGCAGCAAAGTATAAAGCAATAGAAACTGATAGAGATAACATGGATAAAGTTTCTGCATCGCAAAATGCTATAACCAATGCAGTTAATTTAAGTGAATACCAAAAAAAGCAAGTGAAGTATATTAATGAATCATATACAGTAAAAGCAAAAGTTATTGAGGCAAGTGAAGCTGCTGATAAAGCAAAACAATTGGCAGCACTCAATGAAGAAAGAAGAGCGAAAATTAAAACAATTGTAGGGAAATCAAAAGAAAGAAAGCTAGAGAAAGAGCGTAAAAATTTTGTTGAAAAAAATGGGGTAGATGAAGTGAATGCATGGATTCAACAAGCTGAGTCTGTTAGTTCAAAATAAAAAAAAGGGGTAAATTATTTGCCCCTTTTTTTTTTACTAATTTTTTATTCAACGTTTCTACATTCGCCTACAATGGTATGAAAAATATCATGTGCATCCGTAATCAAAACTTTTAATTGATCATCAGTAGCTTTATCATTCACAGCTTTTTTAATTTTTTCACATTGAGCCACTAATTTAGTTAAGGCTGCCTTGGTTTCTAATGGTTTGTAATTTGCAGCAATAGGTGATGCTTGCCAGGCTTTTGAACTGCTCACTAAGCTATCCGCCTTTGCTCTTAAAGGTGCTAAATTACCTTCTTCTGTTGGGTGAAAAGTAGTTGACATAAATGAATGAAACTTTTTCATTTCAGGCCATTCTGGAGTTGTTGCCTTTTTTTGTGCTAAGGCTGTTCCACAATACGCAAGCAACATCAAAGCAAATAATTTTAATTTTTTGATCATATCAATTTTATTTAATCTATTTCAAAGATAATAAATTCAATCTTTGGTTGGTTTCAAATATAAAATCAACTTCTTCACAACTTGTATTTAAAAAATTACCTGCTTTCAACTAAAATCATTCAATTTAAAGGATAATAGTCGTTAGTTTACCGCTCAAAAATCATTATTTTTGCACATCAAAATAAAAGAGGAAAGCGTTTACATGAAGAATATCAGAAATTTTTGCATCATTGCCCACATCGATCACGGTAAAAGTACTTTAGCAGATAGGCTTTTACAATCAACCCATACCATTAGCGATAGAGATATGCAGGCGCAGGTGTTGGATGATATGGATTTGGAGAGAGAGAAAGGAATTACCATTAAAAGTCATGCTATTCAAATCAACTATCCTTACAAAGGTCAGGAGTATATTTTAAATCTTATTGATACACCCGGTCACGTTGATTTTAGTTATGAAGTAAGTAGAGCATTGGCTGCTTGTGAGGGAGCTTTATTGTTGGTAGATGCTACTCAGGGTATTCAAGCACAAACCATTAGTAATTTATATTTAGCTATTGAAAACGATTTGGAAATCATTCCTGTTATCAATAAAGTTGATATGGATGGCGCAATGATACCTGAAGTGAAAGATCAAATTATTGAGCTCATTGGTTGTAAAGATGAAGATATTGTTTTAGCAAGTGGTAAAACCGGTATTGGTATTGAAGATGTACTACGAGCTATTGTAGAACGTATACCTGCTCCACAAGGTGACCCCAATGCACCATTACAAGCACTTATTTTTGATAGTGTTTTCAATAGTTTCAGAGGTATTATTGTGTATTACCGCATTTTTAATGGTAGTTTAAAAAGAGGAGAGAAAGTAAAATTCTTTAGTACCGATCAAGAGTATAATGCCGATGAAGTGGGCATTTTAAAACTAGGAATGGAGAAAAAAGATGAAGTGAAGTGTGGTGATGTGGGTTATATTATTACCGGTATTAAAAACGCTAAAGAAGTTAAAGTTGGTGATACGTTAACGGCAGTTGCAAACCCTACTGATAAACGTATTGATGGTTTTGAAGAAGTAAAACCAATGGTATTTGCAGGTATTTTCCCTGTAGATACTGATAAGTTTGAAGAGCTTAGGGATTGTATGGAAAAACTACAATTAAATGATGCTTCTTTAACGTTTGAATTAGAAACATCACAAGCATTAGGTTTTGGTTTCCGATGCGGTTTCCTTGGGTTATTGCATATGGAAATTATACAAGAGCGTTTGGAAAGAGAGTTTAAACAAACCGTTATTACAACAGTACCAAACGTAAGTTTTATTGCACACACAACTAAAAAAGAAGTGATTCATGTGCACAACCCTGGTACCTTACCCGACCCAAGCCGTACCGAACGTATTGAAGAACCTTACATTAAAGCACAAATTATTACCAAACCAGATTATATCGGTAATATAATGACGCTTTGCATTAGTAAACGAGGTATTTTAATTCATCAAGGTTATTTATCGCCAACAAGGGTTGAGTTAACATTTGAAATGCCTTTAACTGAAATTGTATTTGATTTTTACGATAAGTTAAAATCACAAACAAGAGGCTATGCGTCGTTCGATTATCATCCAATAGGTTTTAGAGATGCGGATATTGTTCGTATGGATATTTTATTAAATGGCGAAAAAGTTGATGCCCTCAGTGCATTAATTCATAGAAGTCGTTCACAAGATTTTGGCCGTCGTTTATGTGAAAAATTAAAAGTATTGTTAGATAGGCAACAGTTTCAGGTAGCCATACAAGCAGCTATTGGTGCTAAAGTTATTGCCCGTGAAAACATTAGTGCAATCAGAAAAGATGTTACTGCTAAATGTTATGGTGGCGATATTAGTCGTAAACGTAAGTTGTTAGAAAAACAAAAAGAAGGTAAAAAGCGTATGCGCCAAATAGGTAATGTTGAAGTACCGCAAGAAGCCTTTTTAGCTGTATTGAAATTAGATGATTAAAATGTAATTAAATATGATTTTGTGAAATGTTGTATCAGTTTTGGTGCAACATTTCATTTTACAATAGTTCCATTCATTTTGCAAAATAGAGAAGATTGAAATTTTTTCCAGAGTCTGCTTTACAGCAGCTAGAGTTTGATAAAATTAAGGAGTTGCTTGCCACACATTGCAGAACAGAATTTGCAAAACTTAAAGCAAATAACCTTCGTATACATACCCGTAAAGAGTACATTGAGCTTGAGTTACAGCAATCTAACGAGTTTAAATTAATATTGGATAGTGGGGGGCATTTCCCTAATGATTTTACAAGTAATATCACAAGAGATATTAAATTGTTAAGCATACCGGGTGCATCATTATCAAGCGAACAATTTATGCTTATTAGGCGATTGGCAGAAAATACCAATGGCATATTCCGGTGGTTTGGTACGGAAATAAGAGAAACTTTTCCTGCCCTCACCAAAGTAATAGATAACAATTATTACGAAAAAAATATCAATGCACAAATTGATGAAATTTTAGATGAAACTGGTGTTGTAAAAGACAAAGCAAGCGAAGCATTAGCAGATATTCGGATGCAATTGTATCGCAAACGCAATGAGTTACGTAGGGTGTTTGATAGAATTGTTGCACGTTTAAATAAGCAAGGTTTTTTAGCTGATATTGAAGAGAGTTTCATGAATGGCAGAAGGGTATTAGCCGTACTAGCTGAGCAAAAAAGAACCGTTAAGGGGGTATTACACAGCGAAAGCGATAGCAGGCGTACCAGTTATATTGAGCCCGAAGAAACCACCGAGTTAAACAATGAAATTTTTTCGTTGGAGTATGAAGAAACAAAAGAAATTTATAGAATTTTAAGGTTACTTACTCAGCAAATAAGTGTGTATGCGCCTTTGTTAATGAGTTACCTTGAAATTGCTGGCACTTACGATTTTATTAGGGCCAAAGGTAAGTTAGCGCAAGAAATGGATGCAGCCTTACCACAGCTAGCAGACAAAGCGCATCTTCATTTAATTAAAGCCTACCATCCATTATTATTTTTATTTAATAAAAAATCTGGTAAAGAAACTTTCCCTACCAATATTTTGTTGAACGATCAACAAAGTATTTTAGTAATCAGTGGCCCTAACGCAGGTGGTAAAACAGTTACCATGAAAACAGTAGGTTTGTTACAAGTGATGATGCAAAGTGGTTTATTAGTGCCTGCTAACCCTGATAGTACCATGGGTATATTTAAACAAGTGCTTATTCATATTGGTGATACGCAAAGTATAGAGTTTGAATTGAGTACCTACTCATCGCACCTAAAAAATATGAAGCATTTTATTGAAAATGCTAATGGTAAAACCCTGTTTTTTATTGATGAATTGGGCAGTGGTAGCGATCCAAACTTAGGTGGTGCCTTTGCCGAGGTAATTATGGAAGAGTTGGCATTTAAACATGCATTTGGTATAGTAACAACCCATTATTTGAATTTAAAGGTAATGGCCAATAAGGTAAAAGGTATTATTAATGGTGCAATGCAGTTTGATGAGCAAAAGCTATTGCCTTTATATAAATTACAAATTGGTAAGCCCGGTAGTTCTTACACGTTCTCCATTGCAGAACGTATCGGTCTTGATAAAAAGTTAATTGACAGAGCCCGTACATTGGTAGATAATGACCAATTTCGATTAGATAAATTATTGAACAAAACGGAGCAAGACTTACAAAAATTATCATCCGAAAAGCAAATGCTTGATAAGTTGATGAAAGAAAATGAAGCACTCAAAAAAGAGATGCAACGAGTGTTAAAAAAAGAATTACATCAGCAAGAAATGGAGCGTATGAGAGAACAGAACCGTATTGCTGAAGATAAGTTGGTGTATTTGAAAGATATGGAGCGAAGGCTTAAAGCTATGGTGGTTGAGTGGCGCAAGGCAGAAGATAAAGACAGTATTGTAAAAATGATACAAGCTTTATTGTTTAACCAAAAAGAAAAAATTCAAAAAGATGCACAGCAAAAAAAGCTCAATGAAAAATTTGTTGAAATTGGGGGAGAAGTAAAAGTAGGCGATAAGGTAAAAATGCGTCAAAATAGGCAAGTAGGTATATTAAAGGAAATTAAAGGGAAAAAAGCCATCGTACAAATTGGTGTAATACCTATAACCGTAGCTTTAGATGATTTAACCGTTGTGAAAGATAAAGACCCTGCTTTGGCTGATGCACCGCAAAGCAAAAGCAAAAAATAACTGTTGCATATATTATCCCTCAATTGAGGGATTTTTTTATTACTACAATCAATATAATTTTACAATACCTATTTACATTATTTACATCATCATAATCAGTCACCCTTCAAGCAATACCCTTCTATTTGTGAAGGGTATTTTTATATCTACTTCAAAAAATAGTTGCAACAAAAAACCTCGATAAAATCGAGGTTGTATTGTTGTGTATTTTTATTTGCTTTATGCGGAGAGCGAGGGATTCGAACCCCCGGACCTGTAACAGTCAACAGTTTTCAAGACTGCCGCAATCGACCACTCTGCCAGCTCTCCGCGGCAAAAGTAAGGATTGAATTTTTAATAACAAAACAGTTTTGAATTTTTTATTAATTTTTTTTTACGCTTCTACAAAAATCTTTCTGTTTATGGGTAAAATAACATTAAACGTAGCGCCATTATTGGGTTGTGACGATGCACTAATAGCACCCCCATGGTTATCAGCTATTTTTTTTGCTAATGCTAAGCCAATACCTGTACCAGCGTACTCTTGCTTGCCATGTAAGCGTTGAAAAATTTCAAATATTTGAGCAGCATATTTTTGATCAAAGCCAATACCATTATCAATTACTTTGATGCTACAGTAGGTGTAAAGTGAATTTAATTTTAATGCTGCTACTTCTTCTTTATTAAGAATATTACAAGTAATTTTTATAACAGAAGCTGTATCATCTTTTGTGAATTTTAATGCGTTACCAATTAGGTTATAAAACAGTTGATTCATCTGCAATGGTATGGCATCAATTTGAGGTAAGTTGGCAAAATCTAACGTAGCATTTTTTTGTTTGATCAATAATTCATAATCTACTTTAATATCATTTATAATTTTATTTAAATCTGTAGGAACAAAAATGCGTTCTTTTGAACTTACTCTTGAAAACTCTAACAAGTCGTTTATTAAAAGCGACATTCGTTTTGCTGCTTTTTCAATTTTTTCAATGTAGATTTTTCCTTCGTCGCTAATTTCAGCTTTGCTGTTCAAGAGCATGTCAGAAAAAATATTGATTTTTCGTAATGGCTCTTGTAAATCATGACTAGCAACGTATACGAATTGCTCCAAATTTGCGTTCAGTTGACGAAGATCATTGTTGGCATTAGCAACATCTGCCGTTTTTTGTGCCACTTTATCAGCAAGTTCCTTTTCTGTTAAGCGTTGTAATGTTACATCTTGTGTAATACCAGCCATTAGCACTGGTTCATTTTGCTCATTGTAAAACGTTTTGCCTTGTGAGTGTAGCCTGCGATGCTCTTTTGTTTTAAGATTGATAATATCATATTCAACATTAATGATACCATTCGCTTCGGGTTGTAATGCTTTATGTATTTGATGGAGTACTTCATCTTCATCAAAAGCATTTTCTAAAATATTTTCAACAGTTATTACCTGCGATTGATCAATACCTCTCCAATCAAGCAAGGTTTTATTAAGTTTTATTGCTCCTGTTTTTATATCAAACTCCCAAGTACCTAAATTAGCTACTTCAATAGCACTCCGTAATTTTTCTTCTGCTTGCGCTAATTTTTGTTTTGCTTCTACTTGGTAAGTAACATCCAGCGCCATGTTTAAAATACCGTATACTTTACCATTTTTATCATACATTGGTTTGTATGATAAATTAAACCAAAATGGTTGTAATTTATTATTGACTTCTAAAATTGCTTTTTGTTCATTTGCATGGTACGTAATACCTGTTTCGTACACTTCGTCAAGCAATCTAAAAAATGGCTGATCTTCTAATTCTGGTAATACCTCTTGCAAACGTTTTCCAGTAACATTTTTATCTTTCCCCCAAAGTGCAATCATTTTATCGTTGGCTAGTTCAACTATCATTTCTTTACCAGAATAAATGGCTGTTGCAACAGGCGCATTTAAAATAAGGTTGTTTAAATCTTCTCTACTTTGTTCAGCATTTAATTTGGCTTTTACTAGTTCAGTAATATCTACGGCATGTACAAATATGCCCGTAATAATACCTTCATTATTTCTGATGGGGTTATACGCAAGACTAAAATACATTTCAGTTAAAACACCTGTACCATCAATGTTTAATTCAATTCGAAACTGATCAATTTTGTATGGAGTGCCAGTTTGAAATACAGTGTCTAATATTTCAATGATACCTTGTTCTTTTAGCTCGGGTATAATTTCAATGATGGGTAAACCAATATTACTCTCAGATTGATTAATTGATTTGAAGTATAACTTGTTACCGTATTGTAAAACGTGGTCTTTTCCTTTAAGTATGGCTATTAACGCATGAATATCATCAAACAATGTTGCTAATTCTTTTATATGCTTAGCATCTGTATACCCCATAATGTGTTGTAATTTTTAAAACAGGCAATTCAAATTTGCAACAACCAACATGCCAAATTTTACATAACCTGCAGTATGTTATATATTTTGTTTTGAAAGATGATGGGTTTGTTGTGATTAAATGATAGGAAAGCTTTGCCGAGTGGGGATTGTAGCGATAATGGATAAATTGAAATTTGATTAATAATAATTTTTTGCATCGCTACGGCAATATAAAAATAGCCTTCACTTGTAATTATTAAACTACCATTTTGTATTGATTTTTGCACACTAGTTGGGTCAATATTTGCAACCATTGCCTTTTGTTCAAGCGCTTGTTGTAACTGTATTTTTGTATTGTGCTGTTCAATTTGTAGCATGGCTAATGCTGTTTCATATTTATCGCCTGCTGTACTTTTTGTTTCATTAGCTGCACTTAGCTGTAACTCATGCAATTGTTGTTGTAACCTTGTAATATTACTGTTAATGGTATTTAAAATAGTATTATGTATTTGTTGTTTGAGTGCAAATGACATACAGCTATAATATGGTTGAGTGGCCAATGATGAGTTCAGGTGTTAGTATTCTTTTTTCAAACTGAACCACGGGGCGTTTGTTTTCAATGAGCTGTAATAATAATTCAGTAGCAGCCCTTCCCATTTCCATGGCTGGCTGTCTTACTACGGTTAATGAGGGGTTTAGTAATTCCGCCAAGTCAGAGTTGCTAAAACCGGCTAAGGCAATTTCTTGCGGTATAGCAATACCTCTTCTTAACAGCGTTTTTAAACAGCCACTACTGAGTTTATCGCTGGTTGCTAAAATGGCATCAGGTCGTTGTTTTAAGGTAAATAATTTGTTGACTGCATCTTCAATTTCCGAAAAAACCATTCCTCCGTAAAAACAGTGTTTTACATAGCTTTTGTTGTATTTAATACCATAAGCATTCAGTGCTTCTTTATAGCCTGCAAGTCGTTCATTGGTAATTGATAAAAATTCTGAATTAGCAATGGCAGCAATACGTTTGTATCCTTTTTGAATTAAATGTTCAGTAGCTTCATAAGCACCTTTAAAATTATCAACCACAACTTTGTGTGTTTCAATTTCATCAGTAACCCTATCAAATAATACAATAGGGAGCCCTTTTTTGTGTAACATTTCTAAATGGCTTAAATCATTTGTTTCGGTTGAAAGTGACACTAATAAGCCATCAACTGATCTCGATGAAAGTGAATGCAAGTTCATAATTTCTCTTTCAAATGATTCGTTGCTTTGTGTAATAATTACATTATACCCTTTATCATATGCTACGGATTCAATGCCGTTGATTACTTGCGAAAAAAAACTATTGGCAATTTCACAAACCAGTACGCCAATAGAACGACTGCGTTTTTCTTTTAAGCTTAATGCAATGGGGTTTGGGCGGTAGTTGAGTTTTTCAGCACATTCTAAAACCAATTGTTTGGTTTCGGGGCTAATTTCATAACTATCTCTTAATGCCCTCGAAACTGTTGATGTAGATATACCCAAAGCCTTGGCAATATCTTTTATTGTAACCGCTTCAAATTTCATGTTGGTAATAACGCTTTTAATTCGTTCAAAATCTACTTAAAGTTAGGTAATTGTTTTTTATGCCATTGTTTTAAAATAGTTGTGTAATAAACCAGGCTTCATCAAAAAAACTTTATAAAATGATGATAAACTCAAATGGTAACGTTATCGGGAACGATTGCGTAGAAATGATTTTGATTGATTTGTAAATCAAATATTTTTATTAACCGAATTCTTTTTACCACTCAAAAATTCATTTTTCATGAAATCTACTTTTACACTGTTACTAATTTTATGTGTTGCTTGTTTTAATCAGGTTTTTGCACAAAATCCCACTATTTATGCCTCGGTTGCTTCGGGGTCATGGGCAAGTACCTCAACTTGGGAAACCTTTACTGGCAATGCTTCAAACACACCCGGCGCACAAGGTACAGGTACACCAGCAGTTAGTGTACCATCAGGTACGCATTATGTGTACATACGTAGTGGCCATACAGTAACCATGGCTGCTAGTAGAAATACCCTAGGTTTAACCGTTGAAAGCGGCGCTACTTTGTTAGGTGGAGGAGCAGCCTTTGTATTAAAAGTAAACAATGGCGGTACAGGCTTTACATCACCACTTGATTTTGGTATCATTAATAATGGTACCATTGGCCAAGCTTCAGAATCTACTGTTTTGGAAATTCCTGTTGCTGCACGTAATGTATTAATTACGGGTACTGGTAACTATATTTTAGGCCGTTGCAGAATTGTTGGTTCTAATCCTAACCCAGTAAATGTAACTTTTGATGCTAATGTAACATTCAATATTGCAGGTAATTATGCCCTGTCAGCTATTTATAATCCTGGTACTACTGATAATTATACCGTAAATATTAATGCAGGTAAAACCGTAACAATTACAAGTGCAAATGGCTATTTTAATAATAACTCAATTGGCTCAGGAAGTGGCTTTGGAACTTACACATACAATATTAACGGCACTTTAAACCTTGCTGCCTCAACACAAACAGCAACTAATTTAACTGCTATTTCTCCAACAAGTGGCGTTGTTAACTTAAACATTGGCGCTACTGGCAAAATTATTACAGGTGCTGCTTTTAATGCTTCACCTACTTTGCCAGGTGTAGCAAATATTAATATAGCTGCTGGTGGCGAATTAGATGCTAGTTTGGCAACAGTGTTTAACTTTAATGGTAATTCAGTAATCACTAATGGAACTAATAGCATTAAAAGAGTAGTGCCTGGTGATGGTACACGTATTTTATTTCCTATTAAAACCAGCACCAGCGCTGTAAATAATGCTATTATCAGTAGGTTAAATACCAGCGGTACATCTGCAACCTATACCGCTAGTGTAAAAAATACTTTTGATAATGCACCAGCAGATTTATCAAAGTCTGTTCAAAAGCAATGGGATATTAATATTACAGGTGCACCAAGTGCAGATGATACACTTCGTTTATCATGGACAACTGCTGACCAAGGCGCTAGTTTCGACCCTGCTGGTACCGTTTCAATTATGCATTATGCTGCTGGCGCTTATGAATATTTTCCTGCAACAGTTACAGGAAGTGGTACAGCTGCTGATCCTTACGTAGCAAGGGCTACAGGCATTACTTCGTATTCTCCATTTGGAGTTACAAGTTTAAGTGTGTTGCCCCTAACCTTAACAAGTTTTACGGCAAATTTTAATGGCAAACAAAATGATATTCGCTGGACAACCGACAATGAGATAGGTGTTCAACAGTTTGAATTATTACGCAGTACCAATGCAGTTAATTTTACAAAAGTTGCCACAGTAGCAGCACGTAATAACGCTACTAATGCCTATAGCTGGTTAGATGCTGCTAATAACAACACAACTTATTACCGTTTAAAAATGATTGATTTAGATGGTAAAGTAAACTACAGTAATATTATTACCGTTAAAGCACAAAAAACAACAAGCCTAAGTGTTTTCCCAAATCCAACAACATCAAACATTACATTAAACTACCCGTTATTACGTAACAATGCAAGTGTTACAGTGTACAGTTTAGATGGTAGAAAAATAATGCAACAACAAGCTTTAAAAAATACTACCACTAATACTGTTGATGTTAGTTCATTAAAAGCAGGAACTTACAATGTTACAATCATCAACAACGATGTTACTACACATCAAATTTTTATAAAAAAATAAGTTCAATCAATCACATCCAATGGCAGGCTTTAATAGTCTGCCATTTTCACTTTTTTAATTTTTGTGGAAAATGAAATATGTCGTTACAAGTATTTTCATCATATTAATATGCATCAATGTAAAAGCCCAGCTTATTGCTTTTCCGGGTGCAGAGGGTTTTGGTAAGTTTACAACTGGGGGTAGGGGAACAGCAGCAAGCCCTCCACGTATATTTGAAGTAACTAAATTAACTGATGATGGTAGCGTTGGTACTTTGCGTTATGCATGTACCAATAATTCGCCATCAACACCCAACAGAATTATTGTATTTAGAGTGGGTGGCACTATCAGGTTGAACAGCCCTTTGAGTTTGAATAGAGCAAATACAACTATTGCAGGACAAACGGCACCTGGTGGTGGTATATGCATTGCTGATTACCCTGTTACTATTGCAGCAAATAACATGATTATTCGTTACATCAAATTCAGATTAGGCGATAAAAACCAAGCCGCAGGTTTAGGTATGGATGATGCATTTGGTGATAATGGAAGTGGTCGTCAAAAAATTATTATTGACCACTGTACGATGAGTTGGAGTACTGATGAAGCTTTAACTGTTTATAAAGGTGATAGCGTAACCCTACAATGGAACATGATCAGCGAACCGTTGGATTATAATTATCATACAGAAGGTGGTATAGTTCAGCAACATGCATACGGCGGTATTCAAAGTGGTAAGCATATTTCTATACACCATAATTTGTATGCACATATTCGTGGGCGTATGCCACGTTTTGATGGCATCAGAAATGCCGCTGTTGATACCGCTGATTTTAGAAACAATGTATTGTACAACTGGGCCGACTATACAGTTAATGGGGGTGAAGGTGGCGCTTACAACGTAGTTAATAATTTTTATAAATATGGTATCAATTCACCTTCAAGTTCATCAAGCGGCGTTATTAAACGTTCTATGATTGTTAATCCGTACAAAACGACCACCATACCATTTGGTAAATTTTTTGTTGATGGTAATTATGTAGATGGTTACCCAGCTGTAACTGCACGTAATTGGTTAGGTGCAGCCATGAATGGTGGTACTTTAAATGATACCACTTTAGCAAAATCAACTACTGAAATTAATGTAAGTATACCAATCAATACAACGGATGCTATCACCAGTTATAATGCTGTATTGCAATCTGTAGGTGCTAGTTTGCCTGTAAGAGATACACTTGATCAACGGATAGTAGACAATGTAATTAACAGAACAGGCCGTTTAATTGATACCCAAGGTGGTTATCCGGGTTACCCCACTTATACGCCCTTTAGTACCTCACAAACAGCATGGCCTACTTTATCAGCAGGTGCTACTATAACAGATACTGACCATGATGGTATGCCAGATGTTTGGGAAACACAACGTGGGCTCAATTCTAACAGTACAACTGATGCTAATTTGTACCAATCAACATTAGGCTATAGTAATATTGAAACCTATTTAAATGGTGATACCATTGTAGCACCCGGCATAATTAATACATGTATTACTACTAAAAAAATTGCATCAATCAATTCAGGTAATTGGTTGTTTGCAAGAGATACTATTTTTAGTGCTAGTGAATCAGCTTATTACTTAGCTGCATCTGACTCAAATAATATTGCAGCGGCAATTTTAGATAACGGTAACATGGGTTTGTTTGATGTTGCTTATTACACCACAAATACCATACGGGTTGATGCAAGCACTAATAAACCTTACTTAAATAGAGCTATTGCTATTACGCCACAAAACCCGGCACTTATCACTGCACCTGTTACAGTAAGGTTGTATATAAGTCAAACTGAGTTGAATGATTTAATAGCTGCTGATAACACTATTACTTCAATTAACGATATCGCTATTTTAAAAGTAAATGGTAGTAATTGTTCAGCTGATTTGTCAGCAGGTTACATTACAATAATACCAACGGTTACAGGTATTTATGGTAGTTACAATAATGGTTATTTTTTAGAATTTCAAACCAATAGTTTTAGTACATTTTATTTTGGTAGTAAGGCTAGCTTTATTTTACCCCTCAATTTGTTGTCATTTAACGCAACGCTTAATAATAAAAAAGTAAGGGTTAATTGGCAAACCACTAACGAAATTAATACGGCTTCATTTGAAGTTGAAAAAAGTACCAATCAAACAAATTTTATAAAAGTTGGAAATGCTGTTGCAGCATTTAATACAAGTGGTAATCACAGTTATCAAATTATTGATGAAACACCTTATGAAGGCATATCATATTATCGTTTAAAAACGTACGATGTTGATGGTAGTTTTTATTACAGCGACATTAAAAAAGTAATTAATAACAATAAGCAAAGTTTGTTAACTGTTACTTCACCTGTTAAAAATGTATTGAGTATTAATATAAATACGAATGTAAGTGATGCAAAGCTGGTTATCACAAACAGTATAGGAATGAAAGTGATGCAGCAAAATGTAAATAATAACCGTACGCTAAAAATGAATGTTGCTGCCCTAGCATCAGGTATTTACAATATTACCCTTTACCAAAACAACCAAACAATTTCAACCCAGTTCATAAAAATCGACTAAACTTTTAACCATGCTAACCAAAAAATTATTACCACTAATTTTATGCATATTTTATGCTACGTTCGGCAATGCACAAACGTATGATTTAATTGTTGCACCAGATGGTTCCGGAAATTATACTACAGTGCAAGCTGCTATCAATGCAGCACCTACTGGGTCAACTACGCCATATAAAATTTTTATTAAAAACGGTAAGTACCGTGAAAAAATCACCATTGCCTCTAATAAACCATTTATACAATTAATAGGCGAAAGTGTTGCCAACGTATTTGTTTATTATGATGACCCGGCAACCGTTTTAGGTACACAAAACTCAGCCAGCTTTACCATAAATGCCAATGATTTTTCTGCCTTTAATATTACGTTTGCCAATACCTACGGCGATGGTTCACAAGCAGTAGCTGTATTGGTAAATGCAGATAGAGCAGCGTTTAAAAACTGTAGGTTTTTAGCGAATCAAGATACGGTTTATTTAAAAGGTAATGGTACGCCCAGGGCTTATTTTAAAGATTGTTATATAGATGGTAATATTGATTTTATTTTTGGAAGTTCAGTTGCCTATTTTGATAATTGTGTAGTGTACGCAAAAACTAGGGTAGGTACAAGTAGCTCATTTATTACAGCACCCAATACACCAGTTGGGCAAGCATATGGTTTTGTTTTTAAAGATGCAAAACTGTATAATAATGTAGGTACAACATCTTATTTTTTAAGTCGTCCATGGCCAAGCCCTTCTGAGGCTTTAACCAGACAAAAATGTGTTTTTTTAAGTGCCATTATGAGCAGTCATATTCAACCAGCAGGTTGGTCAACTTGGGATGCCAATACCGTTACAGCTAACCTTACCAATGCCGAGTACAATTCAAGACATTTCAACGGAAATGCTGTTAGTATTGCTAGCAGGGCACCATGGTCGTTGCAATACAATGTAACCGACTCAAGTAATTTCACCATTGCAAATATGTTTACAGGGTGGGATCCTTGTGCTGTTTATCCTAACATATGTACAACCATTACTCCTGATATTGCTGTTGCTAATTTTAGAACCAATAAAGTTGCTAATACATCAAACTTTAATTGGAATATTAGTTGGCCACAAACAGGTATACAATATGATTTATATAGAAGTAGCAACAACGTATCATTTTCAATCATCAATACGCAAGTTGCAGCTAATGATACCGCTATTAATTTCAATTATGCTGAGGCTGTACCACCTCCAGGCGGAAGTTATTATTATTTTGTAAGAGCCTCAAAACCAGGTTTTACTGCCCACACTACTGATACATTAATAGTAACAAGTGTACCAACCATTACTACAGCAGGTACTTTAGGCAACTTTACACAATCAGTTGGTAGTCCATCAAACCCACAAACTTATACCGTAAGTGGTGTAAACCTATCCGATAATATTACCATTACTGCGCCTGCCAATTTTGAAATATCAATTAACAACGGTATATCTTGGAATAACAGCAGTACGCCCATTGTGCTTACGCCAACAGCGGGCTCAATAGCAAATACAAATATTTCAGTAAGACTTAATGCAAATGTTGTAGGTACATATAATGGTAACATTACACATACATCTACAGGCGCTACCAATGTAAATGTACCCGTAAATGGTACCACACAGTTAGCAGCTTTAAATGCTATTGGTATTATACAATATTGGCCTTTAAATGCTGATAACACTGATAGTGTGGCCGTTCGTGCCGCAGGTGTACTAGCCAGCACACCTACTTTTAGTAGATTGGTTTTATCTGATGGAGTAACTTTAGCAGGTTCAGTACCTGTGCCGGCGTATTCAACTCAGTTTGGCCAAGCTTATGCAACTACAGCCAATGGTTTATGGACCATTGCAGCAGGCGGAAATGGAGGCAATTTATCAAGAACGATATACGAACAATTTCAGGTAAAAGCTGGTGCTACCCATACGGTACATATTGATTCAATTATTTTAAATGCAAGCTTTTTTAATACAAGTAGTAATACAAGGTTTGCAATAGTATATTCAAAA
The DNA here is from genome assembly GCF_042651465.1 of Ferruginibacter yonginensis. Lineage (NCBI taxonomy): Bacteria > Pseudomonadati > Bacteroidota > Chitinophagia > Chitinophagales > Chitinophagaceae > Ferruginibacter > Ferruginibacter yonginensis. The sequence goes on from NZ_JBHSCZ010000001.1 coordinate 254,658, forward strand.
ACAGGTTTTACAACGGCTGATTCTACTGATGTTGTAGGTGCAAGCTTTGGTTCACCCATATTATTAGTGAACGAAACAACTGGTACAAATACCAATTACAGGTTTGCAATTAATAATTCAGCTGGTATAAATTTAAATGCAAACGAAACATTAACCTTTAGAATATATAATAGTTGTAGCAGTACAGGTAACCGTTATGCAAAACTTAAAAATGTACATGTAAAAGGTTACACTACATTAAACCCATTAGCAGGTGATTATCAAACCCATCAATCTGGTGAATGGGCAAATGTAAATACATGGGAAAGGTATGATGGAACGGCATGGGTTTACCCTGCACCTGCATACCCGGTATACGACAACTCAGGCACGGCTTCTATTTTGAGTGGACATACCGTTACAATTTCATCAACATTAGCTAATGGTTCTGGCTATATACATCTTACAAAAATTAAAGAAGGTGGCCAGTTAATAGTTGCCAATGGCGCTACATTAAATATTGCTAATGATGGTGCTCCATCAACCACAACTACTGATTTACAAATTGATGGTACTATGACTGCTGCAGGTGTTTTAGGTACCAATGGTAATGTATCAATTGTTATTAACGGAACATTGATCAATAGTACTACTAGTATGAATTTGAGTAATACTGGCGATAGTGTTTTTATTAACAATGGCGGTACTTACCAGCATAATACGAATAGTAATAACACACCTGCCAATTTAGTAGGTAGGGCAGGCTCAACTTTTAATGTAACAGGTATTACAAGCAACCAAACTGGCATCTTTAAAGCCAACGTTACATATGGCAACATTGTATGGAACTGTCCTGCACAAGGTGGTTACTATGCTTTTAGAGGCAATTTATCATCAAATGTATTAGGTAGTTTTACTTTGGTTAGTTCTGGTAGCACTTATATTTCGTTTCATAATGCAAGTGTAAAAACTACTTTTCCTGGAGGGTATTACCAAACGGGTGGTATTATGAACTTTAGAGAAGGCGGAACTGTAGTGGATACGCTCACAATAGGTGGCGATTTTAGCGTAACGGGTGGTACATTTAATTCAAACGTTCCATCGGGCAGTACCTTGGCATTACAATTAACAGGTAATTCAAAATCATTTAAATACGGTGGTAATACTTTAAACAATACCAATATTTTATTCAATGGTACTTACACTCTTGATAGTAATTTGGTATTACCAACAGCAGGTTTTGGTGCCATCGTAAATGGTAGCTTAACAATGGGCACAAGGGTAATAAGTGGCAGTGGTGCATTTACAATGGGTAACAATGCAACTATTAGTAGCGCAGCCCTTAATGGTTTAGATGGTAACATTAACGTAAGTGGCACCAAAGCTTTTGGTACCACAGGTAATTTCATTTTTAATGGTGCAGCTGCACAAACTACTGGCGCATTAATACCAGCAAATGCCAATAGCATTACTGTTAACAATGCTGCTGGCCTAAGTTTATCAAATAACACACAATTAGCATCTACCTTAACCCTTACAAATGGCAACCTAAGTATTGGTAATAATAATATCAGCACTGCATCAATATTAGGTGCAAATGCAAGTAAATTTATAGTTACGAATGGTGTGGGTGCTTTAAAATTAACCAATATTGGAAGTACCAATACTACATTTCCTGTTGGTATTAGTGCAAGTAGTTATACCCCAGTTTTATTAAATAACAGCGGAACGGTTGATAATTTTAGTGTAAACGTTGCAGCAGGTTTACCAGCTGGAATTAATGTTGCACCACAAGCAGATTCATCGGTGAATCGTATTTGGAATATTGCTGAAGATGTTGTTGGTGGCTCTAATGCAACCATTACATTGCAATGGAATGCAGCTGAACAAAACAGTTTATTCAATAGTAACAATGCAAGTGTAGTGCATTCTGATGGTACTGTTATTGATTATAATGGTGGCTTTGGTGCTGTAACTACTGTATCAGCGAATGTATTTAGCCGAACAGGTACAGGCTTTAACAACTTTTCTCCATTTGGTGTTACAAGTACTGTAAACGCTGTAGTGTTACCTGTAACATTATTATCATTCAATGCGGTTCAAAAACCTACAGTTGTAGATCTAAATTGGAACGTGAGTAACCAACTAAACTTACAACATTACCAAATACAAAAAAGTAGTAACGGAAACACTTTTGAAACCATTGGTACAGTCAATGCAATCAATAATACCCAAAGCTATCATCTTACTGATGTTAAACCATTTATAGGTGATAATTATTACAGGTTAAAATCAGTTGATTTCAATGGCCAATTTAGTTACAGCAAAATTGTAAAAGTTACTTATAACGCAAAGGGTTTTATAGCTGTTTATCCAAACCCAGTACAAACAACATTAACTGTAAATCATAGTATAGCAGCGGATGATGCTACGCTCATGTTATTTAACAATAGTGGTCAACAAGTTGCTTTATGGAAAGTAAAAGCCAATAGCATTCAAACCAATATACCTTTAAATGTTGCTGCAGGAACATATACATTGGTATTTGTAAATAACAACCAAAAAACGAGCTTGGTGATTTATAAAAAATAGTACAGTTGTAGTTTTAGATGAATAAAAAACCGATTGAAATTTCAGTCGGTTTTTTTATTGAAATAAATTTTAAAAAGATGTTGAAATGGTATCGTTTAAATGTTATTTGAACTGAAGAACAAAATTCAATTTTGCATGTGAAATGACATCGTTATCGGGAACGATTGCGTAAAAAATTATGGTTAACTTAATGTTACTTCAAAGTTAAATGAGTAGCATTGGGTAGAAATTGAACAGACTAAAATTTAAAACCAAACATTATCACCAACCAAACTAGTTTTATGCGTAAACGGATTTTATTGTTTACCTTTTTTGTTTTTGCAACTGTATTATCATTTGCACAAACTAAAACCATTAAAGGTAAAGTAACTGACGAAAATGGAAACCCTCTCTCTGGTGTTTCAGTACTACAAAAAGGTTCTACCAAAGGAACAAAAACGGATGCTGATGGTAACTACACCATTGAAACCTCAAACGATGTAAAATCTTTAGTATTTTCATCTGTAGGGCAAAAAAGCGTTACCGAAACAATAGGTAACAAAACTACTATCAACGTTACATTACAATCAAATGCAGTAACTGGCGATGAAGTTGTAGTAATTGGTTATCAAACCATCAAACGTAAAGATCTTACCGGTTCTGTATCATCAGTAGGCGCTAAACAAATTAAAGATATCCCTGTTAACTCAGCAGCTGAAGCATTAACGGGTCGTTTAGCTGGTGTACAATTAACTTCTACAGAAGGTAAGCCAGGTTCAGAAGTAACCATACGTGTACGTGGCGGTGGTTCCATTACACAAGATAATGCGCCTTTATACATTGTTGATGGGGTGCAAGTTGAAAATGCACTCAGCGTTTTATCACCTCAAGATATTGAAAGTGTAGATGTACTGAAAGATGCATCAGCTACTGCAATATACGGTGCTCGTGGTAGTAATGGTGTTGTTATAATCACTACAAAAAAAGGTAAAAATGGTAAAACAATAATTAGTTATAATGGTTTTTATGGTATTAGACAATTACCTAAAAAATTAAGTGTTTTAGATCCCTACGAATTTGTAAAATACCAATACGAACGTAGCAGAAGAACTGCTGATAGTACGAATTTTTTAAGAAATTACGGTACTACTTGGGATACTATAAAGAATTTTCAAAACGTGCCTTTCATTGATTGGCAAGACGAAATGTTTGGCAGAAATGCAAAATTTACTAGCCATAATATAAGCGTATCAGGTGGTTCTGCAGCAACACAATTTAATTTTGGTGCAACTTCAAACAAAGAAGAAGGTGTGCTATTAAACAATGGTTTCGATAGAAAATTATTCAATTTTAGTTTAGATCATCAAGCAAATAACCGTTTAAAAGTGGGGGTAAGTACTCGTTACAATATTACTACTGTAAATGGTGCAGGTACTTCTGCTGATGGTTCTTCAGCTTCAACAAACCGTTTGCGTCAATCAGTAAAATATCGTCCGTTATTAATCGGTCAACAAGATATTAATGACTATGACCCTGCTTATGCACAAGAAACAAATGGTAATAGTTTATCATTGGTAAACCCGATAGCTTATAATGAATCTGAATATAGAAAAAATAAAACAGAGGTAATTAATATCAGCACTTACGCTACTTTAAAATTAACCAACTTCTTATCATTTAAAACAACATTCGGTTACGATATTACCAATGGTGCTTTAAATTCATTTGACGATTCATTATCAAACAACTCTCGTTTAAATGGTTCAAATTTACCATTAGCAAGTATTAACACAACTAAAAGAATCACCTACAACAACTCAAATGTATTAACATACACAAATGGTAATCAAAAAACTAGTTTTGCAAAACGTAATAATATAACAGCTTTGTTAGGTCAAGAAATTTATGACCGTACAGATAAATCTCAATACATAGAGGCTCGTTTGTTTCCATCAAATACAAAACCTCAATATGCATTTGCAAATATGAGTTTAGGTACATCTGTTGTAGGTACGCCTCGTACTTTTGAAGTAACTAGTAGGGTAGCGTCTGCATTCGGACGTATTAATTATTCAAGAGATAATAAATATTTATTAACCTTATCTGCACGTTCAGATGGTTCATCAAAATTCTCAAAAGAAAATCGTTACAGCTTCTTCCCATCTGGTTCATTCGCATGGAAAATATCTGAAGAAAAATTCTTTAGTAAAATCAAATCTGTAGTGAATGATGCTAAATTGAGAGTGAGTTATGGAGAAGCTGGTAACAATAGAATACCTGATTACTTATACGAAACTGTTTTTGTTACGGGTACTACTTATGGTATTAATAATGCAGGTACTATTGGTTTAATACCACAAACGTTATTAGCAAACCCAGATTTGTTATGGGAAAAAACAATATCACAAAACCTTGGTTTAGATCTTAGTTTTCTTAATAACAGAATTAATGTAACTATTGATGCTTATAAAAACATTTCAAAAGATTTGTTATTATCAGTACAAATACCGGTACAAAGTGGATACACCAATCAAATTCAAAATAAAGGATCAACTCAAAACAAGGGTATTGAATTTCAAGTTGTAGCAACGCCAATACAAAAGAAAGATTTTACTTGGACAAGTAGCTTCAACATCTCTTACAATAAAAATACCGTTAGAAGTTTAGGCGGTGCAAACTTCTTCTTACAAAATTCTGGTTGGGGTTTAAACTCAAACCCTGCTGATTATATTGTAAGAGTAGGCGACCCAGTGGGCTCAATGTATGGTTATGTTACAGATGGTTTTTATACATTGGATGACTTTAACTATAACCCAACCACCCAAGTATATACTTTAAAAGCAGGCGTTGCGAATAACCAAGCTGTTACTTCAGTTGCACCGCAGCCAGGTACTTTAAAATTTAAAAACTTAAGTGGTGACTCTGTAATTGATGCAACCAACGATAGAACCATTATTGGTAATGCAAACCCTAAATATTTTGGTGGCTTTAACCAGCAGTTTACTTACAAAAACTGGGATATGAGTGTGTTTGTTAACTTTCAAGTAGGTAACGATGTTTATAATGCCAACAAATTAGAATTTACTAGTGGGTATACACCAAATTCTAATTTACTTTCAATCGTTAAGGACAGGTGGACAAACGTTGACGCTCAGGGTAATTTTGTGAGAGATCCAGCAACATTGGCGGCACTAAATACAAATGCTAAAATATGGACACCAAGTACAGCCGCTCAATCATTTGTATTACATTCATGGGCAGTTGAAAAAGGCTCTTTCTTAAGAATAAATAATATTTCATTAGGTTATACTTTACCAGCATCATTTACAAAACGTGCTAGTATTAGTCGTTTCCGTATTTATGGCACAGTGAACAACTTAAAAGTGTTCACTAATTACTCTGGTTACGATCCTGAAGTGAGTGCAAGAAGATCATCACCAGTAACACCTGGTGTTGACTATTCAGCATATCCTAAGAGTCGTTCTTATATTGTTGGTGTAAATGTTAGTTTATAAAACCTATTAAAAAAGTAAAAAATGAAAAATTTCTTTAACAAAAAATTCATCATCGGTGCTTTTGCAATAGCAACTATCAGCATCGTTTCATGTAAAAAATATTTAGACGTAGCACCTGAATCATACTTTGCACCAGAGCTTACATTCGATAATCCTACCAATGCTTTAAAAGCAATTTATGGTACGTATGCTACACTTACAGGCGATAATGGCTACGGTATTCGCTTAAGTATGTACTATACTTTAGATGATGATATTATGATGGGACAAGGTGGTACGCCTTACCCTGATGGTGAACGTAGGGATATTGCACATTATAATGTTACACCGGCAAATACGCAATTGTCTGCACCATTTAACCAAATGTATTTAGGTATTGAAAGAGCCAACTTGTGTATTTATTACATTCCTAAAATGGCACAATACGAAACGGGTAATGCACAAGAAAAGAAAGATTTAAGAAGAATGCATGGTGAGGCATTAACCTTAAGAGCATTATTGGCTACTGAGTTGATCAGAAACTGGGGTGATGTACCTATGCAATTTGAACCATCGTTTACACAAACTAATTTGTTCAAACCGAAAATGAATAGAGATTCTATTTATGACCGCCTTATTGCAGACTTAGCCGTTGCTGAAACCTTAGTACCATGGCGTACAGAAGTACCATCTGATGAGCGTATTACACAAGGTGCAGTAAGAGGATTAAGAGCTCGTATTGCCTTGTACCGTGGTGGTTATTCACTACGTGTAAACCGTCAAATGGAAAGAGGTAGTAATTACTTAACTTATTACACCATTGCAAGAGATGAGTGTGCTGCTATTATGGCTCGTCCGGCTGATCATAAATTAAACCCTAGCTTTCAAGCAGTTTGGAAAGATAATATTTGCGCCAATAAAATTGAACCAAATGGCGAAGTAATATTTGAAGTTGCCATGGCTGGTGGTAGCAGTGCAACTGGTGATAGTAAATTGGGTTATTACAATGGCCCTCGTTATAATAGTTTAGGTAATGGTGCCCTAACAATATTGCCTAACTATTTTTATATGTTTGATTCTACAGATGCTCGTAGAGATGTAACCTGTGCTCCTTACAATATCAATGTTGGTAATACTTATACCGGTCGTTCTGGCGCAACCATTGTTGATGGTAAGTTTAGAAGAGATTGGATTTCTCCTAATGTATTAACCTCTGCAGCACAATACTTTGGCGTTAACTGGCCAATTTTACGTTTCTCAGATGTATTGTTGATGTTTGCAGAAGCAGAAAACGAAATCAACCAAGGCCCTACAGCTGCTGCTAAATTGGCTTTTGAAACCGTTCGTAAAAGAGCATTTCCATTGAATGATCCTTTAATTGGTGTTACACCATCAACTTATTCAGGCTTTTTTGATGCAATTGTAAAAGAAAGAGCACTTGAGTTAGGCGGCGAAGGTATTCGTAAATACGATTTAATTCGCTGGAACTTATTGGGTACAAAAATTAATGAAACAAAAGCATTGTTACCAATAATGGCTAGCAGAACAGGTTTGCCATGGAGCGGTTACCCAGCCAATATGTACTATAATAAATTAGTTACTACAGGCTTAGTTTGGGCTGGTTCTTATTACCGTCCTTCAGTAACCCCAACACCACCAACAACTACGTTTACTTCAGTATCATGGTTAGGAAGTGCAATTACTACTACAATAATTCCATACTATGCTATTGCATTTACACCTGGTAAAAGCGAATTATTGCCAATTCCTCAATCTGCAAGAGACGCAAACCCAGCTTTAACACAAGATTACGGTTATTAATACTTTTGATTTTGGTTTAATCTCAACAAGGCTGTTCTTTATTGAAAGACAGCCTTGCTTTTCTTGACCATCGCATCGTTTAAATTTCTTCCATTGAAAAGCATACCATCTTTAATTCTTTTAACCATATTATTTATCAATAGCCATTGCACACCACAAAATAAGTTGGGTAACATGCTTAACGATGATGGCCCTGTGGCTTTTCCTGGTGCTGAAGGCTTTGGAAAGTATACAACAGGCGGTAGAGGTGGTAAGGTTTATATTGTTACCAATTTAAAAGATGATGGTGAAGGGAGCTTTAGAGCAGCGGCTGTAAAAAAAGAAAACAGAGTGATTGTATTTGCAGTGTCGGGCACAATACATCTAAATAGTAAATTAAATATTGCTGGTAATTGTACCATTGCTGGGCAATCAGCGCCTGGTGATGGCATTTGTTTTGCTGATGCACCAGTGGTATTAGCTGGTAATAATATTATTGTGCGTTTTGTACGATTTAGAATGGGCGATAAAAATCAAAAAGGTGGTATGGTTGATGGTAATGGAGCAGACGATGCATTTGGTGGTACTAAACGTAAAAATATTATTATTGATCATTGTAGTATGAGTTGGAGTACTGATGAAGTATTTAGTGTATACAATGGCGATAGTACTACCTTACAGTGGAACCTCATTGCAGAGCCATTAAATTATTCATACCATTTTGAAACAGGTGATGCTGATTATGAAAAGCATGGCTATGGTGGCATTTGGGGGGGCAGGCATTTATCTGCTCACCACAATTTATTTGCACATTGTAAAAACAGAACACCCCGTTTTGATGGTATCCGTAATATTGATGAAGAGAATGTTGATTTTCGAAATAATGTAATTTATAATTGGGGCGATAATAACGTCTATGCAGGCGAAGGGGGTACTTATAATATTGTAAATAATTATTACAAGTATGGCCCATCAACGAAAGCAACGGTTAAATTTCGAATTGCAAACCCTTATAAAATTGATGGCAAAATACCTTTTGGTAAATTTTATGTAAATGGAAATTATGTTGATGGTTCACCCGAAAATACCCAAGCTAACTGGAAAGGGGTTGATATGGAAAAAGGTAAACCAGATGATAAGTTGGCTGCTCAAATAACACAGCCATTAGCATTTATGAATGTTACCACTCAAACAGCAACAGAAGCTTATCTATACATTTTGAATAATGTTGGTGTCACAGCACCTATAAGAGATACACTTGATGCCAGAATTATTAACGATGTAAAAAATAGAACAGGTAGGTTTATTGATGTACAAGGCGGTTATGCACATGGCACGGCTTATGAAACTACTTTAAACGCTTGGCCATTGCTGAAACAAGGAAATGTTTTGAAAGATACTGATCAAGATGGTATGCCAGATGACTGGGAAATTGCCCATCAATTAAATCCGAATAACGCAGCAGATGCTTCTTATACAAGCACTTCACAACATTATACCAATATCGAAATCTACTTAAATAGTTTGGTAAAATAATTTACAGTATGATGAATGTATTTTTTTCAAAATCAAGTGTAATGTTACTTTTTTCAATATTCATTGCTGTTCAACAGCCACTTGAAAAAAAGAAAATTACCATCTTTATGGCAGGTGATAGTACCATGGCTATTAAAGAAACCAAAGCTTACCCCGAAACAGGTTGGGGCATGCCTTTTCAATATTTTTTTGATAGTTCTGTTAGCATTGTTAACAAAGCTAAAAATGGCCGAAGTACTAAAACCTTTATCAGCGAAGGTTTATGGAGCAGTATCATTGATAATGTAACTGCTGGAGATTATGTTATTATTCAGTTTGGCCATAATGATGAATCAAAAGAAAAAGTAGAACGCTACACCACTCCGGAAGAATATAAAACCAATATATTAAGGTTCATTAACGAAACTAAAGCAAAAAATGCAACACCTATTTTACTCACACCAGTAAGTAGAAGAAAATTTGATAAACAAGGTAATGCTGTGGAAACACATGAAATATATTCAGCCATTGTTCGCAGCATTGCAAAAGAAACCAATGTACTTTTTATTGATGCTGATGAACAAACGAAAGCTTTGTATCAATCATTCGGTGAAAAAAATTCGACCTTACTATTTTTACAATTACAACCAGGTGAGCATCCAAATTATCCAGAAGGTAAAAATGATAATACCCATTTTAATGAACTTGGAGCTCGTTTAGTGGCGCAACTTATTTTAAAAGCATTGCAAAGTAGTTGTCCTGATATTGCATCAAGAATCATTGTTCCTGCTCCCAAAAAATAATTTCATGCGATCTATTTCAAAAAAATATGTATTGGTTGTTTTAATAATGGTTAGTAGCATTACCGCATTTGCACAAAAGCAAATTGTTGTGGCACAAACTGGTAAAGCAGATTTTACAACAGTTCAAGCTGCTTTAGATGCACTGCCTACGCCCAATACAACGCCCATTACCATCTTGGTAAAAAGAGGTATTTATAAAGAAACCGTAGTGGTAGATAGTAGAAAACAATTTGTGCATTTAATGGGTGAACCTAATGCCGATGTTACCATCACCTACAACAACCATGCAGGTACAAAATTACCCAATGGTGATACATTAAACACTTGGACCTGCGCTACTGTTTTTATTTATGCGAATGATTTTAAAGCTACCAATATTCATTTTGAAAATAATGCAGGTTTTACAGCCGGACAAGCAGTAGCAGTAAGGGTAGAAAGTAATAGAGTGGCTTTTAAAAACTGCCGATTTACAGGCTTTCAAGATGTACTTTTTTTGAGTGGCTCGGGTGTAAAGCAATATTTTGAAGACTGTTACATTGAAGGTACTACTGATTTTATTTTTGGTGCAGCTACAGCTGTGTTTAAAAACTGTCACATTCATTCTAAAAAAAATTCGCATGTAACGGCTGCATCAACCAATAGTATCATACCATTTGGATTTGTGTTTTTTGATTGCAACCTAACGGCTGATGATAATATCAACAACGTATCATTGGGTAGGCCATGGAGCCCCACTGCAAGTGTAACTTATATTAATTGCACTTTGGGTAAACACATTAATCCTGATGGTTGGAACAACTGGAAAAACCCTAGCAATGAAGCAACGGCAAGGTATGCCGAATACAATAGCAAAGGTATAGGTGCTAGTGCTGCCACAAGGGTAAAATGGAGCAAACAATTAAATGATGAAGAGGTTAAAAAATTTACATTAAATAATATTTTAGGTGATTGGCAACCTTAATTTTTGTGTATGAAACAAAAACAGATTATAATAATTTTTTTATGCCTCATGAGTGTGCAAAGTGTAATAGCACAATCAAAAGCATATAAAGCTGTAGCAAAAGCAACAGAACAATTAAGGGTTGCTATGCTCAATGCTGATAGTGCAACATTAGTGCATCTTACCAGCGATTCATTATCATACGGTCACTCAGGTGGTGGTATTGATAACAAAGCCACATTTGTAAAAAAACTACTTACAGGTGCAACTGATTTTACAACGTTGGATATTACCCAACAGCAAATTGTAATTGTGAATAATACAGCAATAGTTCGTCACCAATTATTTGCCAATACCAACGATAATGGCAAACCAGGAACCGTAAAGTTAGCAGTAATGCAAGTGTGGGTAAAGCAAGGTAAACAGTGGCAATTTGTGGGTAGACAAGCAATTAAATTACAGTAATTTTTTTGCAATATCGTTCCCGATAACGATTGCATAAATAAACATTTTAAAAAGAATAACATTACAATTTTTAACCACTAAAATTGTAACATAACAAATAAAATTATGCTCAAATTCTGTTTATACATAGGTGTTATTTTTGCTACTCTCACAAGCAACGCACAAAAAAATACATTGCCACCTGTTAAAAAAGTAGCTTTTAAAAATGCTACGTTTTCTATAGTAAAATATGGTGCTGTGGCTGATGGTATTACGCACAATACAAAAAGTATCAACGATGCTATAATTGCATGTAATAAAAATGGTGGTGGTACAGTGCTTGTTCCAAAAGGTATTTGGCTAACTGGCCCTATCGTTTTGTTATCAAACGTAAACCTTCATCTCGATAAAAACGCATTATTACAATTTACCAATGATTTAAATCAATATAAATTAATAGAAACCAATTGGGAAGGCTTAAAAGCTGTAAGAAATGAGTCGCCCATTAGTGCAACAAATGCAACCAATATTGCTATAACAGGCAGTGGTATTATTGATGGTAATGGTGATGCTTGGCGTATGGTTAAAAAAGATAAATTATCTGACAGCCAATGGAAAAATTTATTAAAACGTGGCGGCGTTGTAAGCGATGATAAAAAAACTTGGTACCCAACACCTAGCTCTTTTGCAGGCTCAAAAGTTGATAAGCCTGGTGTAATGGCTGGTAACAAAACGATACAAGATTTTGTTGCAATTAAGGATTTTTTAAGACCTAACTTATTAGTATTGACGAAGTGCGATCAAATTTTATTAGAAGGGGTTACTTTTCAAAATTCGCCTGCTTGGAATTTGCATCCGCTCATGTGTACCAACCTTACCGTACGTAATGTATATGCAAAAAATCCATGGTATGCACAAAATGGCGATGGTATTGATATTGAAAGTTGTAAAAATGTACTGTTAGAAAATAGCACATTTGATGTAGGCGATGATGGTATTTGTATTAAGAGTGGTCGTGATGAAGAAGGAAGAAAAAGAGCGATGCCAACAGAAAATTTATTGGTTAGAAACTGTACAGTATACCATGCACATGGTGGCTTTGTAATTGGTAGCGAAATGAGTGGTGGTGCTAAAAATATTTATGTAGAAGATTGCACATTTATTGGTACAGATATCGGGTTACGTTTTAAAACTACAAGGGGCAGAGGGGGTATTGTAGAAAATATTTTTGTAAACAATATTACCATGAAAGATATTGTAGGGGATGCTATTTTATTTGATATGTATTATGCAGCAAAAGACCCTATTGTATTAGCTGGCGAAAAAAGAGAAGCACCCGTAGTTGAGTTTAAAAAAGTTGATGAAACTACACCACAGTTTAAAAATATTTACATCAAAAATGTAGTAAGTAATGGTGCTGAAAGAGCTTTATTTGTAAGAGGTTTACCTGAAATGAACATACACGATATTGCTATTGAAAACTTTACCAGTGTTTCATTAAAAGGAATTGAAATGAGTGAAGCATATAATTTCACTTTAAAAAATTGCAAATTCATAGTAAGTGAAACCACACCTACGGTTGATGTGTTAAACAGTCACGATATTGATTTTGTAAACATTTTACCTATCACTACAGCACCTCAGTTAATACGAATTGGTGGTGAACGTTCCAGTAACATCCATTGGTTTAAAAATAAAGTGAACGATATTAAAACCAAAACCATTTTTGAATTTGGTGCTACTGATAAAGCCCTTCAAATTAACGACTAACATGAAAAAATATAGTATCATATTTTTTATTTGCATAAGTTTCAATGCAACTACTTCTGCCCAAATGCAGTACAGTAAAGCTGTTACAGCAACTGCTATGAACATTTGGAAAGATTCATTTGCACTCGATGGTAAACCTGCTAAGTGGGCATACGACCAAGGCGTAATACTAGAGGGGGTTGTTGCAGTTTGGAAGGCTACAGCTGATGTTCAATATTTTAATTACATACAAAAAAGTATGGATAACTTTTTGAACGAAGATGGAACAATTAAAACGTACAAGCAAACCGATTTTAATATTGATAATGTAAAAAACGGTAGGGCTTTATTATTCTTATACAGGGTTACGGGTAAAGAAAAATATTGGAAAGCGGCTACTATTTTACGCAATCAACTTCGCAATCAACCCCGTAATGCGACAGGTGGTTTTTGGCACAAACAAGTGTATCCTAACCAAATGTGGTTAGATGGTTTGTATATGGCAGAACCCTTTTATACCGAGTATGCCATGCTAGCACATGAGGATACTGCTTTTAATGATATTGCCCAGCAGTTTATTTTAATGAATCAATTTGGGCTTGATGCAAAAACGGGTTTGTTATACCATGCTTATGATGCTTCTAAAGAAATGGGTTGGGCCAATAAAGTAACCGGACAATCACCTAATTTTTGGGCACGTTCCATAGGCTGGTATGTAATGGCATTGGTAGATGTATTGGAGAATTTTCCTGTTAATCATCCTAAACGAAATGAACTTGTAAACATACTCAATAGTAGTTTACAAGCGGTTGTAAAGTATCAAGATAAAAAATCTGGTTGTTGGTATGACATCATCGACCAACCTACCACTAAAGGTAATTACCTAGAAGCATCAGCATCAAGCATGTTCATTTATGCAATGGCAAAAGGTGCTCGTTTAAAATTGTTGCCTAATACTTACCAATCGCTGGCACAAAAAGCTTACAAAGGTTTGGTAAAGCAATTTATTCAAAACAATAATAACCAAACAGATTTAGCTGGCACCGTAAAAGTATCTGGCTTGGGTGGAAAACCTTATAGAGATGGCAGTGTAGCTTATTACTTGGGTGAACCTGTAATTGTAAACGATCCAAAAGGTATGGGTGCTTTTATACAAGCCGCTGCTGAAGTTGAAATGATTCCAACGTTACAAATTGGTAAAAATAAATCAGTATTACTCGATTATTATTTTAACCACGAAACCCAAAAAGACATCACTGGAACCACTGTACAATTTCATTACATATGGGAGCAAATGGATAATGGCGGTTACTCTATGTTAGGTCATGTTTTCAATAAATATGGTGTTGCAACAAAAAAACAAATGACGGCTGTAACGGCCGATGATTTAAAAAATACCAGTATCTATTTTATCATTGATCCTGATTGGCCAAAAGAAAATAAAAACCCACATTATATTGAACCTGCCCAAATAGATGTTATTTATAATTGGGTTAAAGCTGGTGGTGTGTTAATGTTGTTTGCGAATGATAGCAATAATGTAGAGTTTAAACATTACAATGAATTAGCCAATAAATTCGGTATTCACTTCAACGAAAATTACAGAAATATGGTAAAGGGTAATGAGTATGAAACGGGTACTTTCAACATCTTACCTAATAACCTCATTTTTAAAACAGCCAAAAAATTATACCTCAAAGAAATTTGTACCATCAATGTAAAAGCGCCTGCAAAGGCTGTTTTGTCTGATAATAGCGATGTAATAATGGCCGTTGCTAAAGTAGGTAAAGGTACTGTGTTTGCTGTAGGCGACCCTTGGTTATATAATGAATATATAGATGGTAGAAAAATACCGTCTTATTTAGAGAACTATAAAGGTGCAGAAGATTTAGTACAGTGGCTTATTAAACAGACAAAAAAATAATGAAAACCATTGTCGCTATCATATTATGTTTGAGTTGTTGTGTGCAAGGTTTTGCACAAAAAATCATCGTTGTTGCCAAAAAAGGTAAGGCCGATTTTAGTACCATACAAGGTGCCATCAATAGTTTGACCGACAGTTCAGCAACTCCTAGAGTCATTTACATAAAAAATGGTGTGTACAATGAAAAAATATATATAGAAAAGCACCAAATTATTTTAAAAGGCGAAAGTAATACGCAAACCATCATCACCAATAGTATTGCTAGAGAAGAGTGGCGTTGTATGCACAATGATGATTGGGGCGTAGCAACCGTAAATATTGATGGTAATGATATTACACTGCAAAACCTTACCATTATTAATGATTATGGTTTGGTGAATCAGCAAAATAAAAATATTTATTGTAGTACTGATACAACGGCTACAAAAATAAAAACCATTAAACCGAGTGGGCACCAAATGGCATTACGTACCATGGCTGCTACAAGGTTAAGGGCTATCAATTGTGTTTTTAAAGCTTTTGGTGGCGATACCGTAAGCCCATGGAACACCAACTTTGGTATGTTTTATTTTAAAGATTGTGCAATGTATGGTGGGGTTGATTTTTATTGTCCTCGTGGTTGGGCATATGCTGAAAATTGTACGTTTAATGCTTTAGTAGGTGATGCTGCCATTTGGCACGATGGCTCTGCAGTAAAGGATTCTAAAACGGTTTTAAAAAACTGTACGTTCAAAGGCTACAATGGTTTTAAATTAGGCCGATACCACCGTGATGCTCAGTTTTATTTAATTGATTGTTTGTTTGATGCAAATATGGCCGATAAAGATATTTACCTAGTGCCCACATCAAATACCATTCAATGGGGGCGCAGGGTGTACTATTTTAACTGTCATAAAAAAGGAGGAGATTATACATGGTTTGCAAACAATTTAGAAACAGCTGAGAACGCTGTTGAAGCGAAAAATATAAATGTTAATTGGGTGTTTGGTACACATTGGAACCCTGAAATAAATATTGTAAAATGAAATTATCACAACAAGCTTTAAAACTGCCTACATTAAAAGGGAAAGTTGTTTTACCAACAGCAAATGCTTTTTCGTTACCAGAAAAAGTATTGCAATTTGGTACAGGGGTATTGTTACGTGGACTACCTGATTTTTTAATCAACAAAGCCAATAATGAAGGTGTATTTAATGGTAGAATTGTTATTGTAAAATCAACCAACGGTGGGGGCGATGCCGAAGTATACAACGAACAAGATGGTTTGTATACGCTTTGTATAAGAGGTATTGAAGAAAAACAACGGGTAGATGAAATTCATATTTCAGCATCAGTAAGTAGGGTATTAACTGCCGCTACTGAGTGGGATGAAATTATACAATGTGCTGAAAATCCTGACATGCAGGTCATCATTTCAAATACAACTGAAGTGGGTATTACATTTACCAATGATAACATTCATGCTACACCTCCATCATCTTTCCCCGGTAAATTATTAGCATTTTTATACCATCGTTTTAAATTTTTTAATAAAGATGTTACCAAAGGAATGGTCATTGTGCCTACAGAGTTGGTGCCCAATAATGCGGATAAATTATTGTCAATAGTAATTGAGTTGGCGCATCAAAACGGTTTGGAAACATCTTTTATTGATTGGCTCGAAAATGCCAACCACTTTTGTAATTCATTGGTAGATAGAATTGTGCCGGGTAAATTATCGGCTGATGAACAAAACCAACTACAAAATGAATTAGGCTATGAAGATGGGTTAATGATCATGTCAGAAGTATATGCATTATGGGCTATTCAAGCCAATGATGATGAGGTTAAAAATATTTTATCATTTGCTGATGCCAATGAAAGTGTGGTTATTGCAAAAGATATTAATAAGTTTAGGGAGTTGAAATTGCGGCTGCTCAATGGCTCTCATACCTTCACTTGTGGGTTAGCATTTTTAGCAGGTTTTGATACAGTGAAAGATGCCATGGAAAATGCTGATTTTGCTCAGTTTATTCAACAATTAATGTTCGATGAAATTGTTCCATCCATTATTAGTGATGCTATTACGGAAGCAGAAGCAATCAACTTTGCCAATAAGGTATTAGATAGGTACCGCAATGCGTTCATTGATCATCATTGGTTAAGTATTACTGCACAATACTCATCAAAAATGCACTTACGTAATACTGCCGTTATACAACAATACCACCAACGCTTTGCTGAAGTACCTTCATTAATGGCGTTAGGTGTAGCAGCACATATTTTATTTATGTGTGGTGAACAAGGGGCTGATGGTAAATATTATGGCACGGTTAACGGACATAAATACCTTATTACCGATGCTAATGCTGCTTTGTATGCTTCTAGTTGGAAAGATGTTGGCGCAACCATGATTGTAAACAATATTTTAAGTAATAATGATTTATGGCAAACAGATTTGAATACCATAACAGGTTTTAGCCAAGAGGTAAATTATTGGTTACAAATTTTAAAAGAAAATGGGGCAGTTGCAGCTATAAAATTAGCCGTTGCAACCAATAACTTAGTTGAACATGAAAAGTAAGATTGTAAAAATAAATGCAGTTGATAATGTAGCCGTAGCACTACAAAATTTGTTGAAAGATGAACAAGTTGTGGTAGATGGTCATACTATTACTTTGTTAGAAGATATTCCTGCTAAACATAAATTTTATTTAAACGAAATGTTACCAGGTTCATCAGTTACAATGTACGGTGTACTAGTAGGCAAAATACAAACGCATGTGTGGCCTGGTATGCGTATGAGTACTGATAATTTAAAACATGCCGCTGAAGGCTATGCTTATAGAAATAATGTTTTTACTTGGCAGCCACCTGATGTATCAAAGTTTCAACAGCAAACATTTAATGGGTATCATCGTAAAGATGGTAGGGTAGGTACGGCTAATTATTGGTTATTTATACCAACCGTTTTTTGTGAGAATAGAAATTTAGATGTTATTAAAGAGGCTTTGCAAAATCAACTCGGTTATGGTAACACCGCAAAGTATAAAAATTATGTTGGTGATTTAATCAATGCATATCAAAGTAACGAAAGTATTGATGCTATTGATTTTGCACCCACACAATATCATCATAAAAGAGTATTTAAAAATATTGATGGTATCAAGTTTTTAAATCACCAAGGTGGTTGTGGGGGTATTCGTCAAGATGCTGCTGTGTTGAGTAAATTATTAGCAGCATATGCTGATCACCCTAATGTAGCTGGTGTAACAGTGTTGAGCTTGGGTTGCCAAAATTTACAAACACAAGATTTTTTAAGTGATTTAAAAACGTTACATCCGCAATACGATAAGCCTACATTTATATTTGAACAACAACAGTCGCAGAGTGAAGAGCAACTGATTAGCGATGCTATTAAACAAACTTTTGAAGGTTTAATAGAAGCCAACAAAATAGAGCGTTCGCCAGCACCTTTAAGTAAGTTAAGTTTAGGCGTTAAATGTGGCGGTAGCGATGGTTTTAGTGGTATTTCAGCAAACCCAGCCGTTGGTTATGCAGCTGATTTATTGGTTGCTTTGGGTGGTACTGTTTTGTTAGCCGAATTTCCTGAATTATGTGGTGTTGAACAAAATTTAATTGATCGTACCAATAGTAAAGAAGATGCTGAAAAGTTCATTCATTTAATGCAACGGTATGATGATATTGTAACCAAAGCAGGTTCATCATTCAGCATGAATCCTTCACCTGGTAATATTAAAGACGGTTTAATTACTGATGCGATTAAAAGTGCAGGAGCAGCAAAAAAGGGAGGTACATCGCCTGTGGTTGATGTGCTTGATTATACAGAAGTGGCTACCAAACCAGGTTTAAATTTAGTTTGTACACCAGGTAATGATGTTGAAGCTACCACTGGTAAAGCCGCTGCTGGCGCTACATTAATTTTATTCACAACTGGTTTAGGTACACCAACGGGTAACCCTATTTGTCCGGTTATTAAAGTGGCTACCAATACTACCTTAGCTACTAAAATGAGCGATATTATTGATATTGATACTGGAGGTATTATTGAAGGTACTGTAACCATTGAGCAAATGGGCGAACAAATTTTAACCTATTGTATTGCAGCTGCAAGTGGTGAAGTAGTTCCAAAATCTGTGCAATTAAATCAAGATGATTTTATCCCTTGGAAACGTGGTGTGTCATTATAATTTACTTAATCTAATAACTATTTATTTATACGATAATGAAAAACTTTTTAGACGATAATTTTTTGCTTAATAATAAAACGGCTGAAACCTTGTACCATCAGTATGCGAAGGATATGCCCATTATTGATTACCATTGTCATCTTCCACCCAATCATATAGCGAATAACACACAGTTTGAAAACCTTACACAAATTTGGTTATATGGCGATCATTACAAATGGAGGGCCATGCGTACCAATGGTGTTGATGAACATTTTATTACAGGCACTGCATCAGATAAAGATAAGTTTTTACAATGGGCTAAAACAGTACCTTATACATTACGCAATCCTTTGTACCATTGGACGCATTTAGAATTACAGCGTTATTTTGATGTACATACGGTGTTAAATGAGCAAACTGCCAATAAAATTTATGATGAATGCTCCGAAAAATTACGTTCGCCGGAATACTCCGTAAAAAATTTATTGCGTAAAATGAATGTACATACGGTTTGTACTACTGATGACCCTATTGATAGTTTAGAATACCATCAACAATTAAAAAACGATGGATTTGAAATTCCTATATTACCAGCATACAGGCCAGATGCTGCTATGAATCCCGATAATCCGGTAAACTTTAATAAGTATGTTGATGCAGTTGCAACAGCTTCTGCAATTACCATTAATAGTTACGATGATTATTTAGCAGCACTCAAAAACAGGCATGATTATTTTACAGCTAACGGTTGTAAAGTGTCTGACCATGGTTTAGAAGAAATGTATGTAACCCCTGCTGATGAAGCTACTGTTGCACAAATATTTTTAAAAGTTAGAAACGGTGCAACACTTACACTTACTGAAAATCATCAACTACGTGCAGCCTTACTGCAACAATTTGCAGAGTGGGATCATGAAAAAGGCTGGATTCAGCAATATCACCTCGGTGCAATCAGAAACAACAATACTCGTATGGCTACCAAACTTGGTGCTGATACAGGTTGGGACTCAATTGGTGATTTTTCACATGCTAAAGCAACTGCCACTTTTCTTAATAAATTAGATACCAATAATAAACTCACAAAAACTATTTTATACAACCTTAACCCAGCTGATAACGAGTTAATGGCTACCATGATTGGTAACTTTAATGATGGTTCTGCAGCAGGAAAAATACAATGGGGTTCTGCTTGGTGGTTTTTAGATCAGAAAGATGGTATGACCAAACAGATCAATGCACTTTCTAATATGGGCTTGTTGAGTAAGTTTGTAGGTATGTTAACAGATTCAAGAAGTTTTCTTTCATACCCTCGTCATGAATATTTCAGGCGTTTGTTGTGTAATATGTTTGGCGAAGAAATAGAAAATGGAGAATTACCTAATGATATTGAGTGGACGGGTAGTATTATAAAAGATATTTGTTTCAACAATGCCCAAACGTATTTTAATTTTTAAGCTTTCATGACCCAACGTTCTCAAAAAAATATTGTTTGTTTTGGTGAATTACTCTTAAGGTATTCACCTTATATGAATGGCGCATTTATTAGAGATGCTCAAATGCCTGTGTACATTGGTGGTGCAGAGTTAAATGTAGCAAGCGCCTTAGCTCAATGGCAACAACCTGTTAGCTACGTTACTGCATTGCCGAACCATTACTTAGCAAATGAAATTGTAGATTATGTAAAAAGTAACAATATCAAAACCCAACATATTCATTATGCAGGTGAACGTATTGGCGCTTACTACTTGCCACAAGGTGCTGATTTAAAAAATAATGCAGTCATTTATGATCGCAACTATTCATCATTTGCACAATTGCAACCTGGTGATATTGATTGGCATACTGTGTTGAAAGATGCACATTGGTTTCACTTTTCAGCTATTAGTCCTGCATTAAATGCTACAGCCGCAGCGGTCTGTTTAGAGGCTGTTCAAGTAGCTTCATCATTGGGTATTACTATTTCAGTTGATTTAAATTATAGGGCAAAATTGTGGCAGTATGGTGAAACGCCAGTATCAGTTATGCAGCCCTTATTAAAGTATTGTGATGTAATAATGGGTAATATTTGGGCTGCTGAAAAATTGGCTGGTATTGCATTACCTTCAAATTTTGATGCAACTTCAACTGATGAGCATATTTTTTTACAAACCTCTCAAACATCTGCCCAACAATTACAACAACAATACCCAACTTGTAAAATAGTGGCCAATACTTTTAGGTTTGATGATGGTGCAGGTATAAAATACTATGCAGCTTATCATACAGGTGCTACTATGGCTCATACACAAACATTTAAAGTACCACATATTGTAGATAAAATTGGCAGTGGCGATTGTTTTATGGCCGGGTTAATTTATGGAATTGACCAGCAATTGCCGCCACAACAAATTATTGATACGGCCGCAACTGCCGCTATTCTTAAATTACAACAGTTGGGTGATGCTACGAGTAGTACCTTAGCTGATATTAAAAATGCATTGCCCATTTATGAATAAGCAACAAGCTATTATCTATACAATACAATCACAAGGCTTAATGCCACTGTTTTTTAATGCTGATGAAACGGTGAGTATCGCTGTTTTAAAAGCTTTGTATGCAGCTGGTGTTCGTATTGTAGAATACACTAACAGAGGTGCAACCGCTTTGCAAAATTTTAAAGCATTAAAACATGTGGTTCAACATGAAATGCCCGATTTATACTTGGGTATTGGTACCATTAAAGATGCTGCCGCTGCAACAGCATTTATAGAGGCAGGTGCCGATTTTTTAATTAGCCCTGCTTTAATTGATGAAGTACATGAAATAGCTGTGCAGCATGCTGTACTTTGGTTACCCGGTTGTATGACGGTTACTGAAATTGTTAAGGCAGAAAAAATGGGCGTTTCCTTGGTAAAATTATTTCCGGGTAATGTGTTGGGGCCAGGGTTTGTAAGTGCAATAAAGGCAGTATTCCCTACTATGTTATTTATGCCTACAGGAGGAGTAGATACTACTGCGGCGAATATACAAGCTTGGTTTAATGCTGGTGTGTGTGCCGTTGGTATGGGTAGTAATTTAATAACCGCCTCCATATTAGCTGAGCAACAATACCAACAACTTCAAAATGAAGCAAGCAAGGTTTTGCAAATTATTCAACAAATTAAACTTAAAGACTAACTCATGCAAGCTTCTAAAAAATCATCATTTCGTTGGTCAATTACCATATTATTATTTTTCGCAACTACCATAAATTACCTTGATAGGCAAGTGTTATCACTTACATGGAAAGATTTTATTGTTCCTGAGTTTCACTGGACCAACAATGACTATGGTACCATTACAGCAACTTTTTCATTGGTGTATGCCTTTGCCATGTTGTTTGCCGGTCGTATTATAGATTTTATGGATACTAAAAAGGGGTTCTTTTGGTTCATATTTGTATGGTCGGTAGGTGCATGTTTGCATGCATTTTGTGGTATTGCAACAGCAGGCTGGTTAAATGGTACTTGGTTAGTAGGGTTTGCTGAAGCCAAACAAAATATAAGTACGTTAACCAATACGGCACAAGTGATATCAGTAAGCGTATCGTTTTTTATTTTCGCTAGGGTAGTATTGGCTATTGGTGAAGCTGGTAATTTTCCAGCATCCATTAAGGCAACCGCTGAATATTTTCCTAAAAAAGATAGGGCATTAGCCACCAGCGTTTTCAATGCTGGAGCAACTGTTGGGGCACTGTTAGCACCACTTAGTATTCCTTTTATCGCAAAAGCTTTTGGCTGGGAAATGGCTTTCATCATCATTGGTTCACTCGGCTTTATATGGATGGGCTTTTGGGTATTTATTTACAAAAAACCGCATCTTAACCCAAAAGTTAATGAGGCAGAGTTACTGTATATTCAGCAAGACGATCACGACAATAATGCTACCAATACCACTAATACAAATGCCGCTGCAAAAATTGGTTTTATACAAGCATTACAATACAAACAAACTTGGGCATTTGCAATAGGTAAATTTATGACCGATGGTGTTTGGTGGTTCTTTTTATTTTGGACGCCTGCCTACTTAAGTTCTGTTTATAACCTCAATGCAACCCAAAGCGCTCCTCAAATTTTTGTGCTGTATGGTATTACTTTGTTATCAATTATTGGCGGTTGGTTGCCCACTTATTTTGTTGATAAAAAAGCAATGAACCCGTATAACGGTCGTATGAAAGCCATGCTCATATTTGCTTTTATACCATTACTTACATTGTTAGCTCAACCATTAGGCAGCATATCTGTATGGTTGCCAGTTATCATAATTGGTGTAGCTGGCGCTGCACACCAATCATGGTCGGCCAATATTTTTACCACTGTTGGCGATATGTTCCCCAAACATGCTATTGCAACCATTACGGGCATTGGTGGTATGGCTGGTGGTATTGGCTCATTTTTAATCAATAAAGGTTCAGGTGTTTTGTTTGATTATACAACAAAATCGCAAATGGTATTTTTTGGTTTTAAAGGCATTGAAGCAGGTTATTTCATCATTTTTTCAATATGTGCTGTTGCCTATTTAATTGGGTGGATTATCATGAAATCATTGGTACCACATTACAAACCCATTACTGATTTATAGTTGGTGGGGTAGTCATCAGTTGAAAATATGGCAGCATCGTTGCGTCGCACACTTCAACATTGGTACTTTTTTGAGCGTTTTTAAACATAACAATGATGGCCTTTTGCATCATTGCTAAACTATTGCTTATTTTTGCAAACAATGACGCAATTATCTACGCTCAATAAGTATTTCAGCAAATATAAATATCGGTTTACACTAGGAGTATTGTTTGTTATACTCACCAATTACTTTCGAATATTAGCACCCCAATTAACGGGTTTTGTGGTTAATGCTGTTGTAACGGTTTTAAAAGGTAAAAACGAACCTTTAACCGATGCTCAACTGCATAATTATGATTTTATTGTAGTGAAAATTATTCAATGGTTTAACAACGAAAGCTTTCAACATAAAATTTTATATACGGGTTTAATCTTACTTATTTTAGCACTCATTAGTGGTTTTTTTATGTTTTTAATGCGACAAACCATTATTGTAATGAGTCGTTATATTGAGTACGATCAAAAAAGTGAAATATTTGCCCATTACCAACAATTAGATACCGGCTTTTATAAAACCCATAGCACTGGCGATTTAATGAACCGTATTTCTGAAGATGTAAGTAGGGTTCGCATGTACACAGGGCCAGCCATTATGTACTTCATTAACCTAGCAGCTATTATCGGGTTTAGTTTATTTTTTATGATACGGTCAGATGTTAAGTTGACCATTGTGGCATTATCGCCTTTACCCATATTAGCTATTACTATTTATTTCGTGAATACCATCATCAATAAAAAAAGTGAACGTATTCAAGCATTGTTGAGCGATTTAACTACCAATGCACAAGAAACCTACTCTGGTATTCGTGTCATTAAATCATTTGTGCAAGAAAAAGCCATGCTCCGTTTCTTTAAAAATAATAGCGAAGCGTACAGAAATAATGCACTGAGTTTAGCTAAAACAGAAGCTATATATTTTCCATCAATGAGTTTAATGATAGGCTTAAGTACGCTTACCACAATATTGGTAGGAGGGTTAGATGTGGTGAACAATGTACCGGGCGCCGATTTGGGTAAAATAGCAGAATTTGTGTTGTACATACAAATGCTTACGTTTCCCGTTAGTGCCATTGGTTGGACTGCCAGCATGACCCAAAGAGCCGTAGCATCGCAACGCAGAATCAATGAATTTTTGTTAACACAACCTAATATTGTAGATGCTGAAAATGCGATGGATATTAAGGTTGAAGGTAATATTAGCATCAATAATGTAAATTTTACGTATCCACATACAGGTATACATGCCATCAAAAACTTTAACCTGCAAATTAACAAAGGTGAAAAAGTAGCCATTATTGGTAAAACGGGTTCTGGAAAAACCACCATTGCCCAGCTTTTGTTACGTATGTATGATGTTAACGAGGGCAGTATTTTATATGATGGTACCAACGTACAGCAACTGCAAAAAAATAGTATACGTTCGCAAATAAGTTATGTGCCTCAAGATGTGTTTTTATTTAGCGATACCATCAAAAACAATATACGTTTTGGTTTAAAAGAGGCCAGTGATGAAGCCGTATTTACGGCCGCAAAGCAAGCCAACATCTACCATGAAATAAACCAGTTTGATGAAAAATTTGAAACCATGGTGGGGGAGAGAGGTGTAACCCTAAGTGGTGGTCAAAAGCAACGTATTTCTATAGCTAGGGCACTTATTAAAAACCCATCAATGGTAATATTTGATGATTGTTTGAGTGCGGTAGATGCAAAAACTGAAAATGCTATTATTAGTAGTTTGTACGAATATTTGAAAAACAAAACGGCTATCATCATCACCCATCGCATATTTGCCTTATTTAATTTTGATAAAATTGTGGTGATGGATGAAGGCAATGTGGTAGAGCAGGGTACGCATGAATCGTTGATGCAACTAAAAGGATTGTATTACAGCATGTATCAAAATCAGCAAGAAAATAATTCAGGGGAATAATCTTTAAAAGCTAATAACCGTTAGTTTGTAATTCCATCAAATACACTATTTTCGGCACTTGAAGCGTTTAGGAGCGGTAGGATAGTATTTTGATATTTCGAAAACAATTTTATCTTTGCTGAACATATTTTTAAACAATCTTTTTAAAAAACTTTATAAAAGTGGCGTACGACAATAACGAAAAAAAACAAGAAAGTGTTTACAGTAAACGCATTAAAGCAGGTAAGCGTAGAACATACTTTTTTGATGTAAGAGAAACTAGGGGTAGTGATTATTATTTAACCATTACTGAAAGTCGTAAAAGGTTTGATTCAGACGGGTATGACAGACATAAAATCTTTTTGTACAAAGAAGATTTTAATAAGTTTTACAAAGGTTTAGGCGAAGCAATTGAATATGTAAAAACTGATTTAATGCCAGATTTTGATTTTGATGCCTTCAATCATGATACACCTTACGAAGGTGATGAACATGTAGCTTCAAATGAAGAAGTTGCAACTAGTGTTACAACAACAGAACCAGCACTTGAAACACCTAATACAGCTATTGATACAACTGATAACGGCAGTACTGAAGAAGTTGATAAATGGTAATGTAAACATACTTAAAAAAAGGCTCACCATTGGTGAGCCTTTTTTATTACATGCATTCTAATTATTAGTTCATCATTAAAACATTTACACTTCGCTGTAAAATATTAAAAGCAATTTCAGCCATTAGGTTTTCTTTATCAAGCGTTGGGTTTACTTCGGTAATTTCAAAACAGCAAATTTTACGGTTTTGCATAAACTTACTAATTAAATCTTCTGCTTCTCTTTCTCTTAAACCATTGCCCACTGGGGTTCCTGTGCCTCTCGAAATGGCAGAGTCTAAACTGTCTACATCAAAGCTTACGTAAATATCAGTGCAATCGCTTAAGTAACGCAATACTTTTCTGCTTACACTTTCTGCACCGTTTCTTCTAACTTCGGCAGTGGTAATTACCTTCATACCATATTTTTCAATTAAGTGTTTTTCTTCTTTTTCAAAATCTCTTAATGAAATAAACACAATATCTTCTGGGTCAACTTTTTGAGCAATTTTACCCAAGCCTTTTAATTGGTTCCACATGGCGGCTGTTTTTTCATCAACTTCATGTACTTTACTTTCTTCATTATCTTCTGCAATAGCGGTTGATAAAGGCATACCATGCATATTGCCCGATGGTGTGGTGTAAGGTGTATGTAAATCAGCATGGGCATCAATCCAAATAACGCCTAATTTGCTTTTGGGTTTTGCTATTTTTATTCCTGCGATGGTACCTCCAGCATTGCTATGGTCGCCACTGAGTATTACCGGAAAAAAATTACCTTTTATACTTTCACTTACCGCTTTGCTAATGCGTTCGTACATGGTTAATACACCTTGTATACGTTTAGCGTAAGGCGATTTTATGGGTTCAAATAATAAGTTATTTTCAACTTCAATTTTTTCTGAAGGAAAATGTACAAAGAAGTTACTCATAAAATCAAGCGCAGCAATTTTAATAGCATCTATGCCTAAACTAGCGCCTCTAGTACCTGCACCAATTTCTGATGGTACTTCAATTAATTTAATATTTTTCATAACGTTTGTTTATTATGATCATAAAGTACGGTCGATAATATTTTGAACTTTAAAACGTACAAACATATCTTCACTGTACCATTTTTGTTGTCTGGTTTTTTTTATCACTTCCGCATGTTCTTTCATGCCGTAGGCAAAATCTTTCATAGCAGCTTTTGATTGCCACATGCTAAAAGTAGCTTGTTTTATCCAAGGTAGTTCACCCACACCATACGATTTTATAAAACCTGGTGCAGTATTCATTTTAGCTGCAATGGGTGCCACATGTTGCCAAAAATATTTTAATTTGTTTAATCTGATGGTGGCCCTCGTTAACACTGCAATTGTGCCTTCGTAATCTGATTTTGGTTGTAAGTTTCCAAATGGTTTTTTGCCATCCCAAGTTCCATGTCCTTCAATAGGTTGCAGTATATAGGTGATGGTGGTGCAATTGCATTTTTGTAACCAAGTTGCTATAAATGTTCCATACAATTGTTGTAACGTAGCAGTATAGTCAAGCGTAGTATTTGTTTGATGGGCTGCTAAAATACCCCATTGGTGCCAATCGGGTTGTTTATCAAAAGTACCATTTTTGCCTGTACCCATTAATTTATAAAAATGAATACTTTTATTACGCCATAAAAAAAAACGGTGTATAACCATCGCAAAAAAAGCTATGGGAACAAACCTAGTAGGATATTTTATAATGGTAAGCGAAACTTGCATAATTCGTTTGCAAGTTAAGGCAATGTGTTTGTAAATAAAAAAGGCCTTGCATGTGCAAGACCTTTTCAAAAGCTATTGTAATTTATTAAAATTGCTCTAATTGACTAAAGAAGAAAGCACCTTCAATTGCAGCGTTTTCGTTACTATCGCTACCATGTACGGCGTTTTCACCAATTGAACTTGCATATTTTTTACGAATAGTACCTTCTGCCGCTTGCGCAGGGTTGGTTGCACCAATGAGGGTACGAAAATCTTCAACAGCATTATCTTTCTCTAAAATTGCAGCAGTAATTGGACCACGGCTCATAAATTCTACTAATTCACCGTAAAAAGGACGCTCTTTGTGCACTGCGTAAAATTCACCTGCTTTAGCTGCACTTAAATGAACCATTTTCATTGCAACAATACGAAAACCTGCCTCATTAATCATCGCTAAAATACCACCTGTGTTACCTTTTTCAGTAGCATCAGGCTTTATCATTGTAAATGTTCTGTTAGTTGTCATCTTTTAAAAATTTTTGCAAAAGTATATAAAAGAAGCTAAAAATTGGAGTGATTTTATCAATAAATACATGATTTCAAAAATATAAATAATAAAACATGGCAACCTTTTAGTAAATCAACCATGTTTTTACTTACTTTTGCGCCGCCTTTATGCAGCCTATACACAACATTTACAACCAATTAGCTACACCCCAAAAAGTAGTGATTACCATGCACCAAAAGCCTGATGGCGATGCTATGGGTTCAACATTAGGGTTGTATCATTTTTTAAAACAAATAGGGCACACTGTTACTGTAATTTCGCCTACTAATTGGGCTCATTTTTTAAATTGGATGCCCGATGTAGCAACTGTTATCGATTACGAAAACAAACAAGCTATTGCTGATGAAATAATAGCTGCGGCTGATATTATTTTTTGCTTAGATTTTAATACACTGAGCAGAACCAAGCGTATGGAGCCCGTTTTATCAAACACTAATGCCACATTGGTATTAATAGATCACCATCGTGAACCGCAACAAAATACCTTTACTTTCGGTATAAGTGATACGGGTAAAAGTAGTACTTGCGAAATGGTGTATGATTTTATTATGGCTAGCCCTTGGCAACAGCTCATTAATAACGACATTGCACAATGTTTATATGCTGGTGTAATGACAGATACTGGTTCGTTCAGGTTTCCTTCAACCACAGCAAGTGTACATAAAATGGTAGCCCATTTAAAAGAATTGGGTTTGCAACATTCAACTATACATGAGGCTTTGTTTGATAATGGTACCGAAAATAGGTTGCGTTTTATCGGCAATGTGTTGAGCAACAGAATGCAAGTATTTTATGAGTACAATACCGCTTTAATTGCTATACCACAAGCTGACTTAATAAAATTTGATATTAAAACTGGTGATACTGAAGGTTTGGTCAATTACCCTTTAAGCATTGAGGGCATTAAATTCGCCAGCATTATTATCGATAGAGGTGAAGAACGTAAATGTTCATTTAGAAGCAAAGGCGCTTTTGATGTAAATACATTTGCTCGAACTTATTTTAATGGTGGTGGCCATTATAATGCTGCAGGCGGTGCTACTACTGATACACTTGAAAAAGCAGTTGCTGATTTTATAACTGCTATGAAGGCTAATAGAGAACAATTAAGTACATATACATTTTAAAAATAAAAACAAACAATGAGAAAAATTGCGTATTTATTATTTGCAGTGGTAACACTAACTGCATGTAACCAATCATTCAAAAAAGGTGATGAAGGCATTCAATACAAAATTATTGCTGATGGTAAAGGTGAAACTATTAAACCAGGCGATTATATTGAATTTCATTTTACATCAATATTAAACAACGGTAAAAAAGATTCTATTTTAAATACCACAAGAGAAATGGGTGCACCACAAATCATCCTTTTCGATTCAACAAGTTTACCACCAGCATATTTTAAAATATTTAAATTATTAAGAAAAGGTGATAGCTTATGTACGAAAGTATTAACTGATTCAGTGTTTAAAAAACAACCAGAAGGTAGTATGCCTCCGTTCATGAAAAAAGGACAGTACTTGTTTACTAATATTAAAATCACCAACGTTTACAAAACAAAAGAGGCGGCTGATAGTGCACAAAAATTAGCAGCTACTGCTATGCAAGAAGCTGCAAAAGCAAAAAGTGCTGCACAATTAGTGAAAGACGATAAAGTTTTGAACGAGTATTTTGCTAAAAATAACATTAAAGCTATTAAAACACCAGTAGGTGCCTATGTAGAAATTTTACAACCAGGTACTGGTGCTAATTTAGATACTACATCAGTAGCTAAAATTAACTACACCGGTAAAACATTGGCTGGTAAAATGTTCGATTCAAATACGGATCCATCGATGAAGCATGTTGAACCATTAACGGTTAACTTAACCAACGACCAAAGTTTAGGTGGCGGTGTTATTGTTGGTATGGCTGATGCTTTAAAGTTGTTAAACAAAGGTGCTAAAGCAAAGTTGTACATACCATCAACTTTAGGCTACGGACCACAAGGTAATGGTGGCGATATTGGACCAAATGAAAACTTAATTTTTGAAGTAGAAATATTAAATGTACTTGATAAAGCAGCAGCAGCGGCAGATGCAGCAGCAGCGCAGAAGAAGTTTCAAGAAATGCAAAAAAGATACATGGATAGTATCCAAAAAGCAAATCCGCAACCAGCACAAACTGCACCAGCAGGTAAATAATTATAAATTATGTATTAAAAAAGCAGCTCCATAGAGCTGCTTTTTTATTGTGTAAAGTTTTGGTTATTGGTGATAGGCAGCAAGCAATTGTACTGCTTCTTTTGCTGCCTTCACATCATGTACTCTTAATATATTGGCACCATTTTCAAGAGCTAATGTATGCAACACTGTACTACCATTTAATGCTTCATCAGCTGTAATGTTCAATGTTTTATAAACAGTACTTTTTCTTGATAAACCAACTAATATGGGGCATTGTAATATTTTTAACTGCGATAAATTTTTGAGTAATGTAAAATTGTGTGTAATGGTTTTAGCAAAACCAAAACCGGGATCAATGATAACATCTTTTATACCTACAGCGCTACAATCGTGTACTTTTTTAATAAAAAAATCAAGTACCTCTAAAGTAACATCATCATACATAGCTAACTGTTGCATAGTTTGTGGGTTACCTTTCATATGCATACATATGTAGGGTACTTGTAATGCGGCTACTGTTGGTAACATAGCTTCATCAATAGTACCGCCACTCACATCATTTACGATACTAGCGCCAGCTGCAATAGCTTGTTTAGCCACTTCGCTATAAAAAGTATCTACAGATATAATCAGTTGTGGGTGTAGTGTATGGAGTGCACTAATTATAGGTATAACCCTTTCTAACTCTTCTTGTATTGTAAGTAAAGTAGCGTTTGGTCGAGTGCTTTGTCCGCCAACATCAATGATATCAACACCTTCAGCAATCATTTGTTGTGCCTTATTAATAAGGCCATCCATCCCTAATAAAATATCTCCTTTATAAAACGAGTCGGGTGTAGCGTTAATAATCCCCATAATAAGTGGGGTTTCTATCGATATCAATTTTCCTTTACAGTTAATGCTGTACATGTGCTTTATGAATTGTATTTTTGAAGCAATACACAAATATCTATAAATAAAATCGTGCATGAACACAGTTGAACAATATGATGCTATCATTGAACAATGCAGAAATACTTTTGTAAAAAAAACGAAAGATTATGGTACATCTTGGAGGGTGTATCGTACCATTTCTGTAGCTGATCAAATTTATATAAAGGCAAAACGCATACGTACTATACAAGAAAATAAAATACAAAAAATAGGCGACGATATAAAAAGTGAATTTGCTGGTATTTTAAATTATGCCATTATTGGGTTAATTCAATTAGATTTTAAAAGTGATGAGCCTGAAGAATTAGCACCATCGTTGGTAGCTGAATTGTACGATCAAAAAGCTGCCGCAGCCAAAGCTTTGATGCAACAAAAAAACCATGATTATGGAGAAGCATGGCGTAGTATGAGTCAGCAAAGTTTTGTTGATTTATCATTAGCTAAAATTTTACGTATTAAACAAATTATTGCAAATGATGGCGCTACTTTAGTGAGTGAAGGTATTGATGCTAATTTTTTTGACATATTAAATTATGCTGTTTTTGCCTTGATTTTAATTGATGAAGGCGTACACACTGTTTCGTAAATTTTAAAAAATCTACTGCATGAAACTTATAATAACTTTAATAAGAATTGTAACAGGCGTATTGTTTATTTTTTCAGGGTTAGTGAAAGCCATTGATCCTAAAGGGTTAGCCTACAAAATGCAAGAATTTTTTGAAGCATGGAGTAACAGCGGTTTTATGCCCGGGCTAATGAAAAGCTTGGATGCTTATGCCCTTAGTTTTTCTATTATTATGATTGCGTTAGAAGTAGTGGTAGGTATTGCTTTACTTATAGGTTATAAAAAGAAAATTACCGTTTGGGTATTGCTGTTGTTAATGTTGTTTTTTACATTTTTAACTTCTTATGTATTATTTACGGGCAAAATTAGGGCTTGTGGTTGTTTTGGTGATTGTATTCCGTTAACGCCGCAACAAACATTTGGAAAAGATATTGTTTTACTCATTTTTGCTATTTTGTTGTTGATTTATATCAAACACATAACACCTATTGCAAAGCCTTTTTTAAGCGGACTTTATGTAAGCTTAGCCACTATAGCTATAATAACCCTACAATGGTATGTGCTTAGAAATTTACCATTAGTAGATTGTTTGCCATACAAAGTAGGTAATAATATTATTGAGCTTCGTAAAATGCCCCCTAACGCTGTACCTGATAAGTTTGATTATGTGTTCAACTACAAAAAAAATGGAACTGTTCAATCATTTAAAGCAGGTGAAACACCTGATAGTACTTGGGAATTTGTAGATCGTATTCAAACATTGGTTGAAAAAGGCAGTAACAACATTCCTGTAATCAGTGATTTTTCATTAACTACAGAAAGTGGTAATGATAGCACCGAAGCAATTTTAACAATACCCAAGCCATATTATTTACTGTACATAAAAGATGTAACAGACTTTGCGCCAAATTGGAAAGCAGATGCTGACTTGATAAAAAGAATTACTGCAACAGGTATGCCCATTTATATTGTTACAGCTCAATTAGCTAAAACTAAGGAACGGTATCAGTCATTTAAATCGCTGCAAGGTGTTTATTCATCATTAGTATTTTTAACCTGCGATGCTACCGTTTTAAAAACAGTGGCAAGGGTTAACCCCACTTTGTATTTGATGAATGGCCCCGTTGTTCAACGAAAATGGAGTTATACAAGCTTTGAACATTTACCTGAATAAAGTAGTAGCCATTGAAAAACCTTATAAAAAAAATAGTCATTTCATTACTTGTTTTACCTGGTGTAGTGGCATTGGTTTTTGTGATGTTTCAGGGTTTTCAAGACCCTACTAAAATGATGGTAGGACAAACAGGTGACCAAAAAACCATTAACAACATTCGTAAAGCGTTGCATTTAGATGCTCCAAAATGGCAGCAATTTTTATATTATTGTAATGATGTTTCACCCATTGCCTATCATTCTGTAACAGAAATTGAGCAAAAGCAACTCAAAGGTTTTTTTTGGGGTGGCGAACATAAAATAGGTTTAAAAGTACCTTATTTAGGCAGCAGTTATCAAACCAAAAAACCAACTACTAGTGTATTGGCAGAGGCATTACCAGCCACTTTAATATTAGCACTTACAGCTATGCTATTTGCTTGTTTTGTAGGCATTTCATTAGGTGTAATAGCAGCCATTAAAAAAAATACTTGGGTCGATCGGTTTGCTATTATCACTAGCATTGCTGGTATTTCAGCACCTTCATTTTTTATTGCCATTTTAATCGCATATGTATTTGGCTTTTTATTACAGCCATACTTAGGTTTACACATTACTGGTAGCTTATATGCTTTAGATGAAGTAACTGGTGAGCAATATTTGTCGCTCAAAAATTTAATTTTACCAGCTATAACATTAGGTATCCGGCCAATGGCCGTCATTGCACAATTAACGAGAAGTACTTTATTAGAAGTGTTACAGCAAGATTATATAAGAACAGCTTATGCAAAAGGGTTACCAACACGAACCATCATATTTCGACATGCACTTAAAAATACCTTAAACCCAGTAATAACAGCTATAACAGGTTGGTTTGCTGAACTATTAGCAGGTGCTTTTTTTGTTGAGTATATTTTTGGGTGGAAGGGGTTGGGTAAAGTAACCGTGACAGCTTTAGAAAAATTAGATTATCCTTTAGTATCAGGTGCTGTATTGTGTAGTGCAGTTATTTTTATCGCCATTAATATTCTGGCAGATGTACTTTATACGCTTATTGACCCTCGGGTACGTTTATGAAAAAAGCCGTTGAATTAACAACGGCTTTTTTGTATAATGTAAAAATTAGTTTTTCTTGTTATCATCACCTAAAATTACTATTAAGGCATAAATAACACCTGGTAAAAAGAATAATAAAGTTAATAATAAAGAAATCCAGAATTTACTATTGATTTCACCTTCATGTAAATAAACAGCTAATGGTGGTAATAAAATAGCTAATATCACTAATAACAAAGTGTTGGTACTTGGCTCTTTACCAGCTTTTTTTGCTTTTTTGTACTCTTTTAAAGCAATTTTTGCATCTTTTATTCTTGATTTTTTTTCTGCTTTGCTCAAGCTTGAAAATCCTTTAACAGCTTCTTTTACTGAAATTGATTGTGGTTTGGCTACTGGCGCAAATGGTATAACTACATTGGGTGCAGGTGTAATAGTAGGTACAAATGGAACTATTATACTGGTATTGGTAATAAAATTGGCAGCGTCAACAGAACTAGCTAATAAACTTACCATCGTAAATGCTAATAAGCTTTTGAGGATAATTTTTTTCATGTGTTTGATTTTTAGTGAATGTATTTTAACACAATTTAACAAATTTCGTTCCAACAATAAAAAGTATTGGTAACTGATTATTTCTATTGAAAATGTTCAACTTTTAGGTAGTATTAAAATAAAAACTTCACAACTTATCTCAATTGAGTAAATCGTTACACAATTTCATTATAGTTGATGTAATTGCATCATGTTGCATCAATTTTAAAACTAACTTTGCGACACAAAAAAATTAAACCATGCAAGAAGTATATATTTTATCAGCCGTACGTACACCACTCGGTAGTTTTGGAGGTTCACTTAAAAGTATGACTGCAACTCAATTAGGTGCAGTGGCTATAAAAGGCGCCTTAGAAAAAAGTGGCGTAGCACCTGAAATGGTGAACGATGTATTAATGGGTTGTGTAATACAAGCCAACTTGGGGCAAGCGCCTGCAAGGCAAGCCGCAAAATTTGCTGGCTTACCAAATGAAGTAAATTGTACAACCGTAAATAAAGTATGTGCTAGTGGAATGAAAGCCATTGCACAAGCTGCCCAAAGCATTATGCTGGGCGATGCTGATATTGTAATTGCTGGTGGTATGGAAAGCATGAGTAATGTACCATTCTATTCTGAAAATGTACGATGGGGCAATAAATATGGTAACGTTACAATGGTTGATGGTTTGGCCAAAGATGGTTTAACTGATGTATATGATGGTAACGCCATGGGTAATGCAGCAGAGTTTTGTGCCACTACTTGTAACATTTCAAGAGCTGATCAAGATGCGTTTGCCATAGAAAGCTACAAACGTTCACAAGCAGCGGTTAACGAAGGCAGGTTTGATGCTGAAATTGTACCAGTAAGTATTCCACAACGCAAAGGCGACCCTATTTTATTTGCGAAAGATGAAGAACCGTTCAACGTAAAATTCGATAAAATTCCAACTTTAGGAGGTGCATTTGTAAAAGATGGTACCGTTACAGCAGCCAATGCCAGTACTATGAACGATGGTGCAGCTGCGTTGGTGCTTATTAGCAAAGCGAAAGCCGATGCATTAGGTTTAAAACCCATTGGTAAAATTGTGAGTTATGCAGATGCTGAGCAAGCGCCAGAGTGGTTTACTACTACACCAAGTATTGCTGTACCCAAAGCTGTTGCAAAAGCAGGTTTAAAAATGGAAGATATTAGCTACTGGGAATTAAACGAAGCTTTTAGTGTAGTTGGTATTGAAAATACCAAACGTATGGGGTTAGATGCTGCCAAAGTAAATGTAAATGGAGGTGCAGTTTCTATTGGTCACCCATTAGGTGCAAGTGGTGCAAGAATCATTGTAACATTGTTACATGTACTTAAACAAAACAATGCACAATATGGTGCAGCAGGTATTTGTAATGGTGGCGGCGGTGCAAGTGCAATGGTGATAGAAAATATTTAGTTTAAATTTTATAAACGTATCAATAACAATGAAAACTTTTTTAGTAATCATTGCAACAGCTTGTTGCTCATTTGTATGTGCACAAGATAGTGCTTATGTAATTAAGGGTAACGTTGGCACTGGTGTTAATGGTAAATTGGTATTTGCATATTTTAAAAATAGCATGTACAATTACGACACTGCTGTTGTAACAAAAGGTCAATTTACATTTAAAGGTTTTACCACCGAGCCGTTGCAGGGAACCATGTTTTGGGTAAAAAAACAATACCCTGGTAATGTGCAGTTTTATGTGGAGCCTGGTGGTACTACCATTTTAAATGGCAGTGCAGATTCTTTAAAAAATATAACCATAACTGGCGCTAGTATTAATAAAGATATGGTGGCATTGAAAGCTCTTTTTGAAAATGAAGATAAAGCATACGAAG
Organism: Ferruginibacter yonginensis; assembly: GCF_042651465.1. NCBI lineage: Bacteria > Pseudomonadati > Bacteroidota > Chitinophagia > Chitinophagales > Chitinophagaceae > Ferruginibacter > Ferruginibacter yonginensis. The sequence continues at coordinate 291,745 of NZ_JBHSCZ010000001.1, forward strand.
CCAATGCGAAAGGCTACGATTTACCTGAAAATAAAACCAATAAAGCAGCGCTTGATAGTTTAGATGAAGTTGAAAAACAAATACAACGTAACAAACGAGCATTGTTGGTATCATTTATAAAACAACATCCACAATCATTATTAGCCGCTTACAGTGTTATTGAAAATTATAGTTATGATGTTGAGCCTGCTGAAATTAGGAACGTTTATAACCTGTTTCACAGCAACATAAAAAAAGCAGCAATAGGTAAAAAAATAAATAACATTGCTACTATTTTTGAAAAATACAGCGTTGGTAAAAAGTTAGATAAAATCAATCAACCTGATACAAGCGGCCAAATGATTAGCTTGGCCTCTTTAAAAGGTAAGTATGTATTGGTTGATTTTTGGGCTAGTTGGTGTGCACCTTGTAGGGCTGAAAACCCAAATATTAAAAAAGCATACGACATGTATCATTCCAAAGGGTTAGAAATATATGCTGTTTCGTACGATGATGCTAAAGGCAAAAAGAAATGGATCAACGCTATCAATAAAGATGGTTTGCCATGGATACAAGTGAGTGAATTAAAAGGCTGGTCAAATGAAACATCAGAAAATTTTTACATAAAATCAATACCAGCAAATTTTTTGCTTGATAAAGATGGTACCATTGTAGCAAAAAACATTTTTGGTGATAAATTATTAGCAAAGTTGGCAGTATTATTACCTTAGTTTTAATGTCATTTGTTATTTTTAAATTTTAAAGATAATTTCGCATTCATTAAAAGTTTAAAAATTATTTCAACAATAGTAATATGAGACAAATTGCGTTTAGAGAAGCCCTAAGGGAAGCCATGCAAGAAGAAATGCGTAAGGATGATAGGGTGTTTTTAATGGGAGAGGAGGTTGCTGAGTACAACGGTGCTTACAAAGTGAGCCAAGGTATGTTGGAAGAGTTTGGTGAAAAGCGCATTATTGATACACCTATTGCTGAACTGGGTTTTTCAGCTATTGCAGTAGGTGCAGCTCAAAATGGGTTACGTCCTATTGTTGAATTCATGACATGGAATTTTGCTGTATTGGCGTTAGATCAGATATTGAATACTGCCTCAAAAATGTTAGCCATGAGTGGCGGACAAGTGGGTTGCCCTATTGTATTTAGAGGTGCTAACGGTAGTGCTGGTCAGTTAGGCGCTCAACATTCAACGGCATTTGAAAGTATGTATGCTAATATTCCGGGTTTAAAAGTAATATCTGTAAGTAACCCTTACGATGCTAAAGGCTTATTAAAAGCTGCTATTAGAGATGATGATCCGGTAATGTTTATGGAAAGTGAAGTGATGTATGGCGATAAAGGTGAAGTGCCAGAAGAAGAATATGTATTACCTATTGGAAAATGTTTTGTAAAACGCCCTGGTAAAGATGTTACCATTGTATCATTCAATAAAATGATGAAAGTGGCATTAGGTGCGGCTGAAGCATTATCAAAAGAAGGTATAGAAGCTGAGGTTATTGATGTTGCCACTATTCGTCCGTTAGATTGGTTTACTATTTTAGAAAGTGTGAAAAAAACCAATCGTTTGGTAATTGTTGAAGAGCAATGGCCGTTTGCTTCAGTAAGTTCAGAAATTGCTTACCGTATACAAAAAGAAGGGTTTGATTATTTGGATGCTCCTATTAGAAGAATTACATCTGCTGATGCACCCATGCATTATGCACCCAATTTAGTAGCTGCTTATTTACCAAATATTGAAAGAACGGTAAAGTTGGTAAAAGAAGTTATGTATATGAAAAAGTAATTTAATTACATACCATATTTTAAAACCCCACTTTTTTGAAGTGGGGTTTTTTATTGAAATCAACTTAATCATGTTTAATCAACTGTTACATAGCTGTTGTATAACTGTTACATAGCTGTAATACAGCTGTTAGTACGGAGTAAGTGGGCTGTTGTGGTGCAATGATACTACTCTTAATTAGCTTTTACTGTACGCTATTGTATCTTCTTTTTTAATTTTTCTGCTAGTGCAGCATCAAGTGGAAGTAATTCGTTGTACATTTTTTGAGCATTGGTTTTGTCTTTCATTGCTATATAAACCAAACCAGCATAATACCTACACAGGGTTGATTTATTATCATAGCTAATACCTGTTTTTAAAGTTTTTAAAGCATCATCATTTTTTGAAGTCATGTATTCAGCATATCCTAATTCAGTATAAGCTGCCACTAAAGTATTATCAAGTGCTAAAGCTTTTTTTAAATAATACACTGCTTCTGAATAATTATTTTTTTCGTTGTAGCACCAGCCTAACCCATAATAAGAACCGGAACTATTGGGATTATATTCTATTGCTTTTTTATAATTTTCTAAAGCTTCATCAACTTTTGCTGGCGAAAAATTTCTGCGGTATACATCGCCAATGCCTTTGTAAGAAGTACCGTTATCGTATTTTAAATTAATCGCTTGATTATATGCATTGATGGCATCATCATTACGTTTAAGTTTATAAAATGCAAACCCTAGTTCATTGTAAGTAGTGTAATCTTTTTTTACATCGTTGCTTTTATTCAACCAATAAATAGCATCTTCATACTTTTGCGTTCCATTGTAGAGGTAGCCAATCTTGTAAAGCGCTATGTCATTTTTTGGATTATACTCCACACATTTTTTATAATTTGTAATAGCCGTTTCAGGTTGCTTTAATTGTTCGTACACATCACCTAGTTGTTTATACGCTAATGCATAATTTGGTTTTATAGCCACTGCTTTTTCTAATGCTTTTTGGGCTTCAGCATATTGCAGCGTTTTTTTGTAAGCATAGCCAAGTTCTTGATAGGCTAGGTGGTTATTTACATCAATTTTTACCAAATTATTGAGTGTTTTAATAGCAGCTTCAAATTTATTTGCATCATTATAACACCAGCCAAGTTTATATAAAACGTCTTTATTTTCTGCATCTAATGCTATAGCTTTTTCATAATATGGAATAGCCGCAGTATATTTTTTTTCATTATAAGCAGTATTACCTTTTACAACCCAGTCAGAGGCGTTTATTTGAGCAGAAAGGCTTGTAGCGATGCATATCGTTAATATGAGGCTCAATAATTTCATGTTAATTATTTTTAATCAAAAGTAATGAGATGGGGTAATAAAAAAATTACCCATTGCAGGGTATTTTAGTTGATTAATGGTATTTTTAGAAATATCAAACAAACGCTTCAGCATAATCATTTTTAGCTTGTTCAATAATGCTATTGGTTACATTTTTTGCTGCTAAATAATAAATGGTACCCAAATAAAGTAATGTCATAAAGTATATTCTAAATGCCGTACTATCAACATATTCTCCTGTAAATACATCACTAAAACAAAACATCATAAATTCTAAGTAAATAAACGTGCCTATACTAAAACCGGGAAACGTTGCTAACATTAATAATTTTTTACCTGTTTTTTTTGTGGGATTGATGAAGTTCCATCTTCTAAATAAAAAAACATCTACCAAATAACAAACAATATAAATAATCAATAAATTTTCTAGTGTTACATTAAAAGTTAGTGTAGCAATCAAGCATAGCAACCCCAAACTTCTTATAACATTTGGCCAAGTAAATTGTTTTTTTACAGCTTGCCATAATAATTGGTTGTTTTTTTTACGAAGATTAGCTTCTTTTTGCTGAACAATATGAGCAAATCCAAATATTCCAAAACTAGCATATACATTTCCAAGTGCTCTTTCAAAACTGAGCGTTTTATCTGCTTCCATTTCTGCTTCAATTTTAGAAGCTAAATGATCTACCAACTCCACTTGTAAATCATACCATCGTACCATTTTCTTTTCAGTAAAAGCAAATAATGTTGCTATTTCATGCGGTTGTAATGCCATTTTACATTTGAGGTTTTAATTGTAATAATTGTTGCATTTGGGCAATAAATTGGTGTACTTCCTGCAATTTATATTGCGTTTCTTTTTTACCATTTTTGCTTAGTGCATAATACTTTCTTTTACGATTATCTACCATTTCAATACTTGCCGTTACCAATCCATCTGCTTCTAATTTGTGCAGCGCAGGGTATAATGCACCTTCTGTAAGCTGCATTTCATCATTCGTTAATGTCTTTACTTTTTTGGTGATTTCGTAACCATACATTTTATCTTGTTCGGATAATAATTTTAAGATAATAGTACTCAACGAACCTTTAAATAACTGTTGTGCGGTATTCATAAATCAAATATACATAAGAAACTTATGTATACAACTTTTCCTCTTTCGATTACCGAAATTTACCTAACAACCATTCGTATTTCATCTAAATTTGTAAATCAAATAATGATGTGTTATGGCTTATCGTTCGTTAGAAGATTGTTTGTTAGATTTAGAAAAAAATGGACAACTACTCCGCATTAAGGAAGAAGTGGATCCATATTTGGAAATGGCTTCTATACATTTAAGGGTATTTGCTGCAAAAGGCCCAGCAATACTTTTTGAAAAAGTAAGAGGTTCAAAATTTAGGGCCGCCTCCAATATTTTTGGTACGTTAGAAAGAAGTGAATTTATTTTTAGAAACACTTTAAACGAAGTACGCAACCTTATCGATGTTAAAAATGATCCAATCAACGCCTTAAAACATCCCATCAAAAATTTTAAAACGCTATTGGCTGGTGCTAAAGCGTTGCCGCTAAAAAATCCGTTACAAAAACCAGTGATGTATGAGCAAATCAACATCAGCGATATACCACAAATTGTGCATTGGCCTATGGATGGGGGTGCTTATGTAACCCTACCACAGGTATATACTGAAGATATTGATAAGCCCGGTATTATGAATGGCAACATGGGTATGTATCGTATACAACTTTCTGGCAACTATTATGTAAAAAATGCAGAAATTGGCTTGCACTATCAACTACACAGGGGCATTGGTGTACACCAAACAAAGGCCAATAAAAAAGGGCAACCTTTAAAAGTGAGTGTATTTGCAGGTGGACCACCAGCACATTCCGTAGCAGCAGTAATGCCATTGCCCGAAGGTTTGGGTGAAGCTACTTTTGCAGGTGCGTTGGGAGGCAGGCGTTTTCGTTATACATACGATGATGGTTTTTGTATAAGCACCGATGCTGATTTTGTAATTACGGGAACGGTTGAACCCCAACAAAATAAGCCAGAAGGACCATTTGGTGACCACCTTGGTTATTATAGTTTGCAACACGATTTTCCTTTAATGAAAGTACATAAAGTGTATGCCCGTAAAAATGCCATTTGGCCTTTCACCGTTGTAGGTAGGCCACCGCAAGAAGATACTAGTTTTGGTCAATTGATACACTCAATTACAGGCAGTGCATTGCAAAATGAAATACCTGGTTTAAAAGAAGTTCATGCAGTGGATGCTGCAGGTGTACACCCCTTGTTATTGGCCATTGGAAGCGAACGTTATACACCGTATACACCTGCAACGCAACCAGCAGAAATATTAACGATTGCGAATCATATTTTGGGTACCGGACAATTAAGTCTTGCCAAATTTTTATTCATTACTGCCGATGCGTCTAACACAATTCATACGCATGATATTCAAGCTTTTTTTACTTATTTATTAGAGCGTATTGATTTAAAAAGAGATATTCACTTTTATACCAATACCACCATTGATACATTAGATTACTCAGGCACCTCTATAAACAGCGGTAGCAAAGTTGTGTTTGCAGCTAATGGCGCTGTAAAGCGGAGCCTTGGTACAACCATTCCTGATTGTGTGGCAGCCTACCAAGCACAATTGGTAATGCCTGGGGTGCTTTCAATACAGTTACAACCGTTCACCACTTATGAGCAATCGCACCAATTGCTAGAGCAATTGAACAATACATTGCAAGCGTATACCAATGAATTAGCCGCATTTCCGCTTATTATTTTAAGTGATGATGCCGCTTTTACCGCTGCTACACTCAACAATTATTTGTGGGTGGCGTACACAAGGTGTAACCCATCACATGATATTTATGGCATTAATCATTTTACTGAAAATAAACATTGGGGTTGTACCAATGTTATTTTAGATGCTCGTATTAAGCCGCATCATGCACCTGCATTGGTGTTAGATGCTGCTGTGGAGGCTCGGGTAGATGCTATTTTGCACAAAGCAGGTTATTAATATTATATTGAGCCTAAATTCAATTTAATTTGTTTGAATATCATCTACTTAAAATAAAATTATGAAGCCCATTGTTGTATGTTTTTTTGCTATTATAATGTTGAGTTGTAAGGCCCAACAGCAGCCCATTCAATTGCCAGTTAATAAAGATGATAATACGCTTTTATGGCAAATAAGCGGTAAAAATATTACAACACCTAGCTATTTGTTTGGTACGTTTCATATACTTTGTAAAGATGATATTTTACTGAGCAACCATTTAAAAACGGCTTTGCAAAACAGTGCAACAGTGTATTTTGAAATGGATTTAGATGACCCTGCTAATACCATGGGTGGTATCTTTTTCATGAATATGAAAGATGGAAAAAAGCTAACTGATTTTTATACGCCTACTGAGTATGAAAAGCTTAGTAATTTTTTTAAAGATTCGCTCAAAATTAGTTTGACGAGTCTGCAAAAAATGAAACCAATGATGTTAGAAGCCATGTTGTTTCCTAAAATGATGCCCTGCAAAACCACGAGTGGGGTAGAGCTGGTATTGATGGATATGGCTAAAAAAGCCAATAAAGAAATAAAGGGATTTGAAACCATTGCTTTTCAATCAGCTATGTTTGACAGTATACCTTATGCAGAACAAGCTAAAAGTTTATTGAAAGATATTGATAGCCTCAACAATTATAAAACCATGTTGAACAACATGATTACGGTATACAAAAACCAATCGGTAGGTGCTTTAATGAAAATTATGAACGATACCAGCAGTAATAATGTATTGGCTAATAACGATGCTTTTTTAAAAAATAGGAACATCAATTGGGTTAAACAATTGCAACAAATTTTGCCTAAAGAAAATATATTTATGGCAGTTGGTGCAGCACATCTTTTTGGTGAAGATGGTTTAATTGCTTTGTTAAAAAAAGAAGGATATACTGTTACACCTTTGCTTAATAAATAAATGTTGTAAATTGTAACATTAACAATCAGCACAAAGCATCAACACACATGAAAAAGTTTTTTAAATATTTTATTTGGATTTTGGTCATTGGTTTTATTATAATTCAGTTTTTTCAACCTAAACAAAATAAATCGGATGTTGTTGCTGTAAACGACATTGCTACTAAATATGCAGTACCTGCAGATGTAATGGCTACTTTAAAAACGAGTTGTTACGATTGCCATAGTAACAATACCAAATACCCATGGTACAGTAAAATACAACCCGGTGCTTGGTTTTTAAGTGATCATGTAAACGAAGGAAAAAGAGAGTTAAACTTCAACGAGTTTGCATCATATAGAATAGGTCGCCAATACCGTAAGCTTGAAGAAATTGGTAACGAAATAGATGATGAAATGCCATTAGCATCGTACACATTCATTCATAGAGATGCTGTACTTACTCCAGAACAAAAATCAGCTATTAAAAATTGGGTTATAGCTACGAGAGATAGTATTAAAGCTCATTACCCTGAAGATAGTTTGAAACGCAAAGCACCACCAAAACCAGTAGCAGTAAAGTAACTATCTAACTACCACTTCTTTTATTATTTTTTCGCCAAGGGCTTCGTTCACTCGTTGGATGATGGTATCTTTTTGGTACAATAATTCGTTTTTTAGTGGCGCTACATTGGTGTTTATAAACAGCGTACTGCCTACAATTTGTATTTTATCAGTGTATTTGGCAACAGTTTTACCCATAAGGGTTTCCCAAATGGTTTCAATTTGTACCGCTTGTACACCAGCTTTGAGCTTACTTTTTTTTAAGAAAAGCTGTAATGCTTCGCCAATTGATAATTCTGCCATACCATAAATTTATAATGCTATAATTTGCCCTTTAATATCCAAAGCATCAAAGATAGCTTCTAAACGTTGTTGGTGCGTATCTGTTATAAAAACTTGTCCATTATTTTCTTTACATACCCAATGTAACAACCGGTACATGCGCTTTTCATCAAGTTTTTCAAAAACATCATCTAGCAATAACAATGGGCTATAGCCTTTATCATTTTTCAATAACTGGTACTGTGCTAATTTTAAAGCAAACAACAAACTTTTGCGTTGCCCTTGGCTGGCAATGGTTTTAAATGGTTGTGCGTTTAGTGTAAAATGAATATCATCTTTATGAATACCAGCATTGGTTCGTTGTAATACGGCATCTTTGGTTTTATTGATTTGCAACCAATTGGCTAGTGTGTTTTGTTGTAATGGACTTATATATTCAAATGAAATGGCTTCATCATTGTCTGCAATATTTTTATAAAACGACGTAATTAATGGAATGAGTTGTTGGGTGTACAATGTACGTTTGTTAAAAACTATTTCAGCAGGGGTAATGAGTTGTTGATTAATAATGTCAAGCAAAGTTGCATCAACCATACCTTGCTCTGCAAAACGTTTTAATAAACTATTGCGTTGTTGCATTACTTTGTTGTATTGCATTAATTGTTGTAAATAATCGGCATCTAACTGGCAAATTATGGTATCTAAATAACGTCGCCTGCCTTCGCTACCAGCAATTATAATATCAACATCATCTGGCGCAATAATTACAGCTGGCAAAGTGCCTACATGCTGCGAAAGTTTTTCGTAGGGAATATCATTTACTGAAAACTCTTTTTTACTATTACCCCGGTTAATGCAAATTATTTTTTGTGGTATATCGTTATTGTAAAAATGGGCTTCAATTCTAAAACCATCTTTATCAAAATTGATATTTAAAGCATCGGTACTAGTAAAATAGCTTTTGGTGAAACAACAATAATAAATGGCATCAAGTAAATTGGTTTTGCCCTTGCCATTTAAACCACAAATGCCCACTACATTTTCATCAAAATTAAAACCATTAAAGGTGTAATTTTTAAAATGAGTAATGGCTATTTTTTTTAAAGTGAGCATCAGTTTGCAAAGGTAATTGTTCAAGTTGCAACAAAAATAGTTCTATCTAAATTCTTAGTAATTACAGCGTAATATGTGCTTTTTTACAAATAAAGTCCGAGATAAAAATCTTAGTATCAATATCATTTATCTAAAATAGTTTTATCCCTTATATTTGCAACCTAAATTATACTGCATTGGCAACAAAGTTTTCTAAAGAAACTTACCTTTATTGGTACGAAATGATGTTATTGCTTCGCAAATTCGAAGAAAAAACGGGGCAATTGTATGGTATGCAAAAAATACGTGGCTTTTGCCATTTGTATATTGGGCAAGAGGCTATAGCTGCTGGCTGTATGACGGCTACAACACCTGATGACAAGTTTATTACAGCTTACAGAGATCATGGTTTGGCTATCGCCAAGGGCGTTAGTGCAAAATCATGTATGGCTGAGTTGTATGGTAAAGCTACTGGTTGTAGCAAGGGCAAGGGTGGTAGTATGCACTTTTTTGGTGTTGAACAAGGCTTTTTTGGTGGGCATGGTATTGTGGGTGCTCAAATAGGAACTGGTGCTGGTATTGCATTTGCAGAAAAATACAAGGGTACTAAAAATGTTGTATTAGCATTTTATGGTGATGGCGCATCTCGTCAGGGTATGTTACATGAAACCTTTAACATGGCCATGTTATGGGATTTACCAGTTGTGTTTATTTGCGAAAACAACCACTACGCTATGGGTACTTCAGTAGCACGTACAAGTAAAACATTAGACATTTATAAAATGGCTGATGCTTATGAAATGCCTGCTGATACAGTTGATGGTATGTCGCCAGAAGATGTACACAACGCAGTTTTAAGAGCCGTTAACAGGGCTAGAGAAAAAGGTGGACCAACTTTATTAGAAATTAAAACATATCGCTACAAAGGGCATAGTATGAGTGACCCTCAAAAATACAGGACCAAAGAGGAACTTGAAGAGTACAAATTAAAAGACCCTATTGAGCATGTATTGAAAGTATTACAAACAGAATACGCAGTTGATGATGCAAGTATTGAAGCCATCAATGAAAGAGTAAGGTTAGAAGTAGAAGAGAGCGTACAATTTGCAGAGGAAAGTCCTTGGCCTTCTGATGATGAATTGTTGAAAGATGTGTATGTACAACAAGATTATCCATTTATTACTGACTAACATCGGTGTTCAACACCATCACTTTAAATTTTCAATTTACAAAAACGAACATGGCAGACAATAACGTTACAACAACAACTGAAACAACTACAACTGAAGCACAACCTATAAAAAAAGATTTTTGGGCCACTTATAGCAAACCGATTATTTATGTAGGAGGTGCTGTAATTATTTTAATTGCTGGCTATTTTGGGTACAAAAAGTTTGTTGTTGAGCCAAAAGAAATTAAAGCAAACGAAGCCGTTTTTCAAGCCGAATCACTATTTGATAAAATGGCTACCACTGGTTTTAATAAAGATTCTATAAACATCGTTTTAAACGGTGGTACAGTTGATAATGCTAATATTACGGGTCTTTTAAAAATTATAAGTACTTACAGCGGCACAAAAGCAGCTAACAGAGCTAACTACATGGTAGGTGCTGCATATTTACAAAATAAAGAGTTTGATAAGGCCATTAAATATTTAAATGATTTTAGTAGCAATGGTGCCTATCAATTAGATATTAAAAAGAACATCTTATTAGGTCATGCATATGCTGAATTGAAAAAAACAGACGATGCATTGAGTGCATACAAAAAAGCAACTACCATTAACGATAAAGATGAAGCATTAACAGCTGATGCATTAATTATTGCGGCTGCGTATGCACAATCATTAGGTAAAAAAGAAGATGCAATTAGTTTATACCAAAAAGCTAAAGACAATTACCCTGCTTTTCCTGCAGTTCAAAATGGTGATGTTGATAAAAACTTAGCTGTATTGGGCGTAACCAAATAATTAAAATAATTTTCATGGCAGTTAGTAATGAACAACTCACTGACACCACAGGCATCCAAATAAAAAAGGATGCCTTTGTTGTAATAGTAAAAACAACTTGGAACAATCATGTGATCAGTGTTTTAGAAGCTGGTTGCATCAAAATATTGGAGCAACACCAAGTAAATTTTAAAGTATTAGAAGTGCCTGGTGCTTTTGAAATACCATTTGCTGTACAGCATTATTTCAATAAAGCTACCAAAAAGCCCGATGCGTTTATTGCATTAGGTTGTGTAATTAAAGGCGATACACCCCATTTTGATTATGTATGCGAAGGGGTTACTCAAGGTATAATGCAATTAAATGTAACCTTGCCAGTTCCGGTAATTTATGGGGTTTTAACGGTGAACAACCAATTGCAAGCAGATGAACGTACCGGTGGTATACATGGTCATAAGGGAGAAGAAGCAGCAGCTGCGGCATTGCATATGATGGCATTATCGCAATCAATTATTTAAATCATTACGAATGAAAGTGCAACTTTTTATACCATGTTTTGTTGATCAATTGTATCCGCAAACTGCTTTTAATATGGTGAAAGTTTTAAAAAAAGCCGGTTGCGAAGTGGCGTACAATACCAACCAAACTTGTTGTGGACAACCAGCTTTTAATGCAGGTTTTTGTGATGAATCAAGAGCTGTTGCAGAAAAGTTTTTGAAAGATTTTGACCATACTGATTATGTAGTGGCGCCAAGTGCCAGCTGTGTGGGTTTTATAAGAAACTATTACCCTACTTTATTTGATAACGGTGCTGCTCATAACAAAGTAAAAGACCTTGGCAAGCGTACCTTTGAATTCAGCGAATTTTTAATCAATGTATTGAAAATAGATGATTTTGGTGCCTCATTACATACCAAAGCTACTTACCATGATAGTTGTGCCGCTTTAAGAGAGTGTAAAATAAAATCGGGCCCTCGTCAATTACTTAGTAATGTAAAAGGGTTGGAGTTTGTTGAGATGACAGATGTTGAAACTTGTTGTGGTTTTGGGGGTACATTTTCGGTAAAATTTGAAGGTATATCAGTAGCAATGGCCGATCAAAAAATAACCAATGTACAAGCAACAGGGGCTGATTGTATTATATCAACCGATTGTAGCTGTATGATGCAATTAAGTGGAGTTATTAAAGCAAAAAATTTACCTATACAAACCTTGCATTTAGCTGATGTATTGGCTAGTGGTTGGGAGTAAAAAATTATTATAGCAATGAATTATTGGTTGATAAAATCTGAACCATTTAAGTACAGTTGGGAGCAGTTTGAACATGATAAAGTAACCTTTTGGGATGGCGTACGTAATTATGCTGCAAGAAATAATTTACGTGATATGAAAAAAGGTGACCAGCTCTTTTTTTACCATAGCAACGAAGGCTTAGAAATTGTGGGTATTGCAAAAATTGTAAAAGAACATTATCAAGACCCCACCACACCAGTAGCAGCTTGGGTAGTGGTGGATGTTGCGCCTGTAAAAAAATTAAAAAAGCCTGTGAGTCTTGCCCAAATTAAAGCTGATGAACGTTTGCAACAAATGGATTTAATAAAATACATGCGCCTTTCTGTACAAAAAGTTCGTAAAGAGGAGTGGGATATAATTCTTCAAATGGCTGGAGAAAAAAAATAACTACACTGCTATTCGTTTACCATTCCTTTAACGATTGTGTACGGTTACAAGTATTTCAAATAAAGTATTAACGAGTATTCCATCACCGTTAAATTATTTGTTATGCGTACGAATATCGTAATTTTTGTTTTCAGTTGCTTTGTTTTGTTAAGTTGTAACAACAATCAAAATGATAAGTTGGTATAAAATATTGCTACTGAAAATAAAAAACCTTTATTAGAACAGAATACACCACAACCTTTACCCATTGCTGAAAACCAACTTAAAGCTGATTCAGTAACACTAACACCTTCAAAAACCACCGCTGTTGCTCCTATTGATTGGAGTAAAAAAATCATAAAAACTGCAACAGTAAAGGTAACGGTGAACGATTTTAAAAAATTTGCACAAACCCTTAATGAAAAATTACAACACTACGGAGCTTATATTTCGCAAGAAGATAACATCATCAACGGATTAAAAAACGAAGCTATTGTTACCATTAAAGTGCCTGTACCTTACTTTGATGAATTCGTTAATGATTGTAGCAATAATGCACAAAAAATTATAGAGAAGAGTATTAGAACAGACGATGTAACCGGACAAATTGTTGATACCAAAGCCAGACTAGAAGCTAAAAAACAAATGCGACAAAAATATTTGGAGTTTTTAAAAGAGTCGAAAAATGTAGGAGAGGTTATACAAGTACAAAACGAAATTAATGCCATTCAAGAGCAAATAGAAGCTACTACACAACGCTATGCTAGTCTTGCAAATCAAACAGCGTACAGCACCATACAATTAACGTATACACAATTGTTTGATGGGGTAGTGGCCGATGATGAAAAAAATGATGGCTTCTTTAAAAAAGTTATCAATGCCTTTACCACAGGCGGCAGTTTTTTAGGCGATATCATCATAGGCTTAATGAACATTTGGCCTTTAGTACTTATTTTTATAGGCGCTTTTTATTGGTATAAAAATAATAGGCAGGCAGCCAATGTAAAAGCCACTTCAAAAAGTAAATAATGAATAAAAAACATATAGTTGTTTTAACCGGAGCCGGTATTAGTGCTGAAAGTGGTATTAAAACATTTAGGGATAGTGATGGTTTATGGAACGGTCATAATATTGAAGATGTAGCTACCCCAAGAGGGTTTCATAAAAACCCTGCATTGGTACTCGATTTTTACAACCAACGCCGTAAAGAAATTGCAAAAGCCCAACCCAATGCAGCACATAAAGGCTTGGCTGCTTTAGAAACACATTATAAAGTAAGTATTGTTACACAAAATATTGATGATTTACACGAACGTGGAGGCAGCACTCATGTGCTACACTTGCATGGTGAAATTTTTAAAATGCGTAGTGTGAATGATAAGCACACAGTGTATGATATTTTTGATGATATAGCAGTAGGCGATACAGCGCCAGATGGCTTTCAACTAAGGCCACATATAGTGTGGTTTGAAGAAGAAGTACCATTAATTGAAGCTGCTGCAGCACTCATGCAAACTGCTGATATTTTTGTGTTAGTGGGCACTTCTTTACAAGTATACCCAGCCGCAGGACTCATTAATGTAGTGGCTCATGATGTGCCTAAATATATCATTGATAAAAATATACCACCTGTGGGTAACAACAAGTATATTATTCCATTACAAAAAAATGCTACTGAAGGCGTTGCTGAACTTGTAACACTTTTACTTGCTGGTCACTAGTTTTTTGTTTCAATAAATTGTATGCCATTTACAGCTAGTTCATGCAACACTGGTTCGTAAATGGCTTTTATAATTGGTAAATGTAAGCCGGTGAGTTGTATACTGCCATTTAAAATAAGCTTCGCAGCAATGCCTAAAGGTAATCCCACTGTTTTGGCCATGGCTGTATATATTGCATCTTCACCATACACAATGCAAGATGATGTTATGTAGTGTTTTGTTTGATGTAAATCGTATTCAATTTCATGTTGCATCACAATCATATCTTTATCATGTGGGTGCAATATCAATTTGGTTTCTAGTAAAAATTGTAACACATCTGCTGCACTTGCAAAGCCTTTGTTGATGAGGGTGGTATCATCATTAATACCTAAAAACTGTAATTGTTTTTCAATTATTTTTTCAATGGCTGTGTTTGCGTTATAGCTGTTTTTAAATAACTGCTTGATGTTGAAACGTTCAAAATGTTGCTTAAAAAATGCTGCGATTGACAACTCGTTGGTTTCATAATAGCCCACTTCATCCGTTAAATGAAGTGCCACAATGTGGTTCCAGCCATACATAAAATTTTGATAACGCAAGGTAGTGCGTACAAAAGTTTGGGCGCTTTGTAGTTGGTACAAATCTATATAAGGTAAGCTATTGCGGTTAGGGTAGTAGCTGAGGTTGCCAATATTTGCATCACCAGTATTAATAAACCTATTTGCATTAAAAAGCGTTTCGTAAGGTTCATCATAATGTTGTCCGTTTAATAAGTAGGAGGCACCTGCTTTACCTGCTAAAACTACATTTCGAGGGTTCCAACTAATTTTATAATGCCATGGGTTATCATCGCTTTCAGGGGCTACCAAACCACCACAATGGCTTTTAAATGAAGTAATAGTTGCACCAGCAGCTTTTATATTTTCTAATAACTGCAAAGCACTCATGTGGTCAATACCAGGGTCGAGCCCCATTTCGCATAAAAATAAAATGCCTTTGGCTGCAGCTTGTGGTGCCAGTGCTTTAATAGCATCATCAGCATAAGAGGCTGTGAGTAAGTGTTTGCCAAATTCAATACAATCAGTAGCAATTAAAATGTGTAAAAATGGCGGCATCATTGAAATAACAACATCTGCATTTTTAATGAGTGCTTGTCTTTCATTTTCCTGCGCTACGTTAGCAGCTACTGCTGTACTAGCTGGGTGTTGTTTTGTTTTTTGAAGTACCAATTGTGCATCCGCATCAACCACGGTTACATGCCAATTATTTGCTGCAGCATTATCTAATAAATAATCAATTAAAACCGAGGCAGATTTACCTGCACCAAAAAGCAAAATATGTTTCATAAAAACTAAAATGTGCGGCAATATACTTTAATTGGTGTAGGTATTTTGATATGTTACTTTTTTAGTTTGAAAATTATTAGGTTTAACAACCTGCATTCGTTTCATTAAAAGGCTACAGCTCAAGAGCAGCGGGATGGACAGCAGTACCGCTGCATGGTAGCGTAGCGAACAAAAGCGTACTGCCAACAGCCCGAACTACTGCTGCCATTTACTCAAAAGTTGAATGCCCCAAAGAAAAAAATGACTGTAAAAATGATTATCCACACCGTTCAAAAATATGTGTAAAACAATAGCATAATAATCCCTTTTTTAGGCGGAAAAAAGGGTAAAAATCGGTACTTTCGCTACCTACAATTTTATATGGAAAATAACGAACTAAATAACCAAGAGAACAACGACATTAATAGTCCGGGTAACACCAATAACCGTGGTAAAGTAATACCTGTAGTTATTGAAGAACAAATGAAAACCTTTTACATTGACTACTCCATGAGTGTAATTGTAGGAAGGGCTTTGCCGGATGTAAGAGATGGTTTAAAACCAGTGCACCGTAGGGTGTTGTTTGGTATGTATGAGCTGAGCAATAGTAGCAATAAGCCATACAAAAAATCGGCCCGTATTGTGGGTGAGGTAATGGGTAAGTATCACCCACATGGTGATGCATCTATTTACGATACCATGGTTCGTATGGCACAAGATTGGGCTATGCGTTATAAAATGATTGATGGCCAAGGTAACTTTGGTAGCCAAGATGGTGATGAGCCAGCTGCAATGCGTTATACAGAGGTACGTATGGAGCGTTTTACCGAAGCGATGATGGATGATATTGACAAAGAAACAGTTGATTTTCAACTCAACTTTGATGACTCATTAAAAGAGCCTACGGTATTGCCATCAAAAATTCCACAATTATTGGTAAATGGTGCTAGTGGTATTGCCGTAGGTATGGCTACCAATATGATGCCTCATAATTTATCAGAAGTTATTGATGGTTGCGTTGCCTACATTGATAACAACGATATTGAAATTGAAGAATTAATTAAGTATGTAAAAGCACCTGATTTTCCTACGGGTGGTATTATTTATGGTTACGAAGGCGTAAAAGCTGGTTTGTTAACGGGTAGAGGAAGGGTAGTATTGAGAGGTAAAACAACTATTGAAACAGATGGTAGAGGTCGTGAAAAAATAATTATTACAGAAGTACCTTACCAAGTAAATAGAGATGCCCTTACTGCAAAAATTGGTGAGTTGGTAAGTGAAAAAATTGTAGAAGGCATTAGTGATGTTAACAACGAAAGTAATAACAAAGAAGGTACTAGAATTGTTGTTGAATTGAAGAAAGATGCCGTAGCACAAGTGGTGATTAACCATTTGTTTAAACACTCAGAGTTACAAACATCATACGGTATCAACAACGTTGCGTTGGTAAATGGTCGTCCGAAAGTATTAAATATAAAAGATTTAATTAGTGAGTTTGTTGCTTTTAGGCATGAAGTAGTTACCCGTAGAACCGTATTTGAATTACGTAAAGCAAAAGAAAGAGCCCATATTTTAGAAGGCTTTATAATTGCGTTAGATAATTTGGATGCAGTTATTAAATTGATACGTGAAAGTGCTACACCTAATATTGCTCAAGAAGGTTTGATGAGCAATTTTGGTATGAGTGAAATTCAAGCCAAAGCTGTGTTAGAATTGCGTTTGCAACGTTTAACTGGAATGGAGATTGATAAAATTAGAGAAGAGTATGCCGAAATTATGGCATTGATTGAGCGTTTAGAAGCAATTTTAGCAAGTAAAGAATTACGTTTTGATATTATTAAAACAGAGTTGCTTGAGGTGAAAGCTAAATTTGGTGATGCTCGTAAAAGTGAAATTGAGTATGCAGATGATGAAATGAACATGCTCGATTTTATTGAAGAAGAAGATGTAGTAGTAACCATATCAAACCTAGGTTATATTAAGCGAACTTCGGCAACGGAATACCGTCAACAAAAACGTGGTGGTCGTGGAGCAAAAGGCAGTAGTACCCGACAAGAAGATTATATCGTAAACTTATTTGTAGCAAGTACGCACCATACGTTAATGTTCTTTACAGAGAAAGGTAGATTGTATTGGTTAAAAGTGTACCAAATACCTGAAGGCGATAAAACCAGCAAGGGTAGAGCGTTACAAAACATGATACAAATACCGTCAGATGATAAAGTGAGGGCTATTATTGATGTTAAAAACTTTGATGATGAAGCTTATGTAAACAGCCATTACATTGTATTGTGTACTAAAAATGGTATCATTAAAAAAACAGATTTAAAAGATTTTAGTCGCCCACGACAAACAGGTATTAACGCCATTAACATTTTAGAAGGTGATCAATTAATACAAGCTAAATTAACTGATGGTAACAGCGAAATTATGATGGCTGTACGCAGTGGTAGGGCTATTCGATTCCCTGAAGATAAAGTACGTTCAACCGGTAGAGGTGGTATTGGTGTGTACGGTATTGAAGTTGATGAAAAAACCGATGAAGTGGTAGGTATGATTTGTATTAATAAAGAAGACAAATCAAAAACCGTATTGGTAGTAAGTGAAAATGGTTATGGTAAACGTACTTATTTAGATGACCCAGAAACGGGTGAACCAAATTACCGTATTACCAACCGTGGTGGTAAAGGTGTTAAAACCATTAATGTTACTGAAAAAACAGGTGGACTTGCAGGTTTAATAGATGTAACTGAAACTCAAGATTTAATGATTACCTGCGTATCGGGCATTACCATACGTATGGCAGTTAATAAAATTAGTGAACAAAGCAGGGCTACACAAGGTGTTAAATTAATAAGGGTTGATGAAGGCGATAAAATTGCAGCCATCACCAGTATTGATGAGCAAGAAGAAGATGAAACTGTAGTAACCTTAGATGAAAATGGTAATGTTATTGAAAATGTAACAGCTAGCGATGAAATTTCATCTGACGAAAACGATACTACCGCAACAGGGGATGATGAAATAAACGAAACACCCACCGCATAAATTGAAGTATCAAACCATATATTTACAAAAGCCTCCAATTGTGGAGGCTTTTGTTTGATTATAAACGGGTGTATTTTGAAATTATCTATTTAACATAATATTAATTATAGGATATAATTTAATGGTAGAATAGCAGGCAATCGCATTACAATAAAATGATTATCAATACATTATTTATAGGTAACCAAAAACGTATTTTAAAACATAACTTTGCCAAATGAATATCAATGAATCAAATAGTCAACAGTATTTAGAAAGACTAAAAATTAAGCAACTCAACGAAATGCAATTAGCAGCGTTGAAAGCTACAGAAAATAACAATGAAATTGTTTTATTATCAGCCACTGGCTCAGGTAAAACCTTGGCTTTTTTACTACCTGTTTTAAATAGTTTAGATGTTGCAAATAAAAATACGCAGGCACTTATTTTAGTGCCTAGTCGTGAGTTAGCCTTACAAATTGAAACCGTTTTAAAACAAATGCAAACAGGTTTTAAAGTAACGGCTTGTTATGGTGGACATAAACGTGAAATTGAAGAAAATAATTTGGTACAAGCCCCTGCCATCATTATTGGCACGGCTGGTCGTACGGCTGATCATATTCGCAGAAACAACATCATTACAAAAGATATTAAATTTTTAGTGTTAGATGAGTTTGATAAAAGTTTAGAATTAGGCTTTTTAGAAGAAATGGCTTTTATTTTGCAAGCTTTACCCAACGTGCAAAAACGCATGCTTACATCAGCTACCAATGCTGTTGAAATACCTGCGTTTGTTGCAATGAAAACGCCTGAAACACTTAATTTTTTGCCAGATGAACCGGTTGCCAACGAAAAGTTACGCATCAATACTGTATTGAGCGATGATAAAGACAAGTTACAAACCTTGCTACAAATGGTTTGTTATTTTGGTAATACATCAACTATTATTTTTTGCAACCATAGAGATGCGGTTGAACGTACCAGTAATTTCTTGGCTGAACAAGGTATCATCAATGTTTTTTATCATGGTGGTATGGAGCAACACGATCGTGAAGTTGCTTTAACAAAATTTAGAAATACTACATCAGATATTTTGGTAACTACAGATTTGGCTAGTCGTGGTTTAGATATAGCCGATATCAGAAATATTGTGCATTATCATATACCGCATGAAGAAGCCGCTTTTACACACCGTAATGGCCGTACTGCACGTATGAATGCAACAGGTAATGTGTACGTTATTTATGCTGAAGATGAAAAATTACCGGAGTACATTACAACCGACGCCACTGTTTTTACTATTCCTGAAAAATTAAGTTTACCAGAAAAACCAAAATGGAGTACCCTATTTATTGCAGCTGGTAAAAAAGATAAAATTAATAAAATTGATATTGTTGGTTTTTTAAGCAATAAAGCTCACTTGAAAAAAGATGATATTGGTCTTATTGAAGTAAAAGATTTCACCGCTTTTGCAGCTATTAGAAAATCAAAAATTGGTAATGTGGTTGAGTTGGTGAAGAATGAAAAAATTAAAAATAAAAAAGTAAAAATAGCAGTAGCAAAATAAGTTTTAAAGTAATACGCAAAAAAATGTCGTGCAAATTGCACGACATTTTTTTATAAAGAAACTTTTGTTTTTTTGATTAAAAACCCGGACCACCCATCATTCTCATGCCACCACCAGGGCCGCCCATTTGCATGTTAGCGCCTGCTTTGCTACCATCAAACTTACTAAAACGAAATACAAAAGTAAGTAAGTAATAACGCCCTAACCTGTTTGAACGAGTATCAGTAATTGAATATGCAGTAACATTTCTGCTCACACTCGTATTTTGATTTAACAAATCAAATACTTGTGCTTTTATAGCAGCGTTCTTCTTTTTAAAGATGCTTTTTTCTAATGTACCATTAATGATTAATGGGTTGGCTACTACATTATCAGCGTATCCTTTATTAATTGTTTTTTCAAGATCGTAACTGAAATTAACATCATTTTTAAAGAACATTCTTGATGAATGGGTGATATTAAAAGCTTTGATATTACTGTTACTATTGCTCGATTGTACTAATGAATACTTATTTTCGTTAAACGTGAAATTAAAGCCTGCGCTGGTTTCTAGCCATTTTTTTAATTTATAATCAGTAGAAAAACGCTGTGCAACTATCCAGTTTTTACCCGTATTTTTTTCGAAATTAATGAATGAAATATTGTTGTTATAGTTAACCGTACCACCATAATTCACTACATATTTTCTATTTTTAAATGGTATTGAGTAAGTATAAAATGCATTTACATTGTAATATCCTTTTGCATTCAAATACCTGGTTTCTTGTAAACCAAAACCTTTTGGTAATACATTACTTACAATCTTATCAGAAACAAGCGATGCACTAATGTTACCAAAAAATACTTTACCGCTAATAAAATCAAAATTGTTATAACGCATACTGAAAGTGTTGGTAAACTCAGGACGTAAATTGGGGTTACCTAAAATGATATTTTGTCTGTTAGAAAAATCATACACCGGTTGTAATTGTTGGTACGTTGGTTGGTTACTACTACCATTATAGTTTAAGTTAAACGACCTGCTTTTTGAGAAGTTATATGCAAAACGTACTACCGGAAAAAAGTTTACGATATTTTGTTTGTATTGTAATTTATTACCCGTTAACGTGTTGCTTTCAATGGTTGCAGGTTGCACAGCCAAACCTACTGAGTAATTGTATTTCTTTTCAGTTGTTCTAAAGTTTACACCAAAACGATTGGTAGTGTAAATATTATCTAAAATATTGGTCAAACTATCAACCATTGTTTTGCTATTACCATTTACATCAAAAGTTTCTTTATCGTTACCCACAAAACGACGGTTGTAAGCATAATTAAATTCTAAACTTCTTTTTTTAGTTAATTGCTCGTTGAATGATGCACTTACACCATAGTTATGGTTGTTATTATTTTGGGTAATATTTTGGTTGATGATGGAATTGAATACCGGCGTACCATTGTTGTAAAAAATAGTGGTATTCACAATATCATCATTAGCATCTGTACCTGAACCACCACCTGTAAAGTTGAGCGATAAGGTTCTACCCTTCTTTTTAAAACGGTGATTAAATAAAATACTACCACTAATGTTGGGGGTTTGTGATGTATTAAAATCTTTGTTTGTACCGTTGTTGCGTAGGCTACCTTTTGAATCGAAAAAGTTGAAAGCCGATTGATAATCATCACTCACTTTACGGTACGTAACATTCGGGTTAATTTTAATGTAGTTGAATGAATCAATTTTATACTCCACATTAAATGAAAAACGATGGTTATCAGTAACTGAATAATCGGTTGTTTGTTGTTGGTTTAATTGCGAACTATCACGTTGAATGTTTATTTGATTCACATTATTTAAAACAGTATTGGCTTTTTGAGAAAAACTATAACTACCATACAACGATAATTTTGGTGAAATTTCATCACGATAATTGGCACCTATTGATTTGGTTACACCAATACCATCGCTACTACCTAAACCGCCAAAAGGTGAACCTGCCCCTCCAAAAGCCCTGATCATAGAACCGGCAATAGCCCCTGCCCCTCCGGTTAAATTACCAAAGTTGAACAAACTTGCATTGGTATTATTGAGGTTACCAAACACTGAAATTTGTTGGTTGTTATTAAAACGATTGACTGAAAGTGAGGTTTGATAACGCTCTTCAGTACCACCACCTAAACTTACGTTACCAAAATAACCTTTGTTTTTATCTTTTTTAAGTTGAATGTTAAGGGTTTTTGTAGGGTCACCATCTTTAATACCGGTAAAGGCAGCTTGGTCGCCATAATCATCAATAATTTGTACTTTATCAACCATATCAGCATTTAACTGTCGGGTTGCTGTAGTTACATCACCGCCAAAAAACTCTTTACCATTTACTTTTACTTTGGTAACTTCTTTACCTTGGGCGGTTACTTTACCATCTTTATCAACTTGTACGCCGGGTAAGTTTTTTAAAATTTGCTCTACATTATCGTTTTTACGAAACATAGTGCTATCAATTTTGTACGATACGGTATCTTCCTTAATTTGTACCCTTGCCGATTCAATGGTTACAGTTTCCAAGGTATTGCTACCAGGCGTCATTATCACATCATTGTTATTTACGGCTGATGTTGCGCCAGTAAAATCATACGTATCAACAAACTTTTTAAAGCCTATGTATGAAATTGTTACTACAGCCTTTGTTGGTTTTACTTTTGTAAAAGTATAAACACCTTTTGCGTTGGTTATTGCTTTTAAAGTATCTTTTGAGCCAATGTACGATAAAGTAACAGTAGCATTTACCAATGCTTTTCCATCATCTGCCTTCACTGAACCAGTTACCACAATGTTTTGTTGCGCCTGTGTGGTTAAAATTGCAAACAAGCCTAAAAACGTAAAAATTACTTTCATTTGATGTTGTTATAGAGGTTGTAGTTAATATTTTTAATTGCAAATACTTATTAATTGAAGTAATTGCAATTAAATCAGCACAAAAGTACGCATACGTAACTTGTCGTAGTTGCCGTTTATCAAAAAAATATTGCCTTTAAAGTGATTAACTAACTATGCTTGTGGGATAGCGGTACCTGATTTTTTAAAATTTTCAATAAAATTGATCACCATTTCATTGAAAACTGGTGCTTCGTTAAATAGAAATTGTTGTTGTATAGGCAACGAATAAATGGGTAAATCGGCTAATTCTTTTTCGAATTTTTTTAAACGAACACCATCTTTTTCGGTGGTGATAATCATTTTATTTGTAGATACTATTTTTTGAAAATGCTTTTTAATATCCTTTAAATCGGTACTTGTAAAAATATGATGATCTGCATATTTTATCATATCGTAGCTATGTACCAAGCCTGTAATAAATTCCTTCATAGGTTTTGGGTTGGCTATACCTGTAATTAACAACACATCGCTATTGGT
The DNA here is from genome assembly GCF_042651465.1 of Ferruginibacter yonginensis. Classification (NCBI taxonomy): domain Bacteria; kingdom Pseudomonadati; phylum Bacteroidota; class Chitinophagia; order Chitinophagales; family Chitinophagaceae; genus Ferruginibacter; species Ferruginibacter yonginensis. Next base: position 315,368 of record NZ_JBHSCZ010000001.1, read on the forward strand.
ACTAATGCCTACGGTTTGTTTACTAAAAAGATGATAGGGATCACCATAAACAATTTCAGTAAAAAATATTTTTTGATGTGGTAACATCTTCAATTCTTTTTCAATAGCATCTTTTTCAGCGATTGTTAAATCAGGTTTACATTTGGTTACCACAATAATATCCGCTCTTTTGCTACTTAACTTCACATCTCTCAAATCGCCTGCTGGCATCATCAAATCTCTACTGTACAAATTTTTATATTCAGTAAGTAAAATGTTTAAACCTGCTTTTACACTCCGGTGTTGAAAAGCATCGTCTAAAATAATTACATCCGTAAAGGGTTTATCTTGCAGTATTAATGGTATAGCAACCAAACGCTCCTCACCTACTGCAACTGAAATATCAGCAAACTTTTCATGAAACTGCATGGGTTCATCACCAATTTCTAAAGCTGTGGTTCGTTCGTTTGCTAAAGTGTACCCTTTTGTTTTGCGTTTGTAACCCCTACTTAAAGTGGCTACTTGATAATTTTTTTTAAGTACGCTTATTAAATATTCTGCCATGGGTGTTTTACCCGTACCACCTACAGCCAAATTGCCTACACATATTAATGGGAAATTAAAAGAAGCTGATTTGAAAATTTTTTTATCGAACAAATAGTTTCTCACAATAATAATACCTCCATAAATCAATGAAAAGGGAAATAATAAGTATCTAAAACTTTTAAGCAAGTGGTTAATTTTTAAAATGCGTAAATACGATTGGGCGTTATGCAAAAGTCTAACTTTTCATCCAAATAATGAACATCATCAATGATGGCTGGTTCAAAAAAACTGATACCAATTAATATGATATTTTGTTTGCATTGGGCAATAAATTTATCGTAAAAACCCTTGCCATAACCAACCCTGTAGCCTTGTTCATTAAAAGTAAGCAATGGCACCAACATCATATCAATATCAGTAGGTGCTAGTGGTGTACCATCAATAGGTTCATCAATACCATAACTATTCACATCAAAATAAGTATCGGGTTCTACTTCAAAAGCTTGTAAAGTATTGTTGGTAAAATTAGCAACTGGGTAAACCAATCGTGTTGCTGGGTTTTTAAAAATACAATATTCTTCAATTAAAACCGGATTATACTCTGCTAGCTTTTGTATGGGTGCATACGTCATCACCACATCAGGAAAACTAATGGGTAATTGCTGAAACTGTATCAATATTAAATCTTCAAGCTTATCTTTTTTAGCAGCAGTAAGTGCTAATCTTTTCTGTTTGTATAATGTTCGTAAAGCAGCTTTGGTCATACCTACTATTTACTAATACTTAACGTTCGTTCATGCCTTTTACAAAATCACTCACCAAATAGCTGAGTAGTTTACCTACTGTTTCATCTTTACGCCCATCGTTTAAATGACAAGCAGCTTCACAAATATGCAAGTAGGCCACTTTGCTATGACTAGCAGTGTAAGTAATATATTGCCTTGCTTGTAAAGCCGTAATACCTGAAGGAGATGTGGCGCTGCTTAATGTATTTTGAATGGCATCCATATCTAACTCAATGCCAGTGTACGTATCATTGGTGAACTCCACTGCTTGTGCAATGGCTTGTATAAAATTCTTTTTTTCTCTTACAAAAATATCTTCATATGAGGTGTATTGCATAAATACATTCGATTGTACATCTGCCAATACATTTTGTGGGATGTAGTTTTCGTGTAAACCTACCATACTATATTTTCCTAAGTAACCATCTGTTTCAGCATAACGAAATCCGTTACCACTGTGCCTGCCCTCCATGGTTCTATAATCAGTATGTGCATCTAAATTGATACAGTTTAACTGGGCTAAAGGAATGGTATTATTTTTTGATAAACCTTTTGATACACCTTTCAATAATGGGTAAGCGTTGTTATGCCCACCTCCAATTACGATTGGTATTTTGCCCGATGCAGCAATGGTTTTCATTAAATTTTCAACTTCATCATCAATCGTATTTACAGCATGCCTATATGCATCAACTTTTTCAGCATCGTTGTAAGCATTGTTTTCAATAAGGTATTTAATATCGCCAAAATCAAAATGTCCGAGCAACAATACATCTTCACCCGTACAAAAATCGTTGCTTTGAATATTTAAAAAAGATTGTAAAAAAGGTGTCCAAGCTGTATCTGCACCACCAATACCATTATTTGCCTTCACTCCAATATCTTCTGGTATACCTACTAATACATACTTTGCTGGGTTTTGTTGTAACACTTGTGGCCACTCTCCTTTTGATAAATATTGTATACGTTCACCCAATTTGGTTTCAAACTTTCGTTGTTTGGTGAGTGAAATAATATCATGCTTATTTAAAAATTTGAAGTGTTTCATATGTTCAATTTTTTTGATGGAGTTTTTTTATGAATATTAATGTGGTTGTTGCACCCAATTACCTTTTATCATTACTTTATCAATATTATTGCTACTAAAGCTATAAAACAAATAATCAATAGAAGGTATTTTTTTTGTAAAAATTAAATCAGCTCTTTTGCCTATCATAATTGAGCCGGTGATGCTTTCGCATTCCATAGCATACGCACCATTTATGGTAGCAGCGTTTATTACTTCGGCAGGTAACATTTTCATTTGTATGCAACTTAAGGCGGTAACAAAATTCATATTGCCCGATGGTGATGAACCGGGGTTGAAATCTGATGCTAACGTTACAGCAGCCCCAGCATTAATTAATGCCCTAGCAGGTTGATAAGGCATGCGTAAAAAAAACGCAGCAGTGGGCAACAATGTACTGCACCCTTTGTATTGTCCTAATAAAGCAATATCATGATCAGTTAAAGTTTCTAAATGATCGAGAGAGAGGGCATTGTTTGCAATACCTACTTCAATACCACCAATACTGTTTAGCTGGTTTACATGTAGCTTTGGTTTTAAACCAATGGCCAAAGCGGCAGTGCAAATTTGTTGTGTTTCTTCTGGAGAAAAAAAGCCAGTCTCACAAAATACATCTATATAATCTGCTAAGTTTTCTTCTTTAATAATCGGCAACATTTCATGAATGATGCTATCAACATACCCTTGATGATTTTCTTTGTATGATAATGGATAAGTATGTGCACCTAAAAAAGTTGCTTTAATAATAACATCAGTGTGTTGTTGTAATCTTTTGATTACCCTGAGCATCTTTATTTCGGCTTCAACGGTTAAACCATAACCACTTTTTATTTCAATAGCGCCTGTGCCTAAAGCACTTAATTCATGTATTCTCTCAAGGGCTGCTTCAAATAATTCTTCTTCCCTGGTATTGGCTAATTTTTGAGCAGAGTTTAAAATACCCCCACCTTTTGCTGCAATTTCAGCATAACTTAGCCCATTAATTTTATCAACAAATTCATTTTCTCTGCTGCCTGCAAACACAATGTGGGTGTGGCTATCGCACCAACAAGGTAAAATAAATTGTCCATCAACATCTACAATATTATTGGGTAAATTAGGCATATCTTCTTGCAAAGTAGCCATAGCACCAAATGCTTTAATGATACCATCTTCTACCAATAAATAGGCATTGTCAATACACGGCAATGTGGCCAATGCTGCACCCCTCAATAATTGGTTGTGCGTACGTACATTTACCAATGATTGTATGTTTGTAAATAATTGTAATTGGTGCATGTTTTATAGGTTTTTAAAAATGCTGTTACTAAAATCTTCAAGACTAGGATCACGAGCACCCATTAACAATAGCACACAATTTTCGGTAAAATGCGGTTGCATGTGGTTTAATAATGTATTTCTATCTTCAACAAAAAAAGCTTGTTTACCTAATTGTTTTATATCATTAATTAAATCACTGGCAGAAATATCTTTAACTGCTGTGCCTCCTGCATAAAAAATTTCACTCATCCATATTTCATCTGTGGGTCGTAGTACAGCTGCAATTTCATGCACAAAATCATTTCTTAAAAATCGTGTAGGGCCATAGCCATGTGGCTGAAACCAAGCTATAACCTTTGGGGCAATGGGCTGACAAGCACTTATTGATGCTGCACATTTTGCAGGGTTGTGAGCATAATCATCAATTACTGTGATGCCATTTTTTACACCTAACAATTGGTGGCGACGATAAATACCTTCATATTGTTTTAAAGCAGCAGCAGCGCTACTTAAATCAATTCCGATAAGATGCGCTACTGTTGCCGCAGCCAACGCATTTTCCATATTGTGTTTTCCGACTGTATTCAGTGAAAATGGTACGTCATTTATTTTGAATGTAATATGCATACCCGATTGTACTAGGTCTGTGGCTTTATAACCTGCTGTATGCTCATCACTTGAAAAATCATGCTGAATGTTGATCGATAATTTTTTTGCTAATGGATGACTTTGATTGGTAACAAAAAAGCTTGAAGTATTTTGTTGATAGGTACTGAAGATGTTGATGAGTTCATCAATTTCTTGATGGTCTTTATCAATGTTCAACAATAAACCAACTTCAGGATGGTATTTTACAATGGAACCATCGCTTTCATCGGCCTCAATAATTAACCACTCTCCGTTGCCCACCATAGCATTACCAATTTTACCTTGCTGCATAATACGCACCAAACCAGCACCACTAATAATGCTCGGCTCATAACCAGCAAACTGTAAAATTTCGTACAACATGCCACCTGTAGTACTTTTGCCAGATGTGCCCCCTACCGCTATCGTTTTTTTACTAGCAGCTATTAATGCCAATAAATCGCTGCGTTTTATGATGGGTATTTGCAAAGCCAATGCTTGTTGTACTTCTGGTACGGTATCTTCAACAGCTGTGGATACCACTACCAAATCAATACCAGCATTAATACCACTACCATTTTGCTCAAAACAAGTAATACCAGCGGCTATCAGTTTTTGTTGGGTATCTGTTTGTTGATGCGCTGTAAAATAACGATCGCTTCCACTTACTTTTTTACCTATGCCTACTAAATATTGGGCTAAAGCACTCATACCTGTGCCAGCAACACCAATAAAAAAAACATGCTGAAGGTTATTTAATGAAATACTTTGTTGCAAAATGTTGTACTATTTATTGAAGTGCTAATTTACATTTATATTGATGTAATACACTGTTTATTATTTTATTTAATACACATTTTAACGCAAACGAAATACCATGAAAATTTGCCAATGGTTGGTAACAATTATAATCATTTTACAAATGAGTAAGGGTGCTGCTGCTCAAATAAATACAGCCATTATTTCAGTAGGTAGCACACAAAAACCCATAGCTAATGAGGCTGTAGCCACATTTGCTAGTGGCTGTTTTTGGCATACTGAAATTATATTTCAAAGTTTGGTTGGTGTGAGAGATGCAGTGAGTGGTTATGCAGGCGGACAAACCCCTAACCCTTCATACGAAGCGGTTAATAGCGGTAGTACTGGCCATGCAGAGTGTGTGCAAGTATTTTATAATCCGCAACAAATTAGTTTTCAACAATTGGTAAAAGCATATTTTGCTAGTATTGACCCCACCACTTTAAATAGGCAAGGCAATGATATTGGAACACAATACAGAACCATAGTTTTTTATAACAATGATGTTGAAAAAAATAGTATTGTCAACGAAATGAAAATGTTGGTGCAATCAAAAAAATACAACAAACCCATTGTAACTACATTAATGCCCTTTACAACATTTTATGAAGCTGAGCCGTATCACCAAGAGTTTGCTTTTAACAACCCTAACAACCGTTATGTGCAAAGTGTTGCTGTACCTGAGTTACGTAGTTTTATGAAAAACTTTAAAGGTCAATTTAAAGTAAAAATTAAATAGCGATTTGTAGCAGCAACTTATTGTAATCATATTGCTCCTCTTCATGAAAAGTAGCCACTACTTTTTTGATTTTTTTTATTTGACTATTGTATAAATTTAGTAAAGCCGTGTTTTTATACAAATCAATTTTTAGTGCTTTGATGGATGAGCACACATAAATAAGCACATCAGGCGCTGTTGTAGCTACATCACTATATTTAATGTATTTGTTAGCAGTTCTAATTATTTTACGAATGGTTTTTTTCGCAAAATATAATTGGCTAGTATTCACTGTTTCAAATAACTCCGAAAGTAAATTTTTTACATGTGCAACATATTCAGCCTCATTATGCTGTTCATACAATAAGTATGTTAGCAGCTCTTTGTTTTCTTTTTTAAATTTCGATAAACGAATACACAGTTCCAACAGCTCATCTGCTGGCGTTTGTTCCAATGTTTGTTTTATTTCTTTTATAGAAGCAGTCTTCATGGTTGAAAAATAACAATCTTATTGCTTTATTCAATATTTTTAAATCAAATTATTTGTATGAAGCGTTTTAAATTACCATCCCCCATCAGCATTTTAATGGTAGTAATTATTATTGCAGCCATTTGTACTTGGTTAATACCGGCTGGTAAATTTGATACCATTGCTTACAATAGTGATACGAATACATTTATCATCAACCAATCGGGAAAAGACCAAACGGTAGCTTTTACACAAACTGCTTTAGATAGTTTACATATAAAAGTGCCACTGCAAAATTTTAGTAATGGTGGTATTAAAAAGCCATTATCAATACCCGGTACGTATCATACTTTACCAACTAACAAACAAGGTTTTGTAGCGGTATTACAAGCTCCTATAAAAGGCATTTACGACTCGGTTGATATCGTTTTTTTTGTATTATTTATTGGTGCTTTTATGCAAATATTTAACCAATCGGGTGCTATGGAAAAAGGCTTAGCTTCATTATCATATACCATGAAAGGTAGAGAAGCTTGGTTGATAATTATACTCACTTTTTTATTTGCATTTGCAGGTGCTTCATACGGTATGGCAGAAGAAGGGTTGGTTTTTTATGCTATTTTGGTACCTATTTTTTTAACGGCTGGGTACGATTTAATAGTGCCAGTTGCCGTAATTTTTGGCGGTACGCAGTTGGGTACACTGGCTTCATTTACCAATCCTTTTTCAACCATTATTGCTTCAAATGCAGCAGGAATTAATTGGACCGATGGCCTTGCTGAACGTACCATTATGTTTGTGGTTACCACGGTCGTTTTTATCGCATATGTAATTCGTTATGCTAATAAGATTAAAAAAGATCCTACACAATCGTGGGTTTATAAAATTGATGGACCTACTGCACATTCATTTCAAAAAATGGATGTAACATCCACTGCACCTGCTTCCCTCGGTATAAAAAATAGTATGTTATTGTTGTTGTTTTTAGCAACTTTTTTAGGCATGATTGCAGGAGTTATTTGGTTTGATTGGTGGTTGAAAGAAATGACGGCTTTGTTCTTTTTATCAGCTATCATCGTTGCCATTATTTTAAAAATGAAGGAAACAGCTGTTATTAAAAATTTTATTGAAGGGGCACAATCTTTATTAAGTGTTGCTTTAATAATTGGGGTGGCAAGAGGCGTTACAACTGTTTTGAATGAAGGTAATATTAGCGATACCATTGTTCAATATGCATCGAATGCTATTAGTGGTATGCCACCTTCATTATTTATTGTGATGATGCTTTTGATGTTTGTAATGTTTACGCTATTTATTTCATCATCATCTGGTATGGCTGTATTAACCATGCCCATTATGGGGGCGTTGGCAGTAGTGGCAAATGTACCTGGTAGAGAAATTGTAAATGCTTATTTATTCGGTATGGGTATTATGGGTTTTATTACACCTACTGGTTTAATTTTACCCTCCTTGGCATTGGTGAATGTAAGTATTAAAGCATGGTTTAAGTTTATTACACCTGTATTGCTTATTTTAATTACGCTTTGTATAATTTGTTTATTAGTGGGTATTCACTGGCGGTAAAGTAGAACTTTCTTCTGTATAACTAATTACATTTTTTAAAATATCTGATGATATATTGTAGATGTAGGTAAACTGATCAACAATTGATTTGGTATCTATAAACTGTTTTTTTGTGGCTGTTTCTAATTGTCCGGTGGCAATTTCTACTTTTCGTTTTTCAATAATGTCATTCATTTCTTGTTTTAAAAATGATACAACACTATTATCAGGTGGTAATGGGTGGTAAGGTATTTCGTGTAACAAACTAATGGCTTGTTGTAACTGATTGTTGGTTTTATCAATAACAGGTAAAAAAGCGTCTGATTTAAAACTATTTTTTTGTTCGCTAATATAAAAGGCTAGTGCCGAAAAGTGAGAGGTTAAAATATGATTGAGCACCACAAAACGATAAATATATTCAGTATTTTTTTGATAGCGTTTGGGCTCCGAAAGCATCCTGTTAAATGCATCTGAAACATTGGCAAGTGCTGTTAATGCATATTGTCTTGCTTTTTTAAGTGTTTCTTTTGGTACTTCATTTTCAGCAACAAATTGGCTGGCTAATAACGTAAAGTAATCTATATTTTTTTGTAACGATAACTCCATGTAATGCTTTATAGTAGTATGCTCCCAAACTGGTACAAAAAATAAACTTGATATAAAAACAATAGCAGAACCAATGGTTGTATCAATTAAACGATCGGTTAATAACACGGTAATATTTGCAGGATAAATAAGGTGAAAAAATATTACCAAGTAGGGCGTCATTAATAACACACTTAAAAAATAATTGGTTCTTAAAAACATGTAACATCCTGCCATTAATACTATCATAATGGCCATTAAAGCCATGTTATTTTTGATAAGAAATAAAATAGCAACGCCTAAAACAAGTCCTACAATAGTTCCAATTAACCTGTCTTTATTTCTAGTTTTGGTAAGACTATAAGCTGGTTTTAAAATAACGATAATGGTTAGCAAAATCCAATAACTATGGCCAATATTAAAAAACAATGAAATTATATAACCAAGTAATAATGAAAATGCCACCCTTAGCGAATGCCTAAAAATATTTGATTTTAAATTGAGGTTATTCAAGAACAGTGTAGGGTCAATATTTTGGGCCTCATTAAATTTTTGTAAATCAAGACCAATGGCTGGTTCATTGCGTTGGCTTTTTTCGTAACGTGTGTAATAATGTAAACTGCTTATTTTTTCTGTTAATCCTTTTATGTTATTAAAAATGCGGCCTAACCCTATAAAGTCATTGAGATTATTAGCCGTCATAAAATTTTGACGCAATGCTTCAAACTTCTCCTTAATCAATATTAAGTTTTGTGTATTTTGATCTGTTTGTACCGAGGCATTACCAGCACCAATGGCCAAGCCTATTTCATGCAACTCATCTGCTAAATATATTAATTGTTCTCTATATGCATCTAATATACCCGTTTCATCAAAGCGTTGGTGCAACACTTCATATTGTTGATAGGTCGACATAATACTTTCAAACAAATCAGCAACATCTATATAAATTTTGAGTAAACTTCTCCCCGCCTTTGTGGAATTTTGGGTAATAGCTCTTGTTTTAAACAATATTTCATTTAAAGTAGCTTGTTGTGTTTGTATTGCAACTTGTTGTTGCAACAATGATTTATATGTGGCTTCATAGTCGGGATGGTCATTATAAAACGAAGCCCGTGTTTTTAAATATGCTGCAACCCCTGTTATAAACTCACCCGATAATTGTTGAATTATTTTATACGGCTTTAATGTATGTAGCAGTAAACTAAACACCAAATACCATACACCTCCCACCAACAAATACATAGCATGTTCATAAATAGCTGCACCTTTTAGTGGGTTTTGCATACACAATACCATAATGAGCAAAGCCGATAAACCAATAGATGATACCCTTGCATTGTAAATAGCTAACATCGAAAAAATAAAACCGAAAACACTGATAAGTATACCCGTAGTTATTTGATGTTGCAACGCCCAATAGGTAATGATGGCGGTTGCTACTACAACAGCATTACAATATAACATACCGTTGAGGCGGTGGCGAACCGGGCCCACACTATCTGTAACACTAATACACAAAGCGCCTGTTGAAATGATGATACCAATGGGTAATTGATCAAAATACCCTAATAAAAACGCAGGTAATGCAATACCAACGGTCATTCTAATACCTTCACTAAAGTATCGCCCATTGATAAAATTAGTATATGCTTTCAGAGAAATCAATCAATACAATTTGAAAATAAATGTACACATCATTTCAATAGTATTATTAATTAATTAAAGGCAATTACAAAGTTTGGCACAGTTTTTTGAAAGTGTATAGTAATTAAATGAAATGATTATGAAAAAGATAGGATTAATAGTAATGGCTGCAATTACGTTTACGGCTTGTAACAGTAAAAAAGATTTACAATCAGATAAAAATATTGTGATTTTAACAGATACATCAAAAGCTGCAAACAGTTACTTGTCTGATACTGGTGTTTCAAAAATGCCAGTAGTAGCAACACCTGCGCCAAGAGCTACTTCAAATAGTACTACAAGAACCACTCGTTCAACAAGAACGACCCAATCTACTTCAAACTCAGGTGGAGGTTCAAGCAATACAGGTAACAGCACAGCAAGTACAGGTACTACTTCAACAGCAAAAAAAGGTTGGAGCCAAGGTGCTAAAGGTGCCGTAATTGGTGGTGTTGGTGGTGCAGTTGCTGGTGCAATTATTGGTAAAGGTAAAGGTGCCGTAATTGGTGGTGCAGTAGGTGCAGCAGGTGGTTATATCATTGGTCGCCAACAAGATAAAAAAAGTGGTAGGGTTCAATAAAATAATTTTCCATTTTCTCTATATTAAATACAACAAAAGCCATTTCTTTGTATAAGTAATGGTTTTTTTATTTATAAAATTTGAACAATGTCAGCATGTAACTTCACCATTCCGTTCACAAAATCAGCTACGGAAATTTTAGAAAAAGCAAAAAAAACAGTTGAATCACAAGGTGGTACTTTTGAAGGCGATACCACAAAAGGAAATTTTGATGTGAGTATTTTTGGTAATACTATTAAAGGATCATACACGGTAAATGGTGCAGAACTTAATATTGATATTATTGATAAGCCATTTTTAGTGCCTTGTAATATGATTGAAAGCTACTTAAGTAGCCAATTAAATTAAAATAAAAACCCTTGTTGATGCAAGGGTTTTTTTATGCCATCTTATTTTAATTTTTTGCATCCATCATTTTCCCCCTACATTTGCAGCAGAAAATGGTTCATCATATTTGTTATGATGATTAAAAGGGAATCCCGTTAAATCCGGGAGCTATCCCCGTAGCTGTAAATTGCACACAGTTGATACTGTACATTTTTTACAAATTTTGCCACTGTTTACAAGTTAAATGGGAAGGCTGTAAAAAATGCAATGAGCCAGAAGACCTGCCAATTTCATCATAAATTCGAAGCTTTCGGGTGAAAGGCTGTAGATGCTTATGTAAGTTGCATTCGCAAATACTTCTTCATGCGTTAGCTGTATTTTAAACAGCTGTATTTGAACCATTTTTTTAAAATAGTATTTTATTGTTTTTTGTTTTGTAACACTGTTACAGCACAAAAACACGACACATTACAAACTGTAACGGTAACTACTGTTAGCAATGTTGCTCCTAGTAATACGGCTACCCCATCTCAAACAATTGTTACCAATAATGCAGCCCAATATAACAGCCTTTCTGTAGCTGATGCGGTAAAATTTTTTACTGGTGTAATTGTGAAAGATTATGGTGGCATTGGTGGTTTAAAAACCATAGCTGTAAGAAGTTTGGGTGCCAACCATACAGGTATTTTGTATGATGGTGTGCCTATTACAAATGCACAAGGTGGACAAATAGATGTTGGTAAATTCTCATTAGATAATATTGAACAAATTACATTGGATAATGCTGCCCCACAGGCATTGTTGAATACGGCATCGGCTTATGCGTATGCTGCTGTATTGTCTTTAAAAACTAGTAACAACATCTTACCTAAAAATGAAAAATTAGCTACCAAACTTTCATTGCAACAAGGTTCGTTTGGACACATCTCCCCTTCTTTAACAATAAAAAAAGCCATTACACCAAAATTACAGATGGCTTTGCAAACTCAATGGCAGCAAGCAAATGGTGCTTACAAGTTCAAATCATACGACAATAGCGGCGCTACTGAAAAACGAATCAATTCCGATGTTGAAAACGTAAAAATAGAATATGATGCTGCTTTAGTATTGAATGATACCAATGCCATTAAACTAAAAGCCTTCTATTATCGGTCAGATAGAGGGTTACCCGGTGCTGTTATATTTTTTAATAATACGAGTAACCAACGCTTGAAAGATGATAATTTCTTTGTGCAAACATCTTGGAAAAAAGCAATTCAAAAAAGCTGGTACGTACTATTGCAATCAAAATATGCAGCCGATAAAAACTACTATGTAGATAACAATTACTTTAATGCAGCAAGAAAATTAGTGAACGATTTTCGATTGAAAGAATGGTTTGCCTCGGCTGTATTGCAATACAAATGGAATGAAAAATGGATGGCTGCTATTGCTAATGATGTATACTACACCACATTACAGCGAAAAGATACATTCGCTATCAATTTCGCAACGCCTAAACGTACTACTTATCTTAACAATATTGCACTTCAATATAAATATAATAAATGGCTGGTAAATGGTAATGTGTTGTTTACTTCAATTCACGATAATGTTGCTGCGGCAAAAGCTGGTAACAATGTACAAAAGTTAACGCCAGCAATTGCGGTACGTTACCAACCATTTGCTTCACCTGTTTTAAAAATGAGGGCTTTTTATAAACAAATTTTTAGAGTACCCACATTTAATGATTTGTATTATACCAATATTGGCAATACCAATTTATTACCCGAAAAGGCACAGCAATACAACGTTGGAATTACGTTTGAAAAAAACAATACAAAGTTTTTGAATCATATAGATGTTACTATTGATGGGTATTACAATAAAGTAACTAATAAAATTGTTGCAGCACCAAGGCAAAATTTATTTCAATGGTCAATTCAAAATATAGGGATAGTTGATATTAAGGGGGTTGATGTTGCTGCACATCTACAGAAAAATATTGGTAATAAATGGCAAGTAAATTCGCAAGTGGCTTATACCTTTCAACAAGTGTTAGATGTAACAAACCCTGCTAGTGTATTATACAAAACCATGATACCGTATACGCCTAAACACAGTGTTAGTCTGCATACTACTATACAATACCAACAATGGGCACTGAGTTATAATATGCTTTTTTCATCATACCGATATCGTAATGGTGATCAAACAATAGAGAATTTATTGCAAGGTTATCAAACCAATGATGCCGCAATAAGTTATACCTATTTACATAAAAAAAGTACTACTATAAAATGTATTGCCGAAATCAATAACATTTTTAATATCCATTATGAAATCGTAAAGTTTTATCCTATGCCGCTCAATAATTATCGTTTAACCCTCATTATATCAACAAAAAAATAAAACAAATGATTACTCGTTTTTTCAAAACATCTATTTCTGTTATGGCCAGTGCCCTTTTATTTACTGCTTGTAAAAAAGATACTACTGTAACACCAGCACCCGTTGTATTAGCCCCAGCAACAGGTGCTTATATTTTAAGCGAAGGTGGCTTTGGTGCAAACAATGCTAAGTTGAGCTTTTACAACCTAACCAACAATACAGTAACAGGCGATTTTTACTTACAGCAAAACCCAACTATTACAACTGGTTTAGGCGATGTTGCAAACGATGCTATTATTTATGGTAGTAAAATGTACATTGTACTCAATGGCTCTGGCAGGGTTACAGTGGCAAATGCAAGCAATGCGGTATTTATTAAAAATATCAGTTTTTTAAGTGGCGGTATAAATAAATCGCCACGTTATGCCACTTCAGCAAGAGGTAAAGTTTATGTAACATCATACGATAACACTGTAAGTGTAATTGACACTACATCATTATCAATTGTTAAAACCATTACCGTTGGTGCCAACCCAGAGGGTATTGCTGCAAATGCTAACTTTTTATATGTAGCGAATTCTGGCGGTTTTAATGCAGTACCAGATTCAACTGTATCGGTAATTGATTTAAATACAGAGTTAGAGGTAAAGAAAATAAAAGTAGGTGTTAACCCATACAAAGTAGCAGTAAATACTGCTGGCAATGTATTAGTGAGTGCTTATGGTAACTACAGTAATATTCCAGCTTCCATTTACAGCATCAACGGCACTACCAATGTAGCGGCAACAAATTTAGGTACTGCTTTTCAATACAGTAATGTACGTATAGCTGGTGATATTGCTTATTGCTATAACAATTATGGTGGCGTAGGCACTGCTAAAGTTTACAACACTGTAACAAATACTGTTGTAAGAAATGAATTTATTGCTGATAATACCGTTATTACTACACCTTATGGTTTAAATATTGATGAACAAAATGGTGATGTATATATTGCAGATGCAGGTAATTTTTCTAACGCAGGTACGGTTACATGTTTTACCAGCGTAGGCGTTAAAAAGTTTTCTTTCTCTGTAGCACCAGGCGTAAACCCCAATACTATTTTATTTAAAAGATAATGGTTCATAAGTTGTAATAAAAAAGCGAAGTCCATGCATGACTTCGCTTTTTTATTTGGGCATCTTATTTGTTTAAGTCATCTTTAAATAAACTACAACTATATGAACAATTTATTTAAAGGATTAATAGCTGGTTATGGCGCAAAAAAATTAGGTGGAGGATGTTTCTCTACAATCTTAATTTTTATTATTATTTATTGGGCTTTAGGTACATGTAACAAAGAAAAAGCTCCTGCACCACAAACCACAGGCTATGTATACATACAATCTAACTCAATGTTGTAAGGTATTACAACTTACAAATAATACTATAAGGTTTTAAAAACCTTATAGTATTAAATAATTTATTGGTGGTATTTATTATTTTTTATAAGCCACGAAGCCGTTTGGTAAAATGCAGTAGCCACATTGGCCAAACTATCATTTAATGGTTGTGGCGTTGCTAAACCAGTTGTAAAATCTGGTTGGTATTGCTTTATTTTTTTTACTGGCGATTGTATAATAAGTTGGTTGTTTTGAATAAATCCTAAACCTTGGTAAGTGCTTATATATGCCCTTCTTTTATTAGCAGGTGTATGCAATACATCTTGACCAAAAAACTTTGATGTGTAATTAAACTGCAACAAACCTAGTAAAGTTGGTGCAATATCAATTTGTGCAGTAAGTTGTGAAACCCTTTGTGGTGCTATGTTTGCAGGAGAATAAATGAGCATCGGAATATGATAACCCGTTACTGGTAATTGTACACTACCTGCACTACCAGCACAATGATCGGCCACTATTACAAAAACGGTATTGTTAAACCAAGGCTTACCTGATGCTTCTTTAATAAATTTATTGATGCAATAATCGGTGTATTTTACAGCACCTTCTCTTGTTTGTGATGCAGATGGAATATCTATTCTACCATCAGGATAAGTAAAAGGACGATGGTTTGAAACCGTCATGATATGGGTAAAAAATGGCTTTTGTTGGGCAACATTTTTATCAATGGTTTGTATGGCTAAAGTAAATTCATCCTCATCAGCAACACCCCAAATATTTTGATAGTGTATACCACTTGGTTTAATTGCACTTCTATCAATTACCTCATAACCATTGCCTCCAAAAAAAGCTTGCATATTATCAAAGTAACTATACCCACCATAAATATATTGCGTAGTATACCCTTTGGTTTTAAATACATGCCCCAATGTAAACAAGCTGTCATTATCAGGTCGCTTTACAATGCTTTGTCCGGGTACAGGTGGTAATGCTAATGATAATGCTTCTAAGCCTCTAACCGTTCTTGTGCCCGATGCATAAAGGTTTTCAAAAAACATACTTTTATCAACCAGCGAATCTAAATATGGTGTAATATTTTGGGTGCCGCCTAAATGTTGCATATACGCACCACTTAAACTTTCTACACTAATCAAAACAACGTTTAACTTTTTTTCTGGACCAACACCTTTTATACTTCTTTCAATATTAAATACATCGTTACTTGTGAATGTACTGTTGCTATCGCTCAATTGTTCTCTTACAATTTTGAAAGCTGCTTCATCGGGCATGGTTTTGTAGAACTTGTAAAAATCTAATTCATTGTTTTTAAAGGCTACACCAAACTGATACAATCCATTGCCAGCAAGTTCGTTTGCGTATTCGTTATTGCTGTAACGGTGCCATTTTTCTTGAATTACAAAATAAAATAGCGCTGGTAATACCAATAAAATCAATGCCTTAACAGTACGTACGGTAATGGTTTCACATACATGTACCCATTGTTGTAATAACTTACGTACCAACCATACCCCTGCAAATGCTACTGCTGCTATAATGGGTATTATGATACCTAACGGATACGATTCTTTAATATTACCTACTACTTCATTCGTGTATATCAAATAATCTACCGCAATAAAATTATACCTGGTTGAAAATTCTTCCCAAAAAAACCATTCGCTTATTGCATTAAAAATGATGATGATGAAGGTAATAAGCAACATAAAATACATTAAATATATTCTTATAGTAGCCCTTGTTTTTGTAGTTACAAAACACAACAAAACATACAATGCAAACCTCCAAATTATGTACCCTACAAATAATTGATATACCAGTTTATTAAACTCTTTAGGTACTATGTTGGTAAACAAAACCAAGCCAATTATAATTATAAATGTTGCTATTACAAACGGTTTCCATTTTTTTTGATACATCATATCGTTTTGTAACCATACATATAATACAAAGGGTATACAAACGAATAAAGCTACCGCAACATCATACATTACACCCATAGAAAACGATACAGGGTACTGCCACCATTGCATTTGTGAATGGCTAGCAGTAACAACCATGAGTACCAAACGCAATAAAGCGGCAACTGCCACAAATGCTGTAAATACAATACCTACAGGTAAAAATTTTTTATTGAATAGTTTATGAAACATATTACTTTTTAAAATGAACGACAAAGTGTAATGACTATCTAAAAAAATACGATGCTATTTTAAATAGCATCGTATCATTATTATTTTTCTTAAATATTAAACATTATTTGCAGTAGCTGCTTGCTTTTCTTCTAACCACTTGTTACGACCCCAATTTTTAATAACATGTTTTTCGCTATGGTATGATGAACGTACCAACGGACCACTCTCTACATAGTCTAACCCCAAGCTATATCCAATTTCTCTATATTCAGCAAACTCATCTGGATGTATAAAACGATCAACAGGTAAGTGCTTTTTTGTAGGTTGTAAATATTGACCAATCGTCACTACGTCTACCCCACTATTATTCAAATCTTTTAAAGTTTGTATTACTTCTTCTTTGGTTTCGCCTAAGCCTAGCATGATACCACTTTTTGTACGCATGCCACCTTCTTTTAAAATTTTCAAGGTTTCCATACTTTGCCAATATTTGGCTTGTATGCGTACTTGTTTGGTTAAGCGTTCCGTTGTTTCAATATTATGACTCACTACATCGGGTGCTGCATCAATAATACGTTGGATGTTGTGCTTCTCTGCCTTAAAATCAGGAATCAATGTTTCTAAAGTAGTTGTTGGGTTGAGTGCATACACGGCTTTAATAGTGTTGTACCAAATAATACTACCACCATCTTTCAATTCATCTCTATCAACAGATGTAATAACCGCATGCTTTACTTTCATAAGGTGAATTGCTTCCGCAACACGTTGTGGTTCATCCCAATCAACAGCATCTGGCCTACCTGTTGCCACGGCACAAAATCCGCAGCTACGGGTACAAATATTTCCTAAAATCATAAAGGTGGCTGTGCCTGCACCCCAACATTCGCCCATATTCGGGCAATTACCACTCTCACAAATCGTATGTAATTTATGTGTATCTACTAAATTACGTACATGCTTATATTCTTCACCAATTGGTAGCTTAACCCTTAACCAATCTGGTTTTTTTATCTTTTGCTCTTCATTTACAATTGTCGCACTCATGTATAAAAAATTCAAATAAATGATTCAATATTGCAAAGATACTTATCTATCTCATGCATTACTTTCGCTTTCCAAAAAGGATGGCAACATAGGCTGAAAAAAATACTTTTTCATCTTTATTAAATGCCATTTGAGGAATCGCTTTTGTATAATATTCTAACATTACCCCCACTTCAACAGCACTCACCATTTCGTTGTATTTACCATAATCAAAACGAAGCCCTGATTTTACATAGGCGCCTGGCGTTACTTTTAACTTGCTAAAACCAGTGGTTAAATTAGGGCCACTAATGGGATCATCAAATAAAAATCTTGCAGAATCATCGGCTAATCCTCTAAAAATTCTGGTGCCTGCACTATCATAACCTAATAAATAAGGGCGCAGAAGGCCTAAAGTAACACCTCCACCTACATTGGCACTCAAACTCACCCCATTTTTATTACCCTTGTTGCCTAATAAAAACTGTTGTTGTACACCTAATTTTACAGGATAAAAAAAGTTGATTTTACCGTATATATAAGGACCAGCACCGGTATTATTATTAAATTGTTTTGACTCTTTTGGGTGTTTACGTTCTGTAATTTCAAATTGATACAGCAATGATTTTTTTACAGATTGTGGCCTAGCCCATTCTAAAAATCCACCGTAACCATCTGATGTGAGTTTAACGCCTCCGGCAAATTGTTTTTTATACTTTATAACACCTTCTTCTTCAAGCTTGGCAATGGCATCAATACGCTCTTTGCGCTGCTCTCTCCTTTCTTGTTTGCTTGTTTTGGTTTTATCTTGTGCAGAGGCACTAACCGCTGTAGCTATTATTAATATCGAAAAAAATATTTTCTTCATGTAAACTATTTATCGGAGTAAATTTATGCAAAAATACTTGCTTACTTTACAGTTCGTTGGTAATTAATTAAACTATAATCAAAATAAAATCATAAAAAATGACCGCCTCCGTAATTTATAAAGGCAGCCTTCGCTGCGAAGCCACTCATTTGCAAAGCAACAGTGTTATTGAAACCGATGCACCTAGCGATAACAGGGGCAAGGGCGAAAGGTTTAGTCCTACAGATTTATTGTGTGTTTCATTGGCAACTTGCATTGTTACCAC
Source organism: Ferruginibacter yonginensis (assembly GCF_042651465.1). Classification (NCBI taxonomy): domain Bacteria; kingdom Pseudomonadati; phylum Bacteroidota; class Chitinophagia; order Chitinophagales; family Chitinophagaceae; genus Ferruginibacter; species Ferruginibacter yonginensis. The sequence continues at coordinate 334,418 of NZ_JBHSCZ010000001.1, forward strand.
TATGGGTATTAAAGCTATGGATATGAATATCGATTTATTAACAACTCGTATGGAAGTTACCAAGTATATGTTAGCAGAGCCACGTAGGGTTGGTAAAGTTGAAGTAGCGTTGTACATGCCAGCATCATTACAAATTGATGAAAAAGATAAATTGATTTTACAACGTGTAGGCGATAATTGTCCGGTTACCAAAAGTGTACATCCTGATATGGAAGTGATGATTCACTACAATTGGGCATCATAAAAAACCTTTACCTAGTATTCTTTCTTTAAAATATGATTGCCAATGGCACATTGTAAGCAATGCTTATGGTTGCAGTAATTATTTTTTAGTTGAATGAGTGCTTGCGAATCAAGGGCATTTGTGTTACTGATACCTAAGTTTGCAAAGCCTTTGGTGATGCTATTTTTTTCAGCTGGTAACTGTAAGGCCCACTCAATGGCTTTATCACTAAAAGATGGTTTGTTATGATACCAACCGTACACATATAACATAGGCAATACAACATTTATAATAAGATGGTGAATCATTTGTTTACCCAATTTTTTTTCTTTGTAAACACTTGGTTCATCAAATCGATAATGATATAACCAATAATCATTGGCAGCAACATCAAACAAAGCGTACACTTTTTTTAAATCATCAGCAGCCATTATTTGTGAAAATAAATGAACATTTTTATAAATGATTTGTGCCAATTGCGATAAACGTATCGTAGGAAAATTAGCAGGACGCATACGTAACCATTGTACCGTTGCATGTGTTGGTTGCAATTGGTATTTGTGTTGTAAAAATTGATATTCTTTCTGTAGCATTTTCGGATAATCATCTTCAAAACTGTGCTGTAACAATCCTGCTTGTCCGAGTAACAATGCTTCTAATTGATGGAGTTGATTTTTATGTTTTGCTAAAATTTGTATTGAAATTGTTTGAGCAATTTTTTCGAAAGCTTCTTTATTAGTTGTACCTCCAAAGTTTTTACACAATACTTGCCAAAACAAGGTTTCCCAAGGTTGTTGCTGTTGTAATTGTTGTTGAATAGCAGTTGTTTTTTGTTGTAAACGTTCAACAAACAGCCGTTGTTTCCAAGCAAAAATCACCATGTCGTTTACTTGTTGTAGTTGTTTACTACAAGGTATAAATGGTTGGTTACTTTGTAGGTGTTGGTACTGCTGTAATAAAATTTTTGAAACCCTATCATGCAACACCAATACCGGAAATTGAAGTGGCAATTGTACATCTTCTTGCCAAACTACATGCAATATTACATTGTTGTAATGTTGATCGTTACTGTGCTGGTGTTTCAGCCAATCACTGGCTAGCACATGCAATTCAATGGAACCAACCAATGTGGTAGTTGCACATTTAATTTTACCGTTTAAAAAATCTGGACCTTGGTTTTTATTGATACTGCCTTGCTGTAAAATTTGTAAAGCTTCACCTTTTGATGTTGTAAGCGCTTGTTTATTGTAATATTGAAATTGCCATATAAACTGTAAAAGTTGTTCGTTCATTTTTTATAGGGATTAAGATTAACCCTATAAATGTAAATATTTTTCTAAAAAGAAAATGCTATGAACAATTTTTAAGCTTGTAGCGCATTAATAATTTTTACAACCTTGTTAATCGGCAACCCCATTACGTTGTAGTAGTCGCCTTCAATTTTATGTATGCCAACAGCACCAATCCATTCTTGTATGGCGTAGCCGCCAGCTTTGTCGTACGGCTTGTATACATTAACATAGTGTGCTATTTGTTCAGGGGTGAGTGTATTAAAACTTACATGAGTAACATCGGCAAAACTCTGCTGGGTATTGTTTTTAAGTATACATACACCTGTTATAACTTGGTGAGTGGTGCCTGATAAAGCGGTTAACATAGCCATAGCTTCAGCGCTATCAATTGGTTTGCCCAATACTTTATTGTTGCATACAACAATGGTATCAGCAGCAATGATGATATTTTCAGGAGCAGTTTGTTTAGCAACTTCCATAGCCTTTTGTGTAGCAATATGAACAGCAATATCATTGTACGAAAGTTGAGGCGGATAACTTTCATCTGTATTGGCCACCAATACTTCAAATACAATATTGGCTAATTGTAATAATTCTTTTCTACGGGGCGATTGTGAAGCTAAAATGATTTTCGACATACCTAATTACATAAATTTAAAAAACAACATCGATAATATGCCAAACAACATCAACAACTTCACCCAATTACTGATGGTATGATAATGGGCTACTGTATAGGCTTTCGATAATTTGTATATAATAACAATGGCAGGTGCAATTACCAAAACCAACAAATAAACAGCGGCCAACCAATACCCTAGTTGCCAAGCATATAATTGTATTACGGCTAACGCAGCAATGGTAACACATAACCATACGGCTGTAAAAACTTTGGCAGCAGGTACCCCCCATGCAATGGGCATGGTATTACAATGGTATTTTCGATCACCATCCATATCTTCTAAATCTTTTACTACTTCTCTAATTAAAGTTGTAATAAAGGCAAACGCAGCATACACCATAGTAATTTTAAATAATTTACTGCTGTTAAAATTGTTGGAGGCATTGTACCAACCTTTCAATGAAAAAATTTCAGCACCTACAAAAAAATACACTACTAAAATGACCCAAGCTGTTAATGCAGCAATAATGATATTGCCCGATAATAATTTTCTTTTGAAAGTTGTGGAGTAAAACCACAAGGCAATTACACATAAAAAATTTATACTAATTACAATCCATTCATGTAAAGTGTAACCAATGTAAATGCTTAATAATATGCCTATTGTTGATAGTATGAAATGCCAAACAATAGCCCACCTGCGTTTAATGATTTTGTTTACTATAATTTTATCGGGCTTATTTACGATATCAATTTTAATATCAAAATAATCATTGATGATGTACCCTGCCGCTGCTATACAAACAGATGCAACACATAGTAAAATAAATAAGGTTTGATGTTGCGTTGGGTTAGAAGTTTGTGCATGCAACAAAGGCAAATAAACGCAACTGTAAAATAAAATTTGTGTAATAACAATGAACAGTAAATTGGGCCACCTCGTTAACCTGAAAAATGCTATTATTAATTTCATGTAGATAATTTCAGGGGGTTAAAAAGAGGGTTTAAATAGAAGCAACACTTTCAGTAACTTCCCAATCATTATTGAGTTTTAATACTTTTTCAATTACGTCTCTCACACAACCGTTGCCACCACTCAATGGCGAAATATAATGCGCTACAGCTATAACTTCGGGTACCGCATCATTGGGTGCACATGCTACACCAACCATTTGCATTGGTGCTACATCGGGCACATCATCGCCCATATACAAAATTTGATCCCAAGTGTATGTTGTGCTGGCTACATACTCAGCCAACAACGTTTTTTTATCGGTAATACCTAAATGAATTTGTTGTATACCGAGTCGCTGTAACCTTGTTTTTACAGCTTGTGAATTACCGCCTGAAATGATTACAATTTCGTAACCTTTTTTTATAGCCAATTGCATGGCATAACCATCCTTTACATTCATTTTACGGGCCATTTCACCATTATCCATCAGCATTAAAAAGCCATCGGTTAATACACCGTCAACATCTAATACAAATAATTGAATATTTTTTAATTGGGCCAGAACGTTCATGTGGTTATTTTTGGTTGTCTCTCCATTCATACACCCAAGTGCTTTGAATCATCTCTAAATGACCTTCATTGCTTTCTTCAGGTTTGCCCACAAAATTCGGAATTTCTAACACCCACTTATGTAAATCGGTAAAGCGTATTCTGTATATTTTCCCCTCATTAAAATCATCACCAAAACGTTCGTATAACTTCATGGCTATATCTTCATAATCGTTCCAATGAATGGGTAATTCAAAACTCATAAATAATTGTTTAATGTAATAAGTACTTATTTATTCTCCCAAAAATTGGGTTTGGTCAGGCAATGTTACTGTTATGCTACCACCATCGGCCACCAATACACATTGGCAACCCAAACGTGAATTGAGCCTTGGGTTTATAGCCCTATCAATAAAATCTTCTTCTTTATCGCTTAGTTCTTCAATTAAAGTGTCGCCTTGTTCTACATACAAATGACAAGTACTGCAAGCACAAACGCCACCGCAGTTATGGTGCAATTCAATATCGTTCTTTAATGCAACTTCTAAAATAGATTGTCCTGCCTCAATATTGTGCAACGTTATGGGTTCAAGCCCTTTTTGTTCAAACTTAAAAGTAATATCGTACATAATTCGTTTTTCGAAATGCAAACCTACTGCAAAAACACTATTATCTAAAATCTGTATTGAAAATCAACACAAATAATCAATTAAATATGATTAATTTGCGGTAAAACGACACTTTACCAACTAACATCAATTTTTTGGATTGAAAATTGATATCTCCCAACCAAAATTTACGAATGATACGTTTTGTAACCACTACCTTATTATTTACAGTTACGCTTTTTTCAATAAGTTGTAAAAGCAAACAACCGGCTAATGTACCTCCCCCATTAGTAAAAAAAGAAAAACCATCGCAGCCAACTGATAAATTACAGAAGGGCCCCATTATTAATGTTATTGATACCATTACTCCCAAACAAGTATATATTATTATAAAAGACAGTGCAGCTACAAGTGCAGGTTTAAGTGTTAAACTCAACAATATTTACAACAAAAAATTAGTTGATTTTATTAAAACAAATAAATTAAAAGTAACAGGTGCTCCTACGGCTTGGTACAAAACTCAAAAAGCACCTTTCTTTTTTGAAGCAGGTTTACCTATTGAAAAGGCACCCAATAAATTGGCAAAAGGTATCATGGTAAAACGTACAGGTGGCGATAGCGCTTTATTGGCACATTTTTTTGGCCCCTACGATTTAACCAATGTTGGCTACGAATCTTTAGCAGAAATTTTGAAAGATAGAAAGAAACGCAAATCTGCTCCAGCTTTTGAAATTTATGTACAAAACCCTTTTGAACCATCAAAAGTTAAAATTGATCCGTATAAAATGCAAACAGATATTGTAATGCCTTATAAAAACTAAGGGTTCATAATGCCATCTGTCATGCGCATATAAAGCGTTCTTAATTTTGGGTAAGTGCTTAGTAAACGTAAATGTTTATCCAAAGTAGCAATATCACCCCTAATGGCTGGCCCAGTTTGCAATGCTTTTGGCGATAAATGGGTAATTCTATTGGCAGTTTCACTAATGAGCGGTTTCAGTAAATCAAAATTAATGTGTTCATCTACACAAAAATTTTCAGTAATTCCATATAAATAATTAGTAAAATTACTAACAATAACACCGGCAGTATGTAAGCGTAAACGTTGTGCTTCAGTTTGAATTTCAACCTGTTCTGAAATAGTTTTAGCAAAATTAACAAGTATATTTTCCGTAAATGTATTATTGGCTTCTACAATAAAGGGAATGCACGGAATGGCCTCCATTTCTTTCCTCAAACTTTGCAACGGGTATAATACGCCGTAATTATCACTTACGTTTTTTAATATGTCAATACTCACCGAGCCTGCTGTATGCACCGTTGGCGTACTGCCAAAATTAAAGCTCGAAAGTGCATCAGATATAGACCTGTCGGACGTTGCAACAATAATTAACTCACTACTTTCTATGTTTTTTGAAGTTAATTCATAAAAATTTGCACCTACTTCTTTCGCAAGCAAAGTGCCTGCTTCTACATTTCTTCCTATAATTTGATGTACAATATGTCCTTTACTGTTACAAGCTTTTGCTAATACACTAGCAACATTACCGGTTCCAATAAAACTAATGTTCATAAGCCTCGTTTTTTTTCAAAGTACGAAAAATAAATAATTTATATATGTGCATATAATCAGATATTACATTCGGAAAAAAACAATTTTAAGATTGTATTATTTTTTCAATTTGAACATATTTTCATTTTTAAAGTAATATTGCATAATTATTGTGCTGCATTGCTAAATTGCTTTTAAGTAGCAATGGTGAAGTAGAATCGATGAATTGAACAACTAAAGCAAATTATGGCAAAGAACTTATTAATAGTGGAGTCACCAGCGAAAGCGAAAACGATTGAGGGTATTCTAGGGAAAGATTTTGAAGTAAAAAGTTGTTATGGACATATTCGTGACCTTGAAAAAAACGATATGGGTATTGATATCAACAACAACTTTACCCCCAAATATATTATACCAGCCGAAAAAGAAAAGGTGGTTAAAGAACTCATCAGCATCGCAAAAAAATCAAATGAAGTATGGTTGGCTTCCGATGAAGACCGTGAAGGTGAAAGCATAAGCTGGCACTTAGCGGAAGTATTGAAATTAGATCCTAAAACCACCAAACGTATTGTTTTTCATGAAATTACCAAGCCTGCCATTCAAAAAGCCGTAGCCAACCCACGTTTTATTAATATGGATTTGGTGAATGCACAGCAAGCTCGTAGAGTAGTTGATAGAATTGTGGGTTTTGAATTGAGCCCTGTACTTTGGCGTAAAATCGGTATGCAAGGTGGCCTTAGTGCTGGTCGTGTTCAAAGCGTTGCCGTTAAACTTATTGCAGAAAAAGAAAGAGAAATTAACCAATTTACCCCTGTTGGTAGCTTTAAAGTTGAAGCTATTTTAGGCGCCACCGATATTAATAACAAAACCGTTTTATTTAAAGCAGAAGGCGCTAAGTTTGATGAACAAAAAGATGCAGAAGCGTTTTTACAAAGTTGTATTGGTGCAGCATACACCGTAAAAGATATTCAAGTAAAACCGGGTAAACGTACACCAGCTGCTCCTTTTACCACCTCTACCCTACAGCAAGAAGCCAGTAGAAAACTTGGTTATGGTGTAAGTAAAACCATGTTATTGGCACAAAAACTTTATGAAAGTGGTAAAATCACTTACATGCGTACTGATAGTGTGAATTTAAGCGATACTGCAATGGCCGCCATCACCAACGAAATTACCAGCAGTTTTGGTGATAAATATTTACAAGTACGCAAGTATAAAAATAAAAACGAAAGTGCACAAGAGGCGCATGAAGCTATTCGCCCAACTTATATGGATGCCCGTACTGTGAGCGACCCCGAACTGAATCGTTTATACGAGCTCATTTGGAAACGTACCATCGCATCGCAAATGAGTGATGCTGTTTTAGAAAAAACAACTGCAAAAATTGAAATAAGCACCAATAAAGAATTATTGACAGCTAGTGGTGAAGTTTTAAAATTTGATGGGTTCTTAAAAGTGTATATGGAAAGTACAGATGATGAGGAAGATGATGCAGAAGGTGAAAGCAGGTTGCCGAATGTAACAGTAAACCAACAGTTAGCATTTAATGAAATGCTGGCCACAGAGCGTTTTACACGACCAAGTGCTCGTTACACGGAAGCCTCATTGGTTAAAAAATTAGAAGAGTTGGGTATTGGTAGGCCCAGTACGTACGCTCCCACAATTTCAACCATTATTAAAAGAAACTACGTCGTTAAAAAAGATAAAGAACCAATTAAACGAACCGTTCGTTTAGTAACATTAAAAAATGATACCATCACCAAATCTTCATCTGAAGAAAATACAGGTGCAGAAAAAGGTAAACTGTTTCCTACCGATTTAGGGTTAGTTGTTACCGACTTTTTAAATGAACATTTTAAAAGAGTAATGGACTACTCTTTTACTGCTAATATTGAACAAGAGTTTGACAACATTGCTGAAGGTAAATTGCAATGGAACAATATGGTACGTAATTGGTACGACCCTTTCCATAATGGTGTGGAGCATACCTTAGAAACTGCTGAAAGAGCTAAAGGGGAACGTATATTGGGTACGGATGAAGCTACAGGTAAACCCATTAGTGCTCGTATGGGCCGCTTTGGGCCTATGGTACAAATTGGTGCTCAAACCGACGAAGAAAAACCTCGGTTTGCTCGTTTAAAAGCCGATCAAAGTATTGAAACCATTACCTTACAAGAAGCATTAGACCTATTTAAATTACCACTTGCATTGGGTGAATATGAAGGTGCAGAAGTGGCAGTTAATGTGGGTAGGTTTGGCCCATATGTAAAATGGGGTGATCAATTTATTTCGATGCCCAAAGGCGAAGATGTATACAGTGTTGATTTAAAAAGAGCTTTGGCTATCATTGAAGCCAAGCAAATTGAAGAAGCTCCTATTGGTTTTTATGAAGATAAACCTATTACCAAAGGTAAAGGCAGGTTTGGCCCGTTCATTAAATGGAACAACCTTTTTATCAATATTCCCAAGGCCTATAATTTTGATGAATTAACCCAACATGATTGTAATGAGCTTATTGAAAAGAAGCTTGAAAAAGAAGCCAACCGCTATATTCAGCAATGGCCAGAAGAAAATATTGCTATTGAAAATGGCCGTTGGGGCCCCTTCATAAAGTTTGGTAAAAAAATGCTGAAAATTGTAGGTACAGGTGCTAATGGTAAGTTCACCTCAGAAGAGTTAGGTGCAATGGATTTAGATACGGTCAAAAAAATGATTGTAGCGCAAGATCCAAAAGCTTTTGATAAAAAATCACCAGCTAAAAAAACAGCTACAAAAAAAGCTGCACCTAAAAAGACGGCTGCAAAAAAAACGGCCACTAAAAAAACTGCTACCAAAAAAGCGACCAAGTAAAATGTAAAAAATGATAACGCTGCATTATAGTCTAACTAAAAACGATTACGTGGCTTTTTACACGTATACTTTTTGGGATGCACCAGGCCGTAAAAAAAAGCGTATAAAAAATGTATTGAGGCAAGCAACCTATTTACTAATTTTTGCAGCTATTTTAATATTTGGTGGTACAGTTTCGTTGTTTAGTATGTATGTGTATATACTATTGGGGGTAATGTTGTTTTTTACGCTGTTACCATTATTTTCAGGTAAAAATGATTTAGAAACGCAAGCCACTAACATTGCGAACGATCCTGAAAATGCAATCGTTTTTTTGCCAACTACAGTAACAGCTACACCCCAATCAATACAACTACAAAATGAGTTAAATACCAGTATTTATAACTGGGCAGCTTTTGTAAAAAAAGCTGAAAATACTGGTTATTATTTTTTATTTGTGAATGCTTTGCAAGCGATTATTATTCCCAAAAATGCTTTTCAAAATAAAATCGATTTGCAAACATTTGATACATTGCTCTCCAAACATTTGTCGTTTGATGTAGCACTAAAAGAAGCGATCGATGCAGGAAAATAGTGAAATAAAAGCCTTACTACAGTTAATTGATGATCCTGATGAAGTAGTGTACGAAACGGTGAGTACCAAAATTATGTCATTAGGTAAAGCCATTATACCTAACCTTGAGCACTTTAGCGAAACCAGCATCAATACGGAATTACAAGCCAAAATTGAACGATTAATTCAACAGCTCCATTTTGAAGATTTAAAAGCTGATTTTATTAAATGGAATGATGGTTCTCCTGATTTATTATCAGGTGCTATGTTAGTTGCTAAGTTTGTGTATCCCGATGTGGATGTAACGGCTGTATTAAAAGATATTGATAAACTCCGTAGAAATATTTGGCTCGAAATGAACAGCTACCTCACCCCTATGGAGCAAATAAATGTGGTAGGCAGCATTTTGTATAATTATTACAAACAAAGAGGTATTGAAATTAATTACAACAATCCTGATGGGTTTTTAATTAATAAAGTACTTGAAAAACAACACGGTAATGCCTTTGGTAATGGCACTTTATTGTTGATTTTATTTGGTTTGTTAGATGTGCCGGTATATGCCATCAATATTCCACAGCAATTTATTTTAGGCTATTTTGATAGTTTGTATGATGTACTAAACCCTGTTGGACATGCATCTGAAAAGATAAAATTTTACATTGATCCTATTAACGGACAAATGTATTCGCATAAAGATGTTGAAAATTATTTCAAAAAAATAGCCGTACCTCCAACTGCATCGTTCTTTAAACCAATTAACAATAAAAATGTAATCATTACTTTACTTACTGAATTACAAAAATGTTACACTGCGGAAGACAATGCTTTTAAAAACGAACAAATTTCTTCACTCATTAATATAATTGCTGCATGATTTTTCACGTTACTACCAAACAAGAATGGGCGCAAGCACAAGCCAATGGTGTATTTGAAGCACCTTCTTTACAATTAGAAGGTTTCATACACATGAGTGAGCAACATCAAGTTGCAGGTGTGTTACAACGTTACTATGCTGGCAAAACTGATTTAATTTTATTGCATGTTGATGAAACCAAACTCACCGCTCCGCTGAAATATGAAATTGCACCTTCTATCAACGAAGCGTTTCCGCATATTTATGGCACCATTAATTTAGATGCCGTTATTACCTCTTCAGCAATATGATTACCTGGAACGATTTTAAAAAAATTGACATGAGGGTGGGTACCATCATCAAAGCCCAACCGTTTGAAAAAGCCAAAAAACCTGCTTATCAATTATGGATTGATTTTGGAACTGATATTGGCATTAAAAAATCATCTGCCCAAATTACCCAACAGCATACCTTACATGAATTGGTAGGCATGCAAATAATTGCAGTGATCAACTTCCCACCCAAACAAATTGCTGACTTTATGAGTGAGTGCTTAGTGGTGGGCGTATACAATGAGTTAAATGAAGTGGTATTACTAACACCTCATAAAACGATTGTAAATGGCTGTAAAATTGGGTAAAGGCAGCTACCGCTATGTTTCTTGAGGCCACTAACCAAGTCGTATATTCTTTTAAAATATCGGCTTTATCATTTAAATTTAGTAACATGAAAAAGGTATCTGTAATAATTATAGCATTATTATTATTGACTGTAAAAAGTAAGGCTCAAATAGATCCTGTTCTGCCACACGATAGCACATTACAGGAGAGATTTTTAATGAGTGTTTTACAAGATTACCCGCTCTTCGAGATGTTAGCGTAGCGCATCTCGAAGTTTAAAGAAGCAGATTTTTAATCTGCAAAATACTTCACAGTATTCCTTCGCAGCAACGTCTCGGCCCTTGCCGGACGTTACGTAAGTATACATTTAATACTTTTATTATCGGTTGAAACCCTCACCAACCGAAACCCGCTCTTCGAGATGTTAGCGTAGCGCATCTCGAAGTTTAAAGAAGCAGATTTTTAATCTGCAAAATACTTCACAGTATTCCTTTGCAGCAACGTCTTGGCCCTTGCCGGACGTTGCGTAAGTATACATTTAATACTTTTATTATCGGTTGAAACCCTCACCAACCGAAATCAGTACGTCACTATTACTCTCAAAGTTTTAATAAAAAATCTATTCAACTTTCCTTCTTACACTTTAATGCTATAATACGCAAACTCCAAACCTAAACACCTTATTTCAAACTATCACCTCCAAATGAGAACGGTAATAATTGTGTAGCACTTTCAATAATCATCACTTTGCCTTCCATACCTGAAAGTATAATACGCATCGGTTGCTTGGTTCTATCTTCATATTCAGCAAGGCTTTGACGGCACATACCACAAGGCGATATGGGCTGGTCGCTTACACCTTTTCTCGATAAATTATTGTAGCTAATGGCCATCGTTTTAATTGGCTCATCTGTTTGTAACATAGCCGCAGAAGCCAACAATACCCTTTCTGCACAAATACCAACGGGGTACGATGCATTTTCTTGATTGGTACCATATACCTTCTCTCCGTTATTAAATATGGCAGCAGCACCTACAAAAAAATTACTGTAAGGGGCGTACGCTTTTTGAGTGGTTTTTCTAGCTTCTTCCAATAGTTCAGCGTCTTCTTTTTGCAATTCACTGATATCATTAAAAATTTCAAATTCAAATTCACTTTTTACTTTCATATGTAATACCTTTTATTTTGTTGTAAGCAACTCAAATGGGTTAATAATGGACGACGCTTAGCAACACTTGAAATACTTTTTTAGACAAAAAAGCCTCTCGGGTTTGAAGCCGAGAGGTCTTTTGGTAAAATTGAAGTTACGTAATTATGTTTAAAAAATATTATTTTATGCTTTTAAAAATCCTGTTCCACCTTGGACCACCTTCCCAACTAAACCAAATTAATGAGGCTTTACCTACTACATGATCTTCTGGTACAAAACCCCAATACCTACTATCTAAAGAGTTATGACGATTATCACCCATCATCCAAAAATAATCCATCTTAAATGTGTACGAAGTAGCTGGCTGACCATTAATAAAATACTGGCCATTTTTTGCCTCAAAGGTATTGCCTTCATATACTTCAATGCAACGTTGGTAACGTATTAAATTATCTGGTGTTAAGCTAATGGTACTACCTTTTTTCGGAATGGTAATAGGGCCATAATTATCGCCAGACCATTGATTCACCGTATCATAATAAGGAAACAAATCATTATTTACAGGTAAGGTAAAGGGCTCAATAGTATACCCTTGTGGCAATTTTAAATTGGCTTTTTCTTCATTGGTGATGTTTACCAAAAATGTATTTTGTTCCATTTGACGTAAATCACCTTGGCTCTCTCTCACTTTAATACCCATGGTAGCTAATGCATCAGCATCAAGGTTTACATTACCATTGGTTTTAATTTTATAAAAACGTTCTGATTGCGGAAACACAGGCTGCGGTTGCCCATTTACATGTACAATACCATTAATTACTTGCAACACATCACCACCCACAGCAACGCAACGTTTAATAAAATTCTCTCTCTTATCAACCGGTCGGGTAATAATCATGTCACCATACATGCTCCAAACCTTGTCTCTACTACCTAGTTCTCTTACCGCTTGGTAATAGGTTTTTTGACTACCAAATTCTTGTTGTCCGTTAATAATAGGGTCATTAATCAACGTATCATTTACAGGAAAGTTAAACACCACAACATCATTACGTTTTACGGGTGAGGCAAACCATCTTGTATACGGAATATACACCGCTTCTGTATATGATTTTACAGGTACAAATGGCATGGTATGGTGTACAAATGGCATTGCAATAGGCGTATTAGGAATACGAGGCCCGTAGCTGAATTTACTCACAAATAAAAAGTCGTTCACCAACAATGTTTTTTCCATTGATGGTGTGGGTATGGTATATGCTTCAAACACAAATGTTCTAATAATGGTAGCTGCTACTACAGCAAAAGCTGCTGCATCTATCCACTCTCTTGCGCCTGATTTTTTGTAATTGTCTACTACTTTTTTACCTGCAAAACGCTCATTTTTAGAGAAACCTAAATATGGGAAATAAACAAACGGCACAAACACAGCACCTGCATGGTGTAATACACTAAAACGACCAAAATATTCAGTAAACTTAATGGTGATCCAAATGGTGATAAACGCACCAACAACAGGTATAAATTGTAAAAAGAACCAGTATTTTTTGAGTTCAATTTTTTCAACGATACACCAAGTATTGTAAAAAGGTATAAACGCTTTCCAGCCCTCTATACCAGCTTTTTTAAACATACCAAACATACCAATATGCCAACCTAATGTACCGAGTATAAATATGATCCAACCAATGCTCATGTGAAAATGTTTTGTGCTTAAATATTTTTTAGTAGATGCAATATCAACTATTTAGATGTATAGTGTATTGATTACACATAATTTTTTACGTCATCTTCCGTTATTTTTTTTCCGCTCATAATAATTAACCTTTCAACCACATTGCGTAACTCTCTAATGTTGCCACCCCAATTGTTTTGCTTAAGCAATTCATGTGCACCTTTTTCTACCTCTTTGGCTGGTTGCCCGTACTCCATTGCAATTTGTTTGGCAAAATGATTCACTAACAAGGGCACATCATCTTTACGCTCCCTCAATGCAGGAACGTGTATGATGATAACGCCCAAACGATGGTATAAATCGAGCCTAAAGTTTTTATCATCTACCTCTTTCAATAAATCTTTATTGGTTGCAGCAATTACCCGTACATCTACACTAATATCTTTATCGGCACCTACCCTGGTTATTTTGCCTTCTTGTAAGGCACGTAACACTTTGGCTTGTGCACTCAAACTCATATCACCAATTTCATCTAAAAACAATGTACCGCCATTGGCTTGTTCAAACTTACCAATACGTTGTTTAATTGCTGAAGTAAACGAACCTTTTTCATGACCAAACAATTCACTTTCAATCAATTCACTGGGTATGGCTGCACAGTTTACTTCTACTAGCGGACCGTTATTTCTATTACTTTTTTCATGTATCCATCGTGCAACCAACTCCTTACCTACCCCGTTTTCACCAGTAATTAAAACACGGGCATCGGTTGGCGCTACTTTTTCAATGGTATGTTTAATTTTTTCAATACCTGCACTCTCCCCCACCATTTCAATGGTTTTATTTACTTTTCGTTTGAGTACTTTGGTTTCGGTAGCCAATTGCTGCTTATCGGTTGCATTGCGTAAGGTAATGAGCAACCTATTTAAATCGGGTGGTTTGCTAATGTAATCAAAAGCGCCTTTTTTAACAGCATCAACAGCTGTATCAATATTACCATGCCCACTAATCATTATAATAGGTGTATCGGCATTAATGGTTTTGGCTTTCTCTAAAAATTCAATGCCATCTATTTTGGGCATTTTAATATCGCAAAGCACTACATCAAAATTTTTCTGACCAAATTTTTTCAATCCCTCTTCACCGTCACTTGCCTCTTCAATTTGATAGCCTTCAAAACTTAAAATCTCTGTTAAGGTTTTTCTGATGGCTTTTTCATCATCAATAATCAATATATCAGGCATTATTACAAAATTAGTATCGTCAAAAATAATGATTTATAGTGGGTCAATCAATGCTTTCAACAATTATTAGTGTTTATTAAAATTTAAAATTATACGTTACGGCAGGTATAATGGGGAACAACGATACTTGTTTGGCTTGTACTGTTAAACTACCATCGTAAGGGTTACCCGTTTGATCAAAATAAATAAAGTATGGGTTTTTTCTGCTGTAGGTATTGTAAATACTAAACACCCATTCGGTTTTATATTTTCTTCCTGCATTTTTCTTGGGCGTTAAAATAGCTGATAAATCAAGTCTGTGGTAAGATGGTAATCGGTATTGGTTGATATTGCTGTACTCTTGCGATAATACACCTCCTACAATATAAAAACGTTGTGGCAACGTTGCAGCATTTCCGGTACCGTATACAAATGTGGCAGAAACCTTCCATTTTTTACTGAGGTCGTATGATGCTACAATACTCATATCATTTCTACGATCGTATTTGGCTGGGTACTTATTACCTTGGTTAAGATTGTCAAACTTGCGCCACGTCCAACTTAAGGTATAACCAATCCAACCAGTTAATCGACCTTTCACTTTATTAATAAACAACTCAGTACCATAGCTCCAGCCTTTACCAAATGTAAAATCTTCTTCAGTATCTTTTAAAGTACTTGGTATATAACCCTCACGGTATTCAATTTGGTTTTGCATGTTTTTGTAGTACAACTCCACCGAAGTTTCGTAAGTGTTGTTTTCAAAGTTTTTAAACAAACCAGCAGCATACAACCAACTTATTTGTGGTTTTACTTTAATGGTACTCGGTACCCACAAATCAGTAGGTAAAGTGGTGCCTGAGTTACTTACCAAATGTATGTATTGTAAATTACGGGTTACCGATGCTTTAACAGAGGTTTCATTATCAATTTCGTAACGCATGCTGAGCCTTGGTTCTAAACCACCATAGGTTTTTACAGGAGCGCCCTTTTTAAATACGGTACTATCTAAACGGTTACCAAAGTCGTCGGTTTTATAAATTTTATAAGCCCCAATTTGTTGAAACATACTGTAGCGTAAACCTACATTCACTTTTATTTTTTTTGAAACGTCCCAATCATCTTGCACATATATAGCCGCTTCATGGGCAAATTTTACCTGCGCATTTTGTGGGTTAAATACAACAGAATCTTGTTGTCCGCTTACTACCGATGGTTTAAAACGATGGTATGTATACAACCAACCGAATTTAATTTTGTTGTTAGATGCTGGGTAGTAATCATAATCTTGTTTCAAACTCAAATCCCTTATGCCCGATGCCAATTTAATCCTGAAATTATTTTGCAAACCATTGAATTCAAAATTGTAATCGTTGTAAACGGCGGTAGTGTTCGTAAATAGTTTGTTATTGAAAACATGGTTCCATCGCAATGTACCCGTAGCATTACCCCAAGGAATGTTGATGTTGAGGCTTTGTTTGCCATTTACAAAATCAAATACATCTCTACCAAAATAACCACTTAAATATACCCGATCTTTTTCGCTGAATTTGTAATTGATTTTTGCATTCAAATCATAAAAATAATAACCCGAACCTTTAAAGCTACTGGTTTTGCTAATAAACGGTTTCACCAATGCGTCAACGTAAGTTCTTCTCCCAGAAATAATGAAAGATGCTTTGTCTTTTTTTATAGGCCCCTGTACCGAAAACCTCGATGCAATTAACCCAATGCCACCTTCTGTTTGAAATTTTTGGTTGTTACCTTCTTTCATACTTACATCTAACACACTCGATAACCTACCACCATATTGGGCTGGCATACCACCTTTTATGAGCGATACGTTTTTGATAGCATCTGCATTAAATATAGAGAAAAAGCCAAATAAATGCCCTGTGTTGTACACCACGGCATCATCTAACATAATTAAATTTTGATCAGGACCGCCACCACGTACATATATACCAGCACTACCTTCACCGGCATTACGAACACCCGGTAACAACTGTACCACTTTTAGCAAATCAACCTCACCTAAAAACGCTGGTATACTTTTAATTTGCTCAATAGGTAAAGTTACTTTACCCATTTGTGTACCTTTTATATTGTTGTCTCTTTTGGTTGCTGTAACCACTACTTCTTGCGACAAACCAGTGCTGTTCAGCAAGGCGATATTGATAACAGTATCTGCCTTTAAAGCAATACTGAAACTTTTGGGTAAATACCCCACATGCGATGTAGTAATTTGGTAAGTACCCTCAGCAAGGGTTACCGACCAAAAGCCATATTGGTTACTAATAACACCACTACTTTTACCACTAATGTTGATGCTAGCCGCAATAATGGTTTCATCACTAGCAGCATCTTTTACATACCCACTTATGGTATATTTTTTTTGGGCGAAACCGGTATTTACAAAACAAAAACTACCTAATAACAGCACAAATAATGGTTTCAAACGCTTCATTGTTCTTATTTTCTATATTTAATCAACCAACTAAAATTTATTTATTTTGCAGTAATTGAATCTTTTACATCGCCGCAATGCAACATGCCTGCTTTGTATGTAGGATGGTATTTACCAAGATATGGATTTACTACTTCTGCACTATTACTGATCCAACTTGCTGCAATAGAATCATTAAAAGCCATCGGACAGTTTTGTACATACAACTTTGTTCCTTCGTAATTAATGCTGGTAAAAAAAGATGGGTACATCATCTCTGTAACCATACTAAAATCTTTACGCATTTCAGTAATATCTTTTTGTTGCAATAATGAGAGTGCATTGGCTTTAATATCGCCCAAATTACCTTTCACTGTTTCAAAAATAAGCGCTGTATCTTTTTTAAGTTCGTCAATAGGTAAACGATCTATTAAACTAATAAATACCTGCGTTTGTTGCTTTGCCACAGCCGTATCAGCTTCTACAAAAGCATTTTTAACGGCTAAATAGGCATTTACAATGCTATCAACACTTTTATTAAATCCTTCGCTGTGTTTTTTTAAGGCAATAGGTGCTAATGATGGGCCCTCTGGCTTGCGTTCCACTTTTCTGATAGCGAACCAATAAATAGCAAAACTTGCGGCGATAGCAACTATAAATATCAATAACCTTTTCATATAAATTAAAATTTACGCAAAGGTACAGTAACAGCGTAAACAACTACCATTAATTGGGTAAAAGGTAACAAAAAGGGTTGAGTGAGGTAATAAGTCTTACTTGCAGCTGCCATTCAAATTTAATAGCTCATTATTTAAGCATATCCATTACTTCATAACTGTATGAACAATGCTTATTAACACCTCACTTACTCCGTACCAACAGCTGTGTAACAGCTATACAACAGTTACTTGAATGCTATACAATAGCTGTTCACTTTATCAATACATTATTTTGCCATTAATACCATAGCATTGGTTTTCGCATCGTCACTCAAATGTGCACCTGCCCAATGTACCATGGCATCAAATACGGGGAATAAACTTTCACCAAAAGCAGTAAGCGAATACTCAACCCTTGGCGGTAATTCTTTATAATATACCCGAGTAATCAATCCATCTTGCTCCAACTCCTTCAATTGCTCCGTTAATACTTTTCGTGAAATGCCAGTTATAATGGCATCAATTTGCCCAAAACGTTTGGTGCCCTTTGATAAATAATATAATATGGGTGCTTTCCATCTACCACCAATTAATTCAAGTGTGGCTGTTACAGGACAAGCAATTTTTTTTCCGTGTACTTGCATGGTTAGTTACGATTGGGTTACTAGTATTTGATGTTCATTTGTTACAAATTGAAACATTTGATTGTTACTTTGTGTAACAAATATATTATTTCATTTTTAAAACACCAACAAATGATATTAGTTACAGGCGCAACAGGCCACTTAGGAAATGCCGTTGTGCAACATTTATTAAAAACCATTCCTGCATCGCAAATTGCCATACTGGCTCGTCAAAAAGAAAAAGCTATTGCGTTTGAAACATTGGGCGTTACTGTTAAATTAGGTGATTTTGATGATACCAATGCTTTACAAGCAGCGCTAAGCGGCATTGAGCAAGTAGTATTAATTTCGGGTACCGACCCAGTGCACCGTTTACAACAACATAAAAATGTAGTAGATGCTGCTGTTGCTGCTTCCGTAAAACGCATCATTTACACCAGTATTGCTATGGAAAGCCTTGCTACTTCTCACAATCAGTTTTTAATGGAAAGTCATTTTAAAACCGAAGCCTATATTGAACAGTCAGGATTAACCTATAGTTTCTTTAAAAACAATTTGTATACTGATACCATTCCACTTTTTGCAGGCGATAACCCTTTTGCTCATGGCATTACATTACCAACAGGTAGCGGTAAAGTGGCATTTGCATGGCGTAACGATATTGCTGAAGCCATCGCTCATCATTTATTACAACCCATTAATAGCAACCAAGTTTTTCAAATTACGGGCAATGTGGCCTATAATTTTGAAGAAATAGCGACCATGCTTTCAACCCTTTCAGGCAAACAAGTAACATTTACCCATGTTGATGCAACTACATATGAAAACATGCTGCAACAAGTAGGTGTTCCTACCCCACTTATTCCTGTACTCTTGGGCTTTACAGCTGATATCAGCAACCACCAACACCAAGCAGTGGCAACTGATTTAGAAAAATTACTTGGGCGTAAGCCAACTGAAATGGCAGCGGCTTTAAAAACCATGTACCACCTCTAATGCAATACAAAGCAGCTATGTATTTATATTTTATTCAACATACATAGCTGCTCTTTCTCAACTGCAACTAAATGCAACCCTTAAAATTTCGAATGTAGCTAATTTGCAACATCTAATAGCTACCTCCTAACATCTCACTAGTAAACATTACTTTTGCAAAAAATTGTAGAAACATGTTATTAGGGTTGCAAAATGTTACGTTTGAATTTGGTGCTCGAACTATTGTGGAAGATGCTACTTGGCATATTCAACCAGGTGAACGTATTGGTTTAATTGGTTACAATGGTACGGGTAAGTCAACCTTATTAAAAGTACTCACTGGTCAGTATTCTCCAGCTAAAGGAACCGTAGAAAAAGGTAGAGAAACCACTATAGGTTTTTTGAATCAAGATTTACTCGGTTTTGAAACCAACGAAACCATTTTAGATGTAGCCATGGGCGCATTCGAAAGAGTGAAAGCTATTGAAAAAGAACTCGAAACTGTAGGAGCTGAATTAGAAAAAACTGGTGATGAAAAATTAGCCGAAAAATATGCTGATTTGTTGCACGAAATGGATGTATTAGATGGGTACAGCATTCACCACCGTACAGAAGAAATTTTACAAGGCTTAGGTTTTGCCAATGCCGATTTACACAAGCAATATAAATTGTTTAGTGGTGGTTGGCGCATGAGGGTTTTATTGGCCAAAATGATTTTAATGAACCCCGATGTACTGTTACTCGATGAACCTACCAACCACTTAGATTTACCTAGTATTGAGTGGTTAGAAAAATACCTATCGCATTACCCGGGAGCTGTAGTAATAGTGAGTCACGATCGTTTTTTCCTCGACAGAATGGTTAACAAAATTGTAGAATTGTACCAACGTGAACTCCATTTTTACACTGGCAATTATTCTTACTACGAAACAGAAAAAGAAGTAAGAATTGATATGCAAAAGAAGGCATACGAAAACCAACAAGATTATATACGCCAACAAGAACGTTTTGTGGAACGCTTTAAAGCCAAAGCTAGTAAAGCAGCCCAAGCACAAAGTATTGTAAAGCGGTTAGATAAAATTGAACGTATTGAAGATGTAAACATCGAACGCCCTAATATGAAAATCAACTTTGCCATGGATAAAACGCCGGGTAAAATTGTAGCTACTTTAAAAAATGTAAGCAAAAGTTTTGGCGATATTAAAATACTCGAAAACACCGGTGCCGAAATTGATAGAGGTGATAAAATTGCCTTGATTGGTGCCAATGGTAAAGGTAAATCAACCCTTTTGCGGATTGTTGTGGGTACAGAGCAATTTGAAGGCGAAAGAGTATGGGGACATAATGTTGACGAATCATTTTATGCACAGCACCAATTAGAAGTGCTCAAAGGCGATAATGATTTAATGGAAGAAATGAAAGAAGCCCGTAGTGGTAAAAATGATTTAGAGCTGCGTAGCCTGTTAGGTGCTTTTTTATTTAGTGGTGATGCTGTTGAAAAGAAAATTAAAGTATTAAGTGGTGGTGAAAAAGCCAGGGTGGCACTAGCCAAAACCATTGCCAGTAGGGCCAACTTTTTAATGCTCGATGAACCTACCAACCACTTAGATATTCACTCGGTTAATTTATTAGTGGAGGCTTTAAATAAGTATGAGGGTACCATTATTTTAGTGAGCCACGATCGTTATTTTATTAGTAGAATCGCCAATAAAATATGGGAAATTGAAGACCATAAAATTGTAGAGTTTAAAGGAACTTATGCAGAGTGGGAAGACTGGAAAATTCGCAGAGAAAAAGCAGCACAAGCAGAAAAAGCGTTGCAAAAAGCAGAAGTAAAACAAGAGAAAGTAGTAGAAGTTAAAAAAGAAAAGAAACCCGAAAACAGGGAAGCCACTAAAGAGTTAGATAAAGCAAAAAAGCAATTTGCTCAGTTAGAAAATAAGATAGCTGATTTAGGTAAAAAGAAAGAAGCACTCGAAACTGAACTTGGCGACCCTGCTATTTATGGCGATAAAATAAAATATGCACAGGTAGAAGCTAGTTACAAAACAGTGCAACAAGATATTACTACGGCTAACAAAGAGTATGAAGTACTTTTTGAGAAGATAATGGAACTTGAAAACGCTTAATAATGAGTACAACAAACATTGCTATTATTGGTGGTGGTAATTTAGGTACGGCTATTGCCAATGGCTTATTACAAAGTTCATTTTGCGATGCAACTGCCATTACCATTACCAAACGTAACACTACTACCCTCACTCGTTTACAACAGAAAGGTATACATGTTACCAGCGATAATGTAGCGGCTGTAAAAAATAGTAACGTTATCATTATTGCGGTAAAGCCTTTTCAAATAAAAGATATTTTACAAGAAATTCAATCTGCATTAACAGCCCAACATTTATTAATTTCAGTTGTTACGGGTGTAAGCATTGCAGATATGAACGAAATGTTGCAACATCCTATGGCTATTGTGAGGGCTATGCCTAATACAGCCATTGCCATACAACAAAGCATTACTTGTATTACAACACAACATACTACCACGGAGCAAAATGAATGGGTAATTCATTTGTTCAATCAATTAGGCAAAACTGTATTAATTGAAGAAAAACTCATGAATGCCGCTACCGTATTGGGTGCCTGTGGTACGGCTTTCGCTATGCGTTACATACGAGCCAACATACAAGGTGGTATTGAAATTGGTTTTGACGCCGCTACAGCAAGTTTAATTGCAGCCCAAACTGTAAAAGGTGCGGCTGAGTTATTGTTAACAACACAAACACACCCCGAGCAAGAAATTGATAAAGTAACAACACCTAAAGGTTGTACCATTGCTGGTTTAAATGAAATGGAGCACCAAGGTTTTAGCTCATCTATGATCAAAGGCATTGCAGCCAGTTTTCATAAAATTGGTTAAATAAATATGATAACCACTACTACCATTCTATTATTGTGTGTAGCGGCTTTTATGGCTGGTTTTGTTGATGCTATTGTAGGTGGTGGCGGTTTAATACAAACGCCAATGGGCTTAATATTAATGCCGCAATTACCCGTTTCAACCGTTATTGGTTCATTAAAAATACCTGCTATTAGCGGCACCAGTTTTGCCGCTTACCAATACTATCAAAAAGTACAATTAAATACAAAACTATTGTTGCTGATGATGCTGTTGGCGCTGTGTGCTGCCTTTGCTGGTTCTACCTTATTAACCTTGGTGCACAATGAGTTTATGAAACCAGTATTGTTAATCGTACTCGTTTTTGTAGCCATATATACTTACACTAAAAAGAATTTCGGACAACAAGTAATTAAAAACCACAGTTTACAACAACGAAACACCTATGCTATTTTAATAAGTATTGTAATGGGGTTTTATGACGGCTTTATTGGACCAGGTACAGGTAGTTTTTTAGTATTGGCCTTTATCAGCATCATGGGTTTCGATTTTTTACATGCATCTGCACATGCCAAAATGGTGAACTTAGCTACCAATTTTGGGTCTATTTGTTTGTTTATTTTAAAAGGACAAATTATCTGGAAAATAGCGCTTCCTATGGCAGCTTGTAATGCTGTAGGTGGTGCTTTGGGTGCAAAACTAGCCATCAACAAAGGCAATCAGTTCATCCGTATCATTTTTTTAATAGTAGTATTAGCCACACTCCTACGCTTTGCATATGATGTATTCATAAAATAAAACTAAAATATTATTGTTTAAACATTAAAATAGGCAACTTTGCATTTTAAATGATCAAAAAATCTTTCTAAAAGCATGAAAAAAATATTATTTGCAGTAGCTATTATCGCTATTACGCAGTTAGCTGTTGCACAAAATACCAACGAATTAGCCAACAAAATAGCACAAGCATATGGCTTAAGCAATTTCAGCAAAGCATCCAATCTGTCTTTTACTTTTAATGTAAGCAGAGAAAATAATACCACTTCAAGAAGTTGGTATTGGGATATTACAACCAATACCGTTACCATGAAAACAGCTAAAGAAGCTGTAACCTATAAGAGAGATACTATTACAACTGCTGCTATGAAAAGCGTTGACCAACGTTTTATCAATGATCAATATTGGTTACTATTTCCTTACCATTTGGTGTGGGATGCTGGTACTACCATTACAACCAAAGAAAACGTGGAAGCACCTATCAGTAAAAAAATGATGACCATGTTAACCATTCAATACAATAATGTAGATGGGTATACACCTGGCGATGCATACGATTTATTTGTAGATGCTAATAATGTGGTTACCGAATGGAACTTCAGAAAAGGCGGCGCTGCTACGCCATCTTTAAGCACCACATGGATGGATAACAAAACATTTAAAGGCATCGTTATACCAATGGATCATACTACTGCTGATGAAAAATTTAGGTTGTTTTTTACAGATGTATCTGTAAACTAAACTAGCTGAAAATATTTAGGAAGTCGCTGTTATTTAATACAGCGACTTTTTTATTTTTTAAACATAAAGTAAACTGCCCCTATTAATAATGCAAAACTGATGAGGTATTGCATTTTAAAAGGTTCTTTTAAATAAAAAACAGCAAAAAAAGCAAATACAGTAAGTGTAATCACTTCTTGCGTTATTTTTAATTGAAAGCCATTGATACCATTATTAAACCCAAACCTATTGGCAGGTACCATTAAACAATACTCAAAAAACGCTATACCCCAACTAATTAAAATGGCTTTCCATAAAGGCATTTCGGTATTTTTTAAATTACCGTACCATGCAAATGTCATAAATATATTGGAGGCTGTTAATAGTAAAATAGTACGTAACATACAGTTTAGTTCAATTTAATATCAGTGATGTTTATTTTTTTGATGAAATTTTCACCAGCACTTTTTTGTGCATGAATTTTTCTTACCACATCCATACCATCAACCACCTTGCCAAATGCAGCATAGCCCAAACTATCTTTAGTACCTCGTTTACCAAAATCTAAACTCGTTTTATCACCTACACATATAAAAAATTCAGTGCTAGCACTACCAGCGGCTAAACGAGCCATTGATAAAGTACCACTTGTATGCGATAAACCTGTTTGTTGGGTGCTCTCATGAGGTACACTTGCTGCGGTAACTAGTTGTGGCCATACGCCACCTTGTATAATGCCCGTATTATAATCAGTAGGCATGTCATCATCTTTTAAAACCCTATAAAACGTACTATTTTTATAATGCGATAATTGTATGTTTCGTATAAATGCTGCCACGGTTTGTGGTGCTTTATCTTCATACAATTCAGCTTCAATATCACCATAATTGGTCACAATTAAAATATGTGGATGTGTATGCTTTTTATGACAAGCCATTAAAAATAACATCAAACAAAAAATCATCCAGCGCATAAACGAATGTATTAGTGGCAACAAATATAATTCGTTACACTTTTAAAACTAGTTTTGTTAAAAGGAAGTTGATTCATGAAACCCCTACCATGCCATCTATAAAAAATGTACATATGTTGGTATTGTTGTTAGATGATGCTGCACAATCAGTTGTTCAAACGCTGCGTCAACAGTATTATCCAACGTATGCTAGCAAAATGCCAGCGCACCTTACATTGATACATACTTTACCTGTTGAGGTGGCGCTGTTTCATAAAACGTTGCAGGCCATTGCAGCAGCTCAACCAATATTTTCAGTAAGCATCAATGAAATAATACCCTTTAAACAGGGCAATGCTATAAGTGTTACGTCGAATCAATTAATGTTACTGCATCAAAATATGGTAAAAAGTTTGCTACCACATTTGCGTAAAAAAGACCAACTACCTTATCAACCTCATATTACCATTCAACAAAAAGTAACAGCTTGGAAAGCCCATACAACCAATATATTGTTACAGCAACAATGGGTTGCTATCGCTGCAAATGCAGTAGCAATGCAACTATTACGACACACAAATGAAGGCTTAAAGTTGATACATACGTATCATTTTAAACAAACTTAAATTAAAGCAGCGTACTTTTTTAGGGTACGCTGCTTTGTCTATAATTGACTACATCTAAAAAAATACAGGTCAAAAAAACATTACATAAAATTGATGTTTATTTATTGTATTTATTTGTAAACGGTGCAAATAATGTTACATAAATCACACATATTAGTAACTTAATATAATTTTATAATTATACTTAATTCGTTAAATTTATTTATGTTAATAGCAATCAAAGTGTTAGCAGTAATAGCACGAGACCCCGATAGACCTTAAACATTGACAAAATACATGGAACAAATTAGACAAGTAATGAAAGAAATGATTAAGGTCTCGGAAGATGAGTTAAACGACTTCCTTAATCAAACCGTTACCAAAACTTTTAAAAGACAGGAAATTTTAAGCCGACCAAATACAGTTCCTAATGATATATACTTCATCAATAAAGGAATTATCAGAATATCTGTCACTGACAACGAAGGAGTTGAACATACCATACATTTTGCATTAGAAAATCAATTTATTGCCGATTATTCAAACTTTATTCAAAAACAGCGTTCTATTTATACTTTACAGACTTTGGAAGAAACTGAAGTAATTATTTTGCCTCGTGCTACAATTGAATGGGGTTACAAATACCTAACGGAAGGACAAAAAATGGGGCGACTTATTGCCGAGTATTATTTTATTTATCAAGACGACCGTATCAAAAATCTTTATGTAAGAACACCAAAAGAACGGTATGATAGTATCACAGAAGTTTTTCCAAACATTCATAACCGAGTGCCACAACATATGATTGCCTCTTACTTGGGAATTACACCCATACATTTGAGCAGACTTAAAAAATCTGTTTCGGAAAAAATATAAACATTTGTTATCGTTTAGCACCTATTAAACTGCTGACTTTTGTATTATAATTTAAAGAAAATTGTAATGACAAAATTCATTTTCACTTTGTTGATTATCATCACTTCGTTACCTGTTTTAGCACAGCAAAGTAATTCAGAAAAAATTAATTGGCCAGCCAATTATGAGCCTTCAAAAAGTAAATTCTATGTTCACAACGAGATAGATATAAATGCCAAACCTGAAATTGTTTGGGCTTATCTAATTGATGCTTTAAAGTGGCAATCTTGGTACAAAGGAGCTAAAAATGTTTCTTTTGTTGAACCAACTGATACAGTTCTAAATTCAAAATCAAAATTCAAATGGGAAACTATGGGTTTGAAATTTCAATCTACTATTAAGGAATTTGAACCTAACAGGCTTTTGGCTTGGGAAAGTAAAAAGAAAAGTATTCAAGGCTACCACGTTTGGCTAATTGTTGCTACTGAAAAGGGTTGTAAAGTTATCACAGATGAAAGCCAAAACGGTTGGCTTACCTTTTTTGAAAAGACTTTTCAAGGAAAAAAACTACAAAAGCTACACGATATTTGGCTTGCAGAATTGAAAAAGAAATCAGAAAAACAAAACTAAATCAAAATGAAAGAATACATTTTAATTACAGGAGCAAGTTCAGGTATTGGTTATGAAATGGCAAAACAATTGGCAATTAAAAACTACAATTTGCTTTTAGTGGCAAGAAGCGAAGATAAATTACAAAAACTTCAACATGAATTACATACTCAATATAAAATTGAAGTAGAATATTTGCTTTACGATTTGTCCGAACCAAATGCTGCACAAGATTTATATAATCACATCAAACAAAATAATTATTTGGTAACAGGCTTAATTAATAATGCAGGTTTTGGCGATTATGGAAATTTCACTGAAATGCCTTTAAAAAATGATGAAGAAATGATAGCTGTAAATATTACAGCATTGGTTAGGCTTACAAAGCTTTTTGGTGCTGATATGGCAAAACAAGGGAAAGGAAAAATTATGAATGTAGCTTCATTACTTTCATTTTTGCCCTTTCCTTACTATTCAGTCTATTCAGCAACCAAAAGTTTTGTATTAGCTTTTACTGAAACAGTTGCAACCGAATTGGAAGAAACAGGCGTAATTGTTACAGCACTTTGCCCAGGAACAGTTGAAACACCATTTCATACAAACGCAATGAGAAAGACAAATGCAATGAATACCAACAAACCAATGCCAGCAGATGTTGTTGCAAAAGCAGGTGTAGAGCTTTTTATAAACGGAAAAGGCAAAAAAATTGTCGGGTTTTTGAATTGGTTTTTGAGTAATTTACCAAGAGTAACACCAGACAAAATAATGATGAAAATTAAAAAGAATTTAGCAAGTATTAAACATTGACGGACAAGCCCACTACCGCTAACAAGGTATTGCCAAAAGCGGGGCTGACGGAATTCTATTAAACTACTTCGCAGCAACGTCTCTGCTCCTGCAGGACTTTGCGACAATATCTCCATTAAATTCTTTAAATACGAAAACTTTTTTTGTGTTGCTTCCTTACAGTACACATCCATTTATTACCGCTCTAAAAAGTATGGAGTTTACTTCGCAGCACCGTCTCTGCTCCTGCATGACGTTGCGACAATATCTCTTTTCAAAAAATAGTGATCATGAGTATTGTTCTATTAAAAATTCAATGGAGGCAATTTATTTAGGTATTTACCTCAATGATGTGCACATCCCAACAATACAAAATCTTATTAATGGTAAACCCATGTATAAAATTGATTGTTTAGCAGGAAATTTAGTGATAAAAAAAATTGATTAATTCAAAGTGTAATTTGAGTTATTACAAAACGCTATAGTTTATTATTATAATTTTTTATTTATTTACAAGTATTCGTAAACTATAAAAAATTAATCTCATGCCAGCTACAACAGAAACAGGCCATGCAAAAAACATTGCAAACTTTCAAAGTTTAATCGCTTTTGTAATTCAGTATGGAGGTACCTACAACCCTTCAAAAACAACATTAAAATTAGCTAACTTACAAGCAAGGTTAGTACAAGAGCAAACCAACCTAACCGATGTTTTAAACAAAACAAGCAGCTACAATATTGCCGTAAACCAGCGGTTTGCAAAGTTTGCCAACGTAAAAAGCTTAGCAACAAGGTTGGTAAACGCATTAGCCACAACCGATGCTGCCGAAAAAACACTTGCCGATGCAAAAGGCTTTAACCGTAAAATACAAGGCAAAAGAGCAAGTGCAGTACCATCAACCCCTACTGACCCAGCAGCAACACCAGTACCCAAAACAATTAGTGCAAGCCAACAATCGTACGATCAGCAAACACAACATTTAAGTGGGTTGGTAGCAGTGTTACAAAATGAACCGTCTTACGCACCCAACGAAACCGATTTACAAGTAGTAACATTAAAAGCTTTAATTGCTGAAATGGTAAACAACAACAACGAAGTAGCCACCCAATACGCAGCCATTAGTACAGCACGTATGGCACGAGACAAAGGGCTATACCTCGAAAAAACAGGTTTAGTTTCCATTGCACAAGATGTGAAAGACTATGTAAAATCAGTATTCGGCGCTACAAGTCCAGAGTACAAACAAATAAGTGGTATAAAATTTAAGCAACAAAAAGTAATTTAAACCACAAAAAGAAAAATGGCTACATCAAAAACAAAATTTGGTGTAGCCATTTAAAATATTTCCTTAGCTTTTTAAAAGTTAATTCTAGCAAAAAGAAAAATCTTTTTAGCAAATAAGAATATGCTAATAACAAAAAGAAAAATCATTTTAGCTGTTAGAAAAATAACTTTAGCATTTAGTAAAATTGTTTTAGCAAAAAGAATAATAGCCTTAGCATTTAAAATAATTGCACTAGCTCATGTTACAGTCAATACTGTAATAAATTAATTAGTTAGCAACTATAGCCCACACATAATTGTAGTAAATATTCAGCCATTCAAAAAAATAAAAAAACAGTAATAAAGTACGGTAATATTAATGGGCAGTAGCAGTCATTAACTTGGTTTAAAGTATTTGCAAAGGCAATTCCTATTTGTGTAAATACAACTTATATATCTTCTAAATTCGTTTTACGTTGCTTTTTTAGTTTTTTAAAGTAACTAGGTGATAAACCGGTAACTTTTTTAAATTGGTTTGATAAATGGGCTACACTGCTGTAGTTGAATTTGTACGATATTTCTGTAAGGTTGAGTTCACCATACATCAATAACTCTTTTACTTTTTCAATTTTATGGTTAATAATATATTGTTGAATGGTAATACCTTTCACTTCAGAAAAAGCATTACTTAAATAGGTGTAATCATGATTTAGCTTATTGCTGATGTATGTAGAGTAATTAACGTTTGGCAATTCATCAGCATAATGAACCATTTCAATAATAACGTTTTTTATTTTGTCAATTAAAATGGCTTTTTTATCATCTAAAACTTCTAAACCCGTTAATAATAAATTTTCTTTAAGTTGCTGTTGTTGTTGTTTACTAATGTCTTCAGTTAATTCAACTACGCCTAATTCAATTGATTTATAAGGAATGTTTAAAGCAAGTAAAGCATCTTTTACTACTAACTTACAGCGCAAACTGACCATATATTTAATGTATATTGTCATAAATTATAAGATGGTATTAGTGAAGTTAAAAGAGAGCTGTTTAAAGTGTGTCACTACTAAATGTACACTTTTATAAATGCCTCAAATATTTATATTGCGTTATGCACATAAAAGCACAAACAAAAAGCTTTCATTTTGGTATGATGACTCATTGAATTTTATTCTTATAAATTTTAATTTTTTAATAAACTACAATGCAAATTCATTCAATTAGACCATTTATTGGTACAACAAACTTTGAGGTATCTAAACTATTTTACAATACAGTTGGTTTTGAAGAAATCAGTATTTCTCCTATTTTATCTGTTTTTAAAATGAACGGTATTGCTTTTTATTTGCAAGATGCTTATGTGAAAGATTGGATTGATAATACGATGGTTTTTGTAGAAGTTGATAATGCCGCTGATTTTTATGCCTATTTACTTTCAAAAAATATTACACAACAATTTCCTGAAGCTCAGTTAAAACCAGTTCATTATCAACCTTGGGGCGCTGAATGTTTTTTGCACGACCCTTCTGGTATTTTATGGCATTTTGGGCATTTTAATGTTTAAATAAATTTATAATAAGCATGAACCATATTATTATTGAAGATGAACAATTTGAGTCGATCGATTTTACAGTAACCCCTTTTCAAGTGACTACTTATGAAAATTGCCAATTTGTACATTGTAATTTTATGGGGGTTGATGTACAGTATACCAAGTGGGTAGATTGTACTTTTACCCATTGTAATTTTAGTATGAGCAATATTGCCAACAGTTTTTTGGTGAACGCACATTTTATTGATTGCAAATTATTGGGCTTACGATTTGATTATTGTAACCCCTTTAATTTATCGTTCCGTTTTCAACATTGTAACCTGTCGCAATCAACTTTCTTTAAAGTAAAAATGAAACTAACTGAGTTTACCAACTGTATATTGCATGAGGTTGATTTTACTGAAGCAGACTTAACAAAAGCTAGCTTTCATGATACAGATTTAGCTGGTGCTGTTTTTGATCAAACTAGATTGAACGCAGCAAATTTTTCTACTGCCATTAATTTTAACATTAACCCTCTTCATAATTCCATTAAAAAAGCTGTTTTCACCATGCCTAGTGTGGTTGGGTTATTAAACCATTTTGATATTGTAGTGAAATAAAAAGGTTGCTGCATTTTTGCAACAACCTTAAAATACAATCAACCTATTAATGAGTATTTATTGTAAACGCTCTTTAATATCTAATCTATGTTTTCTTGCACAATCTTTAGCAACATCATAGCCAGCATCAGCATGGCGAATTACACCCATGCCAGGGTCGTTGCGTAACACACGGCTCAAACGTGCAGCCGCTTCTGGCGTTCCATCAGCAACAATGACCATACCCGAGTGTATACTGTAACCCATGCCTACGCCTCCGCCATGGTGCAAACTCACCCAGCTAGCACCACCTGCTGTATTAACCAATGCATTTAAAATAGGCCAATCGGCAACGGCATCGCTACCATCTAACATCGCTTCAGTTTCACGGTTAGGGCTTGCTACACTTCCGGTATCTAAATGGTCTCTACCAATTACAATAGGTGCTTTTACTTTACCGGTACGAACCAATTCATTAAAAGCCAAACCGGCTTTCTCTCTTTCGCCTTGTCCTATCCAACATATACGAGCCGGCAACCCTTGAAAAGCAATTTTTTCTTTGGCCATTTTCATCCAACGAATCATGCCTTCGTTTTCAGGAAATAATTCCATCATCAAAGCATCTGTCACTGCAATATCTTCTGGGTCGCCACTTAAAGCAGCCCATCTAAACGGACCTTTTCCTTCACAAAACAACGGACGAATATATGCAGGTACAAAACCAGGAAAATCAAAGGCATTGGTTAAACCTCTTTCAAAAGCTCGGGCCCTTAAGTTGTTTCCATAATCAAAAGTAATAGCGCCACTTTTTTGAAGTTGTAACATCAACTCTACATGCAAACGCATGCTATCGTAACTCATATTTACATATTCATCAGGGTTTTGCACTCGTAAAGCATCTGCCTCATGGTTGGTTAAATTGTGTGGTATATAACCAATAAGTGGGTCGTGTGCCGATGTTTGATCGGTGAGTGTATCAGGTACTATATTACGTTCAATTAACCTTTGCAGCAATGCAATAGCGTTACAAACTACCCCAATACTAATGGCTGTACCGTTAGCTTTGGCTGATAATGCTGCATCAATGGCTTCGTCAATATCATCGTAACGTACATCGAGGTATTTTGTTTCTAAGCGTTTATCAACCCTCCAAGGTTCAACTTCTGCCACTAAAGCCACTCCTTCATTCATGGTAATAGCCAATGGTTGTGCACCACCCATGCCACCTAAACCTGCAGTAACATTGAGTGTGCCTTTTAAAGTGCCACCAAAATGTTTATCAGCTACTGCTCGGTAGGTTTCATAAGTGCCTTGTACAATACCTTGGCTGCCAATATAAATCCAGCTACCAGCAGTCATTTGGCCATACATCATCAGCCCTTTTTTTTCTAGCTCATCAAAGTGTTTCCAGTTGGCCCAATTAGGCACCAATTGTGAATTAGATAGTAATACCCTTGGTGCATCTTTATTGGTTTTTAGCATGGCAACCGGTTTACCACTTTGAATAAGCAAGGTTTCATCTTCCTCCAAATCTTTAAGGGCTTTTATTATAAGGTCAAGTGATTCAATATTTCTTGCCGCTTTACCCCTTCCGCCATACACTATCAATTCTTCTGGTCGTTCTGCCACATCAGGGTCGAGGTTGTTGAGTAACATTCTAAGTGCAGCTTCTTGTACCCAACCTTTGCATTGTAAGGTAGTACCTGTAGGTGTTTTGTACTTTTCAAAATCGTACAATGGTGTCATGTCATTTATTTTAATGATGTTATTGAAATTGATAAGTTCGTAAAAATGAAATCGTTTTTAAAATATCGTCGTGTAAAATTCTATCTGCTTCATTAAAGCTAACAATTGCTCTAAATGCAGTAATGATGGCTTCTAACTTTGGTGAGGTACGGAGTGGGCGCCTAAAATCAAGTGCCTGCGCAGCGGTAATAAGTTCAATCGCTAATATTTTCTCCACATTATCAATAACCCTTTTGCATTTTACTGCTCCATTAGCCCCCATACTTACATGATCTTCTTGGTTATTGCTTGATGGTATGGAGTCTACAGATGATGGTGTACACAATTGTTTATTTTCACTTACAATGCCTGCAGCAGTATATTGTGTGATCATTAAGCCAGAGTGTAAGCCAGGATTTTTAATTAAGAAAGGAGGTAAATTTCTTTGTCCGCTTATTAATTGGTACGTTCTTCTTTCACTAATACTCCCTATTTCTGCAATTGCGATAGCAAGAAAATCAGCAGCTAATGCCAGCGGTTGTCCGTGAAAATTGCCACCACTTACAATCAAATCTTCATCAGGAAAAATATTAGGGTTATCGGTAACTGCATTGATTTCTGTAATAAAAATATCTTTTACATAATTATAAGTATCAATGGTGGCTCCATGTACTTGAGGTATACATCTGAAGGAATAGGGATCTTGTACTTGTTGCTTATTTTGTAATTGAATTTCACTACCGCTGAGTAAACTACGTAATGTCGCAGCCGTTTGTGATTGTCCTTTGTGTGGCCTTATAGTGTGTATTGCCTCATTCAATGGCTCTGAAACACAATCAAACGCATCGTAACTAATAGCAGCAATATGTTGTGCCCAATTGATTAATCTTTCAGCTGCAATTAAATTATGCAGACCGTAAGCACTCATAAATTGAGTACCATTAATCAAAGCTAGTCCTTCTTTGCTTTGTAATGCAATGGGCGTCCATCCTAATTGTTCAAGTGCAGCAGCAGCCGTCATTTTTTTTCCTTGTAAATACACATCACCCAAACCTATTAATGGTAAACTTAAATGACTCAATGGCGCTAAATCACCCGATGCACCCAATGAACCTTGTGTATAAATTACTGGTAGCATTTGATGGTTGTACATATCCATCAACCTTTTTACTGTATCAATTTGTACCCCTGAGTGTCCGTAACTTAATGATTTTATTTTGAGCATCAACATCAACTTAACTATATCGCTAGGCACTTCATCACCTACACCACATGCATGTGATTTCAATAAATTATTTTGTAAGGCTTCTAATTGCGTATCATCAATTTGTACATTTTGTAAATATCCAAAGCCCGTATTGATACCATAAAACAATGCTTGGTTGTTATTCATTTTAGTATCTAAATAAGCTCTACAATGGGCTATGCGTTCATGCGCATCAAAAGTGATGGATACTAGTTGGTCGTAGGCTAATAAATTTTTTATTTGTTGAAAATTGGTATGCTTTCTATCTAGTGGTAAATAGTTGTAACTCATTAAAATTGTTTTAGTAAAAACTGATGTAATCAAAAATAGTAAATAATATTATTGCAAGCCATTCAATCATTTTTAGTAGCATTGTATAATTAAATGTTATAACATAAATCTTATGAGAATATTATTAGCCCTACTATTATTATTAACTACTTTTTTGGGAAGTGCACAATCAATTCAAATTTTAAATTCTGGTACAAAATCATCATTACGAGGTTTATCAGCCATCAATGATCAAATTATTTGGGTAAGTGGCAGCAATGGTACAGTCGGAAAAAGTTTAGATGGCGGCATCACTTGGCGCTGGTTTGTTGTAAAAGATTTTGAAAAGGCCGAATTCAGAGATATTGAAGCTTTTGATGAAAATACTGCTATCATCATTGCGATTGCTTCACCAGCGTATATTTTAAAAACAACTGATGGTGGTGAAACATGGAAACAAGTGTATAAGAATGCACAAAAAGATATGTTTTTAGATGCCATTGATTTTTATGATGCCAATAACGGAATAGTTGTGGGCGACCCTATTGATGGTAAATTATTTTTAGCAAAAACAATAGATGGTGGCAATACATGGAAAGATATATCAACCACCATTAAAGCAAAACCCGATAGTGGTGAAGCATTTTTTGCAAGCAGTGGCACCAATATCAAGCTCATTAATAAAAAGAAATTTCATTTTGTAAGTGGTGGTAAAGCATCAAAATATTATAACAGTAATGGTGCAGTTACGGTATTACCACTTTTACAAGGACAAGAAAGTACAGGCGCTAATTCATTTGCTACCAATGGAAAAAAGTTTATTGCCGTTGTTGGTGGTGATTTTAATAAGAAAAATGACCGAATTCAAAATTGCATTTTCTCAACTGATGCTGGTAAAACGTGGAAAGTACCCACAGTTTTACCTTTCGGTTACAGAAGTTGTATTGATTATATTAGTAATTCTACTTGGATTACCTGTGGTTTAAACGGTGTTGATATTACGAGTAATAATTTGAGTAGTTTTACTCATATTTCTGATGAAGGATTTCATGTTTGTAAGCGTTCAAAGTATGGAAGTGTAGTATTTTTAGCAGGAAATAATGGAAAAGTAGCTAGACTTATTTTAAATTAATGTTATAAGTAAATAATTTTTCAATAAATTTATATCCATAAAATGTTCATAATGAATATTTTATGGATATTTTTTTTGCATAGTAATAAAATTGTCAAAAAAAATAATGAGTATTTTTACTATTATATTATTTTTTTTATTTTCTTTGTGGTGTATTTAACGTTTCAAGTATTTCTCCACTTTCCTCCGAAAAATCCTTAATGGATTTTTAATTATTTAATATATCCATATCTTTTATCTTAAGACAGCCTAAACATCCTTTATACGAAAAAGTATTTTTACGTAGTTGAAAATCTTTAAGTATAACAATTAATCCGGTTATCAGATTAGAATATTAAATCTTTAAAAAAAGAAACATGAACTGTCATTTTACCAAAAGCATTTTAAAGTTAACATCAATATTAATATTGATTTTCACTTTAGCACTAACAACGCATGCACAAGTAAGCAATGCCCCTTGTAACACTTTTTCACCATTAGTGAGTGCCAATTATTCAAACCTCACCGTAACATCAAGCCAATTTTTTGGTGATCAATTTTCTCCTAAAGCAAATTTGATTGATGCTAACCTTACCAACAATGCTAGTTGGAATTTTTTATTAGCAATAGGTTCAGCATTCGTTGAGGTAAAGGATAATAATGCAACTGGAGCTAATGTTTATCCTGCAGGTACGTATGCTGGTTTTGTAGTTGATAATAATACTTTGTTAGGTTTATTTGGCAATGTTACCGTTTCAACCTACTTAGGTAATACTTTACAAGAAAGTGTAAGTGGTGGTTCATTAATTTCAATAGGTTTATTATCATCAACTGGTCGTTTAGGTTTCGTAACTACCAAAAATTTCGATAGAATTAGATTTACATTTGGTACAATTGGAGTTGCTGGTTCAGTATCGGTTTATTATGCCGAGGTTGAACGTTTTTGTGCAGGTGCTACACCTGTATGTAATACCAATACGCCTTTAGTTGCACCATCATACCCAGCTGCAATTGAAGCTAGTCATACTGGTTTAACCGGAATTACTTTAGGAACTATTTCAAATGAAACCAATGTAGTTAATAGCAATACAGATGATTTCGCTACAATTGCATTACCTGTTGGTATTTTAGCAAGTGGTAGCATTGCTGTAAAAGATCAAATTACAGATTACCCTGCTGGTTACTTCGCAGGTTTTGATGTTGCTAATCCAACTTTACTAAGTTTAAATTTAATAAGCAACATCACCATCACAACTTATTTAAATGGTGTACAAAGAGAGTCAAAAGCTGCTAATCAATTACTAATTGGCGCTCCTTTGTTAACTGCCGGCAACCGCCAGGTGGTTGGGTTTGTAACTTCTCAATCATTTGATGAAGTAAGATTCACCGTTAACCAAGTGGTAGGTGTTAATTTAGGATCAACCGAAGTATATAATGCAATTATTAAACGTTTCTGTGCTGGGCCAGATTTAGTTTGTAACACTCAAACTACAATATCTGAGCCTACATATCCTGTTTTTATTGATGTTGCAAACACTGGTATTAATGGTGTAGCTTGTGTAGGTTGTGCTGTTAATGATGCATCAAATGTAATTGATAACAATGCCACCAATTATGCTGAAATAGTATTAACCGCTGGTGTATTAGCAAATGGTAGCTTAGCGGTTAAAGATCAGTTAACTACCTACCCTGCTGGTACTTATGCAGGTTTTGATATTGAAAATGCAAGTCTTTTAAACGCCAATGTTTTAGGCAATTTCACAATAACATTATTAAACAACGGTACAGTTGTACAAACTGGTACTGGTAGCAGTCAATTAATAACAGCTAATACTTCATTATTATCTGGTACACCTCGTTCTGTAGTTGGTATTGTTAGTACAGTAGCTTTTGATGAAGTAAAAGTTACAGTTGCTAATACCGTTAGTGTAAATTTAGGTGCTACTAGAGTATACAGTTTGGTTTTACAAAAAGGTTGCGCTGGTACGTTAACTTGTAACAGCACTTCGTTATTAAATACACCTGCTTTCCCGGCAGTAATTGAAGGAACTCGTACAGGTATCAATACTATTGCATGTGTTGCTTGTAACATTGCCAACCCAATTAATGTTGTAACAGCAAGCACAACAGATTTTGCCCGTATTAATCTAACAGTGGGTGTTTTAACATCAGGTTCAATTTCAGTTAGAGACCAAATTTCAGTATATCCTGCAGGTACAACTGCTGGTTTCGTTGTTAGAGATCCTAATAATTTCTTAGAAGTAAATTTATTATCAGCAATAACAATTACTACTTATTTAAACGGTGTAGCGCAAGAAAGTAGAACAGCTGGTAGTTTATTAAATATAGATGCTATTTTAATTTCAATTGGTGGTTCATCAACCCCACGTAATATTGGTTTTACTACTTCTAAACCATGGAACGAAGTTCAAATTACTTATAACAACGTACTTGGTGCTATAACTTATTTAGATGTATTTGGCGCTTTTGTAGGTACTACTAATATTCCTTTTGGTACACCTGGTTTCAATTGTAATTATACCAACCCAGATGTTAATGTT
Source organism: Ferruginibacter yonginensis (assembly GCF_042651465.1). NCBI lineage: Bacteria > Pseudomonadati > Bacteroidota > Chitinophagia > Chitinophagales > Chitinophagaceae > Ferruginibacter > Ferruginibacter yonginensis. The sequence continues at coordinate 372,366 of NZ_JBHSCZ010000001.1, forward strand.
ACCTATAAAAACGTTACGGTTACAGGTAATGTAAGTACTAACGATAAAGTACAACCGGGTACTACTTATGGAACGGCTGTTGCTGTTGCTGGTGTAACCAACCCAAGTAACGATGTACCAACAGTAAATGCTGATGGAACATACACTTTCACTCCTACCGCTGCTGGTGTTTACCAATTTGTAGTACCAGTGTGCAATGGTGGTGTTTGTAAAAATGAATTATTAACGATTACAGTTTTAGATAAAAACAGTGCAACGAACCCTCCAACTGCAAATACTGATATTGCATCAACATTTGTAAATGCAGCTGTAACAATTAAATCATTAGCAAACGATCAACCGGGTACAACTGGTTCAGCATTAGTTCCATCAACCGTTGTAATAACTGACTTAAATGGTGCTGCTGCAGGTAACACACCTAGAGGTGGTACGGCAGTAGTAAATACTACAACAGGAGATATCACTTATACACCAGCTACAGGTTTTGTAGGTGTAGATACAGTGAGATATACAGTTTGTGATAATCAAACACCAGCACAATGTGCAAGTGCTTTCCAAATAATTACAGTATTACCAACAAATGCTGCTAATACCACCTCAGCTGCTGATGACCATATTTCAACACCAGCAGGTGTTGCAGCATCAGGTAATGTTAAAACAAATGATACAGATGCAGAAGGTAACACCCAAACAGTTACTGCACAAACCACTACAATTCCAGGAAAAGGTACTTTGGTATTAAACACAAACGGTACTTATACCTTCACTCCAGTAGCTGGTTTCACTGGTCCAGTTGACTTTGCGTATACCACATGCGATAACGGTACGCCACAAGCATGTGCAAGTGCTACTTTACATATTTTGGTTAAAGTACCAGAAAATGTGACTGCACCAGATGTTAACGTTACCTATAAAAACGTTGCGGTTACAGGTAATGTAAGTACCAACGATAAAGTACAACCGGGTACTACTTATGGAACAGCTGTTGTTGTTGCTGGTGTAACCAACCCAAGTAACGATGTACCAACAGTAAATGCTGATGGAACATACACTTTCACTCCTTCTGCTGCTGGTGTTTACCAATTTGTAGTACCAGTGTGCAATGGTAGTGTATGTAAAAATGAATTATTAACGATTACAGTTTTAGATAAAAACAGTGCAACGAATCCTCCAACTGCAAATACTGATATTGCATCAACATTTGTAAATGCAGCTGTTACAATTAAATCATTAGCAAACGATCAACCGGGTACAACTGGTTCAGCATTAGTTCCATCAACCGCTGTAATAACTGACTTAAATGGTGCTGCTGCAGGTAACACACCTAGAGGTGGTACGGCAGTAGTAAATACTACAACAGGAGATATCACTTATACACCAGCTACAGGTTTTGTAGGTGTAGATACAGTGAGATATACAGTTTGTGATAATCAAACACCAGCACAATGTGCAAGTGCTTTCCAAATAATTACAGTATTACCAACAAATGCTGCTAATACTACCTCAGCTGCTGATGACCATATTTCAACACCAGCAGGTGTTGCAGCATCAGGTAATGTTAAAACAAATGATACAGACGCAGAAGGTGACGCCCAAACAGTTACTGCACAAACAACAACTATTGCAGGAAAAGGTACCTTAGTATTGAATGCTGATGGTTCATATACCTTCACTCCAGTAGCTGGTTTCACTGGTCCAGTTGACTTTGCGTATACCACATGCGATAACGGTACGCCACAAGCATGTGCAAGTGCTACTTTACATATTTTGGTTAAAGTACCAGAAAATGTGACTGCACCAGATGTTAACGTTACCTATAAAAACGTTGCGGTTACAGGTAATGTAAGCACCAACGATAAAGTACAACCGGGTACTACTTACGGAACGGCTGTTGCTGTTGCTGGTGTAACCAACCCAAGTAACGATGTACCAACAGTAATTGCTGATGGAACATACACCTTCACTCCTTCTGCTGCTGGTGTTTACCAATTTGTAGTACCAGTTTGCAATGGTGGTGTATGTAAAAATGAATTATTAACGATCACAGTTTTAGATCCTGCTACTGGTTCAACGAATCCACCAACAGCTAATACTGATGTTGCTTCTACAAAAGGTAATAACCCAGTAACGTTGAAAACATTAGTTAATGATCAACCAGGTACAACTGGTTCAGCATTAGTTCCATCAACCGTTGTAATAACTGACTTAAATGGTGCTGCTAACGGTAACACAACAAATGGTGGTACTGCGGTAGTAAACTCTACTACTGGTGATATCACTTACACACCAGCAACTGGTTTTGTAGGGGTTGATACTATTAAGTACACAGTTTGTGATAACCAAACACCGGCACAATGTGCAAGTGCATTCCAAATTGTAACAGTATTACCTACTGTAGCACCAAATTCTACTGCTGCTGCTGATGATCATATCAGTACTGCATCGGGTGTAGTAACAACAGGTAATGTAAAAACAAATGATAGTGACCCAGAAGGTAACACCCAAACCGTAGCTACTCAAACTACTACCATACCAGGAAAAGGTACATTGGTATTAGCAGCAGATGGCTCATACATTTTCACTCCAGTTGCAGGTTTCGCTGGTCCGGTTGATTTTGTATACACAACTTGCGATAACGGTACGCCTCAGGCATGTGCAAGTGCTACTTTACATATTTTAGTAAAACCAGCAGTGCCTGATTTTACACCATCAAATGACATCGATGCATTATCATTTAATGCTGATGGTGCAACAAGAGATTTGGTAGTAAATATTAGTGAAATTATCAACCAAAATAATAACGGTGCTGTAGTATTTAGAATTAGAAAATTATCAGCTTTTAATATCACTTACAACACAGCAGCAACCACTGCAAATGTATTTGGTGGTTCATTAGTAAATAATAGCGATTGGTCGTTCACTGAAAACGCATCATTTATTACTTGTACTTTAAAAGCAGGCGTAAACATCAGTGGTTTTGGTGTTTCTCCGGTTGGTTTCACCATCACAAGAAAACCAGGTATACCAGTAAATACGAGTCAAAACATTACAGTAACAATTATTGATGGTTCAGGTGGTGATAGCAATAACACCAATAACTCAGTTGTAACCACCATCACAGCAAACTAAACATTCTTAAAATCAAAATAATATGAAAAAGATAATCACAATTTTAATGGCTGCTTTCATTGCAATAAGCAATGTAAATGCACAATCAGCAGATTTTGATATAAACATTTTAATGCAACCTGCTACTATTGCTCAAAACGCAACAGGTACTTTAAATGTTTCAACCGGTAATAACGGTAACAGAGATATTGTTGCTAATTCGTTACGAATTACCATTTCAGTAGGTACAAATGCTGAAATTATAGGTTTGGCTGGTACAACTGATCCACGTTGGACGGTTCAATCATTAACTACTGGTACTAATAACACAATCAGATTATCAAATACTGGTGGTACTATGACGAGTGCAGCAGGCATAAACCCAGTTGCTGATATAAATATCATTGTGAAAGGTACTGTACAAGGAGGTCCATCTTCTATTACAGGAACTATTGGATACATTACAGCAAACAACCCATTGTTGGGTGGTCTTCCAAATGCAAGCCAAGGTAATACACAAACAGCAAACGATAATTCAACTACTAGTTTAACGGTAGCTGGTTTGTTGCCAGTTCGTTTAGCAAGTTTTGATGCAAGTGCTTCAAAATGTACTACTACATTAAATTGGAAATCAGCGGCAGAAGTAAACTTTAAAAACTATGTGGTTGAATACAGTACTGATGGTGTTCGCTACAGTGCATTTACAACTGTTGACGGTAAAGGTAGTAACGCTACTTATTCAGCTGCTCACAACCCTGCTCAAGGAAAAGCTTACTATCGTTTGAAAATGGTAAATGTTGATGGTAGTTTTGAATACAGCCGTATCATACCTTTATCAATAAACTGTGACAAAAACACCGTGTTAGTTTACCCTAATCCAACTTCAAGTGTTTTGAATGTAAACATTTCTAACAACAATAACACTACTACTGATGCTTTTTTAGTAGATGCTACAGGTCGTAAAGTAATGGTTGCGAAATTAAGAAATGGCAGCAATCAGCTAAACGTTAGTAACTTTTCGAGAGGTATGTACACATTATCATTGAACAATAATGGTACTATTGAAAATATTAAAGTAGCGATTGATTAATTCAATGATAAGATAAATGTAAGCCCAACTTCGGTTGGGCTTTTTTTTGTATAAAATTTGGTACGAACCTATGTACTATTTTTCGTACATAATTCATTAAGTATTTATATTCAACTATTTATGATTAAAATTCTAATAGTTGAATAATTATTATTATAAGTATTTTTACGTATCTATTTTCAATAAAATAGCATTTTTACTAAAAAATAATAGTGAATTTACAATTAATCATAAAAAAAGTTCTATCCTTGCACCTCGTTAGCAAAATGCCTAACAAAATCCATCTTCTTTAGAAATAGTCACTCCAATACTTTGTACAAGCCCCGCAGGTTTTAAATTTTAATATGACGATTTAAGTCTATTTGAAATTTAAAATCATCTTTTAACAACTTAAACATAATCCTTTTAAGGATTGTAACAACATGAAAAAAATTTACACAAACTCGATTAAATCGAGTGTAATTAGTGCAATGCTCTGTTTGGCAATTATTTTCAGTAGTTTTTCAGCAACAGCGCATCGTATTGAAACATTCACTTCAACAGGCTGTACTGTTGGAAGTACAGTTTCCATTAATGCATTGGTAACTTTTGCAGGTGGTGCAACTTATTATGCTTGGCAGTTTAGAGATAAATCAGGCGTTTGGCAATGTTTTACTGCAAACTCAACTATTAATGGTGCAACTTTTACTGTGAGTGGTTTTGCATCAGGTCCTGCTGCTAACTTAGGTCCTACACTTACCATCAATAATGCCACTGCTGCGTTAGATGATGTTTTTGTTCGTTTGTTAATGAGGGATAACGCAACACCTTGTGGAGCACCGGCTGGTACTACTTGGGGTGGTGATGATTTAGCATTAAATGAAACAAAATATTTAAGACTACACATTTATAAATCTGTTGGAGATTGTGGCGGTACTACACCAGGTTGTATTGGTAATATTTTAAACAATGCAACGGGTTATTACGGTGGTTTTGAAAACAGAAATTATGACGCTGCAACTGATACCTACATTGATAACAATTTTGTTGCAGGCGCAGGATCAACAGACTATACAATTGGTACAAACGTAGGAAACTACAACGTAACAAATCATCCTTACTTAGCTAATAGCATTTTCCCAAGAAATATTGCGGCACATTCTGGAAATTTTCAGATGGTAGTTGGTGGTAATGCATTGGCAACAAAAAGAGCTTGGTTTAAATCAGTAAATGTAGTTGCTGGTAACACTTATTTATTTTCTGCATGGGTTACAAAATTAGATGCATCAAATCCTAATATAGCTTTAAGAGTAGGTGGTACTGAAATAAGCAATAGCAATTTAATTTTTCAAACAATTGGTAATTGGGTACAAGTAAGCGGTTACTATACAGCAGCAGCAGGTACAACAACTGTTGAAATTGCCATTGTTGATAAATCTGGTGCCGCTACCAATTATTCTTTAGATGATATTTGTTTCAGACTTATGGGCTCTATTGGTGATAAAGTTTGGAACGATGTCAATAAAAATGGATTATTAGATGCAAACGAATTAGGTATTGCAGGTGTTACGGTTAGTTTATACGATGCTAACAATGAACTAGTTGCTAGTACTATAACAGATGCTTTGGGTAACTACAAGTTTTCGAGGTTAAACTCAAGTACTACTGGTGTTGCATACACAGTTGGTTTTAGTGTGCCACAAGGCTATAAATTAACAACACAAAATGTTGATAATACCGGTATTACTGGTACTGCAAATAGTGATGCAAATGCAACTACTGGTTTAACCAATACAATAACATTAACTTCAGCAACCCCTACTGTTACTTATGTTGATGCAGCTATGTTTATTACGAGTGCATCAAAAATTGGTGATAGGGTTTGGAATGATATTAATAAAAATGGTGTTCAAGATGCTACTGAACCAGGTATTGCTGGTGTTACAGTAAGCTTATTTACTTCTGCTGATGTATTTGTTGCTGGTACCATTACTGATAACAATGGTAATTATGCATTTTATGATGTGCCGGCTGGTAACTATTATATAAAAATTACATTACCTACTGGTTTTGTAGTTACAACAAAAAACACCACTTCAAACGGTGGCAATGCTACTAACGACAGTGATTTTGATGCAACAACATTGCGTTCTAATACTTTTACAGTGGCTGTAAACACCATTAATAATGATATTGATGCAGGTATTTATGCTTCAACATTGCGTTCATCATTAGGTGATAGAGTGTGGAATGATTTAAATAGTGATGGTTTACAAACCACTGGTGAACCAGGCGTAGCAGGTGTAACTGTTCAACTTTACAACAATGTAAATGTTTTATTACAAACAGCTGTAACGGATGTTTTGGGAAATTATGTATTTAATAATTTGGCTGCAGGTAGTTACTATATAAAAGTAATTGCTCCTACTGGTTTTACCCTTACAACTGCAAAAGTTGGGGCTGATGATAATATTGATAGCGATATCAACACTACAACCGGCAACACATCAGCCATTACTTTATTAGCAGAACAGTTAAGAACTAATATTGATGCTGGTTTAAGAAGAACTGCTACTGGAACCACTACCATTGGTGATTTTGTATGGAATGATTTGAATAAAGATGGTTTACAATCTGCAAACGAACCTGGCTATGGCGGTTTAACATTGTATTTGTACAACAGTGCTAATACTTTAATACAAACCACCACTACCAATAAAAATGGTTTTTACAGTTTTACAGGTTTAACTGTTGGAACCCAATATTATATTACTACAAGTAATTTACCTGCTGGTTATGGTTTTAGTACTTTAAAAGCTGGTACAGATGTAAATATTGATAACGATATTGACCCATCTATTGGAAAAACTGGATTAATAACTGCCACTACTGCAGCTATTAATAATATTGATTTTGGTGTTACACAAAAAGCTTCAGTATTTAATACACAAGGCAGTATTGGCAATGTGGTTTTTGAAGATGTAAATAGCAATGGTTTGCAAGATGCTAATGAACCAGGTATTACTGCTGTTACTGTCACATTATACAAAGCCGATGGTACTACTGTTGTTGCTGCTACCAAAACAGATGCATTAGGTAATTATCAATTCACTAATTTACCTGCAGGCATTTATGTAGTTAGTTTTAGTAATTTACCTTCAGGTTATGTAATTACCACACAAAATGTAGGTACAAACAAAGCTATTGATAGTGACCCAAACACAACAACAAGCAAAACAAATACATTTAACTTAGGTGCTGGCGAAATTAATAATACAATAGATGCTGGTTTACGTAATACCAACGCAGGCGTTTCAACCATAGGTAACTTAGTTTGGAATGATGTGAATGGTGATGGTATTTATCAAACAACGGAGTCAGGTATTGCTGGTGTAAGTGTTTATTTATATGATGATAACAAAAATTTAGTTGATAATACCGTAACCAATGCAAATGGCAATTATTTATTTACCAATGTAAAAGCTGGTGCTTATATTATTGGGTTTAATAATTTACCAGCAGGGTTTATTGCTACTACACAAACTACTGCTAATAATGCGGATAATGACAGTGACCCTAATACAATTAATTTTGAAACAGGTGAAATCATAATAGCCGCAAGTACCAACAATAATAACTATGATTTTGGTATAAGATCAACCACTACTGCTACCATTGGTGATTTTGTTTGGAATGATTTAAATAGAAATGGCGTGCAAGATGCAAATGAACCTGGTGTTGCTGGTGTTTTAGTTACACTTTATAACAGTGCAAATGTTGCCATCGCTTCTACAGTTACTGATGATAATGGTATTTACAAATTTGTAAATGTAGCCTACGGTACGTATACACTTGGTTTTACAGGTTTACCTGGCAACACTGGCTTTACTACTAAAAATAGCACAAGTGGTACTGCCAATACTGATAGTGATGTTGACCCAACTACTGCTCGTACAAGTAGCTTTACATTAAATGCATCTACTCCTAATAAGTTAGATGTTGATGCTGGTTTAGTAAGCTTATTTGCATCAGTTGGAGATTATATTTGGAGAGATGCAAATGCCAATGGTATACAAGATGCTACTGAAAGAGGTTATGCTGGTATTACAGTTACCTTGTATAATGCTGCTAACAACGCCCCAATAACATCTGCTGTTTCTGATGGTAATGGTTATTATTTTATCAATAATATTCCAGTTGCACCAACAGGTAGTAGTTACTATTTACAATTATCTGGTTTATTATCTACCAACACCGTTACAAGTAAATTTGCTCCATTAGTAACTGGTGGTGCTGCAACGGTTTTAAGTAATGATAAAAACAGTGACTTTACTGCTGGTACTAATAGAACCGACAATTTTACTTTATTACCAAATGAAAATAACCAAAACATTGATGGTGGTATTGTTGCGCCAGACCCTAATTTGTTAGCAATTAAAGGCTTGGTATTAAGTGCAGTTTTGAACAATAGTACAACCAATTTAAAATGGTATACCGAGGCTGAAATTAATGTAGTTCGTTTTGAAATTGAACGTAGTATTGATGGTACGCATTTTGAATTTGTTCAAAACGCCGCTGCTGTTGGTAACAGTAATGTACGTTCTAACTATACAGCCAATAATGATTTAGGTGCATATAAAAACGCAGCAGTAGTGTATTACAGAATAAAATCTGTAGATGCGAATAACCAAATTGTTTACTCAAATATTGTGGTGGTTCGTCCGAATAATGCATCAACTGTTGAAGTGTGGCCTAATCCATTTGTTGATCGTTTAAATATTAAAGTACAATCAACCAACAATACCCAAGCATCATTACTAATTTTTGATGCAAAAGGAAGCATTGTTTTGAAAGCAAGTTTTGCTGTTGTAATTGGTGATAATTTTATTAATTACAACCAAGTAAATACTTTAGCAAGTGGTGCTTATACTATCAAATTAATGAAAGATAATAAACAAATTTTTACGACTACTTTAATCAAAAAATAGTCTTCTAAATTATAAGGAAAAAGAAGAGGCTATCTCAAATGAGATAGCCTCTTCTTTTTTAAAACTCTTTTAAAACTTAATCAAATAATGCTGTTTGTGGGGTTTCTTCTTGTTGAACAACCCACTCCATTTCAACAGCTTTATTAAAGTCTGTAAGCTTTGAACCTACTGCACTTCTTCCCATAACTTCAACAAGTTGGTCTATTTTATATTTTGTTTGTTGCTGTGCTTGACCTTTACCTGTTTTTACTAATAGCAGTGGGTGCTCATTTGATGAAACAGCCATTACTACGTTATTTTTACCTTCTTTAATAAACATAAATTTACTATGCAATGTAGTGGTATCAATTTTAAAGCGCTTTACATTGTACTGAAGTTTTTCATTGTCGAGGTACACCGTTGCAATTACTTTTTCTGGTACAAATTTTTCCATCAAAATAATTTTTTCTGGTTCAAAACGCTGCGTTAATTCTTGGTCAATGATTTCGTAATTTCCATCAAAGTAATACACCACAATACGATCTTGTGCTTCAAATTTACCAAGGTATTGTCCTTTTTCTTCGGTATTTAATCTACCAAACTTATTATCGAACCAAAGCTTTTTGGCATCTAATGTTGATCGTCCAGCATCTTTAAACCGAACCGTTTTTATTGGGTATTTGGTTACTTGATTACCCATAGCACCCCTACCCTTAATTTCAAGTTCTTCAAAATAAAAATCAAGTTCTTTTTTCTTTGCACTACAATTTGGGCTCAAAATAATTTTCACCACTTCAGCCTCACCATTGGGGTTCGATGAAAAATAATGAATCTTACTTTTTTCACTTCCTTTGGTAAGATCATATTCTTTCTCTCTTGTAATGCCCGTTACATTAAAACGCTTAGCATAACTAATGCCCGTTTTCCCATCTACATAAATGATGTTATAGGTTGTGCGTTCATCATTTTTTTGAAACACGGCAGCATGAATAATATCTTTACCAATAAATGTTTTTTCAGAAACCCTTACCACTTTCATTACACCAGCTTTGGTGAAAGCAATAATATCATCGAGGTCAGATACTTCACCGATAAACTCATCTTTTTTAAGACTAGTACCTATAAACCCATCAGCATAATTTGCATACAATTTTATATTAGCAATTGCTACTGATTTTGCTTGTACCGTATCAAAAGCTTTAATTTCTGTTTTACGTTCTCTGCCTTTGCCAAACTTCTTTAATAAATTTTCAAAATATGCAACTGCAAAGTCGGTAAGATGTTCTAAATGGTATTGTACATCTTTAATATCTGCTTCAAGTTGTTTAATTTGTTCATTCAGTTCGTCAATATCTAAACGATAAATTCTTCTTACAGGTTTTTCTGTTAACTTAACAATATCTTCTCTTATGATAGCTCTCTTAAGTAATTTTTTGAAAGGCGTAAAAGCTTTGTCAATAGCGGCTAAAACAGCATCCCAAGTTTCATGCTTTTTCTCGAGTTCTTTATAAATTTTTTCTTCAAAAAATATTTTTTCAAGTGAGGTGTAATGCCACTTTTCTTGAAGTTCACTTAGTTTTATTTGAAGCTCCCAGCCTAATAACTTTTTAGTATTGTCAGTTGCAATTTGTAATAATTCACTCACCGTTAAAAACTGTGGTTTGTTATCTACAATTACACAAGCATTGGGTGAAATGCTCACTTCACAATCAGTGAATGCATACAAAGCATCTATTGTAATATCAGGTGAAATACCTGGGGCTAACTCAATAATAATTTCAACATCAGCAGCGGTATGATCGGTTACTTTTTTAATTTTAATTTTACCTTGATCGTTTGCTTTTACAATGCTTTCCATTAAGGTTGTAGTGGTAACACCAAATGGTACACTTTTAATAACCAATGTTTTCTTATCAAGCTCTTCTACAATGGCCCTAACCCTAATTTTTCCACCACGTTTACCATCATTATAATTGGTAGCATCTACAATTCCGCCTGTTAAAAAATCAGGCAATAATTCAAATCTTTTACCACGTAAGCATTTTATAGAAGCCTCAATTAGTTCACAAAAATTATGCGGTAAAATTTTGGTTGATAAACCTACGGCAATACCCTCAGCCCCTTGTGCCAATAGCAAAGGAAACTTCATTGGTAATGTTACGGGTTCATTTTTTCTACCATCATAACTTAATTGGTGAATGGTAGTTTTTGCATTAAATGCAACCTCTAATGCAAACTTGCTGAGCCTAGCTTCAATATAACGTGGTGCAGCAGCATCATCACCTGTACGTACATCGCCCCAGTTACCTTGTGTTTCAACAAGTAAATTCTTTTGACCGATATTCACCAAAGCATCACCAATACTAGCATCGCCATGCGGATGATACTGCATACTTTGACCAATGATGTTGGCTACTTTATTAAACCTACCATCATCCATTTCTTTCATGGCATGTAAAATGCGGCGTTGTACTGGTTTTAGTCCATCTTCAATGGCTGGTACAGCACGTTCTAAAATAACGTAGCTGGCATAATCTAAAAACCATGTTTTGTATTGACCACCAATACCTGAGTTGCTATGTTTATATTCTTCTTTATTTGCTTTTGCCATAATTTATATTGATGCGTATAACTCTAATGGTTGACCGTTAGGGTCATAAAAAAAACAAAACTTTTTATTACTGTATTCATCTATTCTTATTGGTTCAGTTGCTACGCCGTGTTGCTGTAAATGTGCTACTGCTGCTTCTACATCATCTACTTCAAATGCTAAATGTCGCAATCCTTTTGCCTCTGGGTAAGAGGCTCTTTTTGCTACATCATCAAATGAAAATAATTCAATTTGATATTGACCATTAATAGATAAATCTAATTTATAAGAATTTCTTGCTTCACGATAAACTTCCTGCACAACGTTGAACCCTAATATGTTTACATAAAAATGCTTACTTGCCTCATATTGATCGGTTATGATTGCAACATGATGAATGCAATTAATTTTCATGTTCAACCTTACTTAATAGTTTAAACTCAATTTCTTTAAGTGATTTACCTTCACCCTGCATTTCAAAAATATTGTTAGCGGTTAATGTTTTCAATCGCCAAATTAAATATGCTTCGCTACAAGCCACTTTTGATTTTGATTGGTATTGTTGTACAATTTTGGTAGCTTTTTGAAAATCATTACCAACGAATTTTTTTATTTCAGTATCAAAAAAAGTTTCATCGTGTTGCGCTAATTTTTTACCACCTTCTAACAAACGAATGGTTTTGTTATCTGTCATTAATTTTTGCCACTCATCGGGGTCAACTTCTAACTCACTCAATGTAATTTCTCTTGCTAACTTTTTTGCTTTTAAAAATTCTTTGGCTGGTATTTGATGTAAATATTCTGGGTAAAAAATGTTACCCTTTTCATTAATGAATGGCAAGTTATTCAAGTACAAAATTTGCACCCTTCCTTGGAAAGGTTTTACAAAATGCAACAACCAATAATACCCACAAACATCCCTACTATTTTGTGCTGCCCAAATGTATAATTGTTCTTCCTCATTTCTTCGCAACGTACCTACTACTTGTGCAATAGTGGTGTAATCATTGGTTTCATCATCTAAATGTTTGGTCGAAAAATCGCCAGCGGCCAATACTGCTAACCACCAATTTTTTCGAGCAGCTCTACCCTCCCCTACATATATGTTTTCAATGGGACCAACTGAATAGTCATCAGTAATGGTTACTACTTCACCAGCAAGGGTTTCATCTAAATTTATTACCTCTTGTAAAATTTTTGCATCAGCGTCGCTAAAAACAATATGTATCATCAACTAATAATTGTGTTTAAATTAAATATGTGTTTATTGCCTTTGAATAAGATAATAAACACAACTTGTAAAAAAATTACGAACCCACGGTATGGCTTTTATGAAGCTAAATTGTGTTCGTGGTTTCCAACCAAATTTATATTGATAAATTGGGTTAATTAAGTAATGCGTATGGTGTAATACTGTGTAACCTGTTTGCCCTACAATTTTTTCAAAACGTTCAATGGAAATACCTGTTTCTTTAATCTCTAACATTTCTTCCCAATTTTCGCCATTACTTTTTAGTATCCATTTATAAATACTTTTTGGTAAAAGATGATAATAGGGAATTTTTGATAACCATTTGTTTTTACAAATTTGTTGGTGGCCACCCAATGGCATTTGCCAAGGAGGAAATCCAAAAAATATAACACCATTTTTGTTTAAAAACGTTTGCATATAGCGCATTAACTTGGGTTGATCATGTATGTGCTCAATTACGTCTTTTAAAATGATTACATCAAATGCACCTCCTAATTCATTTGCTGTAGTATCGTATATATTTTTTGAAATAAAATGTATTGCACCTCTCTCAATATCTTTTTGTAACCATAGCCTTGCATTTACCAACCTCGTTTCATCTAACTCAACGCCTACTCCTTTACAACCCTTATCAATAAAGGCTTTTAGCACACCACCTTCACCACAACCAATTTCTAAAATACGCATACCTGGTTGTATGCTGCATTTCTTTTCAATAAATGGCAGCACATAGTTATGGGTATTTTCTATTTGCATGTCAAAATACCGCTTTCTATCTTTATGAAATTCAAACATCGGCTGTTTCGTTTATTGGTGTTGCTTCGTCAATTTCAATTTTTAAATTATCAATAATGAAATCTTGACGACTCGGTGTATTTTTACCCATGTAATATTCTAATAAATCTTGCATGTGTTCACCTTGCTCTGGTATAAGTGGTTGTAACTTCATATTAGTACCAATAAAACGGGCAAACTCTTCCGGACTAATTTCACCTAAACCTTTAAATCGAGTGATTTCAGGCTTTGCACTTAGTTTTTTAATGGCTTGTTGTTTTTCATTTTCATCGTAGCAATAAATGGTTTCCTTTTTATCACGTACCCTAAACAATGGTGTTTCTAAAATATACACATGGCCATTCTTCACTAAATCAGGAAAAAATTGTAAAAAGAAAGTCATTAGCAACAAACGAATGTGCATTCCATCCACATCAGCATCAGTAGCAATTACAATGTTATTATAACGCAAACCTTCATAGCCTTCTTCAATATTTAAAGCATGTTGTAATAAATTGAATTCTTCGTTTTCGTAAACAATTTTTTTAGTAAGACCAAAACAGTTCAAAGGCTTACCCCTTAAACTAAATACTGCTTGCGTATTTACGTTTCGTGACTTGGTAATTGAACCACTTGCACTATCGCCTTCGGTAATAAAAATGGTACTTTCTTTTTGTTTTTCTATTACAACGTCTTTGTCTTTACCGGTAGGTTCATCGTTATAATGGTATTTACAATCTCTTAATTTTTTGTTGTGTAAGTTGGCTTTTTTGGCTCTTTCGTTCGCTAATTTTTTAATACCAGCAAGTTCTTTACGTTCTCTCTCATTTTGTTCAATGCGCTTTTTCATCGCATCAGCTACTGTTGGGTTTCTATGCAAAAAATTATCTAGCTCTTTTAATAAAAAATCGCCAATAAAATTTTTCATGCTTGGCCCATTTTCATAAACTGTTTGTGAGCCCAACTTTGTTTTGGTTTGGCTTTCAAAAACGGGCTCTTGCACCCTTACTGAAACAGCTGCACAAATACTACCACGTATATCAGCCGCATCATAATCTTTCTTAAAAAACTCTCTAATAGTTTTTACAAAGCCTTCTCTAAAAGCGGCCAAGTGCGTACCACCTTGTGTAGTAAATTGCCCGTTTACAAAACTATAATATTCTTCACCATAGCCATTTTCGTGGGTTATAGCAACTTCAATATCATCGCCTTTGAGGTGAATTATGGGATAACGCAACTCATCAACATTGGTTTTACGTTGTAACAAATCTAAAAGGCCATTTTTACTTACATAGCGTTTACCATTTAAATTCATTACCAAACCTGCATTGAGGTAACAGTAATTCCAAAATTGATTGTCTAAATATTCTTGTACAAAATGAAAGTTTTTAAAAATAGTTTCATCTGGTATAAACTCTACGAACGTACCGTTATCTTCTTTAGTAGCAATTTCTTTATGCTCCTTAACCAATTCGCCTTTATTAAATTCAGCTGTTTTTTCTTTGCCCTCTCTATAGGCGGTAACTTTAAAATGAGTACTTAAAGCATTTACAGCCTTTGTACCTACACCATTTAAACCTACACTTTTTTGAAAGGCTTTACTATCGTATTTAGCACCGGTATTTATTTTACTCACCACATCAATCACTTTACCCAAGGGTATACCTCTACCATAATCTCTAACAGTAATAATTTTATCGTTGATGGTTACATCAACATGTTTACCATATCCCATGGTATGCTCATCAATACAGTTATCAATTACCTCTTTTAATAAAACGTATATACCATCATCAGGACTACTACCATCACCCAATTTACCAATATACATACCGGGGCGAAGGCGAATATGTTCTTTCCAATCGAGGCTCCTAATTGAGCCCTCATCGTATGTAGATGTTATTTTTTCTTTTTCTGACATGCTATTTTTCCTAAAATATTTGGTGATACTGTGGCAAATGTTGCACTATGCTGCGAATATAAAGTAAGCCTTTAATAAAATACAACTATGTTTTTTCCACAAGTATCCTAAAAATGTTAGCAAATATATAATTCTTTTTTGTGTATCCATTTAAAAGCTGGCATTAACATACAAACAGTAAATTTTGGAACAGCATTTGAATCAACAACTTTAAAATAAGTGATATGAAAAAGATTCAATGGGTAGCTATAATGATGTTAAGTTTTATTGTGGCATCATGCAACAGCACACAAGTAATATCATCATACAAAGATGAAAAAGCGGTTATTAAAGATTACAAAAAGATTTTGGTATTGGGAATTTTTCAGCAAAAAGATAGGGCTTTAAGACAAGCAACTGAAGATGCATTAGCAGATAAATTGAAAGATAAAGGCTACAATGCAGTAACCGCTATGCAAGAGTTTGGACCAAAGGCATTTGATAAAGTACCTGAAGATCAAATAGCTGAAAAATTGAAAAACAGTGGTTTTGATGCGGTAATTACAACTGCTTTGCTTGATAAGAAAAAAGACCAAAGTTACCAGCCAGGCAATGTACGTTACCAACCTGTGGGTGTGTATTATAACCGATTTGGTAGATATTATACCACAGTTTACGATAGGGTGTATCAACCAGGTTATTATACCACATCAACGGACTATTATTTAGAATCAAATTTGTATGATATTAATTCTGGCGATATGGTGTACTCTGTACAAACACAATCGTACGATCCATCATCTGCCAGAAATTTAGCCAACAATAATAGTAAGCGTATTGTTCAAGATTTAGTTGATAATGGCATTTTAAAATAATAACATTGTTCAAGCAGCAGATAAATGCGAAGTTGTTATGACTTCGCATTTTTATTGTATACCTTTAAATAAAAAAATTGCAACCAATAATAACAGATAGGGTTTTTATAAAAGAAGCGGCTAATAATAATGAAGACAGACATGATGCCCTAAGAATGTATTTACAAAAAATGGATGGTGTAGTGCTTGATGAAATGGTGCATGCTATCAACGAAGTTGTTACACCATTGGTTGATTGTACCACTTGTGGAGGATGTTGTAGACAATTAATGATTAATGTAACCGATAAAGAACATGAAACTGTTGCAGCACATTTACAAATGAGTTCGGTTGCTTTTAAACAACAATATTTAGAAGAAAGTTTACAAGGTAAATTGATTATGAGTACAATACCTTGTCATTTTTTAGAAGCGTCTAAATGCACTATTTACGAACAACGTTTTAATGAATGTAGGGCATTTCCTCATTTGCACGAACCTAATTTTAAAGGTAGGCTATTCGGCACTTTAGTACACTATGCTATGTGCCCCATAATTTATAATGTTATTGAAGAACTACAGTATGCATCTGGATTTATGAATAGACCCAACACTACTGCCTAAAATTATTCATTGATGAAGGTTGAGAAAATGGTGGTTCCATAATTTCTTTCTGAAACATAATGATCAAATTTTCTATAATCGTTTCTCGGTGTGTGTTCTAAAATAAATCGGCCACCTTTTTTTAGTAAGTTTTTTTCGAAAATTCTTAATGGCAAATCATCTATAGTTGTTAATGCATATGGCGGACCGGCAAATATAAAATCATATTGCATGGAACAACTGTTGATGTACATAAACACATCACTTTTTACTACTTTAAAATTTTCGAAACCTAAAGTAGTAGCTGTTTTTTTAATGAATTCGTACATTTTGGTATCTTTCTCAACGATGGTAAGGTCGGGTACACCCCTACTTGCAAGTTCGTAACTAATGCAGCCCGTACCTCCAAATAAATCAAGTGTTACCAATTCTTCAAAGTCGAGTTGATTTTGCAAAATATTAAACAAGCCTTCTTTTGCAATATCAGTAGTTGGCCTTGTATGTGGCATATTAGTAGGAGGTGCAATACGCCTGCCACCATGGGTTCCGCTAATTATACGCATTGTGCTGCCGTTATTAAATGAGTAAAATATTGAGCTGGTATTGTTGCTACATCTGCTGCAACAGTAACATCAGCAGGCAATGTAGCTAACTGTACTGTTAAAAAATATTTGTAAATATTTTCATACAGGTATGAGTCAACCTCAATAAAACCGCCCAACTGTAAATGAACATGTACTGGTAAAATATCAAATTGTTCACAAACATTCAGTAAATGATAGCTTACATCTGTTGGATTTTTATAATCAAACAGTTGTATAATTTGTAAATGCTCATTTTTGTATAGTATTAATTTAATAGTACTATGGTATACGATACATTGTAAAAAATGAGGTGTGGGTGGTTGCTTTATTTGTAAAGCATTTGCATGTGTAAATATTGCTGTTGAAAAATGTTGTAACAAGGTATTTTCAATAACCGTTGGCACGGCATACAATAACTTCACCTCATTTAAATGTGCAACAGTTGTTACTTTAATTTTTTGAAGATGTACATTGGTAAAGAGTAATGCAGCAATGGCTTCTTTAGTATCATTTGAAAAATATGTTGTAGGTATTAAAGTGGCATTTTTAAAATTATAAACCACATTGATGGCTGAATATTGGGCAGACAATATATTTTCGTTATCAATAATATTGTTTAAATGAGCAGCATAATCTGTTGCAATAATATTTTTATCAAAATCAAACACATACAAACCCAATACCGTAAATGGGTTGCTATCGTAAATCAAGAAACAAATATCATTATCACCCACTTCAATCAATAATTTTTTTTGAGAGAAATCGGTAATAGTGGGAGGTATTTTAAATGCTATTTTCAAACCATGAATTTAAGCAGGCAAAATAAGATAATTTTGCTGACATATGAGTATTACAAGCACATTTAATGATTTAAAAGTTGAGGTTACCAATAAGCAAGTACTTTCAATTGCATTACCCATCACACTTTCCATATTTATACCCCAATTAAATATGTTGATTAACAGCATATTTTTAGGAAAAGTAAGTGGGGAGGCATTAGGAAATGCAGGTATTACTGGTGTATTTTATTTGATTTTTGCAGTGGCTGGTCATGGTTTAAATAATGCCATGCAAACCGTATTTTCAAAAAATGCTGGTAGCGGTAATCCTGAAAATTTTAAAACAATTTTATCGCAAGGCATTCGCATTAGTTTACAATTTGCATTAATAGGTATTTTGTTTACTTGGCTGGTTGCACCTTACATAATGCAGGCAGTAGCTGACCCAAAAGATTACCCACAAGAAATGCAGTTTTTAAAGATTAGAATATTGGGTTTGCCATTTTTATACCTATTTCAAATGGGTAATGCGTTTTTGGTAGCCTCACTCAACAGTAGGTTTTTAATGTTCGCATTTATTTGTGAAGCGGCTGTAAATATTTTGTTTGACTGGTTATTAATTTTTGGAAATGCCGGTTTCCCTGCAATGGGGTTTAATGGTGCTGCAGTAGCTTCAATATTAGCTGAGTTTACTGGTATGGCTGTGGTATTATCTGTTATAATAACAAGTGGACTAAAATCAAAATACCAATTACTACAGAGTTTTAAATTTCAAAAAGAAATTAATCAACAAATTTTGAAAGTATCGTTGCCATTGGTGGCACAATATGTAATAAGTGTTACCACTTGGTTGGTATTTTTTTTATTGTTAGAAGGCAGAGGCACCAATGCAAAAGCCATTAGTAACGTAATGCGGAACGTATTTGGATTAGCTGGTGTTTTTATTTGGGCATTTGCAAGTACATGCAATACAATGGTGGGCAATTTAATGGGGCAACAAAGGTTTAATGATATTTTGCCAGCCATAAAAAAAATCACTTTTTGGAGTATAAGTTTTTGTGCGGTACCAGTTTTAATTTTAAATATTTACCCTGAAGTATTTTTTAATTTATTTGGGCAAGATGAACAATTTATTAAAGAAGGTATTGCTGTAATTAGAATGGTTTCGTTAGGTATGATGTTTATGAGTATTGCTAATATTTGGCTCAATGGTGTAACTGGTACTGGCAAAACAAATATTAATTTAATGATTGAAATTATTGCTATTTCACTATACCTTGGTTATACTTACTACTTCATGAAAATAAATTACATGTCGCTGGCAATGGGCTGGAGTAATGAGTTTGTATATTGGTCTGTAATATTTACAATGTCGTTTTTATATTTACGAACAGGTAAGTGGAAACCTATCACATCATAAAAAAAGCCGCAAACAATGTTTGCGGCTTTTTAATTTCAAATAATAATTTAGTTAGCTGTCCATTTATTATTGCCAGCATTTACATCAGGAAATAATTTTTCAGCATCTATTGTTACTGCTTTCACCGCTTCTTTAACGGGTAATTTTACTTTAAATGTGCTGGTGTTGTTCCAAATTTCAACTGGTAAATTCATAGTACCTTTTACACCACTTACTGTTTCGTAACTCAACAAAACTGGCATGGCCATTTTCTCTAAATTTTCAAGCGTTACAATGGCTCCCTTTGTTTCACTAAAAGTTACATCCTTAATTGATTGATCTAATTTATAGTTCTCTATAAACCAACCTTTCCAAAACCAACTTAAATTTTCACCACTGGCATTGTCCATACTTCTAAAAAAGTCCCACGGTGTTGGATGTTTGTAAGCCCATTTTTTTATGTACTCTTTAAATGCATAATCAAATCTATCAGGCCCTAAAATATTATTACGTAATAAGGTTAATCCGTAACCAGGTTTGTAATATAATGCCGCTCCAATGTTAGCTTCCTTCATGGCATCAGGTGTATTTAAAATACTTTCACTTTGTGGACCAAATAAATAACCCATTAATGCTGATGGTGCAGGCTCAGTACCATCGTATTCACCTTTATTAAAATCTTTCAACGCTAAGGTATTTATGAAAGTATTGAAGCCTTCATCCATCCAACCATATTTTCTTTCATTACTACCTACAATCATCGGAAACCATGTGTGCCCAAATTCATGGTCTGTAACACCAAATAAATCGCCTTGTACAGCATTTGAACCACAAAAAACAATCCCAGGATATTCCATACCACCAATATTAGTAGCCACATTAGTAGCAGCAGGATAAGGATATTGAAACCAACGTTTACTATAATTTTCAACACTGCCTTTGGTATACTCAGTAGCCCTGCTCCA
Organism: Ferruginibacter yonginensis; assembly: GCF_042651465.1. Lineage (NCBI taxonomy): Bacteria > Pseudomonadati > Bacteroidota > Chitinophagia > Chitinophagales > Chitinophagaceae > Ferruginibacter > Ferruginibacter yonginensis. The sequence continues at coordinate 393,209 of NZ_JBHSCZ010000001.1, forward strand.
AGCTTTTACACCATTACTTTCAACGGGGTATACACTTTGTGCCAAAGCTTTTTTACCATCAGGTAAATTAATTTTTGCGGCATCCCAAATAAATGCTTTTGATGATGACCATGCAATATCTCTGCTGTTTTGAATTTTAAATTTCCATGTTAAAGTACCCGTAGTTTTTGGTCGAGATGATGGATTGGTCACCTCATCAGCCCCACGAATAATAACTGTTTTATCGCTCAACTTTGCTTCATTATAGCGTTTTAATTGTGTAGCGGTTAATACTTCTGCAGGGTTTAATAATTCGCCACTGCCTACTACAATATGCGATGCTGGTGCGGTGATGTTATATTCAAAATCGCCATATTCTAAATAAAATTCACTTGGGCCTAAATAAGGCAATGTGTTCCATCCTTCCACATCATCATACACACACATACGTGGATACCATTGTGCTACGGCAAATATTTTACCGTTATCAGTATTTAAAATACCACACCTATCAGCACCTTCTTTTGGTAATTCAAATGAATAATCAATTTTTATTTTGATGATATCACCGTTGGCTTTAAGTGCTTTTGGTAAACGAATTTGCATTCTAGTATCTGTAACAATATAATCAGCAGCCGCATTATCATTCACCAATTTTACAGAACCAATTTTTACACCACCATCAAAATTACTGTTAGAACTACCATACCTGCTTCTAGCATCTACCGGCATTCTAGCTTGTCCACGGCTATCTTTTGAAAATAAATTTTGATCTAAATACAACCATAAATAAGGTAAGTTGTTCGGACTATTATTTTTATATGTAATAGTAACGCTGCCCGTTATTACATTCGTTTCATCATTTAAACTAGCGTTTATTTGATAATCAGCCCTGTTTTGCCAGTAATTACTATTGGGTGAACCATCGGCCGCTCTTGTTGCACTACCGTCACCGTAAAATAATGGTGAAAACAATTGATGTGGATCATAGTTACTCGTTTTTTGAGCTGATGCAACAAATGTTAGGCTCATAAAAGCTAGCATAAATGCTATAGTTTTTTGCATAAATAAGTGTTTTGTTAAAGGTAATTATGGTGTAATTTATAAAACGTATATAATGTTTAGCGCTTTATTTTGATGATAAATGGTGATTATAATCTTACCAACAAACCAATACCATGGCTTGTGGTAGTGAATTGTAGCTTCTCCGTCGCCGCTTGTAATTTTTTACCATGCTTGTGTTGCAAATAATACATAACACCATCAAACAATAAAAGGGCGCCACCTTGCAACATAATACTTTCGCCGTAACCTTTTAGCTTCAATGCATTTTTTTTACTGTTGAACGAACGTTCTTTAATGTAGGCTCCACCTGCAATATATGCAGCATCTAATCCGATATTGAATAAGAAAAGTTTTTCGATTTGTTGTTGCTTGGTTAGGGTGCTGTTGAAAGAAGTTAATTCGCCTTTTTTTGAAGTTAATATACCTAAACCAACTATTCCTAACGTTACACTGTTCCAAATGGCATTCATTTCATGAAAGTATTTGGTTTTACCATTAGTTTGGTTGGCTGCAATGCTACCATAAATAATATTGGCACCTGCAAAACTGCCTAATACTTTTATACCGTTTTTACTGATTTTTTCTTGCTTTGCGTTGAATGTTTGTAGGGAAAATTGTTGTGCAAAAAGGTTATTGCAACAACTAAAAACGAACATCGTAAAAGTGTAAATAAACTTCATTATACAATGTAAGTATAATTTAAAATGTCACCATATTTACTGCCATTTTTTTAATAAGGTTTTGGCTTCTTCCTTAATACGAGGATCATCTTCCGTTTGATTTTTTAAAGTAAGCAAGTAATTAAGTTGTGCAATTGCTTTATCATCATCATCATTACGCCAATAGGCTTTGGCTAGTTCTAAGTAATTTAACGTGAAACCGGGGCTCAACATTTTTGCTTTTTCGTAGGATGATATGGATGTTTTAAGAGAAGCGGAAGGTATACCCCCATACATAATTTTTGCGCCTGCTCTTTCAATGGCATTGAGGTTGCTTACTTCATAATGCCATTTACCTAAAATATGCCAGCCTTTAAAATTACTAGGATTAACTGCAACAGCTTTATCAGCATAGGCTTTAAGCTCTCTTACAGCTACTATTTTTTCCTTACCACTCTTTAATAAAATAGTTCTACCAATGGCTAAAGCCATAGCTACATTGGCTTCATCGCTATTGGGGTATAAACGATATGCCGTTTTTGCATAAATCACAGCAGTATTGTAATACTCATCACGTACTTGGGTATTTTTTTCTCTAGCGCCAATTCTGCAACATAATTCGCTACATTTTACAAGTGCAACTAAATTATTGGGCTGTATTTTGAGTACTTCTTTAAACTTTAAGAAGGCACCTTTTTCGTTGGGGATGGCTTCAATTTTATGAGCATCTGCAATAATAGTATTTACATCTTGTGCAGATGTGCACAAAGTGATAAATAAAGATGTACATACAATTAACAACCACTTCATTATTAAAACGATTTTGAATAAGTAACGCCTACTGTTCCCGTAAAATTAGGGATTGGCGGATTTACTTTTTCAATAGTTATGTTAATTTGTATAATACGGGGTTCAGCAGCTTTAATTTCAGCTACAATTTGTTGTGCTAAAGTTTCAAGCAAAGCCACCGGTTGTTCAAAATTCTTTTTAATGATGGCGGCTATACCCACATAATTTATGGTTTGTTCTAAATTAGTGATACTGCCCTCTTCATGAAAAGATGTTGACACTGAAACTTCAAACCAAGCACCCGTAATACTTTCCTCATCATGCCAACCATGATGAGCAAAGTATTTTAGTTTATTCAAATGAATGGTAAACATTAGTGTAAGCCTTTTTCGCTTAAAAAACGTTCTGCATCTAAAGCCGCCATACAACCACTACCTGCTGCTGTTACGGCTTGTCGGTAAATTTTATCTTGCACGTCACCTGCTGCAAAAACCCCTTCAATATTTGTTTTAGATGTACCCGGTGTTGTTACAATGTAACCTGCATCATCAAGTGTGAGGTAATCTTTAAAAATATCGCTATTAGGTTTGTGGCCAATGGCAACAAAAAATGCACTTACAGGTATTTCTGTTTTTACGTTGGTTTGGTTATTTAAAATTCTTACCCCAGTAACTTTTTCTTCACCTAAAATTTCGTCTGTTTCGCTGTTCCAGTATACTTTAATGTTTGGTGTAGCCAATACCCTCTCTTGCATTACTTTACTTGCTCTCATTACATCTTTACGCACAATCATATGTACTGTACTACAAATTTTAGATAAGTACAATGCTTCTTCAGCAGCCGTATCGCCAGCTCCTACAATAGCTGCTTCTTTGCCTTTAAAGAAAAAACCATCGCAAACGGCACAAGCACTTACGCCATGCCCATTTAATTTTTGTTCGCTAGGTATGCCTAACCATTTTGCAGCAGCGCCAGTGCTAATAATTACCGCATCGGCTTCAATCCATTTTTCTTCATCAATTTCAACTTTAAATGGACGGCTACTAAAATCAACTTTGGTGGCTAAACCATAACGAATATCTGTACCCATACGAGCCGCTTGTTTTTCAAAATGAATCATCATTTCGGGCCCTTGAATACCTTCTGGATAACCAGGATAATTTTCTACCTCTGTTGTAATGGTTAATTGTCCACCCGGTTGTATACCTTGGTACAACACTGGTTTCATATTTGCTCTTGCAGCATATATTGCCGCTGTATAACCAGCCGGACCAGAACCTATAATTAAACAACTTACTTTTTCGTTCATTTTTTATCTTCTTTTTTGTTTATGTTATTTTAAGGTGCTATAATGGTTTTATATTGTACACCATAGCCACAAAATGCTCCTAATGCACCGTTTGAAATATTGCCTAAAACTTTATTAGGTTGTGCAAAAGGGTTACCAATACCTTGAAAAGCAAACTCCCATGTACTCCAAAAAGTGAAGGTAGACTGAGGGATATTGCAATATTTTAAAGTAATTGTATCGCCTCTTTTAAAGAAATTACTATCAGCTTTTGGCGGATTATTTCTATCAATACCTTGTGGCAATTGTACCGTAAATGTGGTACCATCAATGATTTGATCATCAAAAACTGAATTTTCACCGGGTAAAAATGGCCCGCTGTTTTTCTTTGTAAAATACCTTCCAAAATTACCTAAGCCAGCAGGGTCGGTTGAACGTAGTTGCAACGTTCGTAAAGTGGTATCAACCACAAAAGGTGGTCGCCTTGTAAAAATAGAATCTAATGTAATGTTATTATTAGGTATAAAAGTAGTGGCGGTGTACACTTTATTATCTACTTCAATACGTAAACTATAGGTTTTAGTGTATTCCCCAACAAAGGCAGTTGAAGGGCTGGTTAAATCATTACTATAAAAATAAGCAGTGTAGCCAGGGGCCAATGGCGTAGCATATTCTTTTAATTGATGGGTTTGCACACCATTAGATACGTATACTTTTGCATTTCTTACAAAACTATTCGCTAAAATTTGTGGATCAATTTTACTGAAATAACCTAAGCTTTTTGTCAATACAACAATAGGTGGTTGCCCATTTTCAATTTGTGCATCAACAACTAGTAACGGTTCAGCGGCTTTCACATCTAAATTAATATCTTTTTCACAAGCCGTAAGAAAAAGTAGTACAAGTGGAAATAGCCCTATTTTAAACTTTTTCATATTTTTTTCGTTGTGCAAATTTACGTCAATTTGAGTAAACGAAAAGAACCACTCTATAGTGGTTCTTAACATGTTGATTGATTGGTAAAAATTTACTGCAATACTATTTTTTTAGTACTGTTGATAGTAGCTGATTTTAGTTGCATAAAATACACTCCTTTAGCAAAGGCTGATAGATTGAGTTGTATGGTATTATTTGAATTATAAGTTGTTTTGTATTGGTGAACCAATACACCCATTTCATTGATGATATTGATCACCAAGGCTTCATTTGCAGCAGCATTAGTGAATGAAATATTAACAATATCTTTTGTTGGGTTAGGATAGTATTTTACAAAATCAATATTATCAACATCAAACAAGAGTACTTTTGTTGGTGAATAGGAAATCCTTCCATTTACATCAACTTGTTTTAAGCGATAGTAATTAGATCCTTTATTAGGACTATAATCAATAATACTATATGCTGTAGGGGTTGTTGTATTGCCTGCGGCAGCTACGGTTCCAATTTTATTGAATATAATAGCATCTGCACTTCTTTCAACATCAAAAAAAGCACTGTTTATTTCTTGTGAAGTTTTCCATTGCAGTAATGCGTTGTTTTTGTTTTGTTTAATGGCCGTAAAGTATAAAAGTGTAACTGGCAATGTACCTAAGGGTCTTACAACACTTGACCATCCATCGCCGTTGCCACCTAAATAAATAGTATTAAGGTTGGCTATATTTTTAAATTTTCCCCAACCATCACCACTACCACCAAAAAAATGGTGTTTACTACTATTGAGTTTACTTGTTTGTTCCATCCATCGCCTACACCACCACTAAAAATATTATTAGCCGTTGCAGTGTTTATATTACGGCTCCAACCATCGCCTATACCGCCAACGAAAATATGGTTAACAGCTACAGTATTTTTTGCAACATTTACACCATCTCCCAAACCACCCGTAAATATGTTGTTTGAAATAATATTGTTAGTTGCTTTGTTGACACCATCACCCCTACCTCCGAAAAAAATATTATTGGTTACAACACTATTTTTTACTGCTGAAAAACCATCGCCAGCGCTTCCAAAAAATATTGCATTATTAATTGGTTGTGCAATTATTGTAGTTATTTTTAGTAACAATATACAAATGGTAGCTATATAACTTTTCATAAATTATTTTTTTTGATGAAAAGATGTTATTCGCCTGTACGTACGCCACGACCGCCATTTGCAGTTGCTGGTGTGGTATAATCATTTATGCCAGCCGACCTATCAGATACTTGTAATTGAAATGTAACATTACCATTACCACCACCACGAAATAACACACAAGGGTTATTAGTACTTGATGGCCAGTTAGGCGTATTGGCTTCAGCAGTAGCAGTTAAAACACCATCACCATGTAAGCCCGTGTATGACCTGCCTTGTGCGTTACCTGCGTACACCGTTGGTTCAGCATTATTACCACTCATTTCCATAGCGCCGTAAAATGTAGCACCACTCGAAATTCGATTACTTGTAGCAGTTGCCAAGGCGCCACAGCGAATTACAATACTTGATGAATAAGATGCATTGCCTGTAGCCCAAGTTTCTGTTGCAGTATTTTGGGCCGTGGGTGTTGCCACTTGAGCAATGGTAGTATTACCCCATGCATATTCTAATGGTGATGGTGTATTGTTATTTCCCCTACATGCTTTTTCAAATTCAAATTCTGTCATTGGTCGCATTGCTGCCCAATCTAACCAAGCTAATAAATTTAATGGACTAAATCCTCTTGCAGCTTTTTCGGGAGAATTGGCAACCATATTGGGTACTAAACCTGTTGCGCCAATATTGTTTTTATTGGTTGCGTTTGTTTGATCAAGTGTGTTTAAAAAATCAACATATTGTTGTTCACTAAACTCATACTTCATTACCCAAAATGCATTGTAACCTTTAGGGTATGCGGCTGGTATAGAACCACTGTTTAAAAAAGAACCTGATGCAGTTAAATTACCAGCAGATATACCACAAGTTATTGCTGCTTCGCTTGTAATAGGGAACCAAGTATCCACCACACCATCTCTAAATTTAGATGTTTCTGTTGATGCGTTACCTAAGTTAAAAGCACCTGTTGGGCAATAAACCATTTCAACAGCATATACTTGTACTTCTACATTTTCGTTATCTAAAACACCATCTGCACCATAGTTCCAACGAAGTTGAGCTGTATTGTATGTTACATCACCAATACCATCAGTAGCTCTGTAAATCCATGCACCTTTACTATCGTTTGAGGGTTTTAAAACACTACCAGCCGGAGCGGTTTGTCCGGTTGCGTTTAATGTTGCATGTAACCAAACTGAAGTACTTTGTTTGCGATACTTAATAAATATCCAACAACCATCATAATTACTTTCGTTGGTGCTGGTACGCCAACTGTTTTTCCAACCAATATTAAATTGTACATTAGTGTAATGTGTATTTAACGCACCTGTGGTTGTTTGTCCGGTTAGTGATATAGCACTTACCAAAACATCATTTGCAAAAGTGGCTACACTTACCAAGGTTGCGAACATAATAATTAACAGCTTTTTCATGTGTTCGTTTTTAGATTTTTGTTTTTAAGTTGTTCATACAAATTTGAATTTTATACAATCGCTATATATACCCTGCTTTGGGTATTTATTGCATCTTAAAAAAAATCACTTTTATGAAATAGTAATGTTTGAATGAATTAATTAATAAACTTTAAGTTTTAATGAAAAGAATCAGCATCTTACTCATTTTATTGCTGCAATATGTGTTGCAAATTTTTGCACAATCAGCCGTCAACCAATTTATAAAAGCAAATGAAAACTTGCCGTATGAGCAAAAAATAGCTGAATACATTCATTACGGAACTATAGTTGGTAAACAAAATTTTGATGATGTAATTAAAATTGCATTGCAGGGTATTATATATGCAAATGAAAAAAGCGATAAAGTGAGTGTTGGTATTTTAGAAAGACAAATAGGCGAATCATATTATTTTAAAGGTGATTATAATAATGCAGCCAACTATTTAATAAGCTCTGTAAAAAAGTTTGATCAACTTAAAGATTTAAAAAACTTAGCCAATAGTTACAATGCCCTTGCAAAATTGTACCGTAAAACGGGTGATTTAAAGCGTTCGTTAGATAATTACAATAAGGCTATGCAACATTTTGAAACCTTGAAAGATTCAGCAGGTATAGCAATGATTTATAACGAATCAGGTGTAGTATTTGAGTATAAAGGTGATTATGCAGAAGCTACAAAACGATACAACACCTCATTACTGATTGATGAGAAACGGAAAGATACCACAGGTATATGTTATGCCTTAAGCAATTTGGCAGGCATTTATACTATGCAAAATAAATTTACACAAGCTGAAAGTTACTTACTACAATCATTGATGTTTAGAAAAAAAATGAATGATTCTCTATCACTAGGGTTAAACTACACTGATTTAGGCAATACTTATTTTTTATCAAAACAATATGCAAAAGCAATACAATTTATTGATACAAGTAATGTTATTGCACAACAATTAGGTTATGCCGAACTTAAAAGAAATAATTTCGCCCTATTAGCCAATATTGCAGAAGCCATGGGCGATTTTAAAACTGCACTCACCTATAACAAAATAAAAAACAACATCAACGATACTATTTTTTCTATTGAAAAATCAAAACAAATAGAAGAATTAAATACTCGTTACGAAACTGATTTAAAAGAATTTACTATTAATGAACAACGCAATAAAATTGTACAACAACGTATTATTTTAATAGGTACTATAATTTTAGTTGGACTTGGCGCTTTGCTAGCATTTACACAATATAGACGTTACCAATGGCGACAAGAAGCTAAGTTGCAAGCAGAACGATTTTTGCAACAAGAGTTTTCAGTAAAAGCCATAATAGATGCTGAAGAAGCAGAACGTAAACGAATTGCAACAGATTTACATGATGGTGTAGGCCAATTAATTAGTGCAGCAAAAATGAATTTATCGGCATTTGAAAATTGTACTACATTAGCTAGTGCTGATCAAAAAGTATACTTTGAAAGAATCGTTTCATTGGTGGAAGATGGATGTAATGAAATTCGTTCCGTATCGCACAATTTAATGCCCAATGCATTATTGAAAAATAATTTACCTGAAGCTATTCATGAATTTTTAAATAAACTAGATCATAAAAAATTGAAAGTTCATTTTGATAGTGATGGCTTCACTACCAATATAAGTAACAATATAGAAACTGTATTATATAGGGTTATACAAGAATGTGTAAACAATGTAATTAAACATGCACAGGCTAGTGAATTAGATATTTCAATATTTAAAGAGCAAAATGAAATTACGGTGACCATTGAAGATAATGGCGTAGGATTTGATGTTGCCAGCAATATGGAGAAAGATGGTATTGGTTTAAAAAATATATTAACTAGAATTTCTTTTTTAAACGGTACTGTAAATTTTACGAGTGAACCAGGTAAAGGCACTTGTATTATTATATATGTACCGGCATAAAAAAACCTTCTAATTGCTTAGAAGGTTTTAATTATTTTAAGATGATACTATCCTAAATATGCTTTTAGGGCACCACTGTATCTTGCTTTTTGTAAGCGTTTGATAGCTCTTTCTTTAATTTGGCGAATACGCTCTTTTGTTAAATCGTACTTATGACCAATTTGTTCGATCGTTACACCGTTTTCACCATCTAAACCAAAATAAGCATTTACAATTTCTGCTTCACGTGGGCTTAATGATTTTAATACACGGCGAATTTCACTTTTTAGTGAATCATGCATTACATCTTCATCTGTTTCTGAACCACCTTTTAACAAATCACCCATTGCAACGTCTTCTGCCTCATGTACAGGTGCATCTAACGAAGTATGTCGGGTATTACTTTGGAAAATATTGTTGATTTCAGTTTCACTCATTTCTAATAACTCTGCCAATTCTTCTGTTGATGGCTCTCTTTCATGCTCTTGTTCAAAAGCCATGTAAGCTTTGTTGGCTTTATTGTAAGTACCGATTTTATTTTGTGGTAAACGTACCAACCTACCTTGTTCAGCTAAAGCTTGTAAAATTGATTGACGAATCCACCACACAGCATACGAAATAAATTTAAAACCCTTTGTTTCATCGAAACGTTGTGCTGCTTTTATTAAACCTAAATTACCTTCATTTATTAAATCTGATAATGATAAACCTTGGTGTTGGTATTGTTTTGCAACCGAAACCACAAACCTTAAATTGGCTTGCACCAATTTATCCAATGCACGTTGGTCGTTCATTTTAATTTTCTGGGCAAGAATCGTTTCTTCCTCAGGTGTAATCATCGATATTTTTGAAATTTCTTGTAGATATTTCTCAACCGCTTGTGAGTCACGGTTGGTAATCTGAGTAGCTATCTTTAATTGCCTCATTTGTTTATATTATGTTCTGTATGATGTATATACGTAAAAGCGACTGCAAAGTTACAACTTTAATGCTGCTTTACGATAAATTTAATAGAAAAAATTTTGTTGTTTGGAGAATAATATCTATACAATAACCGTGCTAAAAATGCAATTAGAATAATATTATTGCTGTTTTATAGTTTTTTTATGACCCTAATTTTCTGCTAATTAGTTCATAAAAAGGTAGTTTAAAATATAATGTGCTGTTTTAATATTGCTTATTTAATTTTGTTTGAAATACATTTTTTCAAATTCACAAGTTTTTTAATGAAAATAGATTTAAGATCTGACACTTTTACCCAACCCACCGCAGCTATGTTGGCGGCTATGTTTAGTGCAAAAGTGGGTGATGATGTTTTTGGAGAAGACCCTACCGTTAATGAACTTGAAGCATATTGTGCAGCATTATTTGGTATGGAAGCAGCCATCTATTGCCCTACTGGCACCATGACCAACCAAATAGCCATCAAGTGCCACACCCAACCTGGTGATGAAATAATTTGCGATAAAACAAGTCATGTATATATTTATGAAGGTGGTGGTATTGCTTTTAATAGCGGCTGCCAAGTAAGGGCTATAGATGGAAATAGAGGCATGATAACTGCTGAAGATGTAGTAAATGCTATTAACCCTGATGATGTACATAAACCAATTACCTCATTGGTGAGTTTAGAAAATACTTGTAACCGTGGCGGTGGTAGTTGTTATGCTATTGATACTTTGCAGCAAATTAAGCAAGTGTGTACACAACATGGTTTAAAATTGCATTTAGATGGTGCTCGTTTATTTAACGCTTTAGAAGCTACCCAACAAAACGAACAACAATATGGTGCCATTTTCGATAGTATTTCAATTTGCTTGAGTAAAGGGTTGGGAGCCCCTATCGGTAGTGTTTTATTAAGTACTGCTGCTTATATTAAAAAAGCAAGACGTGTACGCAAAGTAATGGGTGGTGGCATGAGACAAGCTGGTTACATGGCAGCAGCTGGTTTGTATGCTTTAAAACATCACAAACCCATGTTGGCGTTAGATCATATACATGCAAAACAAATTGCAGATGCGTTACTGAATAAAGATTTTATTGGTAAAATGATGCCGGTAGAAACCAATATCATCATCTTTGAAGTGTTAGATAATGTTGGTACAAAAGCTTTTTGTGATTTTATGCAATCGCAAAATATTTATTGCTTAGCGGTTTCGCCAACGCAAGTACGTATGGTAACGCATTTAGATGTGAGCAGCGATATGGTGCAACATGTAGTTAATACTATTCATCAAATGTGATCTGTTATATAATCTTGCATTGTTATAAAAGTGGCATTTTGTTTTAATTCATTGATGAGCCTTATAAGTTTAGCTGATAATATTCCTTTACAATTTTTTTTGGTATAGCTAGGTATTTTATACGAGGTAATATCAATAAACTCCCATGGATGAAAATACAATGATAAAAAACCTTGCTTTTTTAAAGTATAAAGTGCCAACCTTTTGTATATCCAATATGGTAAATTTTTGAAGCTAAGCCAAAATAAAGGGAATCTAAAAAAGGGGGTTACAGATACAGGTACTATAGTAATTTCATCTTCAATTAAAGCTTTCGTGCTTTTATTTAAGTTGTTATAACGACCAGGTATGTATGTAGGATTAATTGATGAATCATATAGGTATCCTGCATTTTTAATTAGTGTTTTTTCTATTTGTTTAAATCGTGGCATTCTAAATCCAACTACTTCTTTTTCAATAATTTGCTCAAGAATTATTTTTGATTGTATTACATCATCTTCTTTAAAACTACCATGGTAGTAGCAGTGTGAAGCTATTTCGTGAAAATAAGCAGCTTTTTTTATTTCATCTTTATTATTATTTGCAAAATGTGCAGTTGTAAAAAGCGTAGCAGATACTTTGCATTGTTCAACGATAGACAATATTTCGTTTAAACCTTTTTTACCAATGGCTAATTGTTCATCCATCGATATTATGTCATTATATTCAATGGGAAGATCAAATTCTTCTACATCAAAAGTTAGTAATACAAATGCTTTGGACCTCATTGATTTATTTTAAAGTTTTCTAGAGAAATCTGTAAAAATTGTTTTTTATACACCTGCATGCAAATGATTAGCCACGTAATAAATGATGGTAAAGCTTTGATAGCATAAGGTCTTGCAATGTAAATACGAAACGAAGGTGTTAACAAATCTGAATAAGAGAATGATGTTACAACAAAAGCAAAAATAAAAAATATAGTATTGTAGGTTGTTTTATTTTGTAAAAAATACCAAAGGCAAATTGCCAGAAAAGCGATAATATAAGTTGGTGATTCAGCACTAGTGCTAAATATTACTACCATTAATAACACTGAACAAAGCAGGTAAGTTTTATAGCGAATATCATTGTAGTATTTCACATACAGACATTGAATTAAAAATAATATAACTGCAGGTATAAAAACGACTATATTTTTTAAATGTGTAAATTTAAAAATACGTCTAATCATACCCATTACACTGATATCTTGTAAATAATTTTGTTGTGTTATGTCTATGTTTTTGGCTGACTTTACTGTGAGTGCATGATACCAATCAATGTAAGATTGAATTATAAAATCAATTGAAGTAAACAATAAAGGTAAACTAATAAAAACAAGGCTCCAGCAAATTGTATAAAAAATGAATTTTCGTTTATTATCACTAAATAAAAAAAATGAAAGACCAACAATACCGTATAACTTAATAAAGGTAGCAAGAAGAATAAAAAATAGCGCTGTACCTTCTTTTTCTTTGATAATAAAGGAAAAGCCTAATAAAATACAGGCTGCAATAAATGCATTGCTTTGAAACCATGATGCTACATTCATCATTTCAACTGCGCTACAAATTATAATTGCCGATTTAATATTTTTTGAAATTGGTAGTTGTTGAATAGCATAATACAGTATAAATGCCGAAAATAATATCCATAAAAAGCTGCCCAAAATATTAGGAAGTATTGCAAAAGGAGCAATAACAACGCTAAATACAGGACCGTATAAATTTACATCTTCATATTGTTCTGGATAGGCCAAGTACAAATTTTTTTGCTGTATGGTATGCTCAAAAACCCCCTTAAATATATAGTAATTGTTAATGCCAGAATGGTTGACGAAAGATAAAGCAAGTGCTACTATTACTAAACCAAACCAAATTATAATCGATAGTGATTTATTGTTTAAAAATTCGCTACGCCTTATCATAACTCCTAACTTAATCATAGCTAATTGAAGTTAGTTTCTCTTATGATATACGAAGGTCTTCCTTTTGATTGCATAAATGTTTTACCTAAATAAAGCCCAATGATACCCATTACCATTAAATTTAGCCCTCCAAAAAATGCAATGGTAACAATTATGGAAGTCCAACCAGAAATTGCTATATGACACATTTTACTGAATATAGCATATGGTATATATAAAACCGACAGAAAAGAAAATACAAAACCAATATATATGGCTAAAGTTAAAGGTTTGGTGCTAAATGAAGTGATGCTATTAATAGCAAGTTTTACCAATACCTTAGGTTTATAGCTTGATCTACCGCCATATCGTTGTACGGGATTATATGGTAGTGCTAATTGTTTAAATCCCACCCACTTAATTAAACCTCTAAAAAACGGATTATCTTCTTTTAGGTTCAGTAATGCCTTTACTACATTTTTATCTAAAATTCTAAAATCAGAAATGCCATTTTCAAGAGAAACGTTTGTGATAATATTCATCACCTTATAAAATAGCTTTGAATTTAATTTAGATATTAAACTTGAATAAACGTTATCACTTTTCCTATAATAATAAACAACTTCCCAACCGTTTTCCCACTGTTTAATTAGTTCATTTATTAAAGATGGACAATGTTGTAAATCTGCATCCATTGTGATTAGTGCATCCCCTGTAGCTTTATCCATACCAGCCATCAACGCATTGTCTTTACCAAAGTTTCTTGAAAAACTAATATAGCTAATATGTTGATGTTTAGTGATAACATCTTTTATAATAGATAAGGTATTATCTGAACTACCATCATCAATAAATATGAGTTCCCATTCATATTGAGATAGTTGTTCAAAATTGGCATTTATTTTATTATATATAAATAAAATATTTTCCTGCTCGTTTAGAACGGGAAGCAAAATGCTTATTTTCTTAAGCATAAAAAAAATCGTTAATTTTGGTACTACAATATTACGCCATTTAATGTTTAATTTACTAGTTGTTAAGGAAATTTCTAAAACAGCAAAGTAGCTTCTAAATTTTTCAAATAATGTTTCCATCAATAAATCCCACCAATACAGCGGCTTGGCAACAATTAACTGATTTGTATAACAGTCAAAAAAATAACACCATAAAAAGTTTGTTTGATGCAAACGAAAAAAGGTTTCAACAATATTCAATTAAAGATGGAAATATTTTATTTGATTTCTCAAAAAACAATATAGATGAAAAAATACTATCCTCTTTATTAGCATTGGCAAATGAGTGTGGATTGAAAGATGCAATTAGTGCCATGTTTGAAGCCCTAAAAATCAATAAAACTGAAAACCGGGCTGTACTTCATACTGCGTTGCGAAATTTTTCTGGTAAACCAGTAGTGTTAGATGGTGAAGATGTAATGCCAGCCATAAAAGCAGTTCAACAACAAATGAAACAGTTTTGTGATGATGTGCATAGTGGTAATTGGAAAGGGTTTACCAATAAAAAAATAAAATACATTGTAAATATAGGTATTGGTGGTAGCGACTTAGGTCCGGTAATGGTTACTGAAGCACTAAAACCTTATTGGGTTGAAGGTATACAACCTTATTTTGTAAGTAACGTTGATGGAACACATATTGCTGAAACACTCAAAAAAGTTACGGTTGATGAAACCATTTTTTTAATAGCTAGCAAAACATTTACTACGCAAGAAACCATGACCAATGCTCAAACTGCTCGTACATGGTTTATTCAAAATGGTGGTAATGAAGCAGCTATTGCTAAACATTTTGTTGCTTTAAGCACCAACCAAAAAGATGTAGCAGCATTTGGTATTGACCCAAAAAATATGTTTGTTTTTTGGGATTGGGTTGGCGGCCGCTATAGTTTATGGAGTGCTATTGGTTTGAGTATTGCAGCTACTATTGGTTATAATAATTTTGAAGATTTACTAAAGGGTGCACATGCTACTGATGTTCATTTTGCTACAACCCCATTTGAAAAAAATATACCTGTTTTAATGGCTTTGATTGGTATTTGGTATCGTAACTTTTACGGCGCAGCTACTGAAGCCATATTGCCGTATGATCAATATTTACATCGCTTTGCTGCGTATTTTCAACAAGGTAACATGGAGAGTAATGGAAAATATGTTGATAGAAATGGTGAAAAAGTTAGCTACCAAACCGGCCCAGTTATTTGGGGCGAACCAGGTACTAATGGACAGCATGCATTTTACCAGTTAATACACCAAGGCTCTCAAATTATACCGGCTGATTTTATTGCTGCTGCAAAATCGCATAACCCTATTGGTGATCATCAAATGAAATTAATGAGTAACTTTTTTGCTCAAACAGAAGCATTAATGAATGGCTCACAACATGAAAACGTTTATCGGGTTTTTGAAGGTAACCGCCCTAGTAATTCTTTTTTAATTGAACGTATTACGCCATTCACATTAGGGCAATTGATCGCTTATTATGAACACAAAATATTTGTGCAAGGTGTTATTTGGAATATTTTTAGTTTTGACCAATGGGGTGTTGAATTAGGCAAAAAATTAGCGATTAATATTCAAGAGGAGTTGGTTACTAATGAAGTGGTTACAAGCCACGATAGCAGTACAAATGGGTTAATTAACCAATATAACCAATGGAAATAATTTAAAATTTCAGCATATGAAAAGTTTAATAATTGGATTATTATGTTTAACAACTTATGCTTCAAAAGCACAGCAAGTTCCACAATTGCAATTAAAAAAAGCAAAAGAACCACTCAGTTTAAAAGGTAGCATTATTGACAGTTACCAAGGTTTAAATAATTTGACATTGGATGTGAGTCAGCCTCCAAAAGCCACATCTGTAACAACCTTACCTTTAGATAATATGCACTGTTTGTTGGTAAATCTTAATTACTATATTAACAAAATGCCAGTAGCAGCTTTATCAAATAATGATGCAGTTGGTATACCAACCAAGAAATAAAAAAAGCGCACTTTTAAAGTGCGCTTTTTTTTATTATTTTATAATGTTTATAATGCCCCAATATCACCCGGATCCATTGACTTGCTTCGCTTCGATGCAAGTGAAGGGTCCATTTCAATGGCTTTATCGCACATGCCTTGTCCTTTTGCTTTTTGTCCCATTTTTTGGAAGGTTAAACCAGCTTGGTACAATGCTTTTGCATCTTTAGCATCAATCTCTAATAATTTCTGACAATAATCTAGCGAACGATCATATTGTTTTTGTTCATATAAAATTTGAGCTAAATCTCTAATAATTTCTTTGTTATTTTTTTTAGCGTAAATACCCATTAATTTTTCTTCACCTTTTCCATAATTACCTGAGTACAACAATGCGTAACCGTAGTTTTCATTAAAATCATTGCTAGCAATATATCCATTCGTTAACGCTGCTTCAAAAGCTGTTACGGCGCTTCTATAGTTATTGTTGTTATAATACAACAAACCTAATTCATAGGCCCAATTATTTTTTTCAGGTAATAAGCTCACTGCCTTTTCAAAATAAGGAACTGCTTTGCGATACGCTTCCATTTCCATATAGGTACGAGCCAAAGTGTAATTAGCTTGTGCATCGTCAGCTTTTTTAGCGATAGCTTTCAATAACGCTTTTTCGGCCAAAACATAGTCTTCTTTTTCATAATTACTCATGCCAATAATTCTATCAGTATTACCACAAGTAGTGCATTTTGATGCAAATTCAATGGCTTTATCCCATTGGCGATAATTGTAATACAAGTCAGTTAACGCTTCAATTACCTTGCTATTACTTGGTTGTAATTCGTATGCTTTTACTAAATTAGCTTTAGCTTGATCGGTTTTACGCATCTCAATATTTACTGCGGCATTTTCAATATATGCTTCTGTAAATGATTTATTGAAAGAAATAGCTTTTTCAAAATGGTTTGCGGCTACCAAGTAACGTTTGGCATTTTTTTCAACCATACCTTTTTCAAAATAAAATTGTGCACTATCAGAAGGCACAAATGCAAATGCTTTTGCAGCAAAAATTAGTGCTAATATGCTCAACAGATTTTTCATATTTATGATTTTTTGGATATATTTTATTGGATGATGATACCTGTAAACGCATTAATGTTCAGATTTATTTTACAGATACGTTTCTTTTTATCAACAATTTTACAGTCAAGCTCATTATTCATATACAACCCACTACCCCAAAATTGTTGATCGTCACTGTTAAATAATTCTTTCCAATGTAATTTACCTTTTAAATCAATACTTATGCCATTGTATGCAAGACTTGACACATTGATAATTATTACCATATCTTTTGCTTTATCCTTACCACGGCGACGGTATGCCATAATGCCCTCATTCTCCATAGTAAGCATTTCCCAAACAAAACCTTTTTTATCAAACTGCCACTCATAAAAGCTAGGGTTATTTTTATAGAGGTGGTTTAATGTACGTACACACTCTTGCATACCATTATGGCTGTCAAATTGCAACAGTTCCCATTGCAACTCACTATTGTAATCCCACTCATTCGTTTGAGCAAACTCGTTGCCCATAAAAAGTAGTTTTGCACCGGGGTGCGTATACATGCATGTATAAAGCAACTTTAAATTTGAGTGTTGCTGAAACTCATTACCGGGCATTTTATATAGCATGGGGCTTTTACCATGCACCACTTCATCATGACTTAAAGGCAACATAAATTTTTCATCATAAAAATACATGATGCTAAAAGTGAAATCATTTTGATGTTTTACCCTATCGCTCCAGGGTTTTTTAAAGTATTTGAATGAATCGTGCATCCAACCCATCATCCATTTCATGCCAAAACCAAAACCTTTTTTTGAAACAGCATGGGTAATACCGGGCCAATCTGATGCTTCTTCTGCAATGGTTTGTATATCAGGAAACTCACGGTATAAAATAGTATTCATTTCTTGCAAAAAAGAAATTGCCTCAAGGTTTTCGCTACCACCCAGTTCATTGGGCTCCCACTCTCCCTCATTCCTTGAAAAATCTAACCGAATAATTGAATTTACAGCATCAACCCGTAAGCCATCAATATGATAGTATTTTAACCAAAAGTGAGCAGAACTTAATAAAAACGAACGTACTTCTGCACGTTTATAATTAAAAATATAACTGTTCCAATCTTTATGAAAACCTTTACGCATATCAGCATATTCATAGGTATGCGTACCATCAAATAAATAAAGCCCATGCTCATCAGCCGGAAAATGTGATGGCACCCAATCTAAAATTACACCAATGCCATTGCGGTGCATTTGATCAATTAAATACATTAAATCGCCTGTGGTGCCAAACCTTGAAGTGGCTGCAAAAAAACCGGTACATTGGTAACCCCAACTACCATCGTAAGGGTATTCGGTAATGGGCATAAATTCCACATGAGTAAAGCCCATATTTTTCACGTACGGCACTAAGCGATCTACTAAATCTAAATAAGTATTAAAAAGGTTGGGATCATCTTTTTTAGGTCGCATCCAACTACCTAAGTGAACCTCATACACACTCCAAGGTGCTTGCAAAGCATTGTTATGTTTTCGGTGTTGCATCCAATGATCATCTTCCCAACTGTAGGTTAATGTTTTAGTGATTGATGCAGTACCAGGGCGTTTTTCGTTATAAAATGCATAAGGGTCTGCCTTGTATACTTCTTTACCTTCAAAGCCCTTTATGTAATATTTATACACAACACCTTCGGGTAATCGTGGTATAAATCCTTCCCAAATACCTGATTCATCGAGCCTTACAAAAAGTGGATGAAGATGATGTTTCCATCCATTAAACTCACCTATAACACTTACTGCTGTTGCGTTGGGCGCCCATACAGCAAAGTAAAAACCATTTGTTTGTAGCACTTGTATTGAATGACACCCAAATTTTTCATGACCATAAAATAATTTACCTGCTTTGAAAAGCTTGATATCATCATCGTTAAACAATGAATAATTCCAAACCATTTTGGTACTGTCAATAAAATGTTCGTCTTCGTATGCCATTGATGTATGCTATTTCACCGTTAGTAATGTAATCGTTTAACTTTAATTTATGATATGTTAGTTTGCAACGAAAATTTAACTATACATATTTGTAAAAAATTAACTACCCTCAAAACAAACTGCATGTTCAAAAAAATTATTCAATTTTTCATTTGCATTTTATTTATTGGCCAAGTTTCGGCACAAACTTCACAAATTTCAGGTTTTATTAAAGATACATCATCTAGCAATAGTGTTCGTAATGCAGTGGTGGTTTTATTAACACCTAAAGATTCAGTTTTAAAAGCCTTTACAAGGGTACAAGCAGATGGAAGTTATCAGTTAAAAAATATTCCAACAGGTAATTACATTTTAAGCGTTACACACCCAGCTTATGCTGATTTTGTTGATGATATTAGTGTAAAAAACACCAATGAAACCCTTGCCAATATTGCTCTTACGCCTAAAAGTAAATTGTTAGAAGCTGTAATAGTAAAGTCTGGCTCACCCATAAAATTAAGAGGCGATACTACTGTTTATACAGCGGATAGTTTTAAAGTAAGTGCTAATGCAAA
The DNA here is from genome assembly GCF_042651465.1 of Ferruginibacter yonginensis. NCBI lineage: Bacteria > Pseudomonadati > Bacteroidota > Chitinophagia > Chitinophagales > Chitinophagaceae > Ferruginibacter > Ferruginibacter yonginensis. Next base: position 413,189 of record NZ_JBHSCZ010000001.1, read on the forward strand.
TGTAGAAGAGTTATTGAAGAAAATGCCCGGTATACAAGTTGATAAAAATGGGCAAATTAAAGCACTAGGACAAACCGTTGAAAAGGTATTAGTAGATGGTGAAGAGTTTTTTGGTGACGACCCCGGTATGGCGGTTAAAAACTTAAGAGCAGATGCTGTAAAGGAAGTTCAAGTATTTGATAAAAAAAGTGACCAAGCAACTTTTACAGGAATTGATGATGGCGTTACACAAAAAACAATCAACCTTAAATTAAAAGACAATAAAAAATCGGGCTATTTTGGTAAGGTAGATGTTGCTGGTGGATTACAAAAAAATATACCTAATCGGTTTAATGATAATATTTTGCTGAGTTCATTTAAAGGCAAGAGAAAAATAAGTGGCTTTTTACTAAATGGTAATACTGGGCAAGATGGTTTAAGTTGGCAAGATGAAGAAAAGTTTGGTGGTGGTGAAAATAATTTTACTGTAGATGATGAAGGTAATTATTCATACCGTGGTGGTTCAAATGATGAAGAACCTTATGTTAATACTGAAAATGGTTTTATCACCAATACCAATGCAGGCATACAATACAGCAATAAATGGAACGATAAAACAACTTTAAATTTTTCGCCAAAGTACAATAACCAACGTTACAACAATACCACCAATGTTTACCGCCAAACACAAATTGGTGATTCGGTTTTAAATAATAATAGCAATGATGTTGTCAATATCAATAGAACCAATATTAAGTTAAAAGCGATTTATGACATTAAAATTGATTCATTTAACACGTTAAAAATTACGGGCAATGCAAACTTTTACGAAACCAACAGTACTGATTTTGCGAATGCTATTACTACCGGTAAGTTTGGTAATATTAAAAACACATCAACTCGTTTGTTAAAAAATTCGAACAATAAACAAGCCTTAAGTGGTAATGTTATTTACAAACATCGTTTTCAAAAAAATAGGCGAACATTATCTATTAATACTGATGTAAATAATTTAAACAATGAAGGTGATAACTTGTTACAATCAAATAATGTTGATGTGGTAAATAATACCGCACAATTAATTGATCAAACTAAAAATTTTGAAAACAATAGCAGCAACATCAATACAAGATTGATTTACACAGAGCCATTAAGCAAAAATTATGCTTTAGAAATTGGCTATCAATTAGCCATAAATAGTGGTACCAATAAGCAAAAAAGTTTTGCATACAACAGTTTATCAGCAAAGTATGATACTAAAGTTGATTCATTGTCTAATGATTTTAAACAATCTATTATTCAAAACATTCCTTCATTGCGATTGAATTACAGTTACAAAAAATTAAAAATCAATGTAGGTGCAGCAGTTAATTTTACCAATTTTGATTTAAAAGATATTAGTTTTAATAAAACATACCCTCGAAATTTTACGAACTTTTCACCAAGTGCGTCTATTAATTTTACGAATAAAAAAAACAAATCATATCGATTTAATTACAACGGAACAACAAGGCAACCTACTATTAATCAATTACAACCGTTGCGAAATAATAACGATCAGTTTAATTTATTTTTGGGTAACCCTAATTTAAAACCATCATTCTATAATAATTTTAACATCTCATCTAACTCGTATAACTTCTTAAAAGATTTGTTTTCTTATCAATCTTTAAATGCATCATTCATCAGTAACTCAATTACTAATAACCGTTTTATTGATGCAAATACGGGTAAAACTATTTCACAACCCACCAATACAAATGGTAATTTTAATTTGAATTATTATGGCGGTTTTGGTTTTAAAGCCAAAAAAATTGATACTCGTTTTAACTTCAATCAAAATATAGGTTACAATAGGTTTGCTGATGTTATTAATAATCAATTGAGCTTTTCTAATACGGCTAATTTTGGTACATCAGTTTATGTGTCAAAAAGCAAGGAAAAAAAATACGATTTTAGCATTAATAACCGAATTGATTATAATGTACAAACCACTTCTCAAAACAATAATACCAACAAATACCTAACCTACAGTGCCGGGGCTGATGCAACTGTTTATTACAAAAAAGTATGGTCAATAAGTACTGACTTTAATATTATTGCACGACAAAAAACGGCACAAATACCAGGCCTTACCAATAGCTTATGGAACGCAAAATTGCAACGTACGTTTAAAAGTGATGAGTTTACTGTTTATGGTGTAATAAGAGATATTCTTAACCAAAACATAGGGATAGATCGTAATTTTTACAGTAACACTTTTACAGAAACTAGAAATGACCGTTTAAAGCGCTACTTTATGTTAGGCTTTGCTTGGAACTTTAAAAACAAAGCACCTAAAGCAAATTAATTCACCTTAATAATTTTATTATGAAACTATATATTTTGTTCACTATACTTATTTCAAGCTTTGTATTTGCTTCAAATGCACAACAACAACAATTTATTGATAAAGCAATGGTGGAATATGAAGTAAAAACCAATATTAAAAAAACAATGGGTAATGATAGTTGGGCTGAAATGATGAAAGAAAACTTACCAACTTTTAAAATCAGCTATTACCAATACACATTCGCTAATAATCAAAGTATATATAAGTTTAATCGTTGGGATGAAAAATCAAAATTACCTGAATACATGCGTAGAGACGATGAAGCGAATAATTGGTTTTTTGATTTCAACAAAAACAAATTGATTACACAAAAAAATATTTTTGGAAGTACCTTCAATATTGAAGATACAATACCAACCATTAATTGGGTATTAACCAATGAAAGTAGAAATATTGCTGGTTTTAATTGTAGAAAAGCAGTAGGTAAAATTTTTGATAGTGTATATGTATTTGCATTTTATACTGATGAAATTATGGTATCAGGTGGGCCATGTTCAATAAACGGTTTACCTGGCTTAATTATGGGTGTTACTATTCCAAGATTATTTACATCTTTCATAGCTACCAAAGTTTCAATAAATGGTGTTGCGTTTAATGACATTAAACCCACTACTGCAAAAAAGTATTACAACAATGCCTTTATTAAAAATACCATTTTTGAAAGAACAAAAGATTGGTGGGATGGTGGTGACGATAAAGAGGAAGCACAGCAACAAAAAAATAGGTTTGTTTGGTCATTGATGTTATAATTATATAAAACAAAAAGAGCCACAGTTATTATAGCTGTGGCTCTTTTTTATGTAAACAATCTTTATAAAATTGGTTCAAACCCATCAGGTATAGTGGCGCCTTTTTTTATCACCACAATACCATCTTTAATAGTAAACAAAGAGTGGTCTGCATCAGGTAAATGCTTACCACCATTTATTTTTACGTTGTTGCCGATTCTACAATTTTTATCGACAATTACATTTTTTAAATCGCAATTATCGCCAATACCTACTTTAGGAATACCATGTTCAAAATTATGAGCAATCTCTTCGATGGTTTCATAATAATCGTTACCCATTACATAGCAACTTTCAATTACACTACCAGCTCCAATTCTACTTCGTATACCAATAACTGAATTGGTTATTGAGGCAGCATGACTAATAGTACCTTCAGCAATAAGTGTTTGTTTTACTGTGGTACCGCTTATTTTTGCCGGTGGTAACATTCTTGCTCTGGTAAAAATCATACGATTATTATCAAACAAATTAAATGGCGGAATATCCATTGTTAAAGCAAGGTTGGCTTCAAAAAACGAATAGATATTTCCAATATCCGTCCAATAACCACCGTACTGATAACTAATTACTTTATATTTATTAATAGCATCAGGTATAATTTCTTTACCAAAATCAGTTGCATCTTTTTTCTCTTCATCTAACAAACCGAACAATACTTTTCTGCTAAAAATATAAATACCCATAGAGGCTAGGTAGTTACGTTGCATAGATTGCATTGCCTCACCAGTATCGCTTACCCAATTTGGTAATAATTCTGCAGCAGGTTTTTCAATAAAAGAGGTAATGCTATTGTGTTCATCTGTTTTTAAAATACCAAATTCAGTGGCTTCGCTAGCACCAACAGGTATTGTGGCAATGGTAATATCAGCACCTGCGGCTTTGTGGTTATCAATCATTTCAGCAAAATCCATTTGATAGAGTTGATCACCACTTAAAATCAATACATATTCAAAGTCATTTTTTTCGATATGCTTTAATGATTGGCGCACCGCATCTGCCGTACCTTGAAACCAGCCTAAACTATCAGGTGTTTGTTCTGCCGCCAAAATATCAACAAAACCGCTACTAAAACCACTGAATTGATAGGTGTTTTTAATATGCTTATTTAAAGAGGCTGAGTTGTATTGGGTTAATACAAACATGCGGTTGATATTGCTATTAATACAGTTTGAAATGGGTATATCAACTAAACGATATTTACCTGCAATAGGTACTGCAGGCTTGCTACGGGTAGCGGTAAGTGGGTACAATCTACTACCTGCACCTCCTCCTAAAATAACGGCTACAACTTGTTTGCTTGTCATAAATGGTAATTTATCTTACAGAATTATAAAGGTTTATATATTGTTCGGCGCTGGCTATCCAACTATTATCAATAGCCATCATGGTCTTTCTCACAGCATTTAATGTTACCGTATCGTTATACAGTGCTAGTGCTCGTTGTATGGTAATATCAATATCATATAAAGAAGCATAGTTAAAGCATAAGCCATAACCACCTTGTTCATCAATATCTATCACAGTATCTTTTAGTCCGCCTGTTCTACGTACCATGGGTACTGTACCATAACGCAATGCATATAATTGGTTAAGGCCACAAGGTTCTACCCTACTAGGCATCAATAAAAAATCGGCACCGGCATACATTAAATGACTCAGTTTTTCGTTGTAGGTTATTTGCGAATTGTAGTACCCAACATATTGTTGGTTCATTTGAGTAAGGGCGTTTTCTACTGCAGGGTCGCCACTACCTAAAATCAAAAAATTTATTTTCCCAGTATACGTTTGTAATGCATTATTGATGGCATCTGGCAACAATTCAGCTGCTTTTTCATGTACTAACCTACCAATAAAAATTATGAGTGGTAAATTGGGTTGAAGGCCAAAATCATCACACAATTTTTTCTTGTTTAAAGCTTTACCAGCGGCAGCATCTTTAATGCTGTAATTATCCATTATATAAGTATCTGTTGCTGGGTTCCAAACTTTGTAATCAATACCATTAATGATGCCGGTACATTTTGCGTATTCAGCCCTAAATAAATTTTCTAATCCATTGGCTTCATCCATTAACTCTTTCATGTAACCCGGACTAACCGTGTTTACACGATAAGCTGTTTTTATACCACATGCTAAGGAATTTACGGTATTGTTCCAATCGAGCAAGCCCCAATTCCATGTATCCCAAGCTGGTAAATAAGCTGCTTTTTCCCAACCCATCCAGCCTTGGTATTGTGCATTGTGTATGGTTAAAATAGATGGTATGCTTTTTAAATTTGTATAAGCATAACAATACTTCATCATAAACGGAATTAAAGCTGCTTGGTGGTCGTGCACATGCACAATATCAGGCCTATGCTCCCATCTGCTCATCCATTCCATCACCGCAATTTGAAAAGCCATGAAGCGTTCTGTATCATCATCATAGCCATAAACTTTTTCTCTATCTAATAAACCATTAATATCAACACAGTATAAATCAAAACCCAGCTTATTATTTATTTCTTTAATGATGGTAAAATCAAAGTTCATTTTCTCCATTGAGAAAAACCCTTTGTGTACAACTTCCCATTCATTTTCATACAAAAACTTAGTGCGGTACATGGGCATTACAACTTTTGCGATATGCCCTTGTTGATTTTGATATTTAGGCAAAGCACCTACTACATCGGCAAGTCCGCCTACTTTGGCCATTGGATAACACTCTGCACTTACATGTATTATTTCCATTCGTTCGGTTTCAATATTTTAAATGAATTTATGAAGTATATTTCAAACCAACACATTTTCAAATTAAAATATTACAATGTATATAAATGTATCGTCTTCAAAATTGAAAACCATTTTTACACAAATTGTTTTCAATAATCAACATTGAATAAATTATTTTTTAGTTAATAATATTTTACACTATTTTGGGGGATAAAACCAAACTTCAAAATGATAGCATCACAAAATGACAAAATTAGTATGCCCTCATCAGGCAAATTAATTCCTACCAATTACGGAGCATTAGGTACATTGGTAACTGTTTTTTTCTTTTGGGGATTTATTGCGGCTGGTAACAGCGTATTTATTCCTTTTTGTAAACACAAATTTAATTTAGATCAGTTTCAAAGCCAGTTGGTAGATACGGCTTTTTACTTCGCCTACTTTATAGGCGCTTTATTTTTATTTGCTTATGGTGCATTTGGCGGTAAAGATTTGGTAGCAAAATGGGGCTATAAAAAATCAATTGTATACGGTTTATTATTTTCTGCATTAGGTGCTGCCGCTATGATTTTAGCAGTAAACCTCAACACTTTTGCAGGTATGTTGGTTGGATTGTTTATTGTGGCCTTAGGGTTTTCATTACAACAAACCGCTGCACAACCTTTTGCCATTACATTGGGTGACCCATCAACCGGTACAAGTAGGGTTACATTAGGTGGCGCTATCAATTCATTTGGTACTACTATTGGGCCATTGGTAGTAGCCTTAGCATTATTTGGTACTACTGCTGCTATTACTGATGAAAAAATTGCTTCGCTAAGTTTAGGTAAAGTAATATTATTGTACTCATGCGTTGGTGGTTTATTTATTGCCGCTGCTGCATTGTTCTTTTTCTCTAAAAAAGTACCAGCAGGTATTTCAGAAGAAAAAACAGAAAAAGCGAATAAAGCTTTGTACATGTTGCTAATAATGACAGGGCTTTTGATTATTATGTTTGTACCTATTTTTAATAGCTATAAAACAGACCCAGCGTTACTTTCTGATGTTGAAAAGCATGATTTGGAAGCGTATAGAATGAAATGGTTAATTGGTGCTTTTTTAGTAATTGTTGTTGGCTTATTATCTGTAAACTTATCAGCCAAAAAAAATCCTGACGGTTGGGGTGCTATGAAGTACCCACAATTGTTGTTAGGCATGTTAGGTATTTTCTTTTATGTAGGTGTAGAAGTTTCAGTTGGTAGCAACTTAAGTGAATTATTAAAAAATGATGCTTTTGGTGGTTTACAATCATCTGAAGCTACACCATATGTGGCTATGTATTGGGGTAGTTTAATGATTGGGCGTTGGGCTGGTGCAGTATCTGCATTTGGTTTATCAAAAAATATGCGTATACTTTTACAAATTTTAGTACCTTTTTTAGCATTTGGTATTTTGTTAGCCGTAAACAGTGGTTTTGGCTATGATATGAAACCATTGTACTACTATGTAGTTTGTGTGGTTATTCAAATTGCTGCATTTTATATTAGCAACGATAAGCCAGCTCGTACGTTGTTAATATTTTCATTATTAGGCGTAGCTGCAATGGTGATTGGTACACAAACAACAGGCACCGTAGCTGTATATGCTTTTTTAAGTGGTGGTTTATGTTGCTCTATTATGTGGCCTTCTATTTTTAGTTTATCAGTAGCAGGTTTAGGTAAATACACAACCCAAGGTGCTGCTTTTTTAATTATGATGATTTTGGGCGGTGGTATTATTCCTCCTATTCAAGGAAAATTTGCTGATTACTTACAAGCAAATTCTACAGTAGCAGGTTCAGGTATACATGCCTCTTATTGGATTCCGGCTATTTGCTTCGCATACTTGGCTTTCTTTGCGTTTGCTGTTAAAGGAATATTAAGCAAACAAGGAATTAACTATGATGCAACAAGCGAAGAAACCGTATCCTAATAAAATTAAGATAAAAGCTATGATGGATATATCTAACGATCATGCAATAGGCATTGATATTGGCGGTACCAATACTAAGTATGGTATTGTAAACCACCGTGGACAAATTATTTTTGAGGGCTCCATTAAAACTGATCAATATCCTACAATTGACGAATTTATTGATGCGTTGTACGGAAAATTACAGCCAGAAATAGATGCAATGAAAGACGTTAATATTGTTGGGATTGGTTTGGGTGCTCCAAATGGTAACTTTTATACAGGCACCATTGATTATGCGCCAAACCTACGTTGGAAAGGCATAGTACCATTGGCACAATTGGTGACCGAAAAATTTGGTATCACTGCAAAATTAACCAACGATGCTAATGCTGCTGCCGTTGGCGAAATGATGTATGGTGCTGCAAGAGGTATGAAAGATTTTATTATGATAACCTTAGGCACCGGTGTGGGTAGTGGCATTTTTGCCAATGGTGAATTGGTTTTGGGGCATGATGGTTTTGCAGGTGAATTAGGCCACTCCATTGTAATACCAGGAGGACGACTTCACCCTCATACCGGTTTATATGGCTCATTGGAAAGTTATGCAAGTGCCACTGGAGTTACAGTAACGGCGAAGGAATTTTTAAGCGGTACAGCTGAAGCTAGTATTTTAAGAGAAACTCCAACAGATGACTTAAACAGTAAAATTGTATTTGATGCTGCCATTGCTGGCGATGCTATTGCCATGAAAGTATTTGAATTTACTGGTAATATTTTAGGTATGGCATTGGCAAATTTTGTAACATTTTCATCGCCACAAGCGATTATTTTATTTGGTGGACTTACCAAAGCTGGTGACATTTTAATGAAGCCCGTAAAAGATAGTATGGAACGTAACCTGCTACCTATTTTTAGAAATAAAATTCAATTAATTTTTAGTGAACTTAAAGAAAGTGATGCGGCTATTTTAGGCGCTAGTGCTTTGGTTTGGTAATAAATAATTGTAAAACGATAAATAAAAATGCGACTCAAATGAGTCGCATTTTTATTTATGTAAGTGATTCACTTGCTTCTTCAATATTATTTTTTAATGTAAATTTTAATAAGCAAAAACCTAGGAGTCCGGCAATTAAAGAACCCACCAAAATAACCAGTTTAGTATTATTTATAATCACTTCATCAGTAAAAGCCAACAATGTAATAAATACCGACATGGTAAAACCAATACCACCTAACAAAGCAGCGCCTATCACATGTATAGGTTTACAACCATCTGGTAAACTACCTATACCAAATTTTATACCCACAAAGCTAAAAACTGAAATACCTACTACCTTACCAATTACCAAACCTAATAAAATACCAATGCTATAATGTTCAGTAAAAATCGTTGAAAAATTAGTACCCAATACAATCGCTGTGTTGGCTAATGCAAATAAAGGTAAAATTAAAAACGCTACCGGTTTATGTAACCAATTTTGCAAAATATAGGAAGGCGATTTTTCACTACCATCACCAAAAGGTATTACAAATGCAACAATTACGCCTGCAATGGTAGCATGTACACCCGAATGCAACATACAATACCAAATACCAATACCTCCAATAATGTAGGGTATTAAATTGTATACTTTCAATCTATTTAAAACGAACAATAACAACCATAATGCGCCAGCAATTAATAAATACAACCAAGCAATGGTATTGGTATAAAAAACTGCAATTACAATAATGGCACCTAAATCATCAATAACAGCTAAGGCTGCTAAAAATATTTTTAAACTGGCTGGTACTTTATTACCTAATAATGAAAGTATGCCCAATGCAAAAGCAATATCAGTGGCCATTGGTATACCTGCACCACTCTGTGTTGCAGTACCATAATTAAAAATGAGGTAAATACCTGCTGGCACAAGCATACCACCAATAGCACCCAGCATGGGTAACGCTGCATTTTGTAAAGTTGATAACTCACCATTATACACTTCTCTTTCAAGCTCCAGCCCTATCATTAAAAAGAAAATAGCCATGAGGCCATCGTTGATCCAATGTGATAAATGTTCGCCAGCTATGGAGGCATTCCATAAGCTAAAATAACTTGTGCTATAATTTGAATTTGCAATGATGAGCGAAAAAATAGTACATATAACCAATACCACGCCTCCAGCTTTTTCACTGGCAAAAAAAGCTTTAAATACATTGGTTAATTTCATCTTTACAAAAATTATTTAAACTGGTAAGGGTCAAATATAGCCATATCAATGGTTGTATTGAATTTACAATCGTAATATTTTTCTTTTTGTAACATCGCATCATTTATGTAAAACGATACTATTGTTTCTGTGTAAGCTTTACCCACTTTTTGGTGGCCATCAAAAATAGCTTCTTGCTTTGTTTTACCAATATACTTTATAAAACGTACTACAATTAAACGCTCTTTCTCAATAAACAATTGACTTACTTTTTCGTTTTCATTGTTAGCACCAATTACATACACTGCTTTACCGTTGTAGGTAGTTTCATAAGCTTTTGTATAGTCGTATCCTTCCTTTAATATTTTACTTTTCACCGTATCATAAGGTAAAAAATACATGCCACCTAAAAGAAAAGTCAAATCATCTGTACGCAAACTTTTATTAACCAATTTTGATTTCCTTATTTGAAAAACAGAATCTTTGTTATAAATAACCGCATTGCCATTTTCTGCTGCACCAATGCTAATGCGGAAATAATCAGGAAATACAATACTTTCATACCAAGTATCTGTTTTTACTAAACTGTCTTTTTTAAACGTTTCTGTTGTTTGTGTAAAAGTGAAATTTTTGTACCAATTACCTTTGTACTTTTTATACATTTTTTGTAGTACTTTTTCTCCTGTTAAACTATCTTTTAGCGGTGTTGCTTTTGCAACAAATAATGAGCAAAGTGCAATGAACGTTATTATTATTTTTTTCATGTTTATAATTTAAAAGATGATGTTGATACAACAGCGTACTAATTTCCTCCAAAAATAAATGGGATGATAAAAAGCTGCTTACCGTCTGTCATTTTTTTAACTTACAAATGATAATAGTTGCGGCTATTAATGACAATTTATCGCATTTATTAGAATGGTGCAATAATTGTGCGATTCTAAAAAAATAAAATTATGAGTAAAGTTTGGTTTATAACTGGTTGCTCTACTGGTTTTGGCAGGGAGCTATCTAAACAAGTATTGGCAACTGGTAACAAAGTTGTAGTAACGGCACGTAAAGTGGCAGATGTACAAGATATCGTTGCAGGTAATGAAGCCAATGCCATTGCAGTAACGTTAGATGTAACAAAACCTGCTGAAATTACAGCGGCAGTTGCAGCCGCCATGCAAAAATTTGGTAGTATTGATGTGTTGGTTAACAACGCTGGTATTGGCTATTTTGGTGCCATTGAAGAAAGTGAAGATGATGCTGTACGTCAAATGTTTGAAATAAATGTATTTGGTTTGGCGAAAATGACACAAGAAGTGTTGCCTATTATGCGTAAACAACGCAGTGGTCATGTTGTAAACATTGCATCAATTGGTGGTTTACGTTCGTTCCCTGCAGTTGGTTTTTATAACGCAACCAAATATGCTGTAGATGGTTTATCAGAGGCTTTGGCAAAAGAAACGGCACATTTAGGAATTAAAGTAACCATAGTTTGTCCGAGTGGTTTCCGTACTGATTGGGCTGGGCGATCTGCCAACGATAGCAAAATTATTATTGAAGATTATGCACCTACTGCAGGTCAAAATAAATCCAATATTAGAGGATACAGTGGCAACCAACCTGGCGACCCTGTGAGAGCAGCAAAGGCAATTGTGGCCGCAGTTGATGCCGAAAACCCACCTTTACGTTTGTTATTAGGTGAAGCTGCTTTAAAAGGTGCACGAGCCAAACTCGATGAATTGAAACATGATTTTGATACTTGGGAAGCAACTACTGTTGGAGCAGATTTTCCTAAAGAAGAACAATAATATTTTTAAACAATATTGAAAGGCTTACATTTTTGTAAGCCTTTTTTATGTTTTTTTTACCCAGAACAGTTTTTTGAAATTAGTGATTAATGGCTTTAATGCAACCATTTTATATACTATATTTACGACCTTAAATAAACTTATTTTCATGTCGGCTACCCTTCAAATCATCAATCAAATATTTGAACTCCAACAAAAAATTAATAGTACTACAGATGCTGCTCATTATGAACGCAATTTCAATAGACTATTTTCCATTTTCGAAGAAGATGGCTACATTATTCAAAACCCAACTAATGAAGTGTATAGCCCTACCAGAACAGATTGTGAAGCATCTATAACAGGTGATATTGCTTCAAAAATGATTATCACTAAAACACTCAAACCCATCATCTACCAAAAAGCGGCAGGCAACATTCAGCTTTTACAAAAAGCGATTGTATTAGTTGAAAAAAATAATTATTGAATATGAAACCGGTAAATTTTGGCATTGACTTGGGCACTACCAATTCCCTCATTGCAAAATATGAACATAATAAAGTAAGGGTATATAAAAATCCGATAGGTTTAAAAGAAACACTCCCATCAGTTGTAGCTTTTAGAAAAGATAGAACCCTCATAGGCGAAAAAGCAAGAGAATACCTTACCAAAGATGCAGTGAATGTATTTGGCGGCTTTAAACGTAAAATGGGTACCGATGAAAAATATTATGTGGTAAACCTCGATGAAAACGTAACGCCCATTGAGCTTTCGACCATGGTATTGAAAGAACTCAAAAATTTTGTACAAGAGCAAGAACCAATGGAAGCATGTGTAATAACCATACCTGCTTCATTTGACAGTATGCAAAGTAACGCCACTTTGCAAGCTGGTAAAGCTGCTGGCTTTAAAGAAGTTTTTTTATTGCAAGAGCCTATTGCTGCTAGCTTGGCTTATTTTAATGCCAATGGCAGTAGCGATGTAAAAAATGATGGCTACCGTTTGGTATATGATTTTGGAGGCGGTACGTTTGATGTGGCTTTGGTAAAATCAACGCAAGATGATTTAAAAGTAATTGACCATGAGGGTAACAATTTTTTAGGCGGTATGGATTTGGATTTTGCTATTATTGAAAAAATAATTGTACCTGCTATTGTTCAGCAAACCCAAATTGACAATTTTGAGGAAGATTTTAGAACCAAATTTGGCAAATACGAATCGTTGTATTACCAAGTATTGTATTATGCTGAAGAAGCTAAAAAAGAATTATCAAACAGTAACAAAACAGAAATAGAGTTTAGTGCTACGCTCAATGATGTGGCGTATGATTTTTATATACCTATTACAAGGCAACAAATTGACGATATTTTTGCACCAATTATTCAAGAAACGATTCAACTCATTCAAAAAATATTGGTGAATAATGAATTGGTAGCAACTGATATTAATGAAATCATTTTAGTGGGTGGTAGTACTTATTTACCGCAAGTGAGGGAACAATTAGCTGCTCAAACGGGTATTGCTATTAACTACAGTATTGACCCCACAACATCTATCGCTGTTGGAGCAGCCTACTATGCTGCTAATAAATATTATGAACCTTCGGCAATACTTAGCAGTGAAACCACTGAACAAAAGGCTGGGTCAATTGCTGATGATTTATTAGCAACCGTTGATTTTAATGATACGGATATTGAAATGGTTTTATCGTACAATAAATCTACAAGAGATAAAGAAGAAGTACTCATTATGCAATGTAATGGTGCGTATGAAAATTGTACTTACCGCATTTATAGAGCCGATGGTGGTTTTGATACCGGTCATGTTCCATTAAAAGCAAAGAAAACGGAGTTTTTACCTTTGCTTGCAGAAAACGTAAATATTTTCAACTTACAAATTTTTGATGCAGCACAAAATGAAATTAAGCGATTAAGCCAGCAGTTGCAAATTGCACAAGGTATTTATAATATTGATGGCCAACCCCTACCCCACGATATTTGTATTGAGGTTGATGATGTTGAAAATAAAACAACCAAGTTAGAAGTTGTTTTTGAACGCAATAGTTTGTTACCACAAAAAAGAACACTTTATAGAGAAATTTCAAAAACCATTAAAAAAGGTGCTGATGATAGTATCATCATCAATATTTTAGAAGGTGATAAATCATCAAGGGCATCATCTAACTTAACTATTGGTTGTATAAATATTAGTGGTAAAGATTTACAAAGTGATTTAATAAAAGGGTCAGATATTGAAATTCAAATTCATATTACTGATTCAAGAATATTAAATACAGTTGTGTATTTAGTAATGACCCAGCAAGAATTTAAAAATGTATTTTCCATCAGTGAAAAGCAAATTAGTGTGGCTCGTTTAAAAGAACAGTACATATTGCTCGAAAATGAAATTAGCGACAACATTCGTGAGTTTCAATACAATGAAGATAAAATTTGGGAAATTAATGCCAACACTTATTTAGAGGAGCTACAAAGTTTACAACCCCGTTTGTTTAAATTAAAAGACAATGATGCGTCTGATGATAAATATATAATCGCAGAAAAAATGGCTCGTATCAGTCAAAACGCAGATAAACTTGGTGGCAACGAACGTATAGCAGGTTTGTTAGAAACCTATTTGCAGCGCAAAGAAGAAACTGCTGCTTTAATTGCAGCTGCCGATTTTGAAAAAGATGAACTTTTAAAACAACTTCAAAAACTAGAGCAAAGTGAAGCCAGCTTTATGCGTTCAAAAAATGCATCGGTTATTGAAGGAAAGTTAAGACAGCTGCATGATTTGTATTGGAAAGGATTGAGCAATACCACCAGCTTTTTAATTTCTATTTTTATTGAATACAAATCATACGAACCTATTGCATTTAAAGATTATAATGCAGCAAAATCTATTTTTAAAATGGCTGATGCTGCATTAACCAGCGAACGTTACCCTGAGTTTAGGCGACATGTTTTTAGTTTGTCTAACTTATTAAAACGCTCTGATTTAAACACTCATATTGACTTTAAAGGAACCGGCATTGGCTAACAACTTACCTTACTTATCGCCCATTAGGCTATTGCAACATTGCGATATTGAAATTGACACGATACCCAACGTATCTCGATTAAAAAAGCAATTAAACGCTGAATTTGATTTGGCCAATGGTGGCGTAATCGAAATAGATAAATATGCTTATAACAAATCAGATGTATTGACAGAGATTGAACATCCTGATTTTGCTACTAGGTATACTTATCATCAACGTATTTGGGAACGCAAATTTTTGTTGACTTTTTTAGAAGACAATCTTTTAAATATGAGTGAGTTGGAGCCTGATCTCCGACATTTTGCGAACGACGATTATTTTGAGCATTTTATTTCATCATACTTTGGTATTGCGTTTTACCAAGTATCGAGGGCATTGCTGAACCCACCATCGCTCAACGAATTAGCTGATTTATTGCGTTGCGAAGATTTTATAAAAGCTGAAGACCGTTCTGATGCTTTTAAAGCGATTAGAATTTATTTAGATGATACAATGCGGATTTTAAAAAATAGTAACGCTCAAAGCTATCGAAGTAACCGACCGCAATTGGTACTGTGGATGTATGGTGGCGGCAATTTTCTAAATAATTTACCAGTTGAATTTTATGAAGATAAAGCTGATGTAGTGTTGAATTTCATTAACCTTACGGTACGTATTCAAAAAACTGATCGTAATGATTGTAAAGAAATTAGTAACCAATTAATTATTGTAGATGACCTCCCAGATGATTTAAGAACCTTAATTAAAAATAACCACCAAGTATTTCACAACATACCACAACCTGGCGCAAGTAGCAGCAGTGGTAATGTTAACTGGGGCTGGATTATTTGGTTGATATTGATTTTAGCAAGAATATTGGTGCGGTGTTAAATTACTTTTCATTCAAATAAAAAGTTAATGCACCTGATGGACAAGTTTTTACAGCGTCAATAATAGCCGCTGTAGTTGAAGCTTCAGGATGAATCCATGGTTTATCTTTCGGCTTAAAAACTGCAGGGTTATTTTTAACACAATTAGCGGCATGTTGGCATAAACCCGATTGCCATACAATGGTTACTTCGCCATTGCTGTATTCTTTTTTAATGTTGTTGATATCCATAAAATACTATTTATAATACATCTTTTATTGTAGCGTCTTTTTCAAACACACTGGCTGCAAACGGACAAAGCGGTAAAATTTTAAAATGCTTTTCTCTTGCTAAGGCAACTGCCTTCATCACTAATTGCTTGCCTACACTTTGTCCTTTTAAAACATCACTTACTTCGGTATGATCTATAATTATTTTATCAGTACCAGCCCAAACATAAGTCATTTCAGCTTCCTGCTTACCATTTACTTCAACATAAAATTTACCATGTTTACCATCATCAGTATGTAAAATTTCCATTACAATTATTTTTGTTGTGAAAGATATAATGAAGGTTGTTATTTTTTTTGAAATTGCAAAAATAAACTCATCAAAATAAGATGTTGTATGTAAAATTTAATGACCCTCATTTGTAATATTATCGTTGGGTTTCAGCGATACCTAGTGCTGCTAAACGACCCGATTCCATAGCTGCGTTTAATGAACCATTAAAAAGATAATCACCTGCTACAAATACGTTTTCCAACACCTTACTATTGCTAGGTAGTGCCGTCATTTTAATATCTTTAATATCAGGTAACGCAAAATTGATTTCATAGTGCTGTATGTAATGTACCAAAGAAGCGCCTGTGTATTGCTGAACTTCCATAATAACTTTCTCAATAATTTTTTCTATTGATGGCTCTTTTTGCTGTACGGTTGTGGCTGATAGAATGGTTTTTCCTGTAGCCGCATCTGTATAAGCGTAGAGGTTATTGGTATAATTTCCGGCATCAGCAATTAAAGCAATGGTATTAGCTGGTATATTGGTTTGGTTAACTTCAAAATACAAACACATACATTTTTTCCAAGCGATTGTAGGGCTTTTATGGCCTGGTAATAAAGATGCAGGACTACTAGCAATAATTACTCCTTTGTGAGCTATCGTTTCACCAGATTGTAGTAAAATTTGATTATTGGTAACTTCTTTTACTCCACAATTGAACATAAACTCCGTATGATGCAATTTACTTTGCAATTGTTTGGTTATTGCCCCAATACCCAATTCAGGAATAGTAGCATAACCTTCACCAAACATTTTATAAACAAATTCAAACATTCTGCTAGAGGTGCTTAAGTCGGGCTCTAGAAATATACCAGTAAAAAAAGGTTTGAAAAAACGTTCAATTATTTTAGATGAAAATCCACATTCAACCAAGTATTCAAGCGTTGTTTTTTCAGGCGATGCAAAAATTTTATCGAGTGATTTAAACTTTAATTGGATGTTTAGTTTTAATATTTTGAGCTTATCGGCAATGGAACCAATATCAGACATTAATGTTGGAATCAATATTTTCCAATTTCTTAGAGGGTCGCCAATTAAATAAGATTTGTTGTTTGCATAAATGAATGCACCTGACTCTAGCTTGTTCAACTGAAGCTGATCCATATCGAGGTATTTTTTGGCCAATGGGTAAGCACTCAGTAATACCTGAAAACCAAGGTCCAGTGCATAACCCTTTTCTTGAATCGTCTTCACTCTTCCGCCTACTTCAGCTGTTTGCTCTATAATGATTGGGTGGTAGCCCATTTGCTCTAGTTCGTAAGCAGCAATTAGTCCACTAACACCAGCGCCAATTATGTATATTTTATGTTTAGGTTCCATTGATTTTAGGTATGTTTATTTCGGTAAATGCATCGTTGTTTTAAAACGTTTTAAGCATTGCAGCGATAAGCAATTACAGGCACAAATATCTATTGTAATTGTGAATATTAAACTTAATTTTTGGTGATTGTAGGTTGATGATGACACTACTTTTTATTAAATCTAATGACTGCATCGGTTGTTAGTTCGCAAAATTATTGTTTGCAATACAACCGCCTTTATGAAGTATGCAATTGGTAAATGGCATCAATAATTCACTGAAACCATCTTTTAAATTGCAGCATATATTTTACTGCCTAGCAGCAGTATTGATTGAACTAAAATAAAAAAGCCAACAAGCCCAACAAAGATTATCAGCTCCGCATAGCCCGGATTGCAGTGGATGCCGCTGCCTTTGAGCGGCAGCAACGTAAAGCCGGATACAAATGTTCAACAATGTTTCATCAGCTCATGCTCCTATCCTCCTTCGGCGGAAAAGCCCTATTAATTCAAACTCCTAAAATCTACTGGCACTAATTTACTTACGCCTGCCTCTTGCATGGTAACGCCATAAATTACATCAACAGCACTCATAGTTTGTTTGTTGTGGGTTACAATAATAAACTGTGAGTTTTCGCTGAATTGCTTAATCATGTTGGTGAACTTACCAACGTTGGCATCATCTAAAGGAGCATCCACCTCATCTAAAATACAGAATGGTGCTGGTTTTATGAGATAAATGGCAAACAATAAAGCCGTTGCAGTTAATGTTTTTTCACCTCCACTTAATTGGCCAATGCTTGATGGACGTTTACCTTTTGGTTTCGCCACAATATCAATACCTGTTTCAGCTAAGTTTTCAGGATCAACCAATACCATATCGGCCGTATCTTCATCTGTAAACAATGCTTTAAAAACTTTTTGGAAGTTTTCTCTGGTTTTGTTAAACGTATCTAAAAACTGTTGATTAGCCGTTGCTTCCACTTCTTGAATGGTTTGTAACAAACTATCTTTTGCAGTAACCAAGTCGTTTTTTTGCTCTAAAATAAACTCATACCTCTTTTTCATTTCGGTATAAGCTTCAATAGCAGTAGGGTTTACTTCACCCATATTCTCCAAACGCTTTTTCATACGGTCGTTGCGTTCTTTTAAATCATCAACCGCATCTGTACCCGTACGAGGCTCATCAATAATTTCATCTAAATCAACCCTAAACTCTACACTCAAGCGTTCTTTCATACCGCTTAATTGCAATTTGAGATCAGTCAATTTATCTTTAATTTCATTGAGCAACGTATCAATAATTTCTTTTGATTTTTGCTTTTGGCGTAACGCTGTTTCTTTCTCAGATAATGCATTACGAAGGTTATAATAAGCCTGATCTGCCTCATTTAAGGTACGCTCCTCCTGTTCTTTATTTTGCAACATCGTTACCAACAACGCCTCTACTTCTTGCAAAGTTTGAGCAGTCGTTGCTATGGCTTCATCAGCATCTTTTAATTGAACTTTACTATTTTCAACCTGCACTTGTAAATCAGTTAGCTGGTTATTTTTAAAGGCTAATTCTGTTTTTAAAGAGGTTACCTTACTTTGCTGCTTGGTAAAATTTAAGTTGCTTTCATTGTAAGCAGCACCAGCAAAATTATATTCTTGCTCAGCATTTGCATAAGCCGCTTCAACAGTTTGTAACGTATCTGCTAGTTCATCAAGTTGTGTATTAAACTTATCTAATTCGTTACGAGTATCGGCAATAGCATCATGATTTTGCGTTAATTGCGTTTCAAAATCAGCGATACGAGTAATGGCAGCTGTTTGCTGTTGGGTTATATTTTCAATTTTGTTTTGTAAAGCAAAAACTTGGTTGGTAAGGTTATTAATATCTTGTTGGGTTTGCTTTATTGCACCTTCTTTTAGCTGTTCATTGTAGCTTATAACTTCGTTATGGCGTTGCTGAATCGCTTCTTTTAAATCGCTTACAACTTTTTGTTGTGCTGTAATTTCTACTTGAAGTTTTTCTAAATTTTTGGCTCTTCCAATTTTTTTACCTTCAAACATACCCACACTACCACCAGTAATGGCGTATTTGCCTCTTACATATTTGCCCGTTTTTTCGAGGATGATGGCACTGCTGTCGCTTTGTAATGCATCATCATTTTCAGCAATAAAAACGTTACCTAATAAATGCTGAGCTAGGTTACTGTATGCTGCATCAAACTCTACTACATCTAAAGCTGGTATGGTATTACTAGGTGTTGCTGTGGCAGTAATATCAGCAAACTTATCTAACATAAAAAAGTTGGCTTTCCCTTTTTTATTTTGATCGAGCAAACGAATCGCTTGCAAACCTTCTTCTAAATTATTAACAACGTAATAGTTTAAATAGGGATCAAGCACATTTTCAACTGCGGCACGGTAAGGTTCTTTTACATAAATAATATCTGAAAGCAAAGGTGCTTCTTTGTTCCAGCCGTTGTTATTGTGCAAAAACTTTACACTTTCTGGGTAGCCTTCCATGGAGTCGACCAAGCTTTTCAGCAAATCGTACTCGTTGGTACGGGCATCTAATTTTCTACTTTCTTCAGCAAGGTTGTTACGCATACCTTCCATCATATTTTGCGTTTGCAAAATTTGCTCCTTGGTACGGTCTTGGTGCTCTTGTAACTGTTGTAAATCTATTTTTTTGGCATCGAGTTCAGCAGACTTTTCTTTCTGTTCAACCTCTAAAGTTTGTAATTGTGTTGCTCTTACTTTTTGCTCCTCTGTTAATTGGATAATGGTACGTTGCAAATTTTGAATACTCGTATCAGCAATGGCCACTTTTTTTTCTGCATCAAAACGGTTGAGTTGTATGGCTTGATTTTCTTTACGGAGTGTATCAATAGCACTGCGTTTTTCATCAAAAATTCTTCGCTTTTCTTCAACTGCATCTTTTAAATCAGCTACTTTCTCTTCTAGCTCTTCAACTTTAATTTCTTCTTCTAATATTTGGTTGCCAGTAAATACAATACTTTCCTCCAAGCCAGCAAGTTGCCCGGTTGCTTTTTTCAAAAACTCATCTAAACTAACTTTGGTTTCTTTAAGGTATTGAACTTTTTGACTGCTGAGGTTTTTTTCATTTTCTTTACTACGCACCTTATCGAGCATTTCGTTGTATTGCTGTTGCATTAATTGCAACGCTTTTTCTTTTTCTACGAACGAAAGTTTTTCTTGTTCCAATGCAGCATCTTCACCTGCAATAGCAGCTTCTAATTCAATACGTTTGTCAACCTCTTGTTGTTGTTGCTCATTTAATTCTTTGTAGGTAATATTAAAACCTTCTAAAGCTGCTTTGGCTAATTCAATGGATACTTCTTTATACTCTTTTTTTATTTCGAAATACTTCTCTGCTTTTTTAGCCTGATTTTCGAGGGTTTTTAGTTGGTTATTTATTTCAAAAAGTAAATCTTCAATACGAGCTAAATCTTGTTCAGTAGCATCTAATTTTAGCTTTGCTTCTTTTTTTCGAGTTTTATAAATAGTAATACCAGCCGCTTGTTCTAACATTTTACGGCGACTGTTTTCTTTGTCTTTAATAATATCATCAACCATGCCCAGTTCAATAATGGCATAGCTATCGGTACTTACCCCTGTATCCATAAATAAGTTATGAATATCTTTCAACCTACAAGCCACATCATTTAACCTATATTCACTTTCTCCACTTTTATAATATTTACGGGTAACCGTTACTGTATTAAATTCAGTTGGTAAAAGGTTTTTAGTATTTTCAAAAGTTAAACTTACCTCTGCCAACCCACTAGCATTACGGGTTTTGCTACCGTTAAAAACCAGACTTTCTAAATTTTCACTACGGAGGTTGCTTATTTTATGTTCGCCAATAACCCAACGAATACTATCAATAATATTGCTTTTACCACAACCGTTTGGGCCAATTACACCTGTAATACCTTCGTCGAAATTGAGTACTGTTTTATCAGCAAAACTTTTAAATCCTTTAATTTCTAAACTCTTTAAACGCACAGTGTATAGTTTTTAAGTAAGACGGCAAACATACACGAATTTGATTAAACTTTAAAACAGCATTTTATAAAAAATTAATAGTGGTTCAATACAAGTGAATTTGCATTAAATAAAATGTGTATTTCTTTTTATTTTAATTTTTTGATGGTGATGTTACAGAAAGTATATTTACTTACAAATACAGTATTTTTACTATTGTGTAAAATTGTAGTATGTAAATAATAAAAGATTGATTATAAATTTTTAATTAAGTTTAATGGCTTTTTTAGTTGATGTAAATGATTTGTGTTTGCTTGGGTACGATTATGCTTTTTCTCCTGTGTATCAATTTCCAAGAGTTATTTTTGCTGATGATGAAATGAGCATTAATAAAGATAATGCACAACAGGTTTGTCATTTTATAAATTCAATGGCATTAACCTATCGATGGAAAAATTTTGATTTAAAAGGTGCTCACTTACTCGAACGTATTATTGTAGAAACTGCTCCCAACGAAATTTACCAATATGTGCATTTGAAAAATTGGATAAAAATTAATTATTACGAACAATTACAACAATTTAGGTAAAGGAGCTTAAATAGGTTCACCAATTAATTTTCTGATGGCAACGCTGGCAGTTACAGCACCAAAAACAGCAGGCATGTATGAAATAGTTCCGTAAGCAGATTTTTTGTAATTGCTGCCATCCGTTAACATCAAACTTTCTTTACGGGGTTTTTCAGGCGAAAAAACACAGGTGATGCCTTTGTATATTTGATGATTACGTTTGAGCGTTTTACGTATTTGTTGAGCAAAAACACACTCATTAGTTTTTGAAATATCGGTTACTTCCAGTTGGGTGGGGTCAAGCTTGGCACCTGCCCCCATGCTACTTACAATAGGGATACCTTTATGAAAAGCTGTTGACAAAAAAGTAAGTTTTGGTGTAATACTATCAATGGCATCAATAATAAAATGAGGCGGATTTTTTAATATATCATCTACCAAAGTTGGTGTTACAAATGATTGTACTACATGCAAGGTAATTTCGGGGTTTATGGCTTTTAAACGTTCTGCCATTATTTGAGCTTTGGGTTCGCCATGGTTGGTAGCTAAAGCAGGCAATTGTCTATTTCTGTTGGTTGGGTCAACAACATCACCATCAATGATGGTCATTGTGCCAACACCACTCCTTGCTACAAATTCAGCAGCGAAGGAACCTACACCGCCTAACCCTACTACCATTACATGACTATTAGCTAAACGTTGTACAGCATCTTTACCTATTAACAAAGATGTTCTACCAAGCCACGAAAAATCTGTCATCATAACCAATCAATATTTTTACCGAAAACGGTCGTTGCATTTTGTTGAATGTGCAAACTAAATACATTTAAATCAATATTAAAACGGTACGCAGCTAAATCATACATTTTTTCAATGCTGATAGCAGCATCATCAGTCTCAACAAAAATATTTGAAAGTGGTAATATTGATAATTCACCCACTGCATATTTTGTGATGGCTTTTCCAAAAGAAATGTAAAAACCTTGTTGCACTAAATTTTGAGCTAGTGCCACTGACTTATTAAAGCCATGAAAAATAACGGGCACTTTATTTTGTAAAATAGTGAGTTGCTGTACCACTTCATTAAATGCCCTCACACAATGAATAATGAGTGGCTTTTGTAATTGATTGGCTAACTGCACATGTAAAGCAAATACTTTAAGTTGTTGTTGAAGTGGGGTAGTCACAATTTTATCTAAACCAGTTTCGCCGATAGCAATTACATTTAATTGATTTGCTGCGCTTTCAATAATGTTCCAAGTAGTTTCCCAATTAGTATCAATATACCAAGGATGTAAACCTACCGAGCAATATGGGTAATTTTTTACGAGATGAAAATCTTTGTAAAAATTATACACAGCAGCTTTTTTTAAAGTACTTTCTTTCGAATGTGTATGAACATCAAAAAACTGATTGTTTGCCATTACTGCTAAAATAATGCTTTTATTTTATCCGGTTTTTAAACCATTCAACCTGTTAATTTTGGTTTAAATACAGTAATTTATTTCAACTACGAAAAACTACGTGTATTTTTGAAATCTAAACTATTTGAATAATGAAAATTTTATTGTTTTCGAGTGTGTTAATGGTGAGCACTGCATTGTATGCACAACCAAAATTAGTGAGCCAGGCAACCATTACAACATCAACCAATGTTATTGCGCCAGAAGATGAAGATGTATCGCAAATACAAAACCAAGGTGGTGGTGGATTTAATTTCAGAAATTTTGGAGATGGTGAAACAAAATCGACTACTTATGTAAAAAACGATTTGGTAAAAACAGTGTTTAAATCAGAATCGTTTAGGGGTGTTGTTTACAGAGATAATGCCAAAAAAGTAACCCATACCGTTTTTGAAATTATGGGTAACAAACAAGGTATAATTGCTAGTGATGAAGACCAGGCAGATATGCGTAAGCGTATGGATAGTATGATGAAAGCAAGAGAAAATGCTGATACCAACGCTACCAAAAGAGTACGAACTGTAGATGTATCTTCAACCATTACCTATGTAGATGAAACCAAAAAAATTGCTGGTTACAATTGTAAAAAAGCATTGATTATTACCGATCGTTTTATTTCAAAAGATACCTTGGTGGTTTGGTATACACCTGAATTAAAGTTCCCTAATGTATCATCAACAGGTGGTACTAGTGGGTTTGGTAATTTTGGTAATCAAAGTGCGAATAGTTTTGACAAAATTGATGGCTTTGTAATGCAATACCAACGTAATATGCCTCGTGGTCGTGTTATGGAAGTTAAGGTTACTAAAATTGATATTGAAAAAGAATTAGCTGATAAAGAATTTGAATTACCTAAAGATGTAGAGTTTAAAACTATGAAAGAAATGTCTGGCGGAGCCGGTGGTCAACAATTTAGATTTGGTGGTGGTAGAAACTAATTTAGAAAAATGTATGATAAAAATAAAGGGAGCTATACGGCTCCCTTTATTTTTTATATTATGTGTAACTAGTACAAAACGCTTAAAATTTTTTTTCAACAATGCAGCAATTGCAACAATTGTTTTATCTCTATCGAGTATCTAGATGTATTTTATATTTTTTGATCCGTAACTTAAAACTACCTATGTTAATACACATAAATAGTCCCCCCCACAACAATCAATTTTAATTATTAACGCTAACTTTTTTTAAAAAATAAATAAAATGAAAAATACTTTTCTATTAGCAATTATATGTTTGTTAATTACTATTAAAGGGAACTGCCAGCTAACAAAAGGAAACTTTTTAATTGGAGGAAACGCAAGTTTCAGTTCTACCAAATTTAAAAATACTTAACAAGTAATTATACGCTAACTGAACTAAATATTTTTCCAAATATTGGTTATTTTTTTGCCGACAAATTTGCCTTTGGCATCAGACCTGGTTACTCACTCACAAGAAGCAATTTTGGAAACACAAAATCAACTTTTGAAAATTTTTTAATTGGCCCCTTTGCTAGATATTATTTTCTTGAAAAAGATAAGAGAATAAATATTTTAAGTGAAATAAGCTACCGAAACATAACCACAAAATCACCTGAAAACGCTAAAACAAATATAAATGGGTTTTCATTTTTATTAGGCCCAGTTTTATATTTTAATTCGAGTGTAGGTATGGAGTTCACATTAGGTTATTCTACAGCAAAATATTCAAAAGAACTTAGTAATAATAGCTTACAAGTTGGTATTGGTTTACAAATTCATTTAGAAAAATAACCTTTTTTATCGGTTGGTATACCTATCAACCAAAATATAAAAAAGGGGCTGCCTCATACTTATGAGACAGCCCTTTTTTTATGTTAATTGCTATTAAAACTTCAAACTTTTCCTTACTGCTTCAAACTCATCTCTCTTTTTCGTATTTCCTTTATAATCGTACAATTCTACTAAGTAACCAACTACTTTTAATTGTGTCAATTTTTCTTTGGTTTTTATGGTTGCGGCTTTATCTGTATAATATTTATTAATTTCTTCACCTAATGAAACTGTTTTTTCAAAATAAGTATTCATTAAAGCTGTAAAATCTTTTTTCTTTTTTAGTTCTTCTGGCTTTGTTGTTTTAGTTTCTTTTATTGAACTTGCTTGTGAGCTATAAAAAACGGTTAGGTTGTAATAGCTATCATCTAACAATACTTTTGCAGATACATCACCCGCTGGTTCAGCTGCAATTGCAGATTTTAACACCTGCTCTAATTTATTTACCAATTCAATATCAACAGATTTAATTTCATTAGTGAATAATAAATTATACACCACAACAGCATAGTTGTAGTCATTAACGAAATTATTAGGATCTTTTACATAGTTTTCTTCATACTTTGCTAATATCGCTTTGCTATCGCCAGATTGTTGAATTCTGTCTAATTCAATATCATTCCAAAGCGAATTGGTAGGATAAGCTGCTTTTGCTTTAACCATAAATGCGTCTAATGTATTATAATCTTTTTTGCTGTTATAAAACTGGGCTAAAAACTCGTATACATTTTCATTCTCTTTATCTGTAATGTTAGCATCAACAATTTTTCTATAGTTTGCAATTGCATTGGCGGTATCGCCTGCATTTAAGGCTGCTGCGGCAATATTCTTTACCAAAGCTGTATCAAATTTTGAAAGTTTAACTTGCTCGTTTGTATATCCCTTACTTAAAATGTAGTTTTCAACATCTTGTGACTTTTGAAAAGCACTGTAAGAGTTTGCAAAATCTTTATTATTAAAAAATTGGGCACCGATATCATAAAAACCAAGGTATAAATCAAAGTAAGATAAATAAAACTCTGACTTTAAACTAAAATCTAGTTTATCTAATGCTTGGTTTTTTCTAAAAGCATCGTACGAAATATTTTTTAAATTGAATGCATCCATTGGTGCAGTTCCAGCAGTACGAGATAATGAATTGTAAATTCTTCCTTTATAGTAATAACCTAATGCATCTTTTTCATTTTTAGGGGCAGATAAAAATTTATCAATCTCTGTTTTGGCCTCGGCAAACTTTTGTTTATCCATCATTTCACCAATTTTATCTAAAGACTGCGAAAACGCAACTGCTGAAGTAAAAAGTGAAAAGCCAACAATAAAAACTTTTTTCATCATATTATCTTTTGTTTTTTAGAACGTTAAAGTTATTAGTTTATATGCAAATGATGCAATTTTTTGTTGTTATGCATAAATAATGCCTATCCATATTTTATATGGTGTTAAAGATGTTAAACATTATTTTTACACTCTTTTTATAATAGTTTGATAAGTAAAGAAACCATACAGCAAATACAAAACCGCATCGATATTGTTGAAATCGTTGGGTCGTTTGTAAAATTAAAACGCCGAGGTGCTAATTATCTGGGTCTTTGTCCGTTTCACAACGAAAAAAGTCCCTCATTTACAGTATCTGGTGCTAAAGAAATTTACAAATGCTTTGGTTGTGGTAAAAGCGGTAATACCATTAGTTTTTTAATGGATTTAGAAAAGTACAGCTATGTTGAGGCACTGCGTTGGTTAGCAAATAAATACGGTATTGAAATTGAAGAAACCATTGCTTCGCCTGAAGTAAAACTACAACAGCAAACTTCTGAAAGTTTGTATGTCATAAACAATTTTGCTCAAAAGTTTTTTACTACAGCGCTTTTTGAAACAGATGAAGGAACTGACATTGCACTCAGTTATTTAAAGGAACGTGGTTTTAGAGAAGACATAATTAAAAAATTTCAACTAGGTTATAATCCCGAAGCTGGCGATGCCTTTGCAAAAGCTGCCACATCAGCACAATACAACCAAGAGTTACTGCAAAAAAGTGGTTTGGTTGTGTTGAGAGAGGAACGTTTAAGAGATAATTATCGTGGTCGTATCATTTTCCCTATACACAACCAAAGTGGTAAAGTGTTGGGCTTTGGCGCAAGGCTTATCAAAAAAAATGACAAAGCGCCTAAATACATCAACACCCCCGAAAACGAAATCTATGTAAAATCAAAATTACTATACGGCTCATATTTTGCCCGTATGGCAATTGATAAAGCCGATGAATGTTTGCTGGTAGAAGGTTATACCGATGTGGTAAGTTTACACCAAGCCGGTATTGAAAATGTTGTGGCTAGTGGCGGTACATCGCTTACGCCAGATCAACTGAGGCTCATAAAAAAATATACCAATAACCTTACAATCATTTATGATGGCGATGGGGCTGGCGTAAAAGCCGCCATGCGGGGGCTAGATTTGGCATTAGAAGAAGGCCTCAATGTTCGTTTGGTATTAATACCTGATAATGAAGACCCCGATAGTTACGTAAACAAAATAGGTGCTGCTGCATTCAATGAATTTATTGCCAATAATAAAAAAGACTTTGTAATTTTTCAACTCGGCCAATCTTTAGTTGAAGCCGGTAACGATTCAGTTAAAAAAGCAGCCATTGTAAATAGAATGGCTGAAACTATTTCGAAAATTACCAAAACCGAGCATTTTACTAAACGACAAGATTATGTAAAACAAGTTGCTGCTTTATTAAAAATTGAAGAGGCTGGCTTGAACGATTTGGTAAATAAATTTATTAGAGAAAAAGTTCAAAAAGATGATAATAAAACCAATGCTTTTGAACAACAACCTCCAACGACTTCTTTGGATGATGATGCGGCTGCACTTGAACAGTTACAGCAGGCCGAAAGCCTCTTTAATAAAGATGATTTACAAGAAAAAGCAATCGTTAGAAGTTTGATAGAGTTTGGCTTAAAACCTTGGGATGAGCAACAAACAGTAGCGGAGCATATTTTTAAAGAAATGGATGATAACGAGTTGGAACACTTAATGGAAAACCAACAGTTGGTCAATATTATTCATTTATACCGACAAAAATATGTTGCAGGTGAATCACCTACTGAAAAAGATTTTTTATACCATCAAGATAATAATATTAGTCTTTTAGTAATCAGTGTAATGGAAAGCAATACTGAAATAAGTGCCAATTGGGCTAAGCATTATGAAGGTAAAATTTTTACAAGGGAAGATTTGTTTAGGGAAGAAGTAACATCTACCCTAGCCTATTTTAAACTGCGAAAAATTAAAAAACTAATTGATGAAAACCAACGTGAACTTGAATTAGCTACCAACGAAGCTGATCAATTTTTATATTTAAAAACACATATTGCCCTCAAGCAAGAAGAACAATTGATTACACAAACTTTGGGCACAGTAATTTTTAAATAACTGCTTACCATATCTTTATCATCAATAAATGGCATTAATTAATTTTATACAAACAATTATTCATGGATAGCATATTACAAAACGGCACACTTATTTTAACAGTCATTATTTTAACAGGTTTGGTTTATTTAATTAGAGAAGTATACTACCTCAAATTATATATTAAAAACACCAATACCGAAGCAAAAAAATTACAATTTTTAGCCTACGAACGTTTGGCCATGTTTGCTGAAAGAGTAGGTTTAAAAAACTTAATTAGCAATGCAGAAACGTATGGAGAAAGCGCCGCAGTAATGCACGGTGTACTTATACAAAATATTAAAGCCGAGTATGAATATAATGTGAGCCAGCAAGTATATGTAAGTAAAGAAGTATGGGCAGCTGTTACAAAATTGAAAGATCAAAATATTTACATCATCAATCAATTAGCTGCTATGTTGCCACCTCAAGCCAATTCGCTTGATTTGAGCAAACGTATTTTAGAATATACCATTACACAACAACAAGAGTTGAATGTAATTGTACAAGAAGCTATTCAAATAGAAGCGAAGCAAAAACTTGATGCCTTATCATAATACCTACCATTAAAGTATTACAAAAACCAAACAATGAGCGACCGTAACATTATAACCGATGCAGGTTTAACAATCAACGAACTATATACAAAAGATAATACCAACATAACCGATCATTCATTACCAGGCGAATTTCCGTTTACAAGAGGTGTACAAAGTAGCATGTACCGTGGTAAACTGTGGACCATGCGTCAATACGCAGGTTTTTCAACAGCAGAAGAGAGTAATAAAAGATACCATTATTTACTTAACCAAGGCGTAAGTGGTTTAAGTGTTGCGTTTGATTTACCAACACAAATTGGTTATGATAGCGACCACCCTTTGGCAGATGGTGAAGTAGGAAAAGTAGGTGTAGCTATTGACAGTATTGAAGATATGGAACGTTTGTTTGAAGGCATTAATTTAGAAAACGTTTCTACCTCAATGACGATTAATGCATCAGGTTTTATTTTATTAGCCTTATATGTGGCATTAGCCAAAAAACAAGGAGCCGATTTAAAGAAAATTTCTGGCACCATACAAAATGATATTTTAAAAGAATACGCAGCAAGAGGTACTTATATTTATCCGCCTAAAGCATCTATGCGTATCATTACTGATATTTTTGAATGGTGTAGCACAGATGTTCCAAAATGGAATACCATCTCTATTTCTGGCTATCATATTCGTGAAGCAGGTAGTACTGCCGTACAAGAAATAGCTTTTACCCTTAGCAACGGTAAGGCATATGTGAAAGCTGCTTTGGAAAAAGGTTTAGATATCAATGTTTTCGGTAAACGCCTCTCCTTCTTTTTTAATGCACACAACGATTTGTTTGAAGAAGTGGCTAAGTTTAGAGCAGCTCGTAGAATGTGGGCCAAAATTATGAGAGACTTAGGCGCTACTGACGAAAAAGCAATGATGCTTCGTTTTCATACGCAAACTGGCGGCAGTACATTAACAGCACAACAACCATTAAATAATATTTGTAGGGTTACAATACAAACACTTGCTGCAGTAATGGGCGGCACACAAAGTTTACATACCAACGGGTATGATGAAGCCCTTAGTTTGCCAACAGAAGAAGCAGCTAAAATTGCCCTACGTACCCAACAAATAGTAGCTTTTGAAAGTGGTGTACCCAATACCGTTGACCCATTAGCAGGAAGTTATTTTGTAGAATCACTCACCAACGAGGTTGAAAAAGCAGCTTGGGAACTTATTGAAAAAATTGATGCAATGGGTGGTAGTGTGGCAGCTATTGAAGAAGGTTTTATGCAAGAGCAAATTGCAGCTAGTGCTTACCAATACCAAAAAGATATTGAAAATGGTACAAAAATAAGTGTGGGTGTAAACAAGTTTCAAAGTGAAGAAGTAAACAAAACACCTGTTTTTAAAATTGATGAAAGTATACAAAAATTACAAACAGATAAATTAGCAGCATTACGCAGCAGAAGAGATAATGAAAAGGTAAATGCATGTTTACAGCAGTTAGAAACTGCCGCAAAAGGTACTGAAAACCTATTGCCCATTGTGGTGACTGCTGTTGAAAATTATTGTACACTAGGCGAAATAGCTGATACATTGCGTAACGTTTTTGGAGAATACAACGCATAAAAATTAAAATTTACCAATCAAATGAAGAAACTTTTTTTTAGTTGGATGTTGTGGGCTGCTGCTTTGCAAGCAAATGCACAGGTGGTTGATTTGAGTAAGCAATTTAAAAACATGAAACCCCGTGCCATAGGGCCTAGTGGCATGAGCGGACGTATAACTACCATTGATGCTTTACACCAAAATACCAATACAATTTACGTTGGTGCAGCCAGTGGTGGTGTTTGGAAAACTGAAAACGCCGGTAACGATTGGGCACCCGTTTTTGATGAGCAGCCTATACAAAATATTGGTTCATTAGCCGTTTGCCAAACAAACCCAAGTATTGTATGGGTAGGTACAGGCGAAGGTAACCCTCGTAACTCTGTCAATATTGGCGAAGGCATTTACAAAAGTATGGATGCTGGTAAAACATGGAAATGTATGGGTTTAGAAAAAACTCGTAACATCCATCGAGTTATCATCGACCCAACAAACCCAAATATTGTGTACGCAGGTGCCATCGGCAATCCCTTTGCGGCACATAGTGAAAGAGGTGTGTTTAAAACGACCGATGGTGGCGAAACATGGACTAAAGTTTTGTATACCAACGATAGTAGCGGTGTTGCAGATATGATCATGGATAGTAAAAATCCGAATAAAATATTTGCAGCGATGTGGCAACACAATCGTACCCCATGGAGTTTTAGCAGCGGCGGTAAAGGCAGCGGCTTGTATGTTACATACGATGCTTGTAAAACTTGGAAAAAATTAAACGGCGAAAATGGTTTACCAACAGGCAATTACGGTCGTATTGGTATTACACTTTGTCATGATATGCCTAACAGAGTATACGCCCTTATAGAAAGTACTAAAAGTGCTTTATATCGTAGCGACGATGGTGGCGTTAATTGGGTAAAAGTAAATGACGACCCTGCTTACACTGCCAACAGAAGTTTTTATTTTCAAGATGTAATTTGTGATCCTCAAAATGAAAACAGGCTTTGGCTAATTAATCAAATTGTGAGCATGAGTGAAGATGGTGGTAAAACTTTTAAAACAGTTATCCCATACAACGGTATTCACCCAGATCATCATGCTTTTTGGATAAACCCACTCGACCCTTCATTTATTATTGATGGTAATGATGGTGGTATTGGTATTACCAGAGATAAAGGAAAAAATTGGTTGTTCGATGAGAAATTACCCGTTGGTCAATTTTATCATATTAATGTAGATGATGCTACGCCATACAACGTAATGGGTGGTATGCAAGACAATGGCAGCTGGCGTGGGCCTGCATACACTTGGACGAAAGGCGGTTTAAAAAACTACTATTGGGAAAGTCTTTGGGGTGGCGATGGTTTCGATGTTATGCCCGACCCAGAGGATAATAATTGGGTATATGCAATGAGCCAAGGTGGCAATGTTGGTCGCTACAATATTGTAACTGGCGAATCGTGGGATATTAAACCACCAAGTGTAGTTAATACGGTAAATAAAGATAGGTTACGTTTTAACTGGAATGCAGCCATTGCTCAAGATCCTTTCGATAAAAAAACGATTTACTTTGGTAGCCAATTTTTACATAAAAGCACCAATAAAGGCGCCAGTTGGGTAACACTCAGCGGCGATTTAACTACCAATGATAGTGCAAAAATTGACCAATCAAAAAATGGTGGAATTAGCATTGATATTACTGGTGCAGAAAATCATTGTACCATTATAGCTATTGAACCAAGTAAAATCAATCAAAATGTAATTTGGGTTACTACTGATGATGGTAATGTACAATTAAGTAAAGATGGTGGAAAAACATTCACCAATTGTTCACCTAAAATAATAGGTTTACCTAAAGGTGCTTGGTTGCCTCAAGTAAGGGCAAGCCGCTACAATGCAGCAGAGGCTATGGTTGTAGCCAACGATTATCGTAGAGGTAACATGGCTACTATGGTATTTAGAACTACTGATTATGGTGCCACCTGGACCAACATCTTGCAAAATAAAAATGTAAAAGGCTACGCATTAACAGTATTACAAGACCCTGTTGAGCCTAACTTAATTTTTGTAGGCACAGAGCAAGGTCTATGGATCAGCTTCGATAATGCTAATACGTTTCAACAATTTAAAAATGGTTACCCAAGTGTAAGTACTTATGATTTAGTCATACAGGAAAGAGAAGCTGATTTATGTATTGCTACTTTTGGTAGGGCTATTTATATACTTGATGATATTAAACCATTAAGAAAATTAGCTGCACAAAAAGGGCAAATCAACAAACCTTTTATGTTGTTTGGTAATACTGAAGCTTATCAACTAACGTTTAAAAATGCGCCAGGCTATGAGTGGAGTACTTGGGGTGTTTGGGATGCTACCAATAAAAGAACAGGGGCAGCATTGAACTTTTATGCCATGCCGCAAGCAAAAACTGATACTGCTAATAAAGCTAAAAAAGAACCTAAGTTAGATACCCTTTTGGTAAAAATATATGATGCCAATAACCAACCAATTCGTTCATTAGAATTTGCGGTGGATTCTGGTTTCAATAAAAAATACTGGAGCATGAACGAAAAAGGTTTTAGAGCCATTGGTTCAGAAAAACCTAAACCAAATGCACCGGAACCAAGCGGTGATGATGTGTTACCAGGTACTTATAAAGTGGTGTACACTTTTAATAAAATGGTTGATTCAAATTATGTTACTGTAAAGGCTGATCCTCGTAAGCCTGATAATACGGCTATTGTAAAAGCTCAAAGAGCTTTGGCAAATACGTTACGAACGACAGGTGCTACTTTAACTACAGGTATTGATCAATTAAATGATGCCGATGCTATTGTAAAAAAAGTAGAAGCACAATTAAAAGATATTGAAACGCCTATTGCTGATAGCATACGTAAACAAAGTAAAAAAATAAGTGAACAAATTAAAGATATCAAAGACTTTGTAAGCGGCAAAAAAATTGAACGCCAAGGTTACGGGCAGTTACCACAAGAAACTGTATTAACGGCCTATAACGAAGCCTTAGGTAACATCAATGAAAAAACAGTTGCACCGGGTGAGCAAGAAATTGCGTTGGTAAATAAAGCAACAAACAAGATTAACGAAGCCGTTAAAAAGATAAATACCTTTTTCAACAGTAATTGGAAACAATACCAACAGTTGGTAGAAAACAATAAAGTAAACTTGTTTAAAGAGTTTAAGGAGTTGTAATTAATACGGCTCAACTAAAAAAAGGCTTACTCATCATCATTGAGTAAGCCTTTTTTTAATGCGTTTTTTATAAATTGTTTTTGATAGTGGCGGTTACGCCTGTTCTTTTTAGCGTCGGCTCTTTTTGCATTTCGTTTGTCAACAACTATTTCGTTGAGCCTGTTTAAATCATCTAAACTTTTAATGTCGTTGGTTGAATTTCGCTTTGCCATATCCTCATTTTTTCAATCTAACAAAATCAAACTTAATACAGTAATTACTAGTGTGCAAAATCTACATCGTAATTACCTTTAATACGCTCCATTGAAGGGTTAAAATAGCCAAACTTCACATTCGGAAATTCTTCATGTATCAGTTCAAGCATTTGTTTCATTCCCATACATTCACCGGTATCAGTAACATTAATTTTACCTAAATACCAATCGGGGTCAATATTAAAATTACGCCATTGAATCATATTCAAATCTGTATCAATGATCAGTTGTCGTAGTGCTTCATATTCTTCAATGCTATCCGTCATACCGGGGAAAACAAAGTAATTAATACTCGTCCATGCACCGTAACTTTTAGCCACTTTTAAGCTCTCCACAATATCTGCAAAAGTATAATTATTAGGTCGATAATAAGCAGTGTAAATACTTTCTCGAGCTGAGTTTGTACTCACACGTATGCTGGTTAAACCTGCTTCACACAAGGCTTTCACCGCATCAGGCTTACTACCATTGGTATTGATATTGATGCTGCCTTTGGGTGTATGTTTACGAATTTCAATAATTGATTCTCTTATGGTTTCCCACATTAACAAGGGCTCCCCTTCGCAACCTTGTCCGTAACTAATAATAGGATACGGAGCTGTTTCTAAATGCGGCACTGTAAACTCAACAATTTCAGCAGCGGTGGGCTTAAACGTTAAACGATCTTGTGTGCTAATAATCGTTTCTTCTTCTGGCTGAAAACTAATGCAACCGATGCAATTGGCATTGCAAGCTGGCGATACTGGTACAGGGCATTCCCATCTGCCCAACGCTAGGTTTCTTGCTGCCGGACAAGTATATGTCATGCAACAATTATCCATTAAATGTTTCACCAATCGGTTGTGGGGGTATGCTTTTAAAAGATGTTGGGTACCATCTTCAATGGCATAATCGTTATAACCTTTATTCTCTTGTCTTATATCTTGTTCAATTCTAACAGCTGGTACATACAATTGCTCATTTTGCCAACCTGCTGCGGTATAGCAAAATAGTGGCAACGTTGGCGCATCAGGCATGGTTTCATAAGCAGCAATGTACAAGCCCGTATGTGCAGGCGGTATAAAAGCTGCTACTGCCCAACCTTTTTCACAAATACGCATTTCACCTGTTTGTACATCAATACCAATACCACGTCGGCCCGGTAATTCATACAATTGACCACCTTCTGGCAACAAAATCCATTCATCGGTAGGTATTGGCAATGCATCCCAACCACTACGGCCTACTACATAAAGGGTTTCATCTTCATAAATACCACCTTTACCATCAGAATACATTAAAAAAGGAGATGTTGTTAAACTCATGCTGCAAAATTAAGGTTATTGTTACTGTGGTGTGTAGTTAGCGTTAAGGTTTCATTTGTACAATACACCAATCATTAAAACTAGCTGTATTTATAGGTGCAGCAATAGCGGCATCAATATGAAATTGTAGAAACTGGTTATTTTTTAAATCGATGGTCAGTATATCATCTTTCAACAATACACTTTCCACCTCATTCCATGCATATTTTTTTGTTGGAAAAGATGGATAAATGATACCCTCTTTTGTAAATTGTATGGCTGTTTTTCTATTAGCAAAAAAGCCCATCAATGCAAAAATTGCTAACATACCACCCATAAAAATATTACTCCAATAAACCCATAAAACAGCGCTTACAAGCAATGCAAAGGCAATAGCGATATTATGTAAATGCTTTTTATTGAGTAAGTAATACAACCAAGGCACGGCATTTAAGGCCAAGCCTGCTATGGCAAATGTTGATGTGGTGGTGGTAGCCGCTCTTAAAAATACATAGCCGAACCCTAAAAAATTTAAGGTGAGCATAATGAACAACACCAATTTATAACTTTTGGTTCGGTCGTTTGGTATTTCAATGCTATACTGCGTCACTCACTTTTGTTTGACTGGCCGTTAATAAATTACATAATTTGTACAGCACTCTAGCGCCTACGTTTTCATCCCACTCATTTTGGCTTACACCAACTTCATTCAAATCGAAACCAATGATATTTTTACCTGCCGCATGCATTTTTTTGAAGAGATAAAAAATTTCTTGAACTTCAAAACCGCCATGTACTGGCGTACCTGTGTGTGGGCATAATTTCGGGTTCAGCCCATCAATATCAAAACTGATAAAAATATTATCAGGCAATACTGCTACAATTTCATCAACTATATTTTTCCAAAGTTCACCTTCGTACAAACGCTCTTTAATGTCTTTATCAAAAAAGGTTATTACCCTTTGGTTAGATGATTCCATGTAAGCCAACTCTTCATCGCAATAATCTCTTATGCCTACTTGTACCAATTTTTTAATTTGAGGTATTTCTTCCAAGGCATTGTACATAATGGATGCATGCGAATAATTAAAGCCTTCATAAGCTTTACGTAAATCCATATGTGCATCAATTTGTAAAATGGCAAAGTCGCTGTACTTTTCACCAATGGCTTTAAATAAGCCTAGTGGTGTGCTATGGTCGCCACCTAAAACAGCCACCAATTTATCAGCTGCTAAAATATCACGGGCTTGTTCATATACCCAGTTATTTAAAAACAAACTACCCTCATTAATATCTCTCAGGGTTTTGCACATAAACTTGTTAGCTGCTACTTCATCGCCTTGTGATATATAATTAATGTATAGCTCTGCTTCTTTGCGTAAAAAATCACTTTTGGTTAGCACCTTTCTATCAAGTGGTCGCATAAAAAAACCCTGTTGCCATACATCTGTATACTCAGGGTCAAACAAATCAACCTGTAAACTGGCTTTAAATAAATGATCGGCCACCCTTGCAGTACCTGCATTGTAACTAACGGTTACTTCCCAAGGCACGGGAATAATTACCAAACGAGACTCTTCTTCTGAAAAAGGTAAACCAAAAATATTATTGTTGGGGTTCCCTACTGAGTTAGGGTCAAACTGCGACAAAGTTGACATGATGCTGTTCAAATTTTGGCAAAGATAGGGAGCGAAAGATGAATTTAAAAAATGCAGGCGTCATTTAACTTTTACTGATGCTGCCAACTGTTAAAATGCTTAAAAATTTCTCTTATCGCATATTAAAAATATAAAATTGATTCAAACACATTGTCAAGTACATGTGCAATTGAGTTAACTTTGCAACATCTTTTTTTAAGATGTTTGTTTGGTAGTATTACAAAATGTTACACCGTTTTATTGAACATCCACAAAATAGCTTTACATGAAAAAAACACATATCATTTTATTAGTAGGTATAGCAGCATTAATTGTAGGATTATTATCATACTCAGCTGATTTTTCAACTTACGATAGTATCACCTCTGCCCAAAACAAACCGGGTAAATTTGTGCATATTATTGCCAAGCTTGATAAGGCGCAACCTATTGAATACGATGCTATCAAAAACCCCAATTATTTAAGCTTTTATGCGGTTGATAGTTTGGGTGGTAAAACAAAAGTTATTTTTCATAACAGCAAACCTGCTGATTTAGAAAAAAGTGAACGTTTGGTAATGAAGGGTAAAATGCAGGCTGATCATTTTGAATGCAGTGATATTTTATTGAAATGCCCTAGTAAATATAAAGATGATGAAAAGCAACTTCAAAAAGAAGTAACCAACCAAACGAGTAAGAACTAATTTTGAGATATTAAAAAGGCGATGATGAAATTTGTAGGCGAACATTTATTACCAGGACAAATAGGACAATTTTTTGTAATACTTTCTTTAGTGGCAGCCCTTATTGCCACTATTTCTTTTTTTAAGGCATCTAACATTACCGATGCACTCCAAAAAAACAATTGGCTTAAATTAGCCCGAACATCTTTTTATGTTCAAGTTGCTGGTTCATTTGTAATTTTTACAGTGTTATTGTACATATGCTCCAACCATTTGTTTGAATATATGTATGCCTATAAACATGCTTCGTTAGAGTTAGAATATAAATATTTATTATCATGTATTTGGGAAGGACAAGAAGGTAGTTTTTTATTGTGGACGATATGGCATGGCGTAATTGGCATTTTATTAATTAAAAAAGCTAATGATTGGGAAGCACCAGTAATGACGGTGGTAAGCTTTGCCCAGTTCTTTTTAATGCTCATGATTTTGGGTGTTTACTTTGGTAATATTAAAATTGGCAATAGTCCGTTTAGCTTAACCCGTAACGAAATAAGTGCACCAATTTTTAACCGACCAGATTATATGAATTTCATAAAAGATGGTTTAGGTTTAAATGTATTGTTGCGTAATTAT
The DNA here is from genome assembly GCF_042651465.1 of Ferruginibacter yonginensis. Lineage (NCBI taxonomy): Bacteria > Pseudomonadati > Bacteroidota > Chitinophagia > Chitinophagales > Chitinophagaceae > Ferruginibacter > Ferruginibacter yonginensis. The sequence continues at coordinate 451,824 of NZ_JBHSCZ010000001.1, forward strand.
TGGATGGTAATTCACCCTCCTATTTTGTTCTTAGGATTTGCCTCAACCATTATACCTTTTGCATATGCTTATGCAGGTATACAAACCAAACGATACGCTGATTGGGTAAAACCTGCCTTACCCTACACATTAATGGGTATTTGTATTTTAGGAGTAGGTATTATGATGGGTGGCAAATGGGCTTACGAATCGCTCAACTTTGGTGGTTACTGGGCTTGGGATCCGGTTGAAAATGCCTCATTAGTACCTTGGTTATTGATGGTGGCTGGTATGCACACCATGGTTATTTACAAAGCAACAGGGCACTCGTTAAGAGCAAGTTACCTGTTCATGATACTCACTTTTGTATTCATCCTCTACTCTACTTTTTTAACCAGAACAGGTGTGTTGGGTGATACTTCTGTACATTCATTTACTGAAACAGGTGAAGATATTACGTTTACCATTTTCGGTCATTTGTTTTCATTTAAAGCAATGAATGGATTGATATTGAGTTATTTGTTGGTGTTTACCATTCCTTCATTATGGTTGTTTATCAAAAACTATAAAAAAATACCCACCATATACAAAGAAGAAGCTACCAACTCAAGGGAGTTTTGGATGTATATTGGTTCATTAGTGTTTTTTTTAACAGCAATATTTATCATTGCCAAAACATCGGTACCGGTTTACAATAAAGTATTTGGTAAAAATATTGCACCGCCTGAAGATGTTGAGTTTTCATATAATAAAATCATTGTTTTAGTAGCTATCATCATTGGCTTTTTAACGGCTATTACGCAATATTTAAAATATAAATCGACCGAAAAAAGTTATTTGTTTAAAAAGATAGCACTACCTACAGTCATTGCCATCGCTATTATGGCGGTGATTGTATTTGCTTATCCATTTACTTATTACAAACAAGGCGCTGGTTTTTTAGGTGCAATTTATGTTGCAGCGTTTGCAGTTATTTATTCGGTGGTAGCCAATGCAAGCTATATATGGTCGGTACAAAAAGGCAATATCATGAAAGCTGGTAGCCCTATTGCCCATGCTGGTTTTGCATTAATGATTGTGGGTATACTCATTTCATCTGCCAACAAAAAAGTAATTAGCAGTAGCAACTCCAATGGTATTACGTTACCCGTTTCTGGTAAAGACCCTATGACAAAGCAACAAGATAACCCAAGAGAAAATTTAACCTTGCTACGTCAAGTACCAGCAACACTTGCCAATTATTCTGTTACGTATTTAAAAGATTCTGCTGGTCATGAAAAAGGCAGAAATTTTTATAAACTCAATTTTGTTCGTAAAAATGAAGATGGTACCCCATCAAAAGAAAATTTTGTATTAGAGCCTGATGTGTATGTGATGAAAGATAATAACATGAGCAGCAACCCTGATACTAAATCGTATTTATTAAAAGATGTGTTTACCTACGTTTCATATGCCATCAACAAAAATGCCGAGGTAGATACTGCTCAGTTTAAAGAAGTAAAACTAAACGTAGGCGATACGGCATTTTACAGCAATGGTTTTATGACTTTGAATAACGTAGTAAAAAATCCAACCAACTCAAAATTCAAATACAGTGCTGAGCAAGTAGCGTTAATGGCAGATATTAAAATAACATCAAAAGATAGTTTACATTTTGCTGCAGCACCGTTAATTATGATTGATAGTTTGGGTATAACCAATGCAGATGATACGGTTTACGCTCAAAATATTTTTGTTCGTTTTATGGGGGTTGATGAAGATAAAAAAATTAGAATCGGCATTAAAGAATCTGATAAGCTTATTGATTATGTTACAGTGAAAGCTTACATTTTCCCTTTAATCAATTTAGTTTGGATTGGCCTAATTATCATGGCGGCTGGTATTGTTTTGAGTATGTTACAAAGAGGTAAATTTACCCGTTTACAAAGTGGCATTATTTTGTTTTTGAGTACGGCGTTTGTGTTTTATATGTTTTTATTAGCAAACGCTTAAAATGCTTACAGTTTTAACAAAAATTACGGATCAAAACATAAAAAAATAGGGTTACCTTATTTGCATTTGTAATATTAAAGTGTGAACTTCATCATCAATAACTTGGTTAATGGTTCCCTTTCAAAAGCGATATTATAAATACTGTAGCTGTTTGCTTGTTTTTATTGTATGCCATATTGCACTCAAAGCACAGCAAACCAACCGTAATGATACCATTGTTACTGAAGCTATTATTTACGAAGGTGATACCCTTTCACTCAAAACCCTCGATTTTGTATTTACTTACGGCAAACTCTCCAAAGCACAAATAGCGGCCAATGCACAATATAATCGGCTGCGTAACGCAGTATATGTAACTTACCCGTATGCTATAAGAGCCGGTGCAGTTATGAATGATATTAATGCCAAGCTTACTGGGGTTACAGATAAAGATGAAAGAAAAAAATACATCAAATCAAGAGAAAAAGAACTTAAAAAAGAGTTTACAGAGCCACTTAAAAACTTATCAGTGTACCAAGGTAAAGTATTAATGAAACTCATTAATAGAGAAACTGGTAATAATTGCTATGAAATAATAAAAGAATATAAAGGTGGTGTTACTGCAAGGTTTTATCAAACAGTGGCTTTCTTTTTTGATAGTAATTTAAAGCAAAGCTATGATGCTGATACAGATGATGCCCTCATTGAAAAATTTGTAAAAGAGGTACAACGTATGTATGGCCATAATTCAGCCCCACATGCTAAAATGATGTAGTTTATTAGATGCAATAAATTTTGCTTTTTAACAGTACTTACAGCAGCTTTTTTAATTAATACAAGCAAATTTTTGTACTTTGCAACAACATTTGTAAGTAAATATGAAGTTAGATGTGTTGGCTTTTGGTGTACACCCCGATGATGTTGAGTTAGGTTGCGCAGGTGTATTGGCTCTCGAAAAAAGATTAGGAAAAAAAACAGGCGTTATTGATTTAACAAAAGGTGAATTAGGCACAAGAGGTACTACTGAAACACGTTATGAAGAAGCCTACAACGCAAAACAAATATTACAACTTGATGTACGAGAAAACCTTGGTTTAGCAGATGGTTTTTTTGAAAATAACCAAGCCTCACAATTACAAGTTATTGCCGTTCTAAGAAAATACCAACCCGATATTGTATTTTGCAATGCCCCTGAAGATAGGCACCCTGATCATGGTCGTAGTGCTGCATTAGTTGAAGATGCTGCTTTTTATGCAGGCTTGGCAAAAATTGAAACATTAGATGAAAATGGCAAACCACAATTACCTTGGCGCCCAAAATATGTGTTCAATTATATACAAGATCGTTTGTTAAAGGCTGATTTTGTGGTTGATATTTCAGCTGATTTTGATACCAAATTAGCTTCAATAAGAGCTTATAAAACACAGTTTTATGATCCAGCACATACAGATGGGCCGCAAACATATATTTCATCGCCTGCTTTTTTAGAAGGCATTATAGCCAGAGCAGCAATGTATGGCAAAATGATAGGTGTACCCTATGCAGAAGCATTTATATCTAAAAAAACGGTAGGTATAAAAAGTATGGATGCATTGGTACAACAAACAACGTAATAATTAAATAGTAATAATGGCAGCAGTAACACCGAAATTCAAAAACCTTAATGGTACTGACTTTCACAGGGAATTAAAGAGAAGAGTGCATAACTATTTTGTTGAAAACAATAAAAAAAGCACTGGTGATTTTTCATTGTATTTTAAAGCAATTTTGTTTTGGACGTTGTACATTGGCTTATATGTACATGTGGTATTTTTTACACCAGGTGCTTGGTGGGCCATTGCTGAGTGTTTGGTAATGGGTGGTTTAACAGCAGCCATTGGTTTTAATGTAATGCATGATGGTGGACATGGTAGTTTTAGTGAAAGTCCGTTTTGGAATAAAATAGCCGCTTTTTCTGTAAACGGATTAGGCGCTAGTGCATTAATGTGGAACAACAAACACAACATTATTCACCACACTTATACCAATATTGATGGTTTTGATGATGATATTGAAATTAAGCCGATGTTGCGTATGTGTGAAACCCAAAAGAAATACAAAATTCACCGCTTTCAACACATTTATGTGTGGTTTTTGTACACTCAATTATTAATTATTTGGGTATTTGCAACAGATTATACCAAGTATTTTAAAAAGAAAGTAGGACAAGTACCTTTAAAGAAATTTAGTGCCTTTGATCACTTTGCATTTTGGACTGCTAAAATCGGTTACTATGCCATGATGATTGTATTACCTATTTATATGGTAGGCTTCGTAAATTGGTTAATTGGCTTTATGGTATTAGCCATGTTTGCTGGTTTTGTATTAAGTGTGGTATTTCAATTAGCTCATACGGTTGAAGAAACAGCTTTTCCTGTACCGGTTGAAAATACCAATAATATTGAAAACGAGTGGGCTATTCACCAAATACAAACCACTGCAAATTTTGCTACTAAAAACAAATTAATATCTTGGTTAGTAGGTGGTTTAAATTTCCAAATTGAGCATCATCTGTTCCCGAAGATTTCTCATATTCACTATCCAGAAATTAGTAAAATCATTAAAAAAACGTGTGAAGAGTTTAATATTAAATATATAGAGCATCGTAAAATGCGCCATGCATTGGCATCACATGCTATGTACTTAAAAAAAATGGGTACCGCTTAAATTTGATTTGTTTTAATTTTTTAATAACAGCCTTTCACATTTGTTGAAAGGCTGTTTGCTTTTAACCAATATACAACGGAACAGCAGCATTTAATACCGTATGTTTACTAAAATTTATAAAGATGAAATCAATCACTAATTGGCATACCACCCACGAAAAAACATTAAAACTAGGCGATAAATTGGCTGATGCTGTGGCCAATGGCATGGGCTCTTGGAAATTTATTATATGGCAAACCATTGTAGTAATCATTTGGATGGCATTAAACGTATTGGCATTGGTGCAACATTGGGATCCCTACCCTTTTATACTATTAAACCTCATTTTTTCTACACAAGCAGCCTATGCAGCACCCATCATTATGATGTCGCAAAATAGGCAAAGCCAAAGAGATCGGTTGCAAGCAGAGAACGATTATAAGACCAATCTTTTAGCGAAAGAAGAAATTGAGGCGTTACAAATTCAACTTAATAAAATTGAAAAAGATAAATTGGATATTATTATTGGGCTGCTACAGCAAATGAAAACGACTTAAATTTTATAGGATGGTATGGCGATTATAAAACTATGCTTAGGCTCCTTTCTTATTGTGATGAAACAAAGCAAATACAATCACTATAACAGCAATACTGCAGCATCATTTTTATAGCGTTTTGAGGAAATAAATATAATTTCAGCCATAGCTACTCTTCAATTTAACACTGCCTTTTTTACAGTTACACTTTTGAACTTACGCTGAAAAAGTTTTGATAGCTGTTATTAAGGAGTATCAAAACTGGTATTTTAAAAGATTTTAATTTTATTCTAAAACAGGTTGTCATTTTTAACTATTTTCCTTTGCTCTTAGAAAAATGATACTTTTAATCCTAGAAAAACTATGTAATTATATTTAATGTCATCGATTTATGCAGATAAAAATCTGCTTTATATAATTTCGAGATGCGCTACGCTAACATCTCGAATAGCGGTGATCGGTTGCAAGCTGAGAACGATTATAAGACTAATCTTTTAGCGAAAGAAGAAATTGAGGCGTTACAAATTCAACTTAATAAAATCGAAAAAGATAAATTGGATATTATTATTGGGCTGCTACAGCAAATGAAAACGACTTAAATTTTATAGGATGGTATAGCGATAATAAAACTATGCTTAGGCTCCTTTCTGAATAAAAAAAAGCTATTCTCACAAATACAACAGCAATGCTGCAGCGTCATTTTTATAGCATTTTTGAGGAATAAATATAGGTGTAGCCGTAGCTACTATTCAATTTAACACTGCCTTTTTTACATTTACATTTTTGAACTTACGCTGAAAAAGTTTTGATAGCTTTCACATAGCTGTTACATAGCTGTATTAAAGCTGTTACTAAGGTGTATCAAAACTGTTATTATATAAAATTTTAGGATTATTCTAAGACAGGTTGTCATTTTAACTATTTTCCTTTACTCATAGAAAAATGATACTTTTAGTCATAGATAAACTGTGTATTTATATTTAATGTCATCGATTTATGCAGATAAAAATCTGCTTTATATAATTTCGAGATGCGCTACGCTAACATCTCGAATAGCGGAAATTGAGGCGTTACAAATTCAACTTAATAAAATTGAAAAAGATAAATTTGATATTATTATTGGGCTGCTACAGCAAATGAAAACGACTTAAATTTTATAGCGTTGAACTAAGCTAAAAAAGCCCAAGGGCGCAGGGATAGTAACGGCACCTGCGGAGCTGCGGCGTAGCAGGTACAGTGAATAGCCCGTTACAACTGCTGCATAATGGTATTTGCTTACCGCCCCAACATTTCTTAAATTTGTATTTCAAATAAATATATGAGCGAAGAGAAAAGTTTAAATTTTTTAGAAGAAATAATTGAAAACGATTTGGCTACTGGCAAATACCAGCAAATTATCACTCGTTTTCCGCCAGAACCCAATGGTTACTTACACATGGGGCATGCTACGAGTATTTGTTTAAATTTTGGTTTAACCCAAAAATACGATGGCTACACCAATTTGCGTTTTGATGATACCAACCCCGTTACAGAAGATACAGAATATGTTGAAAGCATTAAAGAAGATATTAAATGGTTGGGCTTTGAATGGAAACATGAATTATATGCATCAGACTACTTTGATACCTTATACGAATATGCTGTAACCCTCATTAATAAAGGCTTAGCATATGTTGATGATTTATCATCAGAAGCTATTGCACAGTTAAAAGGTACGCCAACGGAGCCTGGTAAAGATAGTCCGTACCGCAACCGCAGCATAGCTGAAAACCTCGATTTGTTTGAACGTATGAAGCAAGGTGAATTTGCAGATGGCACAAGAACCCTTCGTGCTAAAATTGACATGGCACATACCAACATGTTAATGAGAGACCCTCTTATTTACAGAATTAAACATGCCCACCACCACCGCACTGGCGATAAATGGTGTATATACCCAATGTATGATTTTGCTCACGGACAAAGCGATGCTATTGAAAACATTACCCATTCTATTTGTACGCTAGAGTTTATACCACATAGAGAATTATACGATTGGTTTATTGAACAATTAGGTATTTATCCATCGCACCAATATGAATTTGCACGAAGAAATTTATCATACACAGTAATGAGTAAGCGTAAGCTATTACAATTGGTAAATGAAAAACATGTTAATGGTTGGGATGACCCACGTATGCCTACTATCAGTGGTATGCGTAGACGTGGCTTTACTCCACAAAGCATTCGTACCTTCTGCGAAAAAGTAGGTATTGCTAAACGTGAAAACGTTATCGATTTTAGTTTGCTTGAGTTTTGTTTGAGAGAAGATTTGAACCAAACGGCATTAAGGGCTATGGCAGTTTTAGAGCCATTAAAATTGGTGATTACTAATTACGATGCAGCTACAACCGAAATGCTCACTAGTGAAAACGGACCTGATGAAGCTTATGGCCATAGGGAAATACCTTTCAGCAATACCTTGTGGATAGAGCAAGAAGATTTTATGGAAGTGCCTGCTAAAAAATGGTTTAGGTTAGCACCGGGTGCAAGTGTACGCTTAAAAAGTGCCTATATTGTTACTTGCGATACGTTCGATAAAGATGCAGCTGGCAACATCACTACTATATATTGTACCTACCACCCTAACAGCAAAAGTGGTAATGATTCCAGCGGTATTGCAGTAAAAGGCGTTATACATTGGGTAAGTGCTGCACATGCAGCAACCGCTGAAGTTAGATTGTATGATCGTTTATTTAAGGTAGAGAACCCACAAAGCGAAGAAGGTGATTTTAAAGACTACATCAATCCCCAATCGTTGACAACTGTACAAGCTTATGTTGAACCATCATTAACGAAAGCAACGTTACAACAACGCTATCAATTTTTACGTAAAGGTTATTTTTGTTTAGATAAAGATGCAACGTCTGAAAAATTAGTGTTTAACAGAACGGTTACATTAAAAGATGCTTGGGCAAAAGAAGTTAAAAAAGCATAATGATATTTTTGGGGTTTGATGGGGAATGATTAATTACCTATCAAATCCCATTTATTGCCATATAGATCTTCAAATACTAACACTTGGCCATACGCTTGTTGTGATGGTTCTCGAACAATGGTAACGTTGTGTTGAACCAATTGTTGATGGTAAGCATCAAAATCATTGGTATGTAAAAATAAAAATACCCTGCCGCCTGTTTGGTTACCTATTGCTGAATGCTGCTCCGCTCCTACGGCTTTCGCTAATAATATATGAGCACCTTTTTGTTGATGCGGTGCTACTACTACCCATCGTTTAGTATCAGAAAGTGGTGTATCTTCTATTAATGCAAAACCTAATTTTTGGGTGTAAAATGCAATGGCTTCGTCGTAATCACGAACTACAATTGCTATTTGTGCAAGGTGTTGTTGTGCCATATTTTATGCAGCTGCCACTGATTTATCTTTAGGGAAACAAGCACAAATCAATAAAAAAAGTGCTAAAAAGTTGATTAAAAAAATGCCCGGCAACTTCACCACTTCACCTTCAAACAATGAACCCGTAAATATTACATACGTACGAACGGTATAGGCTAGTAAAATGGCCGCTACAAATAAGTTGGCTCTTTTTGTAAATGTATAGGGCAGCAAAGTCATAAGTAAACTTACCACAGCAAAAATAGTAATGATGATACCAGCCCTTCCATAATTGGTACCTGTTGAAAATGGCTTAACGTTGTAGCCATTAAAAGTTACATTAATACTGTTGTAATGTACCCAAGGAATAAAACAAGCAATAATAAGGGCAATTGCGGTAGCTATAGCAGCGTAATGAAAAAAGTACTTTTGTTGCATGGTTTGTTATTCAAAATATGAAATGCAAAAGTAGTATCTATAAAACTAATTATGTTTTTTAGTTTTATTTTGATGCTATATTTTTATGATTTAATATTGGTATTTAACCTAAAAACCTAGATAATGAAAACTACTTTATTAATTATTTTTGTGGTATTTTTTTCTGCTTTTTCTTCCGCCCAAATAACATTTGAACCTAGCTATTTTATCAAAAATGATGGCAGCAGAATCGATTGCCTCATAAAAAATAAAGATTGGAAAAATAATCCCAAAGAATTTGCTTATAAACTGAATGCAACAGATATTGAAAAAAATATCAAAATAGATGAAGTAAAGTTATTTGAGATAGCCAATAAATTAAAATACGAAAAGCATGTTGTTGAAATAGATTATTCATCTGAAGAAATTAGTAAACTTACTGAAAATCCGCTGCCAGTTTTTGAAACTGATACTTTGTTTTTAAAAGTACTTATTGAGGGGAAAGCAACCCTTTATTACTTTGAAAATGGAAATGTTAATCGATATTTTTTTAAAGTAGGCGATGGCGAAGTAACACAACTCGTATATAAATCATATTTGTTTAGTGATGGTAATATTGCTTATAATAAAGCATACCAAACACAAATATTGACAGATATGCAGCACCCTAATCTTACTGAAAAAGTAATAAATAAAATAAACTACAATTCAAAAGATTTAATCAATGCATTTTTGATATACAACGAAAATAAAGGCAGTAATTACAATAATTTAGCAAAAACAAAGTCTACCAATATAAGTGTTAGACCAGGTATTGAATTTTCAAATGCGGTTATAAGTAATCCTGCTATTTTTAACAACAATATTAAAACAGCTACAAATTTAAATTTTAGAATTGGAATTGAAGCTGAATTTTTGCTTGGTTTTAATAATAATAAATGGGCTATTATTGTTGAACCAACTTATAAATCTATTAATAGTACCACTTCTTTTCCTGATAGAAAAGTTGTGCTGAAATATAATACCATAGAAGTGCCAATTGGTGTGAGATACTATTCATTTTTAAATAGTCAATCTAAATTATTTTTCAATGCACAGTTTATGCAAGACTTTGCTTTAAATTCAACCATTAAATATAATACAGTACCATTAAAAATTACAACAAAGGGCAACTTTGTATTTGGACTTGGTTACAAGTATTTAAACAAATATGGTATTGAAGTAAGGTTTAATACAACTAAAGATATTTTGAAAGATTATGTTGTGTGGAAAGCAGATTACAACAGCACTTGTATTGTATTTAGTTATAAATTATTTTAATACAAATAAAAAAGCTGCTCTAAAAAAAGCAGCTTTTTTTTGAGGTCCCTAGCGGATTCGAACCGCTGTAGAAGCTTTTGCAGAGCTTTGCCTAAGCCACTCGGCCAAAGGACCCAATCACCATTGTTCGTTAGTGGATGGCAAAAATAAGGAAATTTTTATTTAGAATTACCAATATTTAATCGAAATTGAGCATTCAAATAAAAAATATGAATACGATAGCAGCATCTGAATTAATTATAAACAACCGTGGCGCCGTATACCATGTAAATTGCAGGCCCGAAGAAATTGCCCATACCATTATAACCGTAGGCGACCCTGATAGAGTGAAGGAAGTTAGTAAACATTTTGATCGTATTGAGTTTCAAAACAACCACCGTGAATTTGTTACACACACAGGCTATATTGGTACAAAACGAGTATCGGTAACCAGCACTGGTATTGGTCCTGATAATATTGATATTGTATTAAATGAGTTAGATGCATTGGTAAATATTGATTTTGAAACCCGAACAATTAAAGAAAACTTAACCTCTCTCAACATTATTCGTATTGGTACATCAGGATCTTTACAAAAAGAAATACCGGTTGATAGCTTTGTGGCAAGTACACATGGTTTGGGTATCGATAATTTGATGAATTTCTATCGTTTTCAAAACAACGATGAAGAAATTCAATTACAACAAGCCTTTGTGCAACATACCAATTTAGATGCCATTACCAACCCATATATATTTGGCGCAAGTGCTGCTATAATGAAACATTTTGTGGAAGGTTTTCACAGTGGTATTACGGTTACTTGCCCAGGTTTTTATGGCCCACAAGGTAGGGTATTGCGTTTGGGTTTATCGCAACCACAGTTAATTGATAGTCTTACTACCTTCCAATTAGGCAACCATCGTATTAGTAATTTTGAAATGGAAACTGCAGCAATTTATGGTTTAGGTAAGTCATTAGGGCACCATTGCTTATCGCTGAGTGCTATTGTTGCAAATAGAATTTCAAAAGAGTTTAGTAAAGATGGTAATGCAGCGGTTGAACAATTAATACAAAAAACTTTGTCTATCATAGAAAGCAACTTTTAATGCAATTTGATTTTTTAAAATACCAAGGTACTGGCAACGATTTTATTATAGCAGATAATCGTAAGCAACTATATAATGAACTTTCAACAGAAACGGTAAGGCATTTGTGCGACCGAAAATTTGGTATTGGTGCAGATGGACTTATTCTTTTAAACAATAGTATTACCCACGATTTTGAAATGCAATATTTTAATGCTGATGGTAATATTGGTAGTATGTGTGGCAATGGAGGGCGCTGTATTGTTCAGTTTGCACATGACAATGGTATTGTGAAAGACAGCTATGTTTTTGAAGCAGCTGATGGATTACACGAAGCCAACATCACCCAACAAAAAATAGTACAGCTTAAAATGAACCCTGTAAATGCTGTACAATATTTTAATGATTATAGTGTGCTCAATACAGGTTCGCCTCATTATGTGAGCTATGGTGTTGGGGTAAAAAATAAAGATGTTTTTGCTGAAGGAAAAGCGATTCGCTACAACGAAACATTTTCGAAAGAAGGCATTAATGTAAATTTTGTTGAAGTAATGGGAGCTAACAACATTTTTGTAAGAACGTATGAACGTGGTGTTGAAAATGAAACGGCTAGTTGCGGTACTGGTGTAACAGCAGCTGCGTTAATGTATCCACAAAATAGCATCGGTGCAAATAATATTCAAATAAACACTATTGGAGGTAACTTAAATGTAACCTTTAATAAAATAAATGATCAACAATTTGATAATATTTATTTATGTGGCCCTGCCAGTTTTGTTTTTAAGGGCAGCATACAAATTTAATTTTTAGGCATGATTCAATATTTCAATATCGTTGACCACCGCACTGTTGCAACTGATAAACCAGGCAATGGCACATGGGTAAATGTATTACCGCCACTTAAGCAAGAAGAATTTTCTGAATTAAGTGCGGCATTAAACATACCGATTGACTTTTTAAAAGATTCATTAGATATTGATGAACGCAGCCGTTACGAGGCCGATGAAGATGTGAAGTTGGTTGTAATTAAAACACCTACCGAAAACAATTCATTTAATGAAAGCGATGCGTTTTATATTACCATACCGATAGTTATCATTTTAACAAAAGGACAAATTGTTACAGTAAACTCGTTTGAAAACGAAGCCATCAAAAAGTTTTTAAATAGCTTTCAAAATCGCCATCCCGATAAAAAAAATATGATGGTGCTTAAAATTTTTGAGAAAGTGATCAATAACTATCAAGATCATTTGAAAGAAATTAACCAACGGCGCAATGCATTAGAACAAAAATTGTACGATGCTAATAGAAACGAAGAGCTTCTACAACTCATGCGTATTCAAAAAAGTTTGGTATACTTTGTAACCGCATTACGCAGCAATGAATTGTTGATGATGAAGTTGGCTCGAACTGATTTTTTACAACTCAGTGAAGATGAAAAAGATTTTTTAGAAGATTTAATTATTGAAACTTCACAAGCATTAGAAACCGCTAATACTTACACTAATATTTTAGTAAGTACGTTAGATGCATTTGCAAGTATTATTAGCAACAATCAAAATGAAGTTTTAAAAACACTCACCACCATTACTTTATTTTTAAGCATACCCGTTTTAATAGCTAGTATATATGGTATGAATGTACCCTTGCCTTTTCAAGATTCACCTTATGCATTTTGGACACCTATTGCCATTTCACTAATTATTTTGGGTTATGTTACATATAAATTTTTAAGACGCACCAAACGATGATAACAATAAGAGTGTATGGCATACTCATGAATGATCAACAACAAATACTCGTGAGTGATGAGTTGATACGTGGTATGAAAATTACGAAATTTTGTGGTGGAGGCTTAGAAGAAGGTGAAGGTACAAGAGATTGTTTACAAAGAGAATTTATGGAAGAAATGGGGCTACAAATTGCTGTTGGCGAACATTTATATACCACTGATTTTTATCAACCATCAGCTTTTAGAAAAGGGGATCAAATATTATCAATTTATTACTACGTAAAAGCCTTGGAACCTTTAAAAGTTGTAACTAGTGAAATTCCTTTTGATTTTAGTGAGGCTCAAATGCAGCAATACCAACAATTACAGCAAATTGAAACTTTTAGATGGATACCACTAAAAGATTATTCAGCAGCAAATATGACCTTGCCTATTGATAAAATAGTGGCCAACTTACTTAAAGAAAAATATTGAGTGCATAATAAAATTATGCACTCAAATAATATTATTGTTGATCTGCCGTAGGGCCGTAAGTGCTTGGTACAGCAATACCTAATAGTCGTAAATAAACACCTAATTGTGCTCTATGGTGTACACTATGATTTAACACCCACGTACGCATCACCTGCATTTTAGGCATGGTAAAATACACCATATCACCATTACGCATTGTCCAAGGTTTGTGCATCTCTTCATCTGTTGTTGTTGACAAAATAGTGGTAGCGGTTTCTAAACACTTATCAAAAAGGGCTAATAAATCTGCAGTTGTTTCAGCCACTTTTGGCGTATAATCACCTTTCGAAAAATCAAGCTCATCATACACAACGGTTTCTTTTGGCCAACCATATATTTCTGCAACATGTTTTGCTAAAGCACCCAAGGGCATACTTTTTTCGTGGGGTTTCCAATCTTGGTTGTCCATAGGTACGGCGGCTAAAGTTAATCGAGTGGCAACAGCTTCTTGCTGTAATTCTGCCAACATTTGTTGTGCAATGGTCATAAATATGAAGTTTTAGTTCTTTAAATGTATTAAAAATAACTACTGCTTCATATTATATTTATGTAAATGGTAAATGTAAAAATACTATCAGCCATAAGCCGGATTCTGTAACCGTTGTACAATAATTACAACAGCGGTTGTCATTTATCTGGGTGCAATATTACTATTACACTCTAGCTGCCTACCCTCCCCCACACCAATATTGCTAATGGTATTGAACGAGCCGCTCAAATGCTTTCGCAGTGAGGGTATATGTGGCATTACAGCATGCAAGGTTTACCCATCATATACATTACTGTGCATGACCGTGAGCCCTTACCTCACATTTTCACCCTTACTTGCCTTACGGCAAGCGGTTATTTTCTGTGGCACTTTCTCTTGCTTAATTGCTTAAACAGCCGGTCGTTAACCGGTGCATTGCCCTGTGCTGTCCGGACTTTCCTCTCCTTATAAAAAGAGCGACAACCGGCTGATAGAACGGCAAATGTATGACTTTACATTTATCTAGTTTGCATTATCAATTTCTATACATTTACAGTATCATTATCGTTCAAAAAATTAACCTTGTATGCGAATTTCAAAACTTTGTGGTGCTTTATTAATAATCATATTATTTCAACTGCATATTACCGATGTTATGGCCCAAAATGTGGTAAAAGTAATGTCGTATAATATTAGGTTAGATGTTAAAAGTGATGGTGAAAATTGGTGGGAAGTAAGAAAAAATAAAGTAGCAGATTTAATGAATTATTACGAGGCTGATTTTATTGGTGCACAAGAAGTACAATACCATCAATTACAATATTTACAAAGCCAAATGCCACAATACCAATATATAGGAGTTGGTAGAGATGATGGTAAAAATGAAGGAGAGTTTTCGTGTATATTTTATAAAGCGGCTCAATATAAATTATTAAAGCAAGGTACATTTTGGTTATCAGCTACGCCAGATAGTGTGAGTCGTGGTTGGGATGCCGCCTGCAACAGGGTTTGCACATTTGGTTTGTTTCAACATAAAAAGAGTAAACAAAAGCTATGGGTATTTAATACGCATTTAGATCATGTTGGCACCATTGCTAGGTTAAATTCCGTTAAGCTAATAGCTGATAAAATAAACGAATTAACCAAAAAAGAAAATGTACAAGTATTGATTACTGGCGACTTTAATTCAAAACCAACCGAACCACCTTATCAATATTTTGCATCGTCATTTATCAATACAAGAAACGCTTGTAAAACGCCCTATGGTGGTGCTGACACTTGGAATAGCTTTGCTTTTGATAAACTACCAAACGGTTGTATAGATTACATTTTTATGAAGCAAAATGCAGCTGTTGTAAAGTTTGCCACTATAACAGATTCGTACGAAAAAAAATATCCATCAGATCATTTTCCGGTGTTGGCAACCATTGCACTTTAAATGTTTATTGTTAAAATAGGTATTTTCTTACCTTAGCAATATGAACACTTTTGCAGAAGAAAATTATTTAAAAGCATTGTTTAACCTCAGTAACGATAAAGGTGAGGTTACGGTGCAAGAGTTGAGTATTGAGCTCAATATAAAAATGCCTTCTGTAAATAATATGGTGAAAAAGCTAGCCGAAAAAAAGATGGTGTTTTATGAAAGCTACAAACCACTTCGGTTAACTGATAAAGGTAAAAAAGAAGCCGGACTTATTATTCGTAAACACCGCTTAACAGAAATGTATTTGGTTGAAAAAATGGGCTTCGGCTGGGAACAAGTACATGAAATTGCAGAGCAAATTGAACACTTACAAGCACCGCTTTTTTTCGAAAAAATGGATGAAATTTTAGGCTACCCAAGGGTTGACCCACATGGCTCCCCAATACCTGATAAAAATGGAAAGGTTCAATGGTTACAATACAAAAAACTAAGCGATCATAAGGCTGGCGATGTGGTAAAATTATCGGCAGTCACCAATTCTTCTGATGCGTTTTTAAAGTACCTCAATAGCAAACAATTACATTTAGGCTTAATGGTAAAAGTAATGGCAGTTGAAGCTTTTGATGGCAGTGTACAAATTAGCTATGGTAAAAAACTACAAGAAACGTTGAGTAAAATAGTAGCTGAAAAATTATTGACAGAAGCTTTATAACATGGTACAACGTCCTATAATAAAAATTATTAATACCAAATTTGATGTAGCAATCATTGTAACCACCTACATTTTGTTATTTATATTATGTGTGGCTACAGTTGTTATTTTTTACAAAGCGCCTGATATTATACCAACGCATTTTAACATTGAAGGCAAAATTGATAGTTATGGTAATAAAGCTACTTTGTTTATTTTACCCTTAATCACATTGGGTGTAACATTGTTATTACAGTGGTTGTGTAAATACCCTCACTTGTTTAATTATCCGCAGCATATTAATGAAAACAATGCTGCCACACTTTACCAACAAGGTATTCGGTTGTTAAGATGGGTAAATGTTGGCATTATTGTGTTGATGCTTTTTTTACAATACGAAATTTGTAACAGTATACATGCTACAACATCACAATTAAGTACAGGTGTTTTTATTGTGTTGTTACTTTGCACAACCTTGTTACCAATAATAGTTGCTTATATTATGAGCAATAAAAAACTTAATTAAAAAATATTTCTGTAGCGCCGTAACCGTATAGTGGGTGAAATTGGTTTACGAAATACTTTACCTCTTTTTTAAGCTTTAATATTTCATGTATTTCATTGCGTAACACACCTTCACCCACACCATGTATTACAGTTAATGAAGCTTGATGATGTGCTAACGATAATTCAAAAAACTTTTCAAATTCTTTTAATTGTGTAGCTAAAATTTCGTTTGGTTTTAATTGTTCCCAATGTGCTGATATTTTTTCAATATGTAAATCAACCACAGAACGTGCAGGTGGTAAATGCTCTCTAATTTTACCTGCATCGTACACTCTAAAACCTGCATTACCTAATAAACTCAAATCAACTTTTTCTGTTTCAATTTTATCAGGGTAATGGGTAAACAATTCAAATCGAAATGATGCTTCGTTGTTCTTTTGTGTAGTTTCAATTTTATTAAAAAGTTGTTTACCTCTTAATTTAAAAAAAACTTCATGTGATGGTGCTTTCTTTTTATTTGGAATGGTAAGGCTGAATTCAAACTCAAACTTTGGGCCCTCACTCATATCTTCAAAACTTACATCGTGCAAGTAAAATTCTGATAAGCCTGGTAATTCGTTTTTTAAATTGAAGGAGCTTGCACCATTAAAAACCAAATCGTAATTAAATTGGTAATGCTCTTCATTTTCGTTGATGAGGTACACTTTTAATTTTTCAACCACATCATCGTCAAAAATATCTTTATCAAAAACAGGGAAAAAACTGATATGTACCCCATCGCCTACTTTCTTTTTTGTAATAGGTTTTTCTCTTTTTACATTATCGATATAGATATTTTTTTTAAGGGGAACAGGTGCTTCTTTCTTTTTAGAAAACATTTTAAAGTAAGGAAAATCAATTTGATCCATATAAGCAGGAAAACGAACGCCTCTTACTTCTATCATCACCATTTTTTCGTTCATTATTTCAACCACCTTTCCATCTTCATCGGTTTGTATCACTACAATTTTATCGCCTACTTCGTATTTCATTTTAATAACTTGAATAACTTTTAAAGTGCAAAGTTAAATGAGATTAATGTTGGTACCATATTTTAAAATTGGTTACTTAACAATCACTTAAACTAATGGGGATATTGATGGCTAGTCCACCATCGGCCGTTTCTTTGTATTTGCTATTCATATCAACAGCTGTATCCCACATGGTTTTAATAACAGCATCTAAACTCACTTTTGCAAAATCGGGGGTACTTTGCAACGCTAATTGGCTAGCGGTAATGGCCTTAATGGCTCCCATTGTATTTCTTTCAATACATGGTATTTGTACCAACCCACCAATGGGGTCGCATGTTAAACCTAAGTGATGCTCCATTGCAATTTCTGCCGCCATTAAAACTTGTCGTTGCGTACCTGCCATACAGGCTGTTAATGCAGCCGCAGCCATAGCAGAGCTCACACCAATTTCAGCTTGACAGCCACCCATTGCTGCAGATATGGTAGCACCTTTTTTAAAAATGCTACCAATTTCTGATGCGGTTAATAAAAACTGCATTATTTTATCATCATCAGCCCCATCACAAAAAACAATGAAATATTGTAAAACTGCTGGTATTACACCAGCGGCTCCATTAGTTGGTGCTGTTACTACCCTTCCAAAAGAAGCATTTTCTTCATTTACAGCTAATGCAAAACAACTCACCCAATCGAGTATATAATTAAAACGATGGCCACCAGCTTGTATTTGCGCAACCCATTCTTCGTAATTATTATAAATTTTATTTGCTAATAACCTTTTATTGGTATCGTATGCCCTTCGTTTTACATGTAGGCCACCGGGTAGGTTTCCTTGCGTATGGCAACCTTTATAAATGCAATTTTTCATTACTTCCCAAATTTGCAGTACGCCTGCTTTGGTTGCTGCTTCACTGCGCCAGCCCATTTCATTTTCAAGTACAATTTCGTGTATGTTTAAGCCAGTTTTTCTACACCAATGCAATAAATCATCGGAAGTATTTATGGGAAAAGGCAATACCACATCTTTATTAGCTTTTTTAGCGTTTGTGTTACTATCTTTTTCTTGCACCACAAATCCGCCACCTATTGAGTAGTAGGTTTCTGCAAATTGTTCACCATTTGTAAATGAAACCAAAAATGTTAATGCGTTGGGGTGAAATGGTAAACTCTCCGTAAATAAAAACTCGATATCTAATGATGGATCGAAAGCTATAATTTTTTGTCCTGCTAATTGTAATTGTAAGTCATTTTTTATAGCAGCAATTTTTGAGTCAATCGCATTAACATCAAATGTTACAGGATCATCGCCACAAAGTCCTAATTGTACGGCTATGTCTGTTCCGTGCCCTGTACCGGTTTTAGCTAATGAACCGTACAGCAGTACCTTTAATTGTAATACTAGTTCTAATTTATTTTGATCTATTAATTGCTGAATAAATTGTTGAGCGGCACGCCAAGGGCCAAGTGTATGGCTGCTGCTTGGGCCAACCCCAATTTTAAACATATCAAAAACGGAAATTGCTTCGTGGTGATTCACAATCAAATTTTTAAAATAAAAAAGCTCTGAAATATTCAGAGCTCAAATTAGTTTATTTTGAAGTATAATTATTGAACATTATCTAAATTAACTACAAACTTTAGGTATGAGTTTGCAGGTATTACAACAGCACCAGCTGAATTAGTACGAGGTTGTGAACCGTATCCTAAAGATGGCGGAATATATAATGTAATAGTACCGCCAGATTTTAATTGTGGCATAACCAATTGCCAACCTATAATTAACTGACTTAAATTTAAATTAACGGTTGAAGTTGATGCGTCAAATTGAGCACCATCAGTGGTGCCATTAATTAAATTTCCGGTATATCTTACTGCTAGCGTTGAGCATATATTAGGTGATGTACCAGTGCCTTGTGTTGTAATTGCATAGTACATACCATTTACCAAAACTGCATTGGTAATATTATTAGTAGTGATATAATTTTGTAAATATGCTGTTTCTTGTGCAGTAGCTACAGCCGTTGGTGCTGCTGTATTGCATGAATTATCTGTCTTTTTTATACAAGACGAAAACATTACAGCTAATACTAAAATAACTAAACCCGATTTTTTCATTTGTGCTATTTTTAAATTAAGATTGATTTAAGGTATTATTCGCTGCATTGGCAGCTTTTTCTTTGTGTTTTAATTCGAGATATAATTGTTCGTTCATTTCCCACTTAAAATGCATTTGTGTAAAAGCAAAAAAAAGTATCGCTAAAAAAACGCCTATCACCACTACAAAAAAAGTTTGTGGCGATGTTTTTGAAATTTTGATGTACCAATCTGGTATAAAAAAGTACACACAAACCAATAATAATAAAATAGGCAAGCCAAATAAACAAGCTTTAGGAAAGCCTCGGCTTAGTTTACTTGAAAAACTATTGTGCAGCTCCCTATTTTGCTCCCAATACGCTACAAATTTTTGCTCTTCACTCGTTAACATAACGCAAATTTATAGTAAATCAATGGTTTGCTTTGCCATAATCTTGTTAACTTGTAGCTTTGTTACAATCAAGCGTTTAAAAGGAATATCACAATAGATGAAAATAGAGCAATTAATCGTTCAGTATTTATACCAAAACAAAAAAGTTACTTTACAAGACATTGGTACTTTTGAAATAGTATCAGACATTCAAATTCCAGAAGATAGTGACAAAGATGTGGTACTTCCTGAAAACACTATTCAATTTTCATTAAACAAAAAAGCAGTAGTTGATGATGGATTGGTTGGTTTTATTATGGAACAAACCAGAAAAATAAAACCATTAGCCTACTCTGATTTAGAATCATTCATCATTCTCAATAAGCAGTTTTTAAACATAGGCAAGCCTCTTATTATTGAAGGGTTAGGCACTTTACAAAAATCACAAGATGGTGCTTTCGTTTTTGAACAAGCCACTACATCGCATGTAACTGTTGAACAGTCACCTAAAATTGTTACTGAAAAATTAAAAGAAAAAATATCATTTGCCACCCCCCAAAGAGAAAACAACACATCAAAAAACAGAATTGTGCTTTTAAGTTTAGTGGTGTTGGTATTGTTGGCCTCGGCTGTTGCGATTTTCTTCTTTTTAAATAGAAATGAAGCAGCTAATAACGAAACTGTCAATAATAGTGCAGCAGTAATTGATACATTACCTGCAACTAAAGATACAGCGCTCATAAAACCAGATAGTTTAAATAAACTAAGCACTACAACAACCATTGCTTCGGCGGCTGACACTAATAGCTTTTATGTAACGATAAGACGTTATAAAACATTAGACAATGCTCAAAGTACAATGAACAAACTAACCAAGTATGGTAAAAATATTGTGATGAAAGTAAACCCAGATTCTACTTTGTTTCAATTAACCCTACCTTTTAAAAACCCATTGAGTGATACTGCCCATTTAAAAGATTCACTTTCTAAGTTTTATAATATTAATGCTACTGTTATTTTGCCATAACATTGTATGTTTTGAATAGTTAATACTAGCATCATCTACATAAAAAATTGATCATGGATTTTATCGACTATTACAGCGTTTTAGAAATATCGAAGTCGGCTAGTGCTGATGATATTAAGAAGGCTTATAGAAAATTAGCTCGAAAATATCATCCTGATGCCAACCCAAACGACGCCACCGCAAATAAAAAATTTCAACAAATTAATGAAGCCAATGAGGTATTGAGCGACCCTGTAAAAAGGAAAAAATATGATACCTACGGCAAAGATTGGCAACACAGCGATGCTTTTGAACAACAAGCAAGGCAACGGCAGCAATACAACCAACAGTTTGGTGGTTTTGAACAAGAAGGTGGTTTTTCTGACTTCTTCTCCTCTATGTTTGGTGGCGGAAGACGCAGCAGTAAACAACGTGGACAAGATACCAATGCCAATTTTCAAATCAATTTAAGTGCTGTTTTTAAAACGCATCCACAAACCATTTCCATCAATAATAAAAATATTCGCATTACGGTACCTGCCGGTGTTGAAGACGGTCAAATTATAAAATTAAAAGGTTACGGCCAACCTGGTTTTAATGGTGGTCCATCAGGCGACTTATACCTAACATTTAAAATTGTCAACGATACTTTTTATAAAAGAGTAGGCAACGATTTGCAAATAACCATTGAAATTGATTTGTACACAGCATTACTTGGTGGCGATGTTGAGTTACAAACTTTGCATGGAAAACTAAAGTTGAAAGTAAAACCCGAAACGCCGAATAATACCAAAATAAGGGTTAAAGGAAAAGGATTTCCGTTGTATAAACAAGATGATGTATTTGGCGATTTGTATGTAACCTATCATGTAAAACTACCCACCAACTTAACTGATAAAGAAATTCAGTTATTTGAAACTTTAAAAAATTTACGATCAAAATAAACCTTCAAAGCCATCATAACACGATGGCTTTTTAATTTAATCGCCTTTATAGCATTACTAAATTGTCATTTCAATGTAAACTAATGGTTAAACATTAAACATTTGTTTAAATAATTCAAACAAATGTTTAACTTTGTGTTTTATTAATGTAATGGAAACCAAAGATAAAAAGCAACATATTTTAGAAACAGCAGAGGAACTCTTTGCTATTAAAGGTTATGAAGCATCTACCGTAAGGGATATTGCCGATGCTGCTCAAGTAAACCTTGCTATGATTTCATATTATTTTGGTAGTAAAGAAAAGCTGATGTTGCAGCTTTTTCATGATAGAATGAAAGCTACTAAACTAAGGGTGGAGTCGTTGGTAAAAAATCCTGATTATGCCCCCTTCCAAAAAGTGGAGATTATGTTAGATGAATACATTAAAAAAGTATTCAACAACCAAGCATTTTACAGGATTTTACTTTGTGAGCAAGTAATGAAAAAAAATAAGGAAGTAATTGATTTAATGAAAGAATTAAAACTGAGTTACGCCCTATTGTTTTCAGATTTAATAAAAGAAGGACAGCGTAAAAAAGTATTCAAAAAAAATATTGATGTTGTAATGGCTTTAACCATTATGACAGGTACGGTTACCCAGCTCATGATCAATAAAGAGCATTACGCCAACTTTAATGCACTTGAGTGTGCAAACGAGGCAGACATTGACACCTTATTGCATCAAAAAGTTTACAATCAATTAAAAGAAATATTTAAAACAATTTTAGGATATGAATCATAAAAAGAAACTAATGCTTTTAACCATGGTGCTTTGGAGCATTTTTTCATTTGCGCAAACAAATGAAAAAATTACCCTTCAGCAAGCGATAACCATGAGCATAAAAAACAGCAAAAAACTCACTATTGCTCATGCAAAAGTTGATGAAGCCAATGCAGCAATTACTGAAGCAAAAGATAGGCAGTTGCCAGATGCAAAAATAACGGGTAGTTACCTACGCTTAAGCAGTGCTAATATTGATATTAAAGGTGCTCAAGGTGGTGGGGGTTCTCCCAATGTAAATCAGGCATTATATGGCATTGCCAATGTTACATTACCCATTTATGCTGGTGGCAAAATTAAATATGGTATTGAATCTGCCAACTATTTAGCACAAGCTGCCAACCTTGCTGAAGCCAATGATAAAGAAGGTATTATTTACAACACTATTTTAGCGTATACCAATTTATATAAAGCTGCAAACCTGGTAACAGTTGTAAAAGAAAGTTTAAATGCTGCTACTAAAAGAGATAGTACCTTTTCAAGATTAGAACAAAATGGCATCATCGCAAGAAATGATTTATTAAAAGCACAATTACAAACTTCTAATATTGAGCTTACTTTATTAGAAGCACAAAGTAATTTAACAGTAGCCAATATTAATATGAATATACTATTAGGGCTTGCTGAAAATACCATAATTGAAGTAGATACCAATTTTATACAAATCAAAAACAATCTGCCTTCATTTATTGATTTAGAAAATAGTGCTTTACAAAATAGAAAAGATTTGCAAGCCATTGGTTTTCAAAAAAAGGCTGCAACCATAGGTATCAAAGCGGCTAAAGCTGAGGCCTACCCTACCATTGCTTTAACAGGCGGTTATATTGCTGCTGATATTCCAAAAGTTATCAGTATCACCAATGCTGTAAATATTGGTTTGGGCGTTCAATACAATTTAGCCAACCTTTGGAAACGTAATACCAAACTTAGTCAGGCCAAAGCCAAACAAACACAAATAGATGCCACTGCATTGATGTTGCAAGATGGTATTAAGTTGCAACTCAATAAAGATTTTCAAAATTATTTATTAGCACAAAAGAAAATTGATGTGTATGAAAAAGCCATTATACAATCAACAGAAAATTATCGTATCACTAAAAATAAGTACGATAACAATTTAGTAACCATTACTGATTTGTTAGATGCTGATGTGGCTTTGTTGCAAAGTAAATTAAACATGGCAGTTGCAAAAGCTGATGTGGCTTTGGCTTACAATAAAATTTTAGAAACTACAGGTACTTTATCAAACAATAATTAATATTTATAAATTATAAACAATGGCACAACAAAACAACGAATCAACACCAGTAAATGCTGCACCTAAAAAGAAAAACTTTGGTTTTATCATTGTTTTAATTTTACTAGTGGGTGGTGGTACATGGTTTGGCTTAACAAAATATTTTCATGGCCTACACCATGAAGAAACGGATGATGCTCAAATTGAAGCAAATATTAGTCCTGTGATTTCAAAAATATCAGGCTATGTATTAGAAGTTAAAGTAAAAGACAATCAGTACGTAAATAAGGGTGATACATTAATGATATTAGACCCTCGTGATTTAACGGTTGTTTTACACCAAGCAGAAGCGGCATTGGCTACTGCTAAAAGCAATTTGAATGCATCGCAAGCAAGTAGTGCTGCAGCCAGCAAAAACATTACCAGCACACAAGCTGCTGTAGCAACTGCCAATGCACAAATTGAAGTAGCAAAAGTAAATGTGCAACGCACTGCACAAGATTTACAGCGCTATGAAAATTTAATCAAAGATCACTCTGTTACACAACAACAATATGAACAAGTATTGGCTGCAAAGCAAACGGCTGAACGTCAATTACAAGTATTGATTGATCAAAAAAACCAAGCTGCTGTACAAACAGGCGTAGTTACTTCTCAATCAAATGCAGTAAGTCAGCAAACGGGTGTAGCTTCTAGTGTAATTAAACAAAGAGAGGTTGATGTTGAAACTGCAAAATTAAATTTATCATACACAGTTATTACTGCGCCAGAGAGTGGTATCGTTTCAAAAGTACCTGTTCAAAAAGGACAATTTTTACAAGCAGGGGCTTCCGTATTTAGTATTGTATTGAGCAATGATAAATGGGTAGTTGCTAATTTTAAAGAAACGCAATACAATAAAATGGTTGAGGGCCAAAAAGTAATTGTACATGTAGATGCTATTCCCAATCATGATTTTGAAGCAAAGTTGAGTTCGTTTGCGCCAGCAACAGGTGCTCGTTTTGCATTGCTACCTCCTGATAATGCCAGCGGCAACTTCGTAAAAGTAGTGCAACGTTTACCTGTAAAAATTGAATTTACCAATAAGGCAGATTCGTTGATTAAAAAATTACGCCCCGGTATGAACGTTTTTGTAGATGTTCATTTAGATTAACTTCAGCAATACCATTGCTCCAAAAATAATAAGTATATGATGCAAGAATCATTGGTTGAATATGGCTCACGTAGGGTAATTATTACCATTACTGCCATATTATGCGCCTTGTTAGAAATTGTAGATACCACTATTGTAAACGTTGCTTTAAACGATATGAGGGGTAATTTAGGTGCAACACTTACAGAAGTTGGTTGGGTTATCACTGCCTATGCCATCGGTAATGTTATTATTGTACCCATGACGAGCTGGTTATCGCAACAATTTGGTCGCCGTAATTATTTTGCAGCATCGGTGATCATATTCACTGTATGTTCTTTTTTATGTGGCAATGCTGATAATATTTGGGAATTAGTATTGTTTCGTTTCTTACAAGGTATTGGCGGTGGTGCATTATTGGTTACTTCACAAACTATAATTACCGAAAGTTACCCTATTGAAAAACGAGGCATGGCACAGGCCATTTATGGTTTGGGAGTTATCATTGGTCCTACTTTAGGCCCACCTTTAGGGGGTTATATTGTAGAAAATTACAGTTGGCCTTACATATTTTACATCAACATACCTATTGGTGTAGTGGCTACTTTACTCACGTTGCAATTTGTACGTAGCCCTAAATATGCAGCCAAAAAAGCCTTTAATGAAATTGATTGGTTAGGCATTGGTTTACTTGCTATCACCGTAGGTTCATTACAATATGTACTAGAACGTGGGCATGAAGATGATTGGTTCGAAAGCAGCACCATCGTTTTTTTAATTACTGCATCTGTTTTAGGCTTGTTCTTTTTTATATGGAGAGAGTTAAGGTATAAAAACCCCATTGTAGAATTGAGGGTATTAAAAAATGGCAACCTTCGTATAGGAACTGTAATGTCGTTTATACTCGGTTTTGGTTTATATGGCTCAACCTTTATTATACCATTGTACACACAAAGTGTGTTGGGGTGGACGGCCTATCAAGCAGGTGCCTTAATGATACCTGCGGCGGTAATGACAGCTGTAATGATGCCAATGATTGGCAAGCTATTAACCAAAGGCATTAAGCCACAATATTTAGTGGCGGCTGGTATGTTGGTATTTTTTGTATACAGCTTTTGGGGCTTTAAAATTATTACACCCGATACCGGTAAAGATGATTTCTTTTGGATGTTAATTGCCCGTGGTGTTGGGTTAGGCTTATTATTTATACCTATTACGGCACTATCATTATCATCATTAAAAGGACAAGAAATTGGACAAGGTGCTGCATTCACTGGCATGATGCGACAGCTAGGTGGATCATTTGGAGTAGCCGTTATTACCACTGTTTTGTCACGTCAAAATATGTTACATCGAAATGATTTAGTGGCTAAGTTAAATGTAAACAGTTCGGACGTTCAGCAAAGGGTAATCGCTTTACAACAAGGCTTTATAGCAAAAGGTACCCCACCCAATATAGCGTTGAGTGACGCCCATAAAGTATTAGATTTTGGCATTACCAAACAAGCCGCCGTACTTTCTTATATGGACATATTTTTATACCTCGGTATTATGTTTTTAATATGTTTACCTATTGTGCTATTTGTAAAACAAAGTAAGTCTGTTGAAAAAGTTGATTTAAGTAGTGCCCATTAAAAACCAATAATAACCTTAAGCAATAAGCCTGTAAGGTTCTTAAACCTTATAGGTTTTTTATGTTAATTTTTAATTGAAGGGGCGTTCGGCCGTTGCAAAGTAGCAGCAGTTGTTCCGGCTATTCGCTGTACCTTCACCGCAAAGGCGGTTTCGGTGCCGCTGCTATCCGGCAGCCCATGAGCGGTAGTACTATGGTCATCAATATGCTTTGATAATACATTTATAAATTCGGAGTATATTCAGATTGATGTTCAAGTTTCCGAACAGATAAAAGACTGCCTAATGCTCTTCCATTCACTTTTGTTGATGCAACAAATAAGTATATAAATAACTGGCTGAAATAGTACCGAGTATTGGTGCTACCGTATAAAGCCACCAACATTGATAATGCCCTCCTACAATAGCCGGTGCTAATGAACGTATAGGGTTTACTGAACCGCCTGAGATGGGTCCGGCTACAAACACAATCACAATAACACACAAACCAATTACTATACCTGCCAACTGTTTATTGTTGTTTGAAGACAAGGCTACATTTACAATCACTGTCATTAACAAAAAAGTAGCTATAAATTCCATTATAAATGATTGTAAAACGGTGCCACTTGGTAACGTAGCACCCAACATATCATTGGTAGGAAACAATATTTTTAAAGTAATACTAGCCGCTATACCACCCACAAACTGACTGATGATATATGGCAATAAATCACTCAACGGCATTTTTTTAATACAAGCTAAAGCAATGCTAACCGCAGGGTTCATGTGTGCGCCAGATACGTTACCAAAGCTGTAAATCATACACACCACAATAAACCCAAAACTGAGTGCAATACCTACCAAACCTACTGCACCATTGGTTTGTTCGTTTACAATAACTGAACCTGTACCAATAAACACCAAAAAATAAGTGCACAAAAATTCACTGATATATTTTTTCATGAAAGGAGCTTACTTATAATATGAAAATGGCATCATCCATTGTATTTACTATGTTGCCAGCATCATATCACTATACGATACCGTAATAAAATCTGCAGGTTGTACCTCAAAAAAATTTATATAATGGTCGCATTGTGTTTGTAATTGTTGCTTGCTAATGCTACCATCATCATCAATGGCCTCTACTTCTAAAAAAGTGCCCAAGCCTTGCACCCTATCAAAATGAAATTTTACATTATCAACAAAGTAAATTTTACGTGCTTTTTCTACAATTATTTTAATACCATGTAGCTTTAGTAATATTTTTTTGAGTGCATCATCGGGTTGGTGTTTATACAGCAAAATATCCGATTGTTTACTACCAGTGCTATTGGCCCTATCGTACCAAATTAATGCATTTTCTATATTGCCTTCACGTAATTTTAAACGCCCAATAGTAACATTATAATAGGTATCTTTTTGATGATCTGTACCGATAAACCGTGGGTTTAAGGTAAGCAATTTTGCTTCTAAACTTTCTAAGTTATGAGCCCTTGCTTTAAACTCAATATTTAAATGTGTCATAATCAAGTTGATAAAAAACCCTCCGCTTTGGAGGGTTTAAAAATTTATATATTTTTTCCGATTGCTTCTATTTCATCTTCCATCTCTGGTCTTTTAGGGTCACTACCATATTCGTTACTACCCATATCACCTTCAGTACAAACTAATATTAAATTATAAATTGGTATAAGTATAAACCAGCCACTTTTACCAACATCATGCACACGCCTAACTGCCACTGCTAAGTTTGGTAAAAGTAAAGCTAGTGAAGTAGTGGTACCAAGTATACCTACATCTTCAGGTCCTTTACCAAAAATTGCAACATCTATAATGCCTGCAACAATACCAATTAAAATATTAAATAGAAAAAACCACCAGTATTCACTACGCCTTGCTCTACCATTAAAATTTGCATAATTGTTTAAACATTTTTTTACTGCGTCAATAAAATTCATGATAAAAAATTTAAGTTAATATTAGTTGAATAGCAATTATACAATTTTATTTTATGGTAATTAAAATTTTTACTCACAAAAAAGCCACCTTGCAAATGCAAAGTGGCTTCTTTTTTATTACCGACGAATTTATTTTAGTAGCCCATGCCGCCCATATCAGGTGCGCCGTGGCTGTGTGGAGCTTCTTCTTTTGGCTTATCAGCAATTACACACTCTGTAGTAAGTAACATGCCTGCAATTGAAGCTGCATTTTCTAATGCTACCCTACTCACTTTAGTTGGGTCAATGATACCTGCTTTAAACATTGAGCTTTCATATTGCTCTGTTCTTGCATTGTAACCATAATCGCCTTTGCCATTTTTAATAGCTTCTACTACAATTGAACCATCAACACCTGCGTTTGCAGTAATAATGCGGATTGGCTCTTCAATAGCACGACGTACAATAGCCATACCTGTAGCTTCATCAGCAATTTGACCTTTTACTTTTGCTTCTAAACTTGCCAATGCACGTATGTAAGCAACACCACCACCAGGTACAATACCTTCTTCAACCGCTGCTCTTGTTGCATGTAATGCATCATCCATACGGTCTTTTTTCTCTTTCATTTCAACCTCGGTGGTTGCACCAACGTACAATACGGCTACACCGCCAGCTAATTTAGCCAAACGTTCTTGTAGTTTTTCTTTATCGTATTCTGATGTAGTATTTTCTACTTGTGCTTTAATTTGATTTACCCTTGCAGTAATATCTGCTTTTTTACCTTTACCACCTACAATGGTAGTATTATCTTTATCAATAGTTACAGATGCAGCTTGACCTAAAGTAGCCAACTCTACCCCTTCTAACTTATGACCTAACTCTTCACTAACAACAGTACCTGCTGTTAAAATAGCGATGTCGGTCATCATTTCTTTTCTTCTATCACCAAAGCCAGGTGCTTTTACTGCAGCTACTTTTAAAGTACCACGTAATTTATTAACTACTAATGTAGCCAATGCTTCACCTTCTAAATCTTCAGCAATAATTAATAACGGACGACCACTTTGTGCAACTTTTTCTAAGATGTGCAAAATATCTTTCATTGCACTGATTTTCTTATCAAAAATTAAAATGTAAGGGCTTTGTAATTCCACTTGCATTTTTTCGCTATTGGTTACAAAGTATGGTGAAATATAACCTCTATCAAATTGCATACCTTCTACAATATCAACCGTAGTATCAGTACCTTTTGCTTCTTCAACCGTAATAACACCTTCTTTACCAACTTTTACAAACGCCTCGGCAATTAATTTA
Source organism: Ferruginibacter yonginensis (assembly GCF_042651465.1). Classification (NCBI taxonomy): domain Bacteria; kingdom Pseudomonadati; phylum Bacteroidota; class Chitinophagia; order Chitinophagales; family Chitinophagaceae; genus Ferruginibacter; species Ferruginibacter yonginensis. The sequence continues at coordinate 481,993 of NZ_JBHSCZ010000001.1, forward strand.
CCAATGGTTTCGTCGTTATTAGCAGAAATAGTAGCAACTTGTTGAATTTTTTTAGCATCGTTGCCAACAGTTTGGCTTTGTGATCTTAAATTTTCAACAATTAATGAAACTGCTTTATCAATACCACGTTTTAAATCCATTGGGTTAGCACCAGCAGCCACCATTTTTAAACCTTCGCTAATAATCGCTTGCGCTAATACAGTAGCAGTTGTAGTACCATCACCAGCAATTTCTGCTGTTTTAGAGGCTACTTCTTTTACCATTTGAGCACCCATGTTTTCAATTGGGTCTTCTAATTCAATTTCTTTAGCAACGCTTACACCATCTTTTGTAACTGAAGGTGCACCAAATTTTTTCTCAATAACAACGTTACGACCTTTTGGTCCTAATGTTACTTTTACCGCATTGGCAAGGGTATCAACCCCTTTCTTCATTTTATTTCTTGCTTCAATATCGAAGTAAATTATTTTAGACATTTTATTGTTTTATTTTATGTGTTTAATAAATGTTGGTTCGTTACAAAGCTTATACAATTGCTAAAATGTCGCTTTCTCTCATGATAAGGTAATCTAAACCTTCAATTGAAATTTCTGTACCAGCATATTTGCCATACAAAACGGTGTCACCTGCTTTTACTGTAACAGGTTCATCAGCCTTACCAGGGCCAGCAGCGATAACAACTCCTCTTGATGGTTTTTCTTTAGCTGTATCAGGAATAATGATACCTCCAGCAGATTTTTCTTCTGCAGCAGCAGGTTTTACAATAACCCTGTCGTGAAGCGGCGTAATGTTGAGCTTCTTTGAATTAGCCATAATTTATTTTTTTTGTTATTTAAATGAATAAATAGATAAGTACTGCCACAGCATCATATATTATACCAAAGCAATGATTGCGTATTGTTGTCACATTTTATACGGTGTTTGTCAAATTTTCCATTACAAACAAGACAATTTTGCAGTATATAATATTTTACAAGGTAATGAAACATGAATACCTTAATTTTGCGCCTTCATTAAAGGTTTTTTGAAACGATGCTAAGCAGAAGAAACATCAGGGTTAAAGTGATGCAGACCTTATACGCATTAGATAGTTTGAGTGATCAAACTAAACCGGGGGAACCCATTTCCATTCTCAATAAAAAAATAGATCAAAGCAAACAACTGTTTACCTATTTAGTGTATTTCATAACTGAAACAGCTCGTTATGCTGAAACAGATGCAAATAAAAAAGCTAGTAAAAACTTACCAACTGCTGCCGATTTAGCTACCAATACTAAAATTGCTGGTAACGAAATTTTATGGAAGATTGTAGAAGACATTTCATTTAAAGGCACTGTAAATGAATTAAAAGCACACTTGTTAATTGACCAAGATTTGCTTAAAAAAACATACAGAAATTTGATTGAAACACCCGAGTATATTGAATACATTGAGGAACAGTCGAGAGATAAAAAAAGTGAAAAGAAGATGTTAGAATTTATTTTCACTGATTTAATGTTACCAAACGAAGACTTCATCAACCATATTGAGGAGCATTTTATTAATTGGGATGATGATGCTGAAATGATGCACTCTTTAGTACTGAGTTATTTGAGCAAACCTGGTCAACAAAATTTTCAAGATTTTTTAAGTGCCGAAAAACGCCAATTCGCAAAAGATTTATTGCTGACCGTTCTAGACAAAACGGAACAAACGTTGGAGTTAATTAAGCCGAAGTTAAAAAACTGGGATGCTGATCGTATTGCATCACTCGATTTAATTTTGTTACAAATGGGCGTTTGCGAATTTTTATATTTTGAAACCATACCCACCAAAGTAACGATTAATGAGTACATTGATTTGGCAAAGGCTTACAGTACGCCTCAAAGCGGTCAATTTGTAAATGGTTTGTTAGATAATATTCACAAGGAATTGCAAGCCGCTAATAAATTAGATAAAAGAAATTTTAAAGACGCAAAATAAACGAACATGCATAAATTATTATTTTCAGCTGTTGTTGTTGCTGCTTTTATAACGAGTTGCAACGTACGCAAACAAGATAAACTAGCTCCCGAAAAGCCGCTTACCCAACAAACAGTAATTACCAACCCAACAACAGTGAAGGTAATTGACTCAGCATATAATTTTGGAAAGGTTGCAGAAGGTGGCGTTGTAGAATATAATTACCGATTTATTAATACCGGGCAAAAACCTTTAATTATTACAAACGCAACGGCTAGCTGCGGTTGTACCGTACCAGAAAAGCCTGAAAAACCAATTGAACCAGGTGATACAGGTTATATTAAAGTGAAGTTCAATAGCGAAAATCGTGTAGGGCAAGCACACAAAACAGTCACTGTATTATCAAATGCTGAACCTGCTTTTCCAGAGCTTTTACTAACAGGAGAAGTAACAGAAAAAACCAAAAAATAATTTTTAATACAAACGCTTTTAAGCACAAAATCAACTATAATGTTACAAACATTTTTTTTACAAGCAACTGCAACAACTTCAACTTGGACGACCCCTATTATGATGGGCGGTATGATTTTAGTTTTCTATTTTTTTATGATTCGTCCGCAATCAAAAAAAGCTAAAGAACAAAAAAAGTTTATTACTGAATTACAAAAAGGTGATAAAATTGTTACCATTGCTGGTATACATGGCACAATCAATAAAATGAATGAAGACGGTACTTTGTTACTAGAAACGAGCCCTGGTAGTTATATGAAAATTGAAAAAAGTACAATCAGTATGGAGTGGACGGCGAACATCAATAAAGTAAATACTCCAGCAAAATAATTACTCCTATTTAATTTTAAAAAGACGAAGCAACATTTAAAGATGTTATTCGTCTTTTTTATTTTTAATACATTTACACATGCTTAAAATAGGATTAACAGGTGGTATAGGCAGTGGCAAATCAACCGTTGCCAAAATATTTGAAGTGTTGGGCATACCAGTATATTATGCTGATGATAGGGCTAAATTTTTAATGAACCACAATGCCACTATTCAAGCAAAAATAACTGAAGCATTTGGAAGTGAAGTGTATGAAAACGGTATTTTAAATAGGAAATTATTATCAGCAAAAGTATTTGCAAATCCAGAAAATACAGCCATTATCAACAATATTGTGCACCCTATTACCATTGCTGATGCTGAAAGTTGGATGCTACAACAAACCACTCCTTATGCAGTAAAAGAAGCAGCTTTAATTTTTGAAGCACATGCTGAAAAGGGGCTTGATTTAATTATTGGAGTTACAGCACCGGAAGCCGTTCGTATAAAACGCACCATGCAACGTGATGGCATTACTGAAAACGAAGTAAAAGCCCGTATTGCAAAACAAATAGATGACCACACTAAAATGCAACAATGTGATTTTGTAATTATAAATGATGGTAGCACATTAATAATACCACAATTACTACATATTCATCATACGATATTACAAAATATAGAAAGGTTGCACCACTAACCTATTGCAAAGCACTCAATGCTTGTTTAATTTTTGCAAAACCTTTTTCAATGGTTTCGGTATTCGTAGCAAACGACATGCGTATGCATTTTGGTTGTCCGAATGCTTTACCCGTAACCACCGATACATGCGCTGTGTTTAAAAAATACATGCTCAAATCATCAGCATTTTCAATGGTATCGCCAGTGGGTGTTTTTTTACCGAAGTAATAGCTCACATCGGGAAAAACATAAAAAGCACCAGGTGGTTCGTTGTATACGAGTCCTGGAATATCTTTTAATAAACGCATTACCTTATCCCTACGTTCTTTAAACTTTGCCACCATTTGTTGGGTAGGAGTAAAATCGCCTGTAAGTGCAGCAATGGCTGCTCGTTGGGTAATAGAGCAAGTAGCACTGGTAAATTGGCCTTGTAATTTATCGCATGCCCTCACAATATCTGCAGATGCAGCTAAATATCCCAAGCGCCAGCCCGTCATGGCATAACCTTTACTCAACCCGTTAATTACAATAACCCTCTCCTTTAAAAAATCAAATTGTGCAATACTTTCGTGAGCGTTATTGTAATTGATGTATTCATAAATTTCATCACTCAAAATAAATATTTGAGGGTGCTTTGCAAAAACCGCTGCAAGGGCTGTTAACTCATCTTTTGTATAAACTGCACCTGTTGGGTTACATGGCGATGAAAACATGAACAGTTTTGTTTTTTCATTGATAGCAACTTCTAATTCAGCAGGCGTAATTTTATAACCGTTTTCAATGGTGGTATTCACAAAATGAACAGTACCTCCTGCTAAACGTACAATTTCGCTGTACGTAACCCAATATGGCGTAGGAATAATGACTTCATCGCCTTGGTCAACAATGGCCAATACAGCGTTGGCTATGCTTTGCTTTGCTCCGGTGCTTAAGATAATTTGCTCTGGTGTATAAATTAAATTATTATCTCTTTGGAGTTTAGTACAAATAGCTTGGCGAACATCTAAATAACCTGCAACGGGTGTGTAATGACTAAAATTATCATCAATCGCTTTTTTGGCAGCGTCTTTTATGTGTGTAGGTGTATCAAAATCAGGTTCACCTAAACTTAAATCAGTAATATCAATCCCCTCTGCTCTTAATGCCCTACCTAACTTAGCCATTTTCAATGTTTCTGGCTCATTAAACTTTTGTAATAAACTCGATAACTGCATGTTATACCATATTGATAAGCTACAAAAGTATAGTTATTTGTTTAATAGAAAAGGCATTTTCTAAATAATATTTAATGTTACATCTTTTTAAGACTATCTTTTAAATAATATCTTTTTAAAGCATAAAATTATCTTTTAAATGAATTAACACAATCGTACAAATTGAAAGCAATTGAAAACAGCATTTAGCCATACATAAATTTCCAGCTGATGTACAATGATTCAATAAATTTGGCAACTGCATCAACCATCATTTTACAAAAAAGAAAGTAACTTTTTATACTATATTTTCTAAATTCGACATCCTACTATCTTCTTTGGCATTTTCCCCTATCTTTGCACACTTATAAAAATTAACGAAGCTTATTATTAAAGTATTTTAACATGAAACTGAAAGGTTTAGTTTGGTTTTTTACCATTGCACTTATTTTAATTTCACTCTGGGAACTTTCGTACACATGGGTGGTTCGTAGTTATGAGGGAAAAGTTAGAGAACAAGCTACAAGACTTGTGAAAGCCCAAACGGCTAATATGACTCCCGACCAAAGAGAGGAAGTTATTAAAGAAAAAACCCAGTACATTTTAGATAGTACTAAGGAAAAAGAAATTTTTCCGATTGTAGGTACTACTTACCAAAAATGTAAAGAGTATGAATTGAACCTAGGGTTAGATTTACAAGGTGGTATGGGTGTTACGATGGATGTAAACTTAGAAGGTTTATTGAAATCATTAAGTAACAATAGTAAAGACTCTGCTTTGTTAAAAGCTATTGCAACAGCCAATAGTAAAAAAGTTAATAGTGAAGACAACTATGTTGACTTATTCACCAAAGAATATATTGCTCAAAATGGCGCTGGCAAATTAGCAAGTTTATTTTCTGGTCCTAGCAAAGAAGTAAAAGCTAGTGATGACGATAAAACAGCCACCAGCAAATTAAAAGAAATTGCCAAAGGTGCTATTAACCAAACCTACAAGATTTTACAAAAGCGTATTGATAAGTTTGGGGTAGCTCAACCTAACATTAATTTAGATGAAAACAAAGGTGTTATCAACGTTGAATTAGCAGGTATTACCAACCCAGAAAGGGTTCGTAAATTTTTGCAATCATCTGCCAACTTACAATTTTGGAGTGTGGTATTGTTGAAAGATCAAAATTTTCAAAAATCATTTGCAGATGCTGATAAAGCATTGGCAAAATATTTAAAAGGAACTGCTGATACAACTAACTTATCTGATTCGGCAAAAGCTAAAATTGATTCAGCAGCTACTGGTATTATTGGTAGCGTATTGCAATTTCCAATTGATCAAAAATCAGGACAATTATACGAAACACCTTACATTGGTATGGTGGCCAAAAAAGATACTGGCTTATTAAATTCATATATTAAAAATGAAGTTTTTGCAAGCACATTAGGTAGCAATGTTAAATTGTTATATGGTGTTGAACAAAAAGGTAAAGGCGGTTCATTCTTTGAGGTATATGCCATTGAAAAAGCGAATGGTTCAGAAAAAGCACCGTTAGAAGGCGAAGGAGTTGCAGAAGCATCACAAGGGTATGATGATAAAGGTAAGCCTTCTATCAAAATGCAAATGACGCCAACTGGTGCTATCACTTGGGCTAACTTAACTGAAAAAAATAACCAACGTTATGTAGCTATTTCTTTAGATGACATTGTATATTCTGCACCAAGGGTTAACGGTAAAATTGAAGGTGGTAACACTGAAATTTCTGGTAGCTTTACGGTAGAAGAAGCACAAGATTTAGCGAACATTTTAAAGTCGGGGAAATTAGATGCACCAGCTAAAATTGTGGCTGATCAAGTAGTTGGTCCTACTTTAGGTAAAGAGGCTGTAAACGGTGGTGCAACTGCCTTTATTATTGCATTTGCGGTTATATTCATTTTAATGTTAGTATACTACAACACTGGCGGTTGGGTGGCTAATATCGCTCTAATTTTAAACTTGTTATTTACCATTGGTGTATTGGCCATGTTTGGTTTTACCTTAACAGCGGCTGGTATTGCTGGTTTAGTTTTAACAATTGGTTTAGCGGTAGATACCAACGTAATTATATTTGAAAGAATTAAAGAAGAGTTGACCAAAGGGAAAAATTACCAAGCAGCCATTAGCGAAGGTTACAAGCGTTCATTAGCGCCTGTTTTAGATGCTCACATTACATCATTATTAACAGCATTTATTTTATTGTTCTTTGGTTTAGGCCCAGTATTAGGTTTTGCTACTACACAAATCATTGGTATTTTATTATCATTGTTCTGTGGTATTATGGTATCAAGGTTAATTACTGATTTACGTACCGATAAAAACCATCACTTTAAATATTTTACCGCTATTTCTAGTAAAATATTTAAACATGCCTCTTATAAATTCATCGAAAAAAGAAAAATCGCTTATGCAATATCAGCTGTGGTATTATTAGTTGGTGTAGCTTCATTTTTCAACGGTTTCCGTGAAGGTGTTGAATTTAAAGGTGGTAGAAGTTTTAATTTAGAGTTTGCACAACAAGTAAAAAATACGGATGTTCAAGACGATTTAGCGAAGGCTTTTGGTGATGAATTTCCTGTTATCAAAACAGTAAAAGATGGTAAGCATTTAAACATTACTACATCTTACTTAATTGATAATACATCTGACAGTACTGATGTTTTGGTACAAAAAGCTTTATTCAAAGGTTTAACCAAAGTATTACCAGCTGGTGCTACCTATGAAGAGTTCATGAAGAAAAACTTCCAAGGTAGAACGACGGTACAGCCTTCAATTTCTGATGATTTGAAACGTGGTGCCATTAAAGCAACCATTTTTGCAATGTTGATTATTTTCGTATACATCTTTATCCGTTTCCGTGATTGGAGGTATTCTGCAGGTACAATTATTACTTTAATACACGACGTATTGGTAACACTAGCCGTGTTCTCATTCTTTAAAGACATCGTTCCTTTCCCATTAGAAATTGATCAGCATTTTATTGCGGCAATACTAACGGTAATTGGTTTCTCTATGAATGATACGGTGATTGTATTTGATAGAATTCGTGAATACAGTAGAGATATGAAAGGTGCTACAAAAACCACCATTATCAATAAAGCAATTAACGATACATTGAGCAGAACCATCATGACATCATTAACGGTATTTATTACCCTATTAATATTGTTCATATTTGGTGGTGAGGTTACTAAAGGTTTTGCATTTGCAATGATGATTGGTGTAATTACAGGTACTTATTCATCAATATTTGTGGGTGCTCCGGTATTGGTTGATTTTGCAAAAGATAAACCATTAGGTGCAGCAGCAGAAATTAAAAAGAAAGTAAAAGCACCTGAGCTTTAAGTTATAAACATAACACAACAAAAAAAAGTCCTCGAAAATTCGAGGACTTTTTTTGTGACTAGCTTTATCAAAAAATTTTATTTTATACAGCAAAGCTTGTTCCGCAACCGCAAGTACTACTAGCATTTGGGTTATTAAAAGTAAACCCACGTGAATTTAAACCACCCTGCCAATCAACCTCCATACCGAACAAATACATGCTATGGGCATTATCAATTATGAAACGCACATCATCTATCTCGTATATAGCATCGTTATCTTTTCGTTGATCAAATTCAAGTACATAGGTCATGCCACTGCAACCGCCGCCTTTTACACCTACTCGTAGTAATTGTGTATGGTCAAAAGTTGGCTCAGTCATCAAGCGTTTTATTTCGTTGATGGCAGACGCTGTAAAATTGATAGGATTTTTTATAATTGGTTCCATTATGTTTTTATTTTTTACAAAGTTATTGTTTATAATAAGTATAAGATGTGAAAATTCCTTAAAAAGAAAATGCCTTCAGTAATTAACTGAAGGCATTTAAAAATATAGTTGAACAACTTATTCAGCAGTAGCTGCTGGAGTTTCAGTAACTTTTGATTTTTTACCGAAACGCTTGTTGAATTTATCAATACGACCTGCAGTATCTACCAATACATTTTTACCAGTGTAAAAAGGGTGAGATGTATTTGAAATTTCCAATTTAATTACAGGGTACTCTTGACCATCTTCTTCAAAAATAACGGTTTCATTTGTTACAGCTGTAGAGCGACTTAAGAATGTTGTACCATTACTCATGTCTTTGAAAACTACCATTCTGTAGTTCTTTGGATGAATATCTTTTTTCATTTTATTTGTTTTGTATCATGGATTTTGCCATGATGATTAATTTTTTAAAGAGCAAAATTACAACTTTTTATTGAATGTACAAGCATTTAGCTTTTCATATTCACAAATTGTAAGGCCAAACCTAGGTTCCAGCCCTTACTTGCTTGAATAACTTCTTGTAAATCATCAATTTTTTTACCTGAAACCCTAATAATATCATCCATTATTGCTGCTTGTACTTTTAAACCAGCATCTTTAATAAGTTTCACAATTTTCTTTGCATCTTCTTGCTTAATACCATTACGAACAATTACCTCTTTTTTGGTAACTTTTCCACTAGCGTAGGCTTCTTTACTTAAATCATAAATTTCAGCGGCTAAACCTTGTTTAATGCTACGGCTAATTAGTACATCAGTAATTTGTTCTAACTTCATTTCACTATCTGCCTCTAGGTTGAGTTTAAAATCTTTTTTATTAAGATCAATTACCACATGAGCACCTTTAAAATCGAAACGATTGGTAATTTCTTTTTTTACAACATTAACGGCGTTGTCTAAAGTTTGTAAATCAACTTTACTAGCAATATCAAATGATGGCATAATACAAATTTTTACAAAGATAAAAAACAGCCTGCATTTGAGGCTGTTTTTATTATTAATTTGCTTTAATGCGATTTAACTCATCAGATGCAGCACTAGTGCGTCGTTGCTGGGTTTTAAATTGCTTACCAAATTTGTAATTGAATGAAATAAATACAGTTCTACTATCCCTGCGTTGCGTAAAATTTGCAATGGTATTTTGAATGGTGATAGCACCTGCTTGTTTGTTTGAACGTAGTATATCGTTGAATGATAATTTTACCATTCCCTTGTTTTTTAATACTTGCTTAGAAAATGCGGTATTGATTTGTTTAATACTTGAAATATTAAATTGACCTCTTTGCATTTGGCTTCTGTAAAAACCTGATACTTCTGTACCCCACCCTTTTCCTAATTTTATTTGGTTATTCATATTTGCAGAAAAACCGTTACCTGAGGTATTGATGTTATATCCATTAAAACCTGCATTTACTTCGTTATAATTAAACTCTGTGTACAAATTCATATTCCACCATTTATAAGGTGCTACTTGTGCATTTACTGAAATTGAAATATCATCAATTACACCAAAATTTTCTTGTTTTACAATGGTGGCATAACCTTGCGGTTGAAAATACTCATTAAACATATTTTTATTGTGAGCATAAGTAATATTACTGCTTAAAAATTTATTATAGCTATGCGTAAGTGTAAATACATCTGCAAACATAGGTTTCAAAAATGGGTTACCAGCCTCGTATGTATATTTATCTATAAAAAATACAAATGGGTTTAAGCTTTCATAATCTGGTCGTGATATACGTCTACCATAAGAAAATGCTACTTGGTGTTTATTGTTAAGATCATAACTTGCGAAAACTGTTGGGAATAAACCTGTATAACTTCTTTTAAAAGATGAATCACTACGAAGTGGGTTGTCAAATTGTTTACCAGAATAGTTGGTATTTTCTGCCCTTAAACCCGTTTGTAACGACCATTTGCCCCATGTTTTGTTTACATTAACATAAGCCGCATTAATGTTTTCGTTGTATTTAAAATGATTGGTTTTTTCATTATCAATTACAGGTGTATTGTTCATGATATTAAAGTAACCTGCAATATTATCTGTATTTACGAAGCTGGTTTTAACCCCTGCTTCCATTTTCAATGTTGAAGTGATAGGGTGCGTAAAATCAATTTTTGCAGAAGTAACATTAATGGTTGCTGGCAAATTTGATTGTAACAATTCCGATGTTTGTTTTACACCTGATGGATCAAAGTTTTCTGATAAAAAGTTTTGTGTGTGTTTACTTTTATATTGTAAAACATCAACATCCAAAGATATTTCAGTACCTACAGAATCGAAAGTATGTCGAGTATTTAAGTTTAGTCCTTTGTTTTTCCAATTTTCATAATCATAACTATTGGCTTGCAATACTGAATTAATATTGCCCAACCCATCTTTCAAAAAACTGGTATTGGCTCCATCTTGTTTACCCGGTGCAACACTGCCGGTAAATACAGCACCAAAAGTTGTTTTTTTAGATGCCATAAAATCAACTCCAACTTTAGCGTTATAATTATTTCTGTTGCGTACAAAAGTGGCTTCTTGATCAAAAATAGCTGTTGTGGTACCTGCATTATTAAAATAGGCACGGTGAATGCCCAAAATTTGATAATTTTTTCGATGTCCAGCGCTAACATTAGCAAACATGTTAAATTTTCCATTTTTATAATTCAAATTCAATGCATTGCTATAATTTCCATAGTTACCTCTTCCATAGCTTGTACTAGCGCTTCCGTTAAAGCCTTTTTGCTTTAACTTTTTTGTTTTGATATTTATAACACCTGCGTTACCAGCGGCATCATATTTTGCTGATGGATTTGGCATTAACTCAATGGTTTCTAAATTGGCTGCAGACATGGTTTGCAAGTAATTATACAAATCTTGTGCACTCATATATGTTTGTTTCCCATCAATTAAAACAATTACAGAAGGTTTACCTTTTAAACTGATGTTGCCATCTTTATCAACCGTAACACCCGGTGATTTTTCTAAAACCTCTAAAGCATTGGCTCCAGCATTAGAAATTTGACTTTCCACATTTATGATTGTTTTATCTAATTTTTGCTCAACAAATGGTTTTTTAGATGCTACAATTACTGTGTTTAAAACTTGCTGTTGTTGCTTTAAACTGATTGTTCCTAATGAAACGTTGCTATTTGTTGCATCAATAACAATGTTTTTTGATACATATTTTTCAAAACCAACAGCAACAACTTGTAAAAGATAAGTACCTGTTTTAAAATTTTCAAGTATAAATGAACCAGTACTATCAGCAACGGCCGCTTTAACTAAACTATTGTTGGATACATTAACTAAAGTGATGGTTGCAGCAATTAAAGGCTTATTGTATTGATTATCAATAATTTTACCAGTAATGGAATTGCTTTTTTGTGCATAAATATTAGTGATTATGCAACAGCTGAAGAGTAAAAAGATAACATTTTTCATTTTATATTATTTAGTTCTTGTTTAAGTTTAATACCAAACAAAAGTATGTACTTTGTATAGCATAGTACATTGCATAAATAATAAGCGGCAAAAAAAAAGGATGATTGGTAAAATATACCAACCATCCTTTAAAATATGTTTAGAAAAAAACTAGGCTTTATAGCGCCATTTTGCAATTAACATGGTTACTAAACCTGCTAACATCAACATTACAGCAATAACTTCTGCTTGGGTTGATTGTAACCCGAAGATGGTGTACGTTTTATTTACTCTAATTAACTCTACAAAAAAACGTTCCATACCATTAAATACTAAGTAAATACCAAACATCATTAATGGTATTTTAATTTTTTTACGAATGGCCCATAATACTAAAAAAAGAAAAGTACAAAATATGGTTTCGTATAAAGGTGTTGGAAAAACAGGTTGAGGTAACACACTGTAATGATCATCAGTAACACCCGGCATCACAACACCATCATTGTTTACATTTTGCGGATAGCTATATGCAAATAACCAAGTAGGCAAAAATGAGGGTCCTTTGAAAGATTTATGAGCCACTTCGCTGAGCGTTTTTGATGTACGGTCAGTAACGTAGGCTTCTTTACCATTTCGGTCGATAATTTTTCCTTCTAAAAAATAGGTAGAATCTTTTTGTAAGGCTTTTTCGAATTCGCCAGCCCCAGCAATACTTACATTACCAGAGCGATCGCTTATATAGGCGCTGTTGTAGATGCCCCAATCACCATCACCAGCTACTTGGCAGCCAATTCTGCCGATGGCATAAGCTATCATTAGGCTGGGAGCTGCAGCATCAACTAAATGCGTTAAAGAAATTCGCTTTTTGTGTGCATACCAACAAACAGCAGCAGCAGCCATGATTAAACCACCGTAAAAAGTAAGCCCACTTACAGAAAATAATTTTCCGATTGGATCAGCCATAAACTCATCCCAATGTTCAAAATTATCGAAAAGTTTTGCGCCTAAAATACCAAATATGAGTGAAATAATAACAATATCGCCTACCCTATCGTGAGGCCAAATACGTACTTTTCTAGCTTCTGGAGTTTTTAATTTTTGTTTGTTTTTTTCAAAATACTTTAATCCCACTAACAAAATTGCCATAAGTAAACCACCTACAACACTACCACTTTTTGAAAATATGTACTCCTGTGTGGAGATATCTGCTGGTTTAAAAAACAATAAGCCTAGTAACTTTGCACCAAAAATAAAACCTACTAACGCATTGTAAAACAACTCTAATAATGAAGCAGGTTTGCCCACAACAATAGTTTCTTCTGAGGGCAATAATAAACCTTGCTTTTCTTTACGTTTTAACTCAGCATTTATTACCAAAGCAGCAGCAACAAATGATAAGGCTACCATTAAGCCAAATGTGTTTAAAATTTTTAAACCATTCCATTCAACACCAAACCAATCTTTGAAAACGTAATATAAATTCGGATACATTTATTGTATTTAAAGTGAAATTTTTAAGTGCTGCAATATAATAAAAAGTCACCGTTGCTTGCCTGATTATGTTCGAAAGTATTTATCAAACAACACCAAACAATACGGTGACTTTACAAAAAAACGTAGCTAATTAGTTACAATGTGCTTCAAATGCTCCTTTCAAATTATCAGCAATCATTTGTGCACTTCTACCTTCAATCATATGACGTTCAATCATATGCACCAATTGACCATTTTTAAATAATGCAATAGCTGGTGATGATGGTGGGTAAGGTAATAAATGTTTACGCACTTCATTAACTGCTTCAACATCAAAACCTGCAAAGCTGGTGGTAATTTGGTTAGGCTTTTTTGTTGCAGTTGCTACAGCCATTAAAACGCCTGGCCTAGCAGTACCTGCACTACAACCGCATACTGAATTGATCATTACTAATGTAGTACCTTCTTGTTTTAAGGCACTATCAACATCGCTTGCGGTAAGTAATTCTGTGAAACCATTTTCGGTTAACTCTTCCTTCATTGGAATAACTATCTCTGCTGGATACATATTTTCTAAATTTAGTAATGCAAAATTACATGCTTATTTGCACAATCAGTTCTGCATATTTTTCATTTTGGGAAAATAAATACGCCATATTGGCAATAATAATTTTATAAAAATGCCATAAAGGCACTAAAAATACAATGGAATATAAATTGAAGTGCTTAAGACATTATAAAACAATTAAAATTTAAAAAGTATGTCATACGTAAATGTAAAAAATCACCGTTCATTTGATGGATTAATGAAAGAGTTGTTTAATGAATTTCCAGCCGTGGTAAGTAAAACGATGAGAGAAGATATTTTACACTTTCCTCCAGTAAATATTATTGAAACAACTGAAGGGTTCAAATTATCATTATCAGTTCCCGGTTTTGAAAAAACTGATTTTGCTGTAAAACTTGATAACAATATTTTGCAAGTAAGTGCTTCGAAAAAAGCAGTTGAAAATGTTGAAACTGAAAAGTTCGTAAGAAATGAATTTTCAGTAAAAAGTTTTAAAAGAAGCTTTACATTAAATGAAAAAATTGATGCTGATCAAATTACAGCACAGTACGAAAATGGAATACTCAACATCAATTTGATGAAGAAAGCACCCATAAATAGTACAGTTAAAGAAATTAGTATTATTTAATTAAAGCAGTAGCATGTTTAAAATAAAAAAGCTCCGAATAAATTTCGGAGCTTTTTTATTTGATGATTTTGAAACCTATTGAGGCAATAAAACTTGATCTATTTTATGTATAACGCCATTTACATAGAACTGATCACTTGTACCAGTTGCAGCAGTAGGGTTAATCAAAATATTTGATGCTGATGCATTGGCTGCACCTCTTACTGTAGCAGCGCTAACAAAAGGGCCAGCAAAAGTTGCTTGTAACCTAATACCAGGGTGCATTGCAAAAGCAGGGTCTGTATTTAACAAAGTTGGGTAGTTGGTGGCTACACTAGGGAAGTTAACAGTGAATGCTGTATTACTAAATAAATGTGTAACTAAAATACCCCTAACTGTTCTTGCACTCAACGCACCAAATAAAGCTGGGTTTTGGAACACATTTGGTGAAGCAGCTAAAGTAGCAGCCGTAGCAGCGGCTGTTGCAGGTGGAAAACCTTGTGCAATTAAAGCTTGGGTAATTGCTCCTGTTAGTAAAGCTTGGAAAGCAGCATCTGTTGGTGCAAATACTGTTAAGTTAGCACCACCATTTAATAATGCTGCTTGCAAAGGTCCAGGCGTTACAGCACCACTATCCGCTCTTAAAATAGCTGCTCTCAAGTAAGTTAAACCAGTTACTGGGGTAGCATCTGCATTAATTCTATCCCACAATGTAGTAGTTACTGGTGGTGCTACAATAGCAGCCACATGATGAATGTTACCATTAAATGCTTTTACATTTAAAGGTGTGGTCATCGGAATTGTATTTGCTCTTAAAATACCTGGTCTTTTAGATAAATATGATCTGAAAGTAACAAAAGGCGCCGTTGGTGAAGGAAAAATAGAAGTACCTACAGTAAAATTAGGAAAACCTGCACCAATACCAGCGGTATCATAACGCTGTGGAATTGTATTATAAGAAACAATACCAGCAGCTGTTGCTACTGGAGTTGCTGAAATAACTGCACTACTAAAACCAGAGGCCATCATAGCAGCATTATCTGGCACTAACAAAGTATACTCATTATTAGAGGTAGTTGAATTGTATAAATTCACAAAATTTACAGTACCATTACTAGCAATTCTTACCAAGCGGTAATACATACTATCGTTCGGATTTGCTCTTAATGTAGAATCTAATGTAATGCCTGATTTTGTAGTAGTTGGGATAGCAAATTGATCTACACCTTTGTTACATGATGCTAATAAAGCACCTGCAACTACCATTGGCAAAACAGCTGTTTTAATATTATTTAATAAAGTATTCATTTTATAATTTTTTTATTGTTTGTATTAATACAAGTTAAAACCAACGCTTACATAGTATAAACCACCTACTACTGAGTTACCAGTTGCGTTAATGTAATATTGATTCAACAAATTGTTAGCACCAACTTTTAAAATAGTTTTAGTGGCAGGCAATTTAGCACTTACTTGCGCATCTAAAGTTTGTACCGCAGGAACATCGCCACTAGCAAAATCACCTTGGTAGTTGAAACCTCCCTGTACACGGTAAGTAATGTTGAAGCCATATAGCTTGTCTTTACCAAAACCAGCATTAGATAAACTAATATTTGTACGGTATTGTGGTGAGTTAAAGAATGAGTAGAAACCAGCTTTAACATCACTGATTTGATCAGATGATACGTTACCACTAATTACAAAGTTTTTAGGTAAACGATAATCAACACTTAAACCGAAACCATATGTTTTAACTTTTTCAGCACTGTTGAAAGGTATTGAGTAAGTTAATCCTCTTGAGGTATCACCTAAGGTAATTGGAGCGCCAGTTCTTGATTGTACTACTACCCTACGTGCAATAAAATCTTTGTATTGACCTGCATAACCATACACATCAATCAATAACTTATCATTAAAATGTAACCCCTTATAACCAATTTCATAAGTAGTTACCGCTTCTGGTCTAAATGAAAAATCAGTCACTTTTACTGGTGTACCAGCTTGTAAACTTTCGTAAGCATAAACTGGGTTACCTATAAAATTGTATTTATTACTTAATAATGGGTTACCACCTGTTAAACGAGTACCACCACCAACAGCTAAATCAATGTATTGTTGTTGCGTAGATGGGAAACGGTAAGCTTGTTGGTATGAAATACGCACATTTTTATTTTCAGCCACTTTTATTAAAGCGGTTGCTCTTGGGGTAAAACGACCTTTAAAGTTTTCGTTTTTGTCGTAACGGCCAGAAACAGTCAATTTTAATCTATCAATTACTTGACGACTAGCTTGGATATAACCACCATACTCGTTGATACCAATAGTACCAGCAGTATCAGCAAATAAAGTTCCTTGTGAATTTAATACGTACCTTTTAAAGTTACCACCTACAATTACTTCAGCGATATCTTTTGTATAATCAGTTAAGTTTGCTTGACCCTCTATATTGTATAAGTTGGTTTTATCAACGAACAAACCACCACCATTTTTAATTGGAATAGAACGTACTCTGTTGAAAATATCTTTGAACTGTTGAGAACCAGCAGCAGGACGACCAACATCAGCAGTAGTACGAGCAATGGCATGTGATTCAGCTGCTGATCTACCACCTTGTAAAGCAGTTAAATAAGCAATTGAATATTGACCATACCATGATGCAGCAATTTCAGGTAAACCAATTGTACCCAAAGCGTTTGCTCTTGGTGCCGAACCTTTCCATGCTTCATTTAACAAACGAGTTGTAACTGTTGCATTGTAAGATTGTCCTGCATTTTCCTGAGTTGTATACGCTCTTAAAGTCCAGTGTTTATTATTTAACTCTAGTTTATATTGAGCAATTTTTAAACCCAATAAAGAGTATCTATCACTTCCTGTATAAGTACTGTTACCGGTACCAAAAAATGCAGCACCTACAGCTTCAATTTTATCAGTTATTTTATAATGTAATGCACCTGATGCTTTGAAGTTTACAGTATTTGGATTAATAATATCTCTTTCATTATAACCAGTACGGCTCACATTAATGGGAGCTGTTAAATAACCAGCAGGAGAACCTAAACCAGCTAATAATGGACGAATATCAGTAGTGGTTTCATCACCATAAACGTTGATACCATTGTAATTAGGATCAGAAGCTCTGGTACCGAAAGAAGGCTTACCAGCAACACCTAAACCAACATAGTTACGATAGTCGTCACCAACCCAATCTTTTGCCGAAATAACTTCACCAGCTACTTTAAAAGCAAATTTTTCTGAAACTTTTTTACCCCAACGCATACTCCAGTTGTAATAAGGTGAAGTAGGACGTTCTCTCTTATCAACATGCATAATACCTGTTTTTACTTCAGCAGAAAAACCTTGGTATTTGAATGGATTTTTACTTGTAATTAACATGGTACCGTTCATACCACCTGGGCCATACAACGCTGATGAAGCGCCTGGTAATAATTCAATATTATCAACATCTAATTGTGATAAACCTACTATACTACCTACAGAGAAGTTTAAACCTGGTGCTTGGTTATCAATACCATCAACCAATTGGTTAAAACGTAAGTTACCACTACCAGAAAAACCTCTTGTAGTAGGAGTTTTAAAAGTTAATGAAGAAGTTACTACATCAACACCTTTTAGGTTCGCAACAATGTCGTAATAACTTGCAGCAGGTGCATTTTTTAAAGATGTTGCATTTACCCTTTCAATAGATACAGGTGATTCTAAAATTTTACCTGCAACCCTTGTTGCCGAAACAACTACCTCTTGGCCCAAAGCATTGCTTGGTACAAAAGCAACGTTTACCGCTGCATTAGAAGTAACATTTACTTCTTGTGTAGTATACCCTACTGAAGAAAAAACTAACGTTACTGGTAAACTTTTTACACTGATGGTATAATTACCTCTATCATCTGTAAATGTTCCTGCATCGGAACCTTTAATAGTCACTGAAACAGCTGCAGCACTTTCGTTTGATGCACTGTTTTTTACATTACCGCTGATGGTTACATTTTGAGCAAAAGCAAATACAGTTAAAATATTTGCTAACACCATGGTAACCAAATAGCTCGTAAACTTTCTCATATCCGTTGTTTTGGTTTTAAATATTTGGCAAAATAAGCAATGTAAATTTGTTATAAAATTTTATTTTCTCACTATATGTTGATATATAAAATACGCACCTCATTATTTATTAAAAACTAGGTGGTATTTTAGTGCCATGACAGCATTTACATTTACACATCAAACGGGTTATTACAAAGGAAAAGTTAGAGAAGTTTATAGTATTGGTGATGATTTATTGGCAATGATAGCAAGCGACCGTTTATCAGCTTTCGATGTTATACTTCCAAAAACAATTCCTTTTAAAGGACAAGTATTAAATGAAATAGCTGCTTACATGTTGCGCCAATGTAACGACATCTGTAACAATTGGTTGCTAGAAACACCTGTACCCAATGCCAGTATTGGTAAAAAATGTACCCCATTTGCTATTGAAATGGTGGTAAGGGGCAATATTACAGGCCATGCATGGCGTACTTACAAAAACGGTGATCGTATTTTATGCGGCGTACCATTGCCAGAGGGTATGAAGGAAAATGATTTTTTTGATACCCCCATTATCACCCCATCAACCAAGGCACACGAAGGGCATGATGAAGACATCAGCAAAGAGGTCATAATACAACAAGGCCTAGCAACGGAAGCAGAGTGGGCATTATTAGAACAATATGCTTTAGCACTTTTTGAAAGAGGAAAAGCACTAGCAGCAAAGCAAGGACTTATTTTAGCTGACACAAAGTATGAATTTGGTAAAATAGGTGATACTATTTATTTGATGGATGAAATACATACACCTGATTCATCGAGGTATTTTTATGCAGATGGTTTTCACGAACGATTAGCCAACAATAAAAAACAAAAGCAACTGAGTAAAGAGTTTGTGAGAGAGTGGTTAATCGAAAATAATTTTATGGGTAAAGAAGGGCAAGTAATACCCGAAATGAATGACGAAAAAGTAAACAGCATCAGCCAACGTTATATTGAATTATATGAACAAATAACCGGTGAAGTATTTATACCCACTCCAATTGATGACCAAACACTATTTAATACTATTGAGCAAGCACTAACGAAATATATGTAGAAAAAGATGCCCGATAATCCCATAAATTAATGCGGCTTAGCTGTAAATTTCTAATGGCACATGTTTTGAAATTCTTTAACAAGACTTTCATCTATTATTCAACTTACAAATTAAACATTATGTCAAATTTACTCTACACCATTGCAGTTATTTTAGTGATCATTTGGGCCTTTTCATTTTTAGGCGGTTACTATACAGGTGGCATTATTCATATTTTATTAGTTATTGCTATTGTTGCGATATTGTTAAGAGTTATTTCTGGTAGAAAACCTTTATAATTTTTTTGTAAATTAGCTATTCAAAATAAACTTGAGTAGCTAATTATATATTAAACAATACAGCTTAAATAGTAACCAATGAAAAAATCAAATATAATCTTAGCATTATTAGCAGGTGCTGCCATAGGTGGCATTATTGCTTTAGCCATAAAAGATAAAAATAATGATATTATTGAGGAACAATTAGCTGAGTTAGAAGAACAAGAGGTAACAATGGCTGACAAATTTGATAAAATTGCAGAGCAGTTTTCTAATAAAATTTCAAATGAATTAAAAGCAGCTGAAAACATTATTAAATCGGCCGTTGACAGAAAAAAATCATTCTTACATCCTGATGAATCTTCAGGTATATTTTTATAAAAAAAGGCCTTTTGAAATTCAAAAGGCCTTTTTTTTATTTTTTTAATTGAGGCATGCGTTGCCTTGATTTATTAAATATCATATTGCCTTTATCTTGCCCTTTTCTTAATGCTTTTTGGGTTTCAATTGGCAGTGCAATAATATCTTTACATTCAACACTACAACAACCATTAAAAGCTGTTTTACATTGTTCGCATTGTATGAACAATAAATGACAACCATCGTTCAAACAGTTGGTATGAGTATCAGCAGGAGCACCACACTGATGGCAATGGGCAATGATATCATCACTAATACGTTCCCCTAACCTATCATCAAAAACAAAATTTTTACCTTTAAATTTATTAGGCAGGGCTGCTTCTTTTACTTTATTAGCATAGTTAATGATACCTCCTTCTAAATGGTATACATTTTTAAAACCGTTGTGCAACATGTAAGCACTGGCTTTTTCGCATCTTATACCACCTGTGCAGTACATGATAATATTTTTATCCTTTGCATTGTTGAGCATTTCAACTGCCATTGGTAATTGTTCACGAAAAGTATCACTCGGTATTTCAATAGCATTTTCAAACCTACCTACTTCATATTCATAGTGGTTACGCATATCAACAATAATAGTATTGGGGTCTTCACTCAATTCATTAAACGTTTGGGCATTTACGTACTTACCCCTATTAGCCATATTGAATGTAGGATCATTGATACCATCGGCAACAATTTTATCACGTACTTTAACTTTTAGTACCCAAAAGCTTTTACCGCCTGCCGGTCGATTATTTTCAGCCGCTTCATGTTGTACCGCAATGTTCAAACGCAAGCCTTCTAAGCCAGGTATACTTTCCATTAAAGCTTCAAAAGCCGCAGCGTTAGATTGCGGCACACTTACTTGTGCATTAATACCTTCATGAGCAATATACACCCTACCAAAAACTTTTAATTCATTTAATTTGATATAGAATGTATCACGAAAACTGTTTGGATTTTCAATAAAAAAATACCTGTAAAATGAAATGGTAATACGAGGTTCTTGTTCCTCTAATAATAATTTTTTGAGCTCAGCCTGACTGAGCCTATTGTGTAACACTGGCATAGAAAAAAATTTGATTCTAATAAAATAGAAAACCATTAAAATGATTGGATGCTTGCAGGGCAAACCAAATAATTATGCAAATGTAAATATTATTGATAAAAATTAAAAACCAATATCGATGTTATTGTTAGCACCACGGTTAAAACTTGCGCCCAACAAGCCACCTGCTCCTATTCGTATACCAGATGATGTATTATTTTTTTGATCATAACCAACCACAACATCAACCCTAAATACTTTTAAAATATTTTCTATACCGCCAAACACTTCAACGTAGTGATTATTTTTATTTACATAGAAGGCATTACTACCAGCTACTAAATTCCAATTTAACTTTCTAAAAAATGGAATTTTATTAGTGAACAAACCATTGAAATGATGCTCCAAATGACCAATTGCGTAAACATTTGCATTTGTACTATTAGCGTAATATGAAGCTAATTGGTAGCTATTTACATACGCTGATGCGCCAGCCGTTCGGTTGCCATTAAAGTGCTGATAATCTTGAAAAAATACTTGTTTGTTATTTAAAAATCCGCCTACGCCAATTTTATATTTTAACAAGCCAGCCAATTTCAAATTTTTATCATCTTGAATATTAAACGACCATTTATCGAAATCAACATCACTACCAAATACTTTGTTGATACCTTTTGAATAGTTTAAAGTAAAGGTGGGATATTTTGAACCGATTGATGCTTTGTAATTGGGGAATTGAATATAGCGTTGACCTGGTTTGAAAGAAAATGAAACAGCTATAATTGCTGCTTGGTGCTGTTGAAATTGGCTACTCAATTGCTCTACCGGATAATTAGGTGTTATTTTAATACTATCTTTTTTATAAAATGTAAAATTGGTGGTATTGTTTAAAGGAATTCTATTTTCGTATAAACCAGATACAGCAAGCCTTACACCACTTTCATACCGCTTTGAAAATGTGACAGCACCAAAAGTATTTTCATAGGTTTTCATATAATTTTTACCATAAAATAAAGTACTGATAGAATTATTTAATGGCGGAATAACACCTTGTTTGTTAAACTCAGATACTCGTTTACCGCCACTTACAGCAATAGCATACCGTTTTAATTTACGGGCACTATCTTGTGTACGAATGTTGTATACTAGCGAAGCATAGGCATTTAAATGGGTGTTTGAAAAACCATACCGTATAACAGGAAACAGGGCAACACTACTCCTACTATTGTACAAGTTTTTTGAAATAGCTCCTTTTAATTGCACCACTACACCTTCAGCAGGATTGTACTCTGCATTTTGCACCAATGGTTCTATTCTCCAATTAATACTACCTTTTTTGTTGTAACGGTACCTACCAATGCCAGCTGTAAAAATATCTAACGGTTTTATTTTTCGTTGGCTTTTGTTGACAGAATCAATGTAACGTTTACTCATAGATGAATCTTTCGTTACTTTTAAAATGCTATCTTTTTTTTGATAGTCGAGCATTTCTTCTTGCTCTAAAGGTACGGCCCTTACGGTATCCCAATAAGCTTTTGACTTTTTATTTACGCCTGTGTCGTACTTAATAACTACGTTATCAAAATACTTTTTTGGGAATTTGGGGTTGATGTTATAATCGCTGTATACCGTTAAAAAGTTACCCGTAACATCAATACCTAATTGCCTTACGTTAAAATGCAATAATTGATTTTTTACCCTTCGTATATCATTATCAATTGCTACGTGAAGTTGGGTAATTTGAAGCGTATCCATTATTTCAAGTTGCGCTGTTTTGGTTAACATTAAATCAAAACTATGGATACTCCACTCATCATCAATAATATTAATGATACCTGAAAACAAAGGTTCATATAAACGACGTGGCGTTACTCGGATACTGCTGATTGATTTACCGTTTTCAAAAAAAGTACCTAAAAACTTGAATTTATAAAACCCAATAGCACCATCGGCAATGGGTGATACAAAACCTCTTGGGTTAAGGCGTTCTGTAAAAACTTTTACGTTGTTGTTATATAAACTTATGAATGATGGAAAACTAAAACCAAAGCCATCACTACCACTAACTCGGCTGCTAATAACTTCTAACTTTAACTTATCGGGTTGCTGAATACTAACTTTTGAAATATTTTCAGCAAGGTAAATAATGCCTTTGCCTGATGAATCTAAACCCATATCTTTTCGATCTTCATCTGGCACTTTTCGGCCTAAAATTCTTTTAGGCAAGGCGTTTAATTTAATTAAATCTTTACCATAAATATTACAAGTAAATTGGTTGACTTGTTTGCTGAAATAATTTCTTTTTTTAATAGCGTTTCGTATTATTTCATAGGCAGGGTCTTCACGATCATTACGAATTACTACTGTTTCTAAATTCAACTTCACATCTGATAAAACAAATGATAACTCAACATCGCCAGTAACAGTAATTTTCTTTTCAACTGCAGCATAGCCTAAGTGTTGGCAAACAAAAGTATAAGTACCAGGCGCCACCGTCATTGCATACTTTGCCTTTTCGTTTGCACTTGTACCTTTTGTAGTACCCTTAATAGTGATGGATGAATATGGGAGCAAATCGCCTTGTGCTGTAAAAATAGTACCAGTAACTTTTTGTGCAATAACGTTGAATTGGCAACAAAGCAAAATAGCTAGTATATATAATCGCATGTAGTTGTTTTAGGTAAAACGAAATTACCTGCAATACTGTTACAAATTATATAAATAAGTAAACTATTTTTTAAGTTTAATAAAACTACCAGTTAAACTACCTAACCCAGCTACCAAGCCGCCAATAATACCTGTAATTATAATCAGTAAAAAAGGATTATCAACTTTAATTAATAGCATCGAAATTTTATGTGCAAATAAATGTTCGTTTAAACTACTTATATAAAAACTTAAGCCAGCCCATAATAAAAAAGCACCTAAAAACCCTGCTATAAAAGACTTTGAAGGGGTTTGTGGAATAAACACCGCTATTAAAAATGCGACAATGGCTATGCTCCACCACGGCAATATTAAACATGCAGCAAATGAACCAATGGCCACTAATATAATTGATATAAAAAATTTCATAATAATTAGAATAATGAGTTAAAAATTAGTTTGAAAAATTGATAGTCCATTTTACCCGAGCATCTTTGGTTTCGTCCTTAGTCATCATCCACAAAGTATAGTATTTACCAGCCACCCATTCATCAATAAAACTGTCGTAATATTTACTGCCAGGGTTACCATTTTGACCGCCAGGGTAAACGCCATAGGCTTCTGTTTTTTCGGTTAAACTTACCACCATTCTCCAACTTGGGCCATGCTCCTCTCTAGTAGCATTGATCATATTGGTGCCCCCACCAATAGGCAAATGCAATCTGCTAAAAGCAGGTAATTTTAAAAGACTGTTTACTCTTGTATCTTTAAACTTTGCCCATTCTAATTTACCATCAGCCTCAATAGTGGCTAATTGTTTTGCAGCAGCTTTAAGTGCCAAATCAACCATATCTGGCAAAGTTTCTTTTTGTGGGGTATTGATATTGTCGAAAAATTTATAGGCACTATCTCTCAGCGTAGCTTCAATAAGTGTACTTTCAAACGGCATTAAAATAGGCTTTGGCGCTTTGGCAAACTCATCTTCATATACGAAGTTTTTAAACTGCTTATAAATGCAATCGTACACTGTAGCACCTTTTGAGTTTACATCATTTCTTAAATCCCACGACTTTAAGATAGCAACATACTTTTTAACATCAGCATTTAAAGATGCTTCATTGATATTTTTCAAAATAACAGGCACCATTTGCGATGCGTAAATATTATAATTATCGGTTTGCAATTGTTGCATTTGCAATGGTGTAATTTGTTCCATTGCTGCTAATCTTTTATTGATAATGAGGCCTCTTGCAACCGGATACTCTCTTCCTAAATAATAAGGATAGGTAGCATCAGTTGGCTTTTGGTTTGCACTACTCACAAAACCTCTTTCAGGGTTATATTGATATGGCACTTCGTTTTGAGGTATCATACCTTGCCACATATAACTACTATCAACACCAGGCATTACAAAATCACCTTGGCCTTTCCATTTTGCTGGCCAATCGCCTTGTGTTCTAATAGCAATATCACCATTTTTACAAGCGAACACACAGTTTTGACCGGGTACAGATAGGTTTACCACAGCAGCTTGATAGTCTGCATAATTTTTAGCATGATTCAACATTTTAAACACCAATAAATCATTGCTTTTATCATGTGCTTTCCAACGAACTGCATAATTTTTATTGTTGGTTAATCTACCACCATTAAAACGGTCATCATACATTACTGGCCCAAAAATGGTATAGGCAACTGTATCATACACGGTTGGTTTGTCGGCAATATTTAACGTCTCAATTCTAAACTCAGTATTACGCCATTCGTTGTTAAACCAATATTGTTTTCTGGTTGCATCTTTAAATTTAATTTCATAATAATCCCTTACATCTCTACCACCATTAGTGAAGCCAAATGCACAACTATCATTGTAGCCAATAATAACACAGGGCGACCCCGGAAATGTAGCACCATAGGCATTGAAACTTGGTGTAGATATTTGCATTTCGTACCATATAGAAGGAAGGTTTAAACCCAAATGTGGATCATTACAAAGTATAGGTGCACCCGATGCTGTTTTTTTACCACTCACGGCCCAGTTATTACTACCGTTGTTGGGGTCTGGCTTGGTAAGTTCTTCTGCAGTAACACCTGTGTTTTTAAAATACAGCGAATCGGCTGATGCTGGCGCCAAAGGTGTAATTGCTGGCGCATTGTATACTGTACCTCTTGGAATAATGGGGTCTAACGAATCTTGTACTAAGGGATACAACAAATCAAAATCTTCTTTGCTAAAAAATGATTGTGCATTGGTCATTTCAAAATCATTATCATGACCAGCTAAATCGTTCGACATTAATTTTAAGAATAAAGCAATTTTAAAATTGCTCCATTGTGAAGGTTTTTTGCCTAATAATTTATATTCAACAGGCAACGTACTTTCTGTAAGTGAATTTATATAAGCATTTACACCTGCAGTATACGCATCACAAGTTGCTTTAATATCAGGGTTGCTTTCCATTTCTTTCAAAGCAGTTTCAGCAGCAAACACCATCCCCAATCGTCTGAATTCTTTGTCATGTTTTAACGCTACTTCTCCAACCATTTCAGCAGCTCTACCTGCTGCTACCAAAGTTTGTAAATCCATTTGAAACAACCTAAATTTTGCATGCAAATAACCTTGTACAAAATAGGCATCGTTTTCTTGCTCCGCAAAAATATGTGGCACCAAACGTTCATCTAAATACACACTTGTTTTGCCTTTAAGTTGAGGAAACTTTAAATCTTCTGAAAAGTTTTTATCGGCTGGCTCTGCATTTTGCCATAAGCCATGTTGTGGTGAAAGCAATGCTCCCAATGGAGCAGGCACCAATAATTTTGTATTTAAAATAATAATGAATGCAGTTGTAATTGCAGCAGTTATTATGAATGGAATTGGTCTCATAAAAATTAGTTGTGCCGTAAATTAATGAAAATATATGGCCCATTGAGCAACAATTTTTTAAGCAGATTTTAGGTAGATGAAATTATCTTTGCAGCGATGGAAAATATAGATGTAAAAAATATTTTAGGTTTAAAATTATCAACCGATCCACGTTGGGTTGATTTAGCAGCAATAGAGTTAGGAGCCATATTAACTGATCATGCTTATTGTGAGCAAAAGGCAGCGCTAACTTGCATTTCATTAATTCAAAAAAACCATGACAAGCCTTTAGTGGTAGATTCATTGAGCCCAATAGTAACAGAAGAATGGGGACATTTTAGGTTGGTTTTAGCAGAACTTAAAAAACGCAACTTGCCTTTTGGTAAACAACGTAAAGATATTTACGTAAACCATTTGATAGCTTTTCAAAAAAAAGATGGCGGCCCTGATCAACGTTTTTTAGATCAAATGTTGATTATGGCATTAATTGAGGCTAGAAGTTGTGAACGTTTTAAAAGATTGAGTGAGGGCTTGGAAGATGCGTATTTACGTAATTTTTATAGAAAATTTATGGAGAGTGAAGCAGGGCATTATACCATGTTTATTACTTTAGCAGAAGCGCATTTACCCAAAAAAATGGTACGTGATAGATGGCAACAATGGTTAGCCTATGAAACTACTTTAATGAATAGTGTTGAAATTAGAGGTGATAGAATTCATTAAAAAATAATGGTTATTCAAACAGTTTTATTATTTTTACAAAAATGAAACAAAATATTTATAAATATTATTATTACAACCAGCCATTGCCGGAAGGATAATACTATGTATATATTATAATATTCAGCCGGTCGTATTGACCGGCTTTTTTTATGCTAAAAAATGAATGATATGATACAAACGTACAGTAATTACAACAATGATCACCAATGGGTTTGGCAACAATTATTTAGTCGCCAACAAATGAACCTTGCTGATAAAGGCACTGCATTACACAATGAAAATACTCATTATTTGAGCAATGTTTTTCATGCAAATGCTATACCCCATTTAGATGCGCTATCCAATGCATTGTACCAAAAAACAGGTTGGCAAATACATATTGTTGCAGGCTTTATACCAGCCACCGATTTTTTAAATTTATTAGCAGATAAAAAATTTGCTGCAAGCACTTGGTTACGCAAACCTTCGGAGTTAGATTATTTGGAAGAGCCAGATATGTTTCATGATGTATTTGGACATTTACCCATTTTGTGTGACGCAGCTTACGCCAACTTTGTACACCAAGTTGGGTTATTGGGTAAACAATACCAACATCATGCTGAATGTATAGATTTGATTGAACGTTTTTATTGGTACAGTATTGAATTTGGCTTGGTAAAAGAGGCAGGCGCAACAAAAATTTTAGGTGCAGGTATCATTTCTTCTTATGGTGAAAGCAACCGCATATTTGAAAAAAATACCACAGCTATAATAAAGCCTTTCAATTTAGAGGAGATATTGTATTTGCCATTTGATAAAAGTGCTTTGCAACCGGTTTATTATGTTGCTGAAAGTTTTGAGCAACTTTATACATCCGTTCATGAATTATCAACAATTTTAGCAAAGGTTGTTACACCAGCAATGGTGTAACAACCGCTTTTTTATTTTATACTTGCTTGCTTTTTAAGCAATGCTAATATGATTTTAAATTCGCTACTGCCAGATTGTTTAATAAGGTCTTCATACGTTGTAATTGCTAAAGGGTATTCTTTATTGAATTCATATGATTGTGCCCTTAACACTAAAAATGTTTTTTGCTCTGCCGGAATAAAATTTACTTTATGAAAATCGGCAGCAGCATTTTTAAAATCGCCGTTGTAAAAATATTGAGCACCACGTTTACAATAAAACAAATCGTTACGTTTTGCTTCTGGTGTTTTATTCATATCAGCTATTATAATCATAGCAGAGTCGTCTTTTAAATCAGCAACAGAAGCGGCTCGTAACTTAGCCATTTCTTTATAAAACAAATCGCATTCGCTTATTAATTGTAAGGTTACATTACTACCTAACTCTCTTCCAAATTCTTCCATTTGCTCTTCGGTTTGCAAACCCCTTGCTGTGGCTTCAACTTCTAAATCAGCTTCTAGTTCACCAAATGCATTACCCATACATTCACCGAAAGTTTCTTCCATAAATTTTTCAGTAATAGGTTTTGAGCCAATACAATTGCAAGTACTAGTTGTTATTTTCTTTTCCATTTCAGATTGTGCATTAGCAAATATGCTTGTAGTAACGGCACAAATAATGAGTACGATTTTTTTCATGTTATAATTTTATGCTAATGAAATTACTGTTTGATGTTTATATAAACAAATACAAAAAGGTATTTATTTATGCTTTGCTAAAGTATTGTATAGCTTCTTTTAAGTTAAGGTAGGGATACTGTGCCTGTAATTGCAAAGTTTTTTGAAGATAGGCATTTAGAAATTTTTGATGCGCTGTAGAAGTAGGATTAAATGGTTTGTGCAATAATGCTGCATTGATTTCATTTACTTGCCGCATTACTTCTACTGTAGCATCATCTATTACAGCAGGTAAAAACTTTTCCCATACATAGTTGGTTGCAGCATAATTAGGATGGGCTAAATCTTCAGCAAAAAAACGATAATCCCTTAAATCGTCAATGACCAATTCATAAGCAGGAAAATAAAACACCGTTATATCATCAACCAAATTGTGTACTGTTTGTATTAACACTGCTTTACTCCTATTATTTTCAATAAAACCTTCTCTTAGGTGCCGCACAGGACTAACCGTAAAAATTATTTTAATTGAAGGATTGATGGCTATTACATCATCAATCATTTTATTAAGCAACGCTGTTAGCTCTTCTGCTGAAGTGAGTCGTTTATTGAATTGGTTGGTGGGAATTTTATGGCAATTGGCTGCAACATTATCATATTGATGAGTAACAGTTACATTCACAAATTCATACACGAAAGCAGAACCCAATGTGAGCAATAACCAATCTGCCTTTTTTATATAATCAATTGCCGTTTGTTGTGAAATATTGATTTGTTGTAACGCTACTGTTTTATCAGGATGAGAAAACTTTGTATGATGCTTTTTACTGGCCCAAAGTTCATTGTAAAAAAACAACTCATCATCTTTATACAACTTTTCGTTACAATACGAACTTACAGCTTGTGCAATACTTATAGGGTTGAATAATATTCCGTTAGGATTTTCAAGTACTGTAAATTTATGAGCTGCCAACTTGCTACCTATTTGTTCAGTAAAGCAAGAGCCTACCAATAATAGTTTATCGGTATGTTTCATTTTAACACTAAAAGGCTTTGGTGTAAACGCCGCTCTAAAATTCATTGGTCAACTTTAAATAAAAATTGATTGTGCCATTGCGCTGCAAGTTTGTAACTGCTTTTCATCAATGGAAAGGTTAAAACCCTTTTCTTTAAAATATTGCAACATTACTTCGGTATCCATGTTACCCACTAAATCGTTACCAGCCATCGGGCAGCCTCCTATTCCTTTTAAAGCAGCATCAAACCTAGTACAACCTGCTTGTAATGCCGCTTCAATTTTTGCAACCCTATCAATTGGTTTAGCATGTAAGTGTACGCCAATTTCAATATCCTTAAAAGCAGGAATAATATTTTGCATTAAAGAATTTACTTCCGTTGCTGTAGCTAGCCCAACCGTATCAGCAATTGAAATGATAGATACACCTAAATCAGCAATTTGTTGTGTACGTTGCATTACAATATCTGTATTATATGGATCACCGTATGGGTTACCAAAGCCCATTGAAATATAAACTACTAATTGTTTTCCATGTTGTGCACATAGTTTTTGTATGGTAGCCACATTGTCTAAAGATGTTTCAATGGTAGTATTGGTGTTACGTTGTTGAAATGTTGGTGAAATAGAAAATGGAAAACCAACATAACTAATTTGCTCAAACGCCATTGCATCCTCCGCTCCACGTACGTTGGCGATAATGGCTAATAATTTTGTAGTGGTATTGCTCAAATCTAGTTTATTCAATACCAGTTTAGTATCAGCCATTTGTGGTATGGCTTTAGGCGAAACAAAACTACCAAAATCGAGTGTATGAAAACCAACCTTCAGCAATTCGTTCAGGTAAGCAATTTTTTGTTCGGTTGCTATAAAATGAGGCCAACCTTGCATGGCATCTCTTGGGCACTCAACTAACTGTACTTTTTTTTGCATGGTTATTTTCTTTGCTTTGCAGCTTCGTATAAAATAATACCAGTAGCTACACTAACATTGAGTGAATCGAAATCTGCCAACATGGGTATGCTGAATTTTTCGTCGCTAATTTTCATCAATGCTGGGTATATACCTTTTTCTTCTCCACCCATTATAATAGCTGTTGGTTCAGCAAAATTACAATCATAGGTGCTTTTTTCAGCATTCATTACACTAGCAAATACTTTTATACCATTGAGGTGTAAATCATCAACAGCTTTCATTAAACTATTTACCCTGCAAATGGCTATTTGTTCCAATGCACCGGCTGATGTTAAAATAGCATCTTCATTTAAGGCACCTACACCTTTATCGGGTATTATAATAGCATGTACGCCAAAGCAATAAGCACTTCGTGCAATGGCACCAATGTTTCGAATATCAGTAACACCATCTAAAATAAGCAACAATGGAGCTTCGCCTTTTTCAACTACAAATGAAATAACATCTTGTAAATCTTGATACTGTATTTTTGAAATTTGTGCAATGCAGCCCTCATGGTTGCTAACGTTAAAGTTATTGAGTTTTTCAACTGGCACTTTATTAATGGGTACCATGTGCTTTTCGGCCAATGCCTTTATTTCGTCAATAGTATCGCCATGTACTGCTGTTTGCATGTAAATACGATCAAGTTGTTTACCCTCTTTAAAAGCTTGAATAATAGCGCTTCTGCCAATTATTAACGTATTTTTTTTGGGGCGTTTGTGTTGGTGTCTAAAATTTTTCACAGTTCAAAATTAAGCTAATTATATGGCAAAAAATAACCGGTAAGTATTGAAGCTTTTGTTCGTTACTTACCGGCTAGTAATATGGTTGTGAAAGTTTATTTTAATTTAAACACTTTTTTCACTTCTTTAATAGCATCTAATTTTTCCCAAGTAAATAATTCCACTTTCTTTTTGATGCTTTTACCATCAGGCGAATGAAATACTTTTTCTACCGTTTCAGGCGTACGACCCATGTGGCCGTATGCGGCTGTTTCGCTATAAATTGGGTTACGTAATTTTAATCGTTGCTCAATAAAATAAGGGCGCATATCAAAGCATGACATTTTCATTAACTTTTCAGCAATTTGTCCGTCTGTCATTTTCACTTTTGCAGTACCATAAGTTACAACGTTAATACTAGTTGGTTGTGCAACGCCAATGGCATAACTTACTTGTACTAACACCTCATCACACAAACCTGCTGCAACTAAATTTTTAGCAATATGCCTCGTTGCGTAAGCAGCACTTCTATCTACCTTGCTAGGATCTTTACCGCTGAAAGCACCACCACCATGTGCGCCTTTACCACCATAGGTATCAACAATAATTTTTCTACCTGTTAAACCAGTATCACCATGAGGTCCACCAATTACGAATTTACCGGTTGGGTTAATATGATACTTAATTTTATTGTTAAACAAGTGAGCGTATTTTGTATACTTAGCTTTTACCCTTGGTATTACAATGTTGATGATATCTTTTTTAATTTTTGCCAACATCACATCATCTTTACCAAAGTCATCGTGTTGGGTAGATACTACGATTGCGTCAATGCGTACAGGTTTGTTATTATCATCGTACTCTAAAGTAACTTGACTTTTAGCATCTGGACGTAAATATTTAATTGCTTTGTTCTCTCTACGAACCAACGCTAATTCTTTCAAAATATCATGCGATAATGCCAACGCTAATGGCATATAATTTTCAGTTTCGTTGGTAGCGTAACCAAACATCATACCTTGGTCGCCAGCACCTTGTTCTTCTTTTTTCTTTTTATCAACACCTTGGTTAATATCTTGTGATTGCTCATGAATGGCTGATAAAATACCACATGAATTGGCTTCAAACATGTATTCACTTTTGGTGTATCCAATTTTACGGATTACGCCTCTTGCAATTTCTTGCACGTCTAAATACGCTTTACTTTTAACTTCGCCAGCTAATACTACTTGGCCAGTAGTAACCAACGTTTCGCATGCTACTTTACTAGTAGGATCAAATGCTAAAAAGTTATCAATAAGTGCGTCACTAATTTGATCTGCTACTTTATCTGGATGTCCTTCACTAACAGATTCTGATGTAAATAAATAAGCCATTGTTTATTTTTTAAGATTGCAAAGATACGGTTCGAATAATTTAAAAAAACAAAGCCCTATAATTTTTATAAAGGGCTTTATTAAAATCGATAAACGTAACTAAGGTATTTTTGAATAGATAATTACTAAACGCATTGGGTGGGTTGGATGTGTACCACTACCAACTTTAACCCTTCCCAATGCAATAGGGTTAAAGAAAGGTATAAGATAAGGTACTCCATTGTATTGAGGATAATTATAATTGAAAGGCGCATACACCCTTAAATCGTAATTTTTATATCCATATGATGCTATGTGTTGTACATACCTTGTAATATTAAATTCATATCTGTAAAAAGTATTACCCAATACATCTGTTCTACGCATTGCTATTCCACCAAACCTATTTGTTTCAATATTGGTTACAGGGAAAGGATGGTATAATGCATTGGGAGTTGTAGTTGCATCTGGATTGTATGCAATGGTTGAATTAAGATCGAAATAAATTGGCTTATAACGCTGTGGAATTGTAGTTGCAGTGTCTTTCAAATCTAAATATAAGTAAGGGGGCACTGTGTATATATCATCAGTTGGTGAAATCCTATCTTGCTCAACAATTAAATAGGCTCTATGTATGATTCTATTAGGATAGTTGGTTAAACCAGGAATTTTGATATTAGCAACTGTTTGTGAGGGTGCAGTTTGCAAATAAATATCGTTATTAGATGGTGTTAGTACGTTTGTTCCAGTATAGTCACGTACAATATAGTTTGCAGAAGATGATGCAGCAGTTGAGCCACCTGCTGTTGCATACAATTGAAATGATTGCACGACAGTATCTAATACACCTGCTTTTGTTTTATGAAAATGAAATTCTAGTCGAGATTTCGCTTCTGCAATATTTACATAATAAAGGGTATTTCCGTTACCTACTGCCTTTATTTCAAAACCATTGAATTTTTTTCTAAAGATGGAGTCTTTATAATAGCCATTATTTACTCCTCCCGCTGTTGAATCTTGTCCATTAAACATAAAACCAACATAGTTTGCACCTGCTGTTGTATTAAACTTAATACGTATTTGATTTTCTACTGAATCTCTACCTCTTGCAAGTATAACTTTTTGACGAACAATTTGTGGGGTGATAGTTGCTGTTCCTAATAATGTTGGATCAACAGTTGGGCGATAATTTAACTTACGAAGCGTATCCGTTTTTTCTCTAAAATTATCATCTACAATAGCTCTTACTTCAAAAGTTTGTTGAATAGCTGCTATTGATGAATCTCCCCATGTACCCTTGTATGATAAACAGATAAATGCTGAGTCAAAACCAGCTCTCGGACTTAATGATGTATAAACAGTATCACCTGCATTGCCAAAGTAGAATGGATAAAATGTAGGTTTAAATTGTACATAAACCGCTGCCGTAGTTGTACCAAATAATGGGTCAGCAGAAACATTGCCAACTACATGATTTTCTGCTTTGTTCAAAATTGTACTATCCAGAAAATTACCCTCAGTAGCATTTACCAATAAGGTATCAGCAAAAGTATTTATGTTATCAACAGTTACCAAATCAGTTCCTAATGAAGTGGTATCAATTTTTGTACAGCTAATTCCGAAGGCGATTAATATAAAAGTAGCCATTACAGATACTGGAAGTATACGTTTTTGCAAAGCAAATATTTTTAAAATAGGTAGTTATTAATTATTTGGCAATATCGGTATATAATTGTAAATAGTCTGTTAAATCACTTTCTTCATCATATTTCAATATTTTTTTACCTCTTACTTTTGCAAATTCTTCGGCCAATTTTTTATCGGGCTTAGCAGTGCCAAAAGTTACTGCATCTGCAAAAGTTGCACCGCCTCTAAACATTGCAACATTGTTGATATCTTTGAAAGCTTCTAACTCTTTTTTAGTAACGTTATCATTTATGGTTGCTAACTTTAAAAAATCAGCACCTAATTTTTCTTTAAAAGTTACATCACCAATGGTGTATATTACTTTACTGTGACTAAAAACAGGTTCTTTTTTATAGGCCGATTTAATGAACATAGGTATTAAGCCAGTCATCCAACCACTACAATGAATAATATCAGGCGGCCATCCAAACTTCTTTACTGTTTCTAAAGCACCTTTACAAAATAACACTGTTCTTAATCCATTATCTTCAAAAAACTTTCCTTCTTCATCATTAAAAATCCATTTACGTTTAAAATAATCATCATTATCTAAAAAGTAAACTTGTAAACGTGCATTGGGTAATGAAGCCACTTTAATGGTTAAAGGATAATCATCATCATCAATGGAGACATTAATGCCAGATAAACGAACGACTTCATGTAATCTATGTCTACGTTCATTGATCGTACCAAAACGAGGCATAATACAACGAACTTCTAAATCATTATCGTTAGAAAGTACAGCCAATTTGTTTACTGTTTCCGCAAACGATGTAAGCTCAATATAGGGCGACATTTCGTTAGCAATAAATAAAATCCTTTTTTTTGTAGACATTGATGTACTATATTAGGTGCAATAATTAACTTTTGAAACGGTTGCAAAAGTAGCAATTTTTTTTTATATATAGCATTTACAAGCCTTTTGAAGGTTTAAACAACTAATTATGATTATTGTAAAGTATAAAACAGCCTTACAGCAATATTTAAAAAAATTACCTTCCTCATTCAATAAAGTGGGTTTTGTACCTACTATGGGCGCCTTGCACGAAGGGCATATTTCACTGATACATTTAGCAAAAAAGGAACATGATGTGGTAGTTTGTAGCATTTTTGTTAACCCTACACAATTTAATAATAGCAACGATTTAGCCAAATACCCTGTAACCATTGAGGCCGATATTGAAAAATTAACCCAAGCCGGTTGCGATTTTTTGTTTTTACCTGCTGTTGATGAAATGTACCCTCCCAACGAAACCAATAAGCACTACGAATTAGGTTATATTGAAACCATTTTAGAAGGTTTTTACAGACCAGGCCATTTTCAAGGTGTATGTATAATTGTTGATAAGTTATTGGCATTGGTGCAACCGCATACCTTGTTTTTAGGCCGAAAAGACTATCAACAGTGTATGGTGATACAAAAAATGATGACTACTGCTCACCCCAATATTCACTTAACCATTGGTGATACCATTAGAGAAAAAGATGGTTTGGCAATGAGCAGTCGCAACATGCGCCTCAATGCAACAGAAAGGCTACAAGCTTTAAAAATAATAGAAGCGCTACAATACATTCAACAACAAATAAAGCCGGGTAATGTAACGTTATTAAAAAAACAAGCTACTTTATTTTTAGAAAACAATGGTTATAAAGTAGATTACATTGAAATTGCAGCAGCATCAACTTTACAACCTGTACTAGAGTGGGATGCTAAAGTGCCGCTTGTGGCTTTGGTGGCTGCTTATTTAAATGAAGTGCGTTTAATTGATAATATCATTTTAAAAAGTGTGGGGTAAAGCAATCATATGAAA
This sequence comes from Ferruginibacter yonginensis, assembly GCF_042651465.1. NCBI lineage: Bacteria > Pseudomonadati > Bacteroidota > Chitinophagia > Chitinophagales > Chitinophagaceae > Ferruginibacter > Ferruginibacter yonginensis. Next base: position 518,720 of record NZ_JBHSCZ010000001.1, read on the forward strand.
GCAAAAATATTATCATACTTACAAGTCATTATTTTTTTAGGTGGGGGCTTAGCATTGGTTTGGTGGCAATTACATGGCATGACGGACGAGCAAACCCATCAATTTAAAAATGCATTTGCTGATGCAAATTATCTATTGGTTATACCAGTAGTGATCATGAATCTACTGAGTCATTTAAGTCGCTCCATGCGCTGGAAACTTTTAATGGAACCATTGGGCTATACCCCATCAACCAAAAATGTATTTACGGCTACTATGGTAGGCTACCTTGCCAATGCAGCTGTACCAAGGTTAGGAGAAATCATTAAATGTACACTTTTGGCAAAGTATGAAAAACTGCATGCCGATAATTTAATTGGCACCATTTTAATAGAACGCACTTTTGATTTACTCACTTATATCATCTTTATAGCCTTTACTGTTTTAATACAGTTAGATGTTGTGGGTGGTTACGTAATGCACCAACTATCAAGCATAGGCGCCGGTAGCAGCACCCCTATTTGGGTAAAATTATTGATAGTAGCCTCAGTTATTTTTATTACGGTATTTATTATAAAAAAAATATTTGCAGCATACCCAAGCAATAAGTTCATTACTAAAGTAAAAACCTTTTTTAGCGGCATTGGCAAAGGCTTTGCAGCCATCAAAAATTTAAAAGATAGAAGGGCTTTTATTTTACATACCATTTTTATATGGACGATGTATTTGCTACAGATATACTTAGGCTTTAAAGCAATGGAAGGCACAGCCCACTTAGGTATTAAAGCTGCATGTGCTGTGTTATCATTATCAACACTAGCCATGATTATTACACCTGGTGGCATTGGTTCATTTCCATTTTTTGTAATGGAAACCCTCAGTATATATGGTATTTTAAAAGCACAAGGCAATGCATTTGGTTGGCTAATTTGGGGGGTGAGTACAGCTATTGTAATTGTGGCAGGGTTGGTATCTATTATAGTTTTACCTTACATCAACAAAAAAAGTCATGAAATCGATACAACACATACCGGAGAAAATTTATAATAATGCCGAACTTATTAAAAAAATGGCAGGTTGGCAATTGTTGGGTAAAAAAATTGTACTGACAAATGGTGTTTTTGATATTGTACATGTTGGGCATATAGCATCGTTACAAGAAGCGGCTAGCTTTGGCGATATTTTAATTGTTGCCATAAATAGCGACGCATCAGTAAAACGATTGAAAGGACCTACAAGACCAGTAAACACCGAGCAAGATAGAGCCACCCTTTTAGCAAATTTGATGATAGTAGATGCTGTTATTATTTTTGAAGAAGATACACCGCTTGAATTAATTACACAATTACTGCCCAATGTTTTGGTGAAAGGTGGCGATTATACCATTGAACAAATTGCTGGTGCTAAAGAAGTTATTGCCAATGGTGGTGAAGTTAAAATTGCTGGTATGGTGCCCGGTATTTCCACCACCAACATCATCAATAAAGTACAACTGTAAAATTTAGTAAATTCTTAATATAGGCATTGTTTGCAAACATTAAAAAACTACTAATTTTATTGCCATCAAAAATTTAACCTGCTTGAATATTAAAAAAACAATTGCAAGAGATATTAGCTGGCTATCATTCAATGCTAGGGTGTTACAAGAGGCAGAAGACAAAAGTGTTCCACTCAAAGAGCGTATAAAATTTCTGGGTATTTTTTCAAATAATTTAGATGAGTTTTTTAGGGTTCGTGTGGCTGGTTTAAAAAAAATGATTGAGCTTGGTAGCAAAGCAAAAATGCACTTAGAAGTTGATCCACAGCACATTCTCGATGAAATACAAGAAATAGTAATTGAACAGCAAAACGATTTTGAATTAATTTGGAACGACATACTCAAGGATTTAAAAAAGAGCCATATTCATTTGGTGAATGAAACCAAATTGACAACCGTTCAACAAAAATTTGTACTTGATTATTTTAATGAAGAAGTAAGAAGTTACATCGTTCCGTTAATGATTGAAAGTTTACAACAGTTTCCTGTTTTAAACGATAAATCAATTTACTTAGCTTGTAAATTATCAAAAATAGATAGAAGTATACCACAACGGTTTGCATTACTTTCAGTACCAACAAGGCATTTATCGAGGTTTTTAATTTTACCGTCAAAAACAAATGAGCAATACATTATTTTATTAGAAGATGTTATTCGTTTTTGTTTACCGAACATCTTCTCTTTTTTTGGATACGATAAATTTTCATCGCACATTATTAAAGTTACCAGAGATGCTGAGTTCGATTTAGACAATGATGTATCAAGCACACTCATTCAAAAAATACAAAAGGGTTTAAAAAACAGGAAAAAAGGTAAACCAGTTCGTTTCATATACGATAAAGCAATTGAACCTGCCCTACTCACCTATTTGGTAAAACGATTGGGATTAACCCACAACGAAAATTTAATACCAGGCGGCAGAATTCATAACTACAAAGATTTTATAAATTTTCCTGAGCATATTTTTGATGCTAAAAGCACTCGTAAAAAACCATTTACACATCCGCATTTAAAAAATAGCAACAGTGTTACATCTGTTGTAATGGAAAAAGATGTGATGCTACATTTTCCTTATCATTCATACGATAGCGTTATTGATTTGTTGAGGGAAGCCGCAATTGACCCAGAAGTGGTGAGCATTAAAATTACTTGCTATCGATTAGCGCCAAGGTCAAAAATTATCAACGCATTAACCAATGCCGTACGTAATGGCAAGCAGGTAACAGCTATGTTAGAGTTACGAGCAAGGTTTGATGAAGAGGCTAATTTAAAATGGAAAGAAGAGCTTGAAGAAGCTGGCGTAAAAGTACTCATTGGCGTACCTAATTTAAAAGTACATGCAAAACTTTGCTTAATTAAAAAGAGGGTAAATAATGTTACTACCCATTACGGTTTTGTAAGTACGGGTAATTTAAATGAGAAAACCGCAAAAGTATATGGCGACCATTGTTTGCTTACATCAGACCGAAAAATTATGGCTGACGTAAACAGGGTGTTCACCTATTTGGAAAGTCCGGCAACCCGAATCGGCATTTTAAAATCATGCAAAACCTTATTAGTGAGCCCTGTAAATATGCGGAAACAATTATTGCAGTTCATAAATAAAGAAATTAAAAATGCCAAAGCCAAAAAGCCAGCTGGTATTACATTAAAGGTTAACTCACTAAGCGATAAAATATTAATTGAAAAATTAGCAGAAGCGGCTAAATTAGGTGTTGAAATTAAACTCATTATTAGAGGTATTAATTGCATGTTTACGGAAGATAAAAAGTTTAAAAAGCCAGTACAAGCCATTAGTATTATTGATGAGTTTTTAGAACATGCAAGGGTAATGATATTTGAAAACAATGGTCAACCAAATGTTTTCATTTCATCAGCCGATTGGATGGTGCGTAATATTGATCACCGTATTGAAGTAGCTTGTCCGATTATAGAAAAAGATATTAAACAAGAATTAATTGAAATCATAAAAATTCAATTAAAAGACAATATTAAAGCTCGAATATTAGACAATGATTTGAGCAACCAATATGTAAACCCACGCAATACCAAAAAAATACGATCTCAAATTGAGATTTCAAATTACCTTCTAAATAAAAAAACGGCATCTCATTAAAGATGCCGTTTTTTTAAATTATTGTAAAACTACTTTGCCATTGCTGGCGATAGTTTAAACCCATTTTTGGCTATCGTAACCGTTTCTTTATAAATACCAGTAATTGATACCATGTTTAAAGGAAATTCTAACAACACATGGCAGAAACTCAAGAAATACAACCAACGCAAGCCTAAAGCATAGTTTACACCGTATAACACTAATGAAATAACCCATAAAACAATTACCACAATAAAACGCACTTTGGGTACTTTATGCCAACGAATTACTTCTGTTTTGCTAAACCAGTTTAAATAGTGATAGGTATAGGCAAATGCAATAAAACGCATCAACAAAATACCAGCTTGAGAGTGAAATACTACTGAAGCTGCATTGCTATAATCGGGCACTGGCTTATCTGTACCTGCATATACCAATAAATTACCTGCAGCATCTTTCATTTGCGGAAACTCAATATTAAACAAATGCGTTAAAAAACTCAAATTGGTATCGTAAAAGCCTTCACCATTGGCAATGTATGAATCTTGACCATACTTTGTTACTTCCACAAAAGTTTTATCTCTAAATAATACAAACAATAAAATAGGACAAACTATAAAAACCACAAATGAAATTAACCCACTTACGCTCCTGCTTTTCAATGCACCAAACAAAATAAACAAACCTGTAAATACAAATACATGTACTAAAGTTGGTAACAATGCACCAATAAAAAAGGCAAAGCCATCACGTTGATCAGGTTGAAAAATAGCGTTTGAAATAAATAAAATGAATAATAAACCGAAAATTTTGATGAAAGCATTTTTTACAAAAATCATCAACAACGAGCCCGTTAAGGCAACAAATATAATTTTGTTGCCAAAATCGCTACCAAAGGGCCAGTTCCAACCGTTTCGATAAGCCAAACTTTCTAGCAATATAATACCACCTATAGCCCATAAAATTAAATGATCGTATTTGCCTTTGGTAAAATATTGCCTATCGTGCAACCAACTTATTTCTGTTAAATAATGTAAAGGGCCCATCACCGCATAGGCAAACAAAAAAACCTCAAAAGGCATAATGAATGCTGCAATACAGCTAAAAATCATTAGGCCAATATTCACCACATTAATTCTTGTACCTGAATTCATTATTATAATTTTTTTTAAATTTCACAAATCAAATTCACTTCAAACACAGCATCTTGCAACACCTAAAATGTAATGTAAAGATACTATATTGTGTAAAATTATTTGTTTGAAACTATTAATGAAATAATAAATTACCAATTATGAAACTATTTTTAATTGCAGCCCTATTGATGATGAATACCATTGGTATTGCTCAACCTTTGAATAACAAGGTTGATCCTGATTTAATTATAAATGCACCCGATGGCAGTATGTTGTTATCAGAAAAAGGTGCCTCTTATTTTGCAAAATTATCATTGGAGTGTACCAGCAAACCTTATCCACATTATTACCACGAAACTTTAGAAAAAGCAGAAGATTTAAAAGCTCCCGATAAATTATTTCCTTCGTTTTATGGTTGTTTCGATTGGCACTCAGGAGTACACAACCATTGGGCATTGGTTAAATTATTAAAAACTTTCCCTAAAATACCAGAAGCTAAAGCCATTAAACAAAAACTCGAAAATAGTTTTGATGCTAAAAATATTTTAACAGAAATAGCTTATTTAAAATCGCATAAAGAGGAGAATTTTGAGTTTCCTTACGGCCAATCATGGTTATTAAAAGTTGCTGATGAATTGGGTAAGTGGGATGACCAAACAGCAAAAAAGTGGTTAAAAAATCTACAACCCCTTGCACAATATATTGCTGATGAATATGTAAAAACTTGGCCAGAAATTAAGAAGCCCAATTTTGGAGGCGACCACTACGCATCATCTTTAGGTATTTCATTTGCATTAGATTATGCCATCACCTTTAAAAACGATGAACTAAAAAATATTTTATTAGCTACTTCAAAATCTTTTTACGGTAAAGTAACTAACTTCCCATTACAACGTGAACCATTTGGGTACGATTTTATGTCGGCCGGTTTATTAATTGCAGATTTAATGCAACGAGTTTTACCACAAGCTGAATACACTACATGGTTACAAAAATTTTCACCCGATTTATTTACAACCGATGGCGTAAAAAAAGTATTCAATATTATTGAAAAGGATGACCACAGTGGGTTTGAATCGCATTTTGACGGTTTTCATTTAAACCGTATTTGGTGCATCAATAGCATGTTAAAAGCCTTACCAAATGATGCTGTATCACCAGAAGTAAAAACAGCTTGGTTAGCTTCACAAAAAAAAATGTGGAATTATTCACAAAGCAGCATAGGTAAAGGTAATTATGATGTTGACCATTGGTTATCAACTTTTTCAGTATATGCACTTACTGCAACAAAATAATTTTTAGTAAAATTTCATTCATTTTATAAATAAAACAAATTGGTACTTGCAGCAATTGATATTGGTAGTAACGCAGCTAGGTTACTTATTAACGATGTTACAATTGATAAAGATGGTAAAGCAACATTTAATAAACTAAACTTAGTAAGAGTACCATTGCGATTGGGTTTTGATGTATTTGGCAACAAAGAAATATCAACCGAAAAAACACAAATGTTGGTAGAAACCATGAAAGGTTTTAAACATTTAATGAATGCCTATAAAGTGGAAGCGTTGAAAGCATGTGCCACAAGTGCCATGAGAGATGCAACCAATGCCAAGGAAATTATTACTACCGTTCAAAAAGAAGCTGGTATTTTAATAGAGGTAATTGATGGCGATATGGAAGCTAACCTTATTTATGAAAACCATGTTGCCGAAAATATGGATAAAAGTCATAGCTACATGTATATAGATGTGGGTGGCGGTAGCACTGAAATATCTTTTTTTAGTAATGGCATTTTGATATACAAAAAATCATTCAATATTGGCACCATCAGAATTTTAAAAAATATGGTTACCAATGCCGATTGGGAGACGTTGAAAACAACTATTAAAGCCATTACTAAAGGCGATAAAACGGTAGTAGCCATTGGTAGTGGTGGAAACATTAACAAAGTATTTAGTTTGAGCAAACGTAAAGATGGCAGGCCATTACCGCTTGATTTATTAAGAGAATATTACAACGATATGGAGCCGCTTACCGTAAAACAACGTATTATAAAATATGGTTTTAGAGATGATAGGGCCGATGTAATTGTGCCAGCTTTACTCATTTACATCAATGCCATGAGGTGGGCCAATGCAACAGAAATATTTGTACCGAAGATAGGATTAGCAGATGGTTTAATTCAGCACCTTTGGGAAGAAGTGCAGCATAATTAAAGCAACGCTCTGCAAATATTTCTTAAAATTGTAACTATGAAAAAAATATTCATTCTTTTTTTATTGTGCTATAACATAGCAGTAGCGCAAGTTTCTAAAACTACAGTTAATGCATTTGTAGAGAAGCCAACAGTACAATGGGCTATTTATTATGATGAAGTAAAGCTCAAAAATGAAGCATTATCAAAACAACTTTTATTTGATTATAAAGCAACAAAACTGCGTTGCTTTGACCCCATCACCAATGGTAATAAGCTAGAAAATAAAATTACTTATTACGACAAACTAACATTAAAAAATTTAGAAACAAAATTTACTGAGGTATTAAAGCAAGTAGATGAAAATAATGATGTAGTTGAAACAACTACATTAGCTAATGATCATTTTGAAGCCTACATTCAAAATAATGCAATTATCACCCAACAAATTTTATATGTAGAAAACGGTAGGCTTCAATCAAAAGTTACGAGGGCTTCCATCACAAAAAATATAATCACACCATCTGGCAATAACCTTGGCGAAGCAGCCATAGTTTCGTTTGCAAACAATTCTACAAACAAAACAAAACAACCAACTGACAAAATAATTGATGTGGGTGTTACAAAAATTACCCTGTTAAACGAAGATTTAGCAGCCAATTATTATATCAAAAAAATGTACAATCAACCTTTAATTGATGTATTGTGGCCTTACATAGAAAACAATAAAATTAAATGTTATGATATGCAAGAAAATAAACTTTTAAAATTTCCTTTAATACCCGATAAAAATGATTTGAAACTAGAGGTGGTAAATATACCAACCTACGATTCACTTGGTAATCTTTTTATTAAGAAAGTTTTTAGTAATGTTAACGAAAAGAGTTTCAATAAAATAGCTATTGAACAACAATGGTATTATAATGCAACACAGCAAATATTTTATAACAAAGTTGTAGCAGCGTATTTATATTTTAATGATATCAATAAGAATGAAACTTACGATAAACCTTTATTAAAAATTGTATTTTAATTGCCTACTTTTAACATCCCATTTAAAACAATAGGCATGTCTGTTAATAAAGAAATTAAGAAAATAACCACCAATACACTTCAAAAAATGAAAAGTAGTGGTGAAAAAATATCAATGATTACAGCTTATGATTTTTCATTTGCAAAAATGTTTGATGCAGCTGGTATTGATGTTATTTTAGTAGGTGATAGTGCTAGTAATGTAATGGCTGGTCATGAAACAACATTACCTATTACACTTGATCAAATGATATACCATGCACAATCAGTGGTAAGAGGTGTTGATAGATGCTTGGTGGTGGTTGATTTACCCTTTGGTTCATACCAAGGCAATTCAAGAGAAGCCCTTAACTCCGCCATTAAAGTAATGAAAGAAACAGGTGGGCATGCTATTAAGCTAGAAGGTGGCGAAAATGAAGTAGAGTCCATTAAACGTATTGTAAATAGTGGTGTTCCTGTAATGGGGCATTTAGGACTTACACCACAAAGTATTTACAAATTTGGCACTTATAACGTAAGGGCTAAAGAAGCAGCCGAGGCTGAACAGTTAAAAAAAGATGCACTTTTGTTGCAAGAGGCAGGCTGTTTTGCATTGGTACTTGAAAAAATACCAGCGCAGCTAGCTGCCGAAGTAACGGCTAGTTTACATATCCCCACCATAGGCATTGGTGCAGGTGGTGCTTGCGATGGCCAAGTATTGGTTATGCACGACATGCTAGGCATTAATGCTTCATTTAAACCCCGTTTTTTAAGAACTTATTTAGATCTAGAAAGTCAAATAAATGGTGCTGTGCAACAATACATTGCTGATGTAAAGTCAAGTGATTTTCCAAATGAACATGAACAATACTAAATAAAAAAGCCTTTCAAATTGAAAGGCTTTTTTGTGGGTAATCGAGGGGGCTCGAACCCCCGACCCTCAGAATCACAATCTGATGCTCTAACCAACTGAGCTACGACTACCGTTTTTATTGGAGGGCAAAAATAGCAAAAAACTTTTGGCACACAAAATAGATTTTTAATTTTTTTTTAAACTTATTGAAAAGGGGCGTTATAACCGTACCATATCTTAACTTTTTAGCTTTAATTTGCCAATCATAAATAAGGCATATGAAAAATTTCGATTTCAAGAAATTAGTACCACATTTTATAGCAATTGCAGTTTTTTTATTAGTAACCATTATTTTTTGCAAACCAGCTTTAGAAAGTGGTGTAGTGCTTAAACAATCTGATATCAGTAGTTGGCAAGGCATGAGCCACCAATCAATGGAATACAAAGAAAAAAATGGTCACTTACCACTTTGGGTAACCAGCATGTTTAGCGGTATGCCTGCTTACCAAATTGCCATTGAAGGGGCTTGGTCGCCATTACAAATTTTTGATAAAGCTTTTCAGTTATGGTTGCCTAAACCAATGAACTTTTTCTTTTTAGCTTGTATCAGTTTTTATTTTTTATGCATTTGCTTACGCATTAGGTCATACGCAGCAATTATTGGTGCACTAGCATTTGCATATTGTACCTACTCCCCCATCATTATCACAGCAGGGCATGATACTAAAATGCTTACGCTTGCATATACACCTGCGCTTATAGGTGCTGTTATTCTGTTACTTAAACGCCACTACTTTTTAGGCTTTTCGTTAACTGCTTTGTTCACTGCTTTGCAAGTGGGGCAAGGTCACCAACAAGTTAGCTACTATGCATTCATGATATTATTAGTGATGACGCTATTTTTTATAGTGAATGCTTTTAAAAATAAGCAAACGGTGGGGCTTGTTAAAAGTGTGGGCTTATTACTTGCAGCAGGTTTAATGGGTATTGCTGTAAATGCGATTACTTTGTTTCCTACCTACGATTATGCAAAATACAGCAAACGAGGCGGTCAGTTAATATTAGATGAAAATAATAATAAAGCAGAAAAAACATCGAACGGAAAAACCAATGGTTTAAGTAAAGATTATGCGTTTCAATGGAGTTATGGAAGGGCTGAAACCATGAGTTTAATGTTCCCAGGAGTGAAGGGTTATGGTTTATACTTTGCACAAAGAGATGGTGAAACCAGCATGTTTCCGATGTTGAATGAAAATGCAAAAGTGGTAAGTTACATGACCAGTCAATTTCCACAAGCACCAGCTGATCAAATTGCACAACAAATGAGTCAGTCATTGTATTGGGGCGACCAACCTTTTACGAGTGGCCCTGTTTACTTGGGTGCTATCATTTGTTTCTTATTTATAATGGGGATGTTTTATTTAGATGGTGAACACAAATGGTGGATTTTTACCGCTTCGCTACTTGGTATTTTATTAGCCCTAGGAAGCAATTTTGATACGTTTAATACATTCATGTTTAACTATTTTCCACTTTATAATAAATTTAGGGTACCAACTATTGCATTGGTTATTCCACAAATATTAGCACCATTAATGGCCGTATTGGTGGTTAATAAATTACTTCATGAACAAGATGAAAAAGAAACTTGGGCAAAATTTAAATTGGCAACTATTGCTACGGGTGTATTATTTGTTATAGGCCTTGGATTTTATGCCACTTCATCATTTGGCAATGAAAATACAGCTCGTACCAGTGCCTTTAATAAACTGTGGGAAAGCAAACCTGCCGATTTTCAAGCTCAGTATGCTGCCATTAATGAACAATACAAACCTCAAAGAGATAACCAAGTATATGAAAATTGGGTAATACAACTTCAGCAAAGCCCAGATGCTATTAAAGTAGCTAGAGAAATAGTTGTGGAATTAAAAAAAGATAGGGCCAGTTTATTATTAAGAGATATTTTTAGATCGTTTATTTATGTATTATTTGCAGTTATATTAATTGGTGCTTATATCAGAAAAAAAATATCTGCTACCATTATGTTAGCAGGTGTAACATTAGCCAGTGCCATAGATTTAATAAGTTTAGATTTTAATTACCTCAATGCAAAAAGCTTTGAAACGAAAGATAATTATGAGCAAGCTGAATTTGCCATGAGTGCTGCTGATAGAAGAATTTTAGAAGACAAAGACCCTAATTACCGAGTATTCAATGCAAGTGTAAGTAGTCCGTTTGAAGAGTCAAGAACATCATATTACCACAAATCAATTGGTGGCTACCATGCAGCTAAAATGGGCATTTACGATGATTTAAGTGCTTACCAAATGAGTGGTAGACCCAACCAAGCCGTATTAAATATGTTAAACGCTAAATGGTTTATTGTTGGCGAAGGTGATAAAATACAAGCCCTGCAAAACCCTGAGGCACTAGGTAATGCTTGGTTTGTGAAAAATGTACGTTTTGTTGATGGACCAGCAGCAGAAATGAAAGCACTTACCAACTTAAACACAAAAGATAGTGCTGTTGCAGATGCATCGTATAAAGATATTATAACCAATTATACCGCACCTGATAGTTTGGCTACCATAAAAATGACCCAGTTTGATAATGATGCTATTACTTATGAAAGCAATAGCACAAGTAATAACGCAGCTATTTTTAGTGAAATTTATTACAAAGATTGGAACGCTTATATTGATGGTAATAAAGTACCTATTTTTAAAGCCAACTATGTTTTACGTGGTTTAATAATACCAGCAGGCAAACACAAAATAGAATTTAAGTTTGAGCCAACAATATTTTATACTAGCAAAAAAGTAAGCGATATTACCAACTGGGTTTTGTTTATTTTAATACTTGCGGCTATTGCACTTGAAATAAGGAAGCAACAAAAATCAGCCGTATAATTTTTAAAACCATTGTATTATTTCAGTAGCGAAAAAAATAGCAGTTTTAGCACCCTACAATGTGTACCCTGCAAAAACGGGTGGCAAAAAATTTATTGCACTTTTTTGTGAATATTTAAATAATGTTGAACCCATAACACTTATATCAGTAACTGATAATGAAGTACCTGCAGCGTTACAAAACAACTTTATTGGTTTAATGAACAGCAGTGTACTGCGTTATGCCAATCCGTTGTTATTTTTTAAATTAAGGCGAATAATAAAACAACAAGGTATTACTGATATTATAATGGTACACCCTTACTTTGGGTGGCTAGTAGCATTACTTAAATTCTTTACTGGTGTTCAATTATCATTATTGTCACATAACATAGAATCCATACGATTTAAAAGTATGGGCAAATGGTGGTGGCGTATTATGTGGTGGTATGAAAAAAATACCCATCGCATTATTGATCATAATTTTTTTGTAACACCAGAAGATGCTGCATTTGCAATAGCGCATTATAAACTATCTACAAATAAATGCCATGTTATCACTTATGGTATTGAGTGGCAACAAGCACCATCTTTACAAAGCCAACAACAGTGTGGTACTATTTTAAGAGAACGATATAATATACAAACAAACGAAACAATCATCCTCTTTAATGGAACTTTGGATTATTTACCCAATGCTGAAGCAGTTGATTATATACTCAACAACATCAACCCCCTATTGTTAGCCCACACCAATTATCATTATAAAATTATTATTTGTGGTAAGGGCTTAGCAGATAGGTACGAGCAATTAACATCTTACCAAGATAAAAATATTATTTATGCTGGTTTTGTTGATGATATTAATATTTATTTTAAAGGTGCAGATATTTTTATAAACCCTGTTATTAGTGGCGGTGGTATCAAAACCAAACTGGTAGAGGCATTGGGTAATAACCTTACGGCCATAAGCTGTGCAAATGGCGCATTAGGTATTCCCCAACAAATTGTTGGCGAAAAATTGACCATTGTACCCGATTTTGAATGGCAAACCTTTGTAAATGCCATAATTAAAGCACCAATTACAACCCAAATAGGCCCCGATTTTTTTAATTATTTTTATTGGGGTAATATTGCAGCAAAAGCAGCTGGTATAATAACTAGCAAAACCCACAAATAAGCAATGAGGATATTAATTACAGGCGTTGCCGGCTTTGCCGCTAGGCATTTTTTACACTTCTTAAATGAGCAACCGCATCATAGTGAGGTAGCTGGTATTTACAATGAAACGCTACCAAGTTTTGATATTACTGCGTTACCCAATATCAATATTAGTTTACACCAAATAGATTTGCTTGATAAAGAAGCGCTAACTACATTGTTTAATACATTTAACCCAACACATGTATTGCATTTAGCTGGGCGTAGCAGTGTAGCTAATAGCTGGAAAGCACCTGCCGTTTCTATTACAGATAACACTAATTTCTTTTTAAATATTGTTGAAATTGTTCGACTAAATAAATTGAATTGTCGCATTTTATCTGTGGGCTCTACAGAAGAGTACGGCAATGCCAATGCAGGGCTGCCATTAAAAGAAACGGATTGTCCGGAACCAGCTAGTCCGTATGGAGTAGCAAGGGTATTACAACAAAAGCTCGTTTCAATATATGCAAATAGTTATGGGGTTGATATTATGCACACCCGTTCATTTAACCATATAGGGGCGTATCAAAAGGCTGATTATGTAATTGCTTCATTTGCGAAACAAGTTGTACAACAATCAAAATCAAACACCGATACAATTTCATTGGTAACGGGTGATGTGAATGTAATGAGAGATTTTAGTGACGTGAGAGATGTAGTAAGGGCTTATTATTTATTATTACAAAAAGGAGAAAAAGGTGAAACGTACAATGTATGTTCGGGCAAAGGTTTTTGGTTAAAAGATATCATCACGATGTTGGCAGAAACAATTGGCAAACCAATACACCACACAACAGACCCTAACAATTTTAGGCCATCAGAAAACAAGGTGATTGTAGGATCATATGATAAATTATACCAACAAACAGGATGGCAACCACAATATAATATGGAAGCTATTTTAAAAAATATAATTGATTATTGGGAAGGGGTGTTATAATACTTTATAAAAATAAGGGGTATTTGAAATTATTTTGGGTAAAAAATAAATTGACTTGTACATATTTTTAATATATCCCTTTAAGTCATCAAAAGAATATAGTTTTAAATAAAATGTAATTAAAAAGCCGAAAATAAAAATTGGTATCTCAATGAGATAAACTGAATAAATAAATAAAAACCAAAACAATCCAAATTGTTTTCGTATTCTTAAAAAATTACTTATTATAATTTGGAATCCTTTTTTGTCAAATATATTAAAGTATCCTTTTCCTGTTGAGTTAAAAGCTTTGTTTGAACTTTCACCTTGTAAATGAAGTACATGATAGTCTCCATAAATGCAAAGTGGAGCAATTTTTTTAAGCCTGCTACACCACTCTGCTTCTTCAGCATAAAGAAAAAAGTCTTCATCTAATAAACCTGCTTTAACAACTACATCTTTTTTTACCATTAAAAATGCTCCGTTGATCCAATCAACTATTTTAATGCCACTAACAGATAATATACTTGGTTTTTTAACTTTAAATACAAATGCGATTGCTCTAAATAATTTTCCTAAATAAGGCAAAGGAAGTAAATAATTTAATCCACCTTTCATTGCAAAGTTTCCTGAAATTTGTGGTGAATAATCATCATTTAACAACTGTATTCCAGCGGCACTGAAATCAGAATTTTTAAACTCTTTCCAAGTTTTAAAAATCGCATTGTCAAGAACAATTGTATCAGAATTGAGCAATAAAATACATTCAGCTTTAGCGATTTTAATGCCTTGGTTATTAGCTCTTGCAAAACCGGCATTGTAACCCATTTGTATAAATTTTACCGAAGGAAATCTTTCAATTAATTTCTCTTCAACAGCATCAATAGAATTATTGTCAACTACAATAACTTCAAAACTAAAATTTAAATTTTCAAAAAAATAAACTGATTGTAAACAATTCAATAAAAGATTTGTGGTATTGAAATTAACAATAACAATAGATAAGTCAACCATAATAATTTTTTACTCATTCCAAATTTCTAGAAATTTACTTTTTCTCCTTATTGATATTGGTATTGTTTTACCATCTATCATTTCAAGGTAGCTATTAATTCCTTTAAAATATTTTTTTATAAAATTTAAATTAACAATCCAAGAATTGTGCACTCTAAAAAATATCACAGGTGAAAATGCATCTTCCATATCTTTTAATTGCTTTATAGTTACAATTTTTTTTCCATCGCACATGGTTAAATGTGTATAATTACCATCTGCTTCTAGATACATAATATCATCCGTTTTTTCAAAAATGATCCCATCAGTAACTGGCAAACTTATCCTTTTAAGTTCTTTATTTGCTTTTAAGTATTTTAAAATTTGATTAGTTGCCTCTGAGTTTTGTTTAGTTTTAATTCTGTTACTTACTTTATTAAGTGCAGTAACAAGATCATCAGGATTAATTGGTTTTAATATATAATCACAAGCACCATATTTTATTGCTTTAAATGCAAATTCATCAAAGGCTGTCAAAAAAATAATTTCGAATGATAAATATTTTATCTTTTCAAAAATTTGAAATGCGTTTCCATCTTCTAATTGAATATCACAGAAAATTAAATCAGGTTTTAAATCATCAATTAAGTTTGTAGCTTCATCTAAAGTGGATGCATTACCCAAAATTTCAATTTTATTTGGATAATATAAATTTAACATGTTTGATAGTAATTCAACAATACCTGGTTCATCTTCAATATGAATAGCTCTTATCATTTTTTATTTTTCTATAAGGTAACATAAAAGATACTTCAACTCCTTTCACATCATCACGATTTTTAATTGAAATAGTAGTATTTAAATCTGGATAATCATTTGCCAATAATTTAAGGCGTTGATGAAGGTTACTCATTGCATAACTCTGGTATAATTTGTTTTCGTTGTTAGTATTTAACCCCTCACCGTTATCTAGAATACAGATATATAAGAAATCGCCATTTAAAGTCATATTAACTATTATCAATCCTTCAATTTGTGAATTAACAAAACCATGTTTTAAAGTATTTTCAATAATTGGTTGAATAAACATGGATGGTATTTCATAATTAACAATATTAATTTTGCTATCAATTTCAAACCTTGCTTCAAATTTGCAAAAATTTCTAAATTTCTCTAAAGAAATATAATCATCCAAATACTTTAATTCATTTTCAATTACAACAAATTTATTTGCTGTAATATCAAGCGTACTTCTAATTAAACTAGCAAATTTTAATAAATAATAATTAGCTTCTATATTTTTTTTTGCAATGATCAGGTTTTGGATTGAAGTTAAACAATTAAACACAAAATGTGGATTCATTTGTGCCCTTAAGGCTTTATGCTCAAACTCTAATATTTTTTTATTTATTTCTATCTCTTTTAAAGCTGATTGTTTGATTGACCTCAAACGATTTTTATAAACTAAAATTATTATCATTATAAGAATAACTAGAACGATTGAAATAAACCATAACTTTTGCCAAAATGGTTTTTGAATAAAAATAAAAACACTTTCAATATCAGAAGAGGTATTTTTATAAACGTTACATGCCTTTAATTGAAGTTCATATTTCCCTGGAGACAACCCTTCTATTTGTAGCTCATTTGTTTCTAGAAGTTGCCATGCAACATTTGAATTATTGAATTTATAATAAAATTCAATTCCACTGTAGTTACTATAATCAATTGCACTAAAACTAATTTTTAAATTGTTCCTATTATAAGGCAGTGAAACGATATAATTATTTTCAAAAGTACTATCGCCTTGTTTTAAACTATTTATATAAAAAGGTATTTTTTTATCATAATTGACTTTATTTAATAAACTTTTATCAACAAAATAAAGTCCATTACTAGATGCTATCATTAAATTTTGAGGAGAATTGCTAATATTATAAAAAATATCATCGTTTAATTTATTATTTAGAAAATTTAAAAAATTATAATTATTAGATTCATTTAAAATTATACTTGATATTCCATTATTCGTCATCACAAAAAGGCTTTTATCAATTTCAAATAATTCTTTAACTGTATTATTTACCAATCCGCTCTTTTCATTAATTGTTTGAATTAATTTTTTATTTTTTAAAATTTTTAATCCCCCAAATTTTAATCCTACTATTAACTTATCATCGTATGTATAAAGTAGTGAAGAAATTCCTGATTGAAATAATGTGTCATTTTTTAAATACATAATAGGTTTATGTGTAGCCGTATCATATGTGTAGATTTCATTTCGAGTAAAAACCCATAAATTCCCTTTAAAATCTTTTCTAATATTAGACCTCTGAAATGGAAAATTGTATTGGCTTGCATAAATGTTTTTTCTTAAATATAGCTCTGTTAAATAATTACCTTGACAAATTAATAATTTACTTTTTGATAGTAGAATAATTTCAGACGATGATTGTATAAGATGCAATGATCGAAAAAGGTTACTATTTAAATTATACTTTTTACCAATATCACTTTCAGCTAAATACTTTTTATCCTTGGGTGCAATTCCTAAATAAATTTCATTATCAACAACGAATAAACTTTTTACAGATAATAAATCAATTTTAAATAATTGAGTTATGTTATTTTTGCTCTTTAAAAATAGCCCTATATTGTTTGTAAACAAAAAAGTAGAATCATTGATTACACAAACCCTAGTTACTTGAGGTTGTGAATTAATTAGTTCAATTTTTCTTATGTACGTATTTGGTATATAATACACACCATTTTCTAATGTTGAAAACCATATCCCCTTATCATAATCTATTTCTATTGAAGAAATTGACAAGCTTTTTAAACAATCAATTTCTTCAATTACACTCAAATCTTCATTTAATATACTTACACCTCCTTTAATTTTACCAATCCAAATTTTATCTCTATCATCAATTTTAATCGTTAAAATATTAGAACCCAACAATCTATAGGTAAGTTTATTATTGTTTGATAATTTAAATAGTAATCTTCCAACAAAAAAATAAACAGCCGATTTTGATTTGATACAACCGTAATGAGGGGGTACAACTTGACCAAATGGTAACACAAAATTTATTGTTTTACCTCCATATAAATTTAAGTCTATATGCAAACTGTCATGTGTTCTGGTATCATCTTGAACCTTTTCTAAAAAAGGAACATCTTTTATAAAACTGAAAGAAAATTTTAATGGTCTAATATTGTTATTATTACCTGTGTTATATTTATTACTTATAACCTCACCTTTATTTGTTATTTTATAATTAACAAAGTTGTGTGAATTCAAATAAACATTATCATTAATTACAAAAGCACTCGTAATTAATAAGTTTTTAACTTTTTGTTTGATAATATCATTGTATTTATAATTTACTATTTTTTTATGATTGTAGTAACATAAAAATCCAGATTGAGAAAAAAACCAAATTTTTCCCTTTTCATCTTCATAAATTTTAAAAATTACATTGTCGTATAAGTCAAATTTCTCCATTTTATACCCATTATATCGAACCACACCTTGATCACTTGCAATCCACATATAATTTTTAGAATCTCGAAAAACACAGTAGGTTTCATTACTCGGAATACCATTTTTTTTTGTATAATTTATAAGTTGATACTCGTTGATTTGTCCAAATAAGGGTGCAATAAAAAGAAATGTAAAAAAAAGGAATATATAACGCATATTAACAAATTTACTACATAAACAATTGCATTATTAGTCAATTTTAAAAAACGAATATGTTTGAAATACATACAGTTATCGTTATTTTATTGCAGATAAATAATGTACTTATTGAAAAGTGTAAAATGAATATATTTTTATAAAAAGATTATAGAAATAAATTAAAAAATTACCGATTGAAAACTTGGCTGTTGTAATGACAGCCTTTTTTATTGATACTATATTATATGTAACATATTTTCACTTACTTTGCAGCTAACAAAATTTGATTATAAATTAATGAAAACAGCGTTAATTACAGGAATAACAGGACAAGATGGTGCATATTTAGCTGAATTATTATTAGAAAAGGGTTACAACGTTCATGGTATTAAGAGAAGAAGTTCATTAATGAATACCGACAGAATTGATGATCTAATTTTTGATGATTCTATTTCAGACAGATTTCATTTACATTATGGCGATTTAACGGATTCAAGTAGTCTATTAAGAATAATTCAACAAACTCAGCCTGATGAAATATATAATTTAGGCGCTCAAAGTCATGTACAGGTAAGTTTTGAAACGCCAGAGTATACCGCAAATTCTGATGGAATTGGCGTTTTGAGAATTTTAGAAGCAATTAGAATATTAGGATTAACAAAAAAGACGAAATTTTATCAGGCATCAACTTCAGAATTATATGGTTTAGTTCAAGAAATTCCACAAAAAGAAACTACCCCTTTCTACCCTCGTTCTCCTTACGGTGTTGCAAAATTATATGGCTATTGGATCACTGTAAACTATAGAGAATCGTATGACATGTTTGCCGTGAACGGTATTTTATTTAACCATGAAAGTCCTTTAAGAGGAGAAAGTTTTGTTACAAGAAAAATTACAATTGGTGTAAGCCGAATAGTTTTAGGGTTAGATGAATCACCACTTCTCTTAGGAAATTTGGATGCAAAGAGAGATTGGGGGCACGCCAAAGACTATGTAGAAGGTATGTGGTTGATCATGCAGCAAGATAAACCTGATGATTATGTTTTAGCTACTGGTATTACCACCACTATTAGAGAATTTATTATAATGTCATTCAATGAAGTGGGTATTACGCTTGATTTTACCGGTGAAGGTGTTGATGAAAAAGCATTTGTAAAATCATGTAACAATGATAAGTATCAATTACCAATAGGAAAACAAGTTATAGGAATTCACCCAAGATATTTTAGGCCAGCAGAAGTTGAGCTATTGATTGGCGATGCTACAAAAGCAAACACTCAATTAGGTTGGAAACCAAAATACGATTTACCTATGTTAGTAAAAGAAATGATGAGCGAAGAATTAAAGTATCAATTAAAAAAATAAAAAAAAGGTTGCACTATTGCAACCTTTTTTTATAAAAATTATGTGCAAATCGAAAGGGTGATAATAATAAGCCTTGTAAAAAATTTTTGATAAATTTCGGGTGTAACCCATATTTCAATTTCATTACCATGAAATGTTTAACAATTGCTTTAAAAGAACCATACACTAATAAATTATAAACAATAACAGATGTAGTTTTAAATTGAATATTCCATTGTTGATTAAAATTCAATTGGTTTTCAAATCCGTTTTTCAATATTCCAGAAACACATTCAAATATTAAATTTTCATCAAATTTGAATAATTCAATTAAACCGTTGTGTTGAACATTATAACGATTAAAATCTACAGAAGGTATATTAATAAAAATCGTATCTGGATTTAATAATTGTACCATTGGTAAAAATTTGGCTCCTGTACTAGTTGTCAACCAGGTAATTCCACTACTGCATCCAATTAACAATGTACAATAATGAGTTAAAGCTGCGTTTTCTCTCACAGATAGCTCACTTGCATCAATAATTTGGGAAGTACTTTCAAATTTATTTGCAGAACTTAAGATTATACAAGTTGATGGAATCATCACAAGTTTTTCCGCAATGTTTTTAACAAGTGTAAAATTTAAATCAACTTGACCACTCTGTGGTGCATATTCCCAGAGTATTACATTTTTAAATGTATCAATACTATGTTTTAATACAAAATTTTGAACATTATCTAACTCGGAAGAAGTATTTTTTAATATTGGTTGAATTGGTACATTTATTTTTTGTGGATATGCATTTAAAATCATACCTCTAATTGTACCATCATATAGAGCTAAATTAGTATCAATATTCGTTGTTATGAAAACTTCATCCCATTTCCCATTTTTTTTTTCAAGAAGAACTTTTTTCTTGTATTGTCTAAATGCGTTTATATCATTTTTTTTCACATCTTTTACTACCACTACATTATCAACATATTCATTGTTATTAATAATATTTTTACAAAAATCAGCAATTGCCCACGTAAGATCACAATTTGGATAATCTATTTTTATTTGCCGAGCAATAGTTGTGGCGTATAAGCAATCACCATTTGAAAATAATTGTACAAGCAAAATTTTTTGAGAAGTGTTCATGGTTATTGCATCATTAATTTAGCTAGTTTTTTAAAAGATATTTCAGGTTTGTACCCAATTTTTTTAATGGTACTGTTATCAGAAACTAGTACTTTATAAGATGATTTAAATTTATCATCGATCACAATTCTATTTGTTAAATCAACATCTACAATTTTAAAACATTCGTTAATAAAAGCTTCAATACTGTATCCTTCACCATTACTTAAATTAGCTTCATAAACAGCATCTTGATTCATAAATAGCCAAAGTGCATTTACAATATCGCCAGCAAAAGCCCATTCTTTAACAACTGATTTATCACCTATTGTCAATGTGCTAATTATACCAAGTTTAATCTTTTTTACATTTTCACAAATCATTTTAGTAACATGCCGTTCAGTTCGTAGTGGACTGTCATGATTAAAAAAGTATCCAACATATACTTTTAAACCTAATGACCTGTAATATCTTGCTGCTTCTACACTTTGAATGCGACATAGAGAATATGCATCATTTGCATAAAAATCATCCGTTTCTTTAATAGGTATTCCTTTATTTAAAAATTGTAATCCACTACCAGAAATAAATACTTTCGTTTTCGGTAGGTATTGATATACCACTTCGAGTAAAACCATGGTACTTGTAACTATAGAATTATAGTTTTCTAAAACAAAAGCATGATTAGTACTTGAGTTGGCAGCAAAATGAAAAATATAATTTGGTTTTTCGTTTACCAATAAATTTTTAATTGGGTCAAATGATGTTATATCAATATTTACATAACCTGCACTTCTACTTATACCTACAACATTTATATTTAAAGACTCTAATAATTGAGTTAAGTATATACCATCTTGCCCAGCAGCACCTAAAATAATTGCTTTCATAATATTATCTTTCATTTATTGCATGAAAAAATTGATGGTATAATTCAGCCGTTTTTTCCCATGAAAATTGTTGTGCCCTTTTTATTCCTAATGTGGCAAAATGATTTCTTTCATGTTCATTGTTACATAGTTTATCAAGTGCTTCTGCTATCTCAATAATATTGTCTGGATCAACCAATAAACCACTTGAACCAACTACTTCAGGTAATGAAGTTTTATTTGAAGAAATTACTGGCGTTCCACATTGCATAGCTTCTAAAACAGGTAATCCAAAACCTTCGTAATATGATAAAAATATAAAACAAATTGCGTTTGAATAAATTATAGCCAAATCTTTGGTATCAATAAAAGTGGATGGCATTACTATCTTTGAACGAACAAATGATGTAATTTTAAGCTCATTCAGCATATTCATACTATGGGAAAGGTTACCCGTTACTAATAATTTGATATCAGTATTTGAATTTTGCAAAATAAACTCGTTGAAACCTTTTATAATATTTCGAATATTTTTACGCTTATCACTACCAGAGACAGTTAATATATAACGATGTGGTATTTGGTATTTAGCTTTTATTTTTTCAAAACTATAAGCATCAACATTGTTGTAAAATAATTTAGGAGAAGCTGCTAACGGTGCAACAAAAACTTGATCACTTCTTATTGATTTATCATAATTAAGTAAATCATTTTTTGAATATTCAGATATTGCAATAGCATAATTATTTTTAATGGCATTTACAATATTTTGTGTAATGGATACCATTTTATTATTATATCCTGCCCTTACTAGTGGTATAATATCTAAAAATGTAATTGATTTTTTTAAATTTTGTTTAGTAACGTAGTCATCAAATGGATGATAAAAAGAATGATAGATATTTTTATTATTCAGATGATAATTCGGTGTTACTAGTTTTTTTAAAATGGGATGTTTAAAAAGTGATTTCCATTTTAAAATATCCCAACACCTTTGATAACCTTGAGAAATTACAGATGTTGCTGCTGTTCCATAATTTTCATACACATATTGCTTTAAGTTTTTATCATACTTCTCAATTTTTATGTTGCTTGCAAAACTTAAATTTAGATCATCATAAGAATGTAAACAATGGGTAACTTCTTCGGCAAGGCGCATCATTCCATCTCTGTTATTTGCACGAATTTGGCATTCGGCAAATAACCTTCCATCTAAAACAACATCTACCTTACCCATATTTTTACTTATGCTTTAAAAATACCCATTCCATAAATTTATTTTTTTCCAAACCTCCTCTATGTTCTTGAACGGAAAACGCTTTTTCTTCATCGGTTAGTTCATTCATAGATGAAACAAAATCGTAATTAACGTTCCAATTGTTGTACATTTCAATAGTATGGCTATTTTTATAATTGTTTAAAAGAATATGTTTCATATCAATATTTTCATGATCATGTAATTCTATCAAAATATCAACTTTTGATAATTTACTTATTACTATAGCATCATTAAATAAAGTATATTCATATCCTTCACAATCACAAATTATTAAGGTATTTTCCTGAAATGAAAAACTTCGTAGTGAATCAACTGTACAAGCATTATTAATGATAACATTATTAGCACCATTTAATTGGGCCATTTGTTGACAAAATAAAATATCTTCTTCATTCATTTCAAAACAATGTACAATTGATTGTGGCAATTTTACAGCTAGTCCAACTGCATAATAACCTTCTGCAGAACCGATATCAATTATTTGTTTATACGAATGATTGATAATTTTTGTAAACAGGTTGTGTAAATGCGCTTCATAACTTCCTAAAATTTTAGGTACTAAACTAAGTTGTAAAATATTTAACGACGGGTATTGTAACCCTTTAAATGGCCCGTATAAAACTTTATTTTGAGGCGCAATTTTTTGAATAATTTCCTTACCTTTTTTTATAATTGACGCAGTATTTTTATCATGAATAGGATGAATTACGTATCCTAAAATTTTAAAAAATTTAATGAATAACTTTTTCATATTTACTTAAATAATAAATTATTATCAACGAATATTGTGTTGATACCAGTATGAGCGTAAGCAGAATAATTATGTGTGGCTAAAAATTGAGCTATTGCGTCATTACTTTTTTTAATGTGAGATTGTGAGTAATGAACGGTTTCTATACATAACAGCTTAGGCCTCCATCTAGAGAAATTAAGTGTTTTTAATATGTCTAAATCCAAACCTTCTACATCAATAGAAATAAAATCAGGAGCTTCATTCTCAAAATAGGTTGCTAAAATTGTATTAATTGGTTTTACAGGAATTTTTCTTATTTCAGCAATTTTTATATTTGTAGTATTATTAACATATGTAGCTTCTTCCTTTGAAAAAGTACTCAAACCTTTTTCCTTATCATTTTCATTGAAAATATAAAAATCTAAAACTTCTTCTTTTCCGCTACCAGAAACACCTATGTTTAAGCATATATCATGTTTACGATGCTTTTTAATTTTTGAAATTAAATCAGGATTAGGTTCAATTATGACGCCTCTATTACCCTCCAAATAAAAATAATAACTATTGTTAATGTCAATTGGATTGTTAGTACCAATTTCTAGATAGGTTACTTTTTTTAGACCTAATGATCTAAAAAAAAATTTCATAACTCTATCTTCACCAGCTTGAGAAAAACTAATAAACTCTTTATAATTGGGTGAAGTAAATATGTAAAATAGAGATTTTATAAAGGGCTTTACCCGGTTAAATTTCATTTAAATCAACGTTTTTCAATTACAATTTTAGGTATAGGGAAAATAAAAGCAGTACCTTTTTCTAAAGCCGCTTTTTCACGAACTACAAATTCATCTTTAAAGTGCCATGGAAGTACCAAATAATAGTCTGGATTCATAGCTCTACTTTCTGCTTCACTAATAATGCTAATATCTGTACCAAGAGTTTTTGCACCATATTTATCAGGGTTTCTTTCCGCAGCATATTCAATCAAATTTTTATCTATACCGCACCACTGCAATATCGTATTGCCCTTAGTTGAGGCACCATAAACATGTATTTTTTTTCCATCATTTTTTAGTTTTACTAATAAATCATTTAATTCTACTTTTAATTTTTCTATCCTATTTTGAAAATCAATATAAGGCTTATCGGTATCTAACTCTAAATCAAACTCTTTATGCCTAATTTCATTAATTAACTGATAGTTTTCAATACTATCATGTTTACTACTTTCTTTATGTGTTGCATAACACCTAATACTACCGCCATTAATATCGTTAAAGGAGATTTTAAAAATTTTCATATCGGACATACCTAAAATCTTTTCTAAAACTGCTAAGCTATAAAACTCCAGATGTTCATGACAAATAGTATCGTAACTATCTAACTCAAGCATTTTGGGCATATAGCTCATTTCAAATACCCACACACCAGTTGATGATAAAAAACGCTTAATTCCTTTTACAAATTCCACCGGGTTTTCTAAATCATAAAACATAGCAATAGAGGTAATAACATCCATTTTTTTACCTTCTAACAATTTAGATAGTTCCTCTGAAGGAAATATATCTTGAACAACAGTTGCTTCTTTCACTTCCTGAGCAACATCGCTTGGGTCGCAGCCATATTTAATAAAATGCTTAGGGTAATAACCTAAAAGCGTACCATCATTACATCCAATATCTAAAACTGATGGATGTTTAGTATCACCAACTGTGTCAATTACACTTTCTACAATATTTTTTAAGTGATTACGCATTGTATCATTTGTACCACTTCTATACCAATAAGCTGCATATAAAATTTCAGATGGTACTGAATGTTCCATTTGTAATAATCCACATGCATTTTCATCTTCTTCGGGATTACACCTCACTAATGAACAATCAATTTTACGTAGACTAGGTAACTCTTTACCTGGTTTAACAAAACTTCCTTGAAGATATTGAGGCCCCAAATTAATAACTCTTTTTAAAGCCTTTGAACCGCAAACACGGCATGTAGTTCTTTTACGAATATGCATTAATTACTAGTTTTATTTTTTAAAAGTTCAGCAAATAAGTTGTTAAGTGCGTCAATGCACTTATTACGTTCTAAATTTAATTTGGCTAATTGTTTAACAACAATATTTTTTTCTTGATCTGCAACTTTCTCAAATTCATATACCTTTTCCTGTTCATGCCATAATTTACAATTAATATCAGCTAATTGATAAAAAATCTCACCAAAATTACCTTCTACATCTGCTACTTCATTACCCTCTTTTTTATATACTTTGTTTGCTTCAAAAGTAAGTTTTTCAAAGGGTATTTTATTATTGATTGCATCATTTATGTATTCATTTACTTCTTTTTGCAAAAGAAGTGCTTGCTTTTCTAAACTTTCTAATCTTTTATCATCTGTGGTGTGATATTGCTTTAGTTTTACTATAGTCAATTTATCACATAGCATACCAATTGTTTCTGCCATTTTATTTATTATTACTTTTAGGTCGCAAAAATAACAATAACCAAGCACACTTCTTTATTCATGGGTATAATTCAAAAACAAGCTTTAAGGTCTACTATTTTCTTATTTGTTGGCTTTATGATAGGTGGACTTAATATTCTTGTTTTATTTCCAAAACTTACTGCATTAGAAATAAACGGTTTAACAAGAGCATTTTTAGATGTTGGCGTTGTTTTGTCTACTTTGGCGGGCTTTGGTTCAGTATCAATGGTATATAAATTTTATCCCTACTATAATTCGAATCTTAAAAAAAATGAAAATGATTTACCTTTTGTCACAATTTTAATGTGCCTTGCTGGTTTTATAATTATATGCTTTGTTGGATATTTTTTTAAAGATTTTATTTCTCGTAAATTAGGTAAAGCTCCTTTATTTGCTACCTATTTTTACTTAGTTTACCCAATCACTTTCTTTATGCTTCTTTTTGCTTGGCTTGAATCATTTGCATGGGCATTTAAAAAATCGGTATATAGCAATTTTCTACGAGAAACACTTATACGTTTTCTAACTACCATTTTAATATTATTATGTTGGTTCAATATTATACAAACTAGTTCATTCATCACTTTATTTTGCTGCATTTATATCATACCCGTTATTATTTTGTTTTATGTATTAAGAAAAACAAAATCTTTTTACTTCACTTTTAAATTTAGCAAAGTGACTAGAAGATATTGGAAAAAAATGTTCTTATACAGTATGTTTATTTTTGGTGCTAGCTTTTTACAAGTCGCTTCTCGAACAATGGATTCATTTGTAATTATTGGCTTGAAAGGCTTAGAGGCTACAGCAATTTTTCTTTTAGGTTCATATTTAGCCTCACTAATGGATCTACCACTAAGAAGCTTGATTTCAATTACTACACCAATAATATCTGAATCATGGAAAGAGAAAAATTATAATAATATTTTTGATATATATAAGAAAAGTACCATCACACTTTTAGTTGCGGCCATTTTTATTTTTGGTGCTGTAATGTTGAATATAGATTCACTCATTAAATTTTTAGGCAAGAGTTATTTAGAAGTACCTTTTATTGTATTAATTATGGGGTTAGCAAGAACAATAGATTTAGGAACAGGCGTAAATGGACAAATAATTGCAACATCAATTAATTGGAAATTTGACTTTTTTACAAATGTATTATTAACCATTATTGCTTTACCTCTTAATTTTATTTTAATAAATAATTTTGGTATTATTGGAGGAGCTTATGCAACATTAATTGCTACAAGTGTGTACAATTTAGTACGTTATTTGTTTATTTATTTTAAATATAAGTGGCAACCATACGGTTTGCCTCATTTAAAAATTATTTTTTTAGGGTTAATAGCCTTTATTATTGCTCATTTTATAACTGTATTTGACAATTTAATTTTAGACGTTTTAATTCGAAGTTTTATCTACACTTTAATTTTTATAGTAATTTTATTTTATAGTAATGTTAGTAATGATATCAACAACATTATATTAAAATATTGGAATAAAATATTCAAATAATTTCTTTCAAATAATTTAAAAACATTTTAAAACCTTTACGTTTTTCATCATCCAACTTATAATCAATATTTACAGTATAGTATTCCATTAAATCGTAATGTTCATAAGGGTTTTGAGCAATAATTTCTGCTAGATGTTGAAAACCTTCACCTGTTACTTCATTGAACTTTTCAATAAATGCCTGTGGTAATTGTTTATTAGCGATCCATGCGGCAAAAACAAAAGGCAAGCCCGTCATAGCTTTCCATGCGGTACCTAAATCATATATGTATTTATTTTTTTTACGTTGTATAAATGCCCTATCACCAATAACCAAACCAGCTGTAGTGCCTTTTATATTTGCTTCGTAACCTGTTTTACTTTCAATGAGTTCAGGTGAAATTTTCCAATAATTATTCAACAAAACTTTTAACAATCCAACTGAACTTCTACTTTGATAGTCTAATAATATATGTGAAATAGCTTCTAAAGGTACATCACTAAACAAGCAAACACTGGCTACATTTTGTTGTGTGCCAATGCAATAATCAGTGATAATGTGGTATTCATTTAAAAATGGAATAATAGCAACGGGTACCAAACTAATATCAACCTCATTATTTACCAACATTGATGCAATTTTAGCAGGATAATCTGTAACCAATTCTACTGAGTCAACCATCCCACCTTTTTCAAAACCATATATCAATGGTTTGGTGTTTAAATAACTTACTGCTGCAACCCTTATTTTTCTGTCCAACTCGTTTCGTTTAATTTTACACAAAATTACTTCAAACCAAATTGATTTATGCAACTTTCACCACTCACTGCTATTTCACCCATTGATGGCAGGTATAATAGAACCACCCAACAATTAGCCGATTATTTTTCTGAATATGCACTCATTAAATACCGATTAAAAGTTGAAGTAGCATACCTTATTGCATTGAGTGAAAAACGTTTTTTTAAACTTGATATAAAAACAAAAAAAGCGTTGCGTTTGTTGGTTGATAACTTTACTGAAAGCGATGCTTTACAAATTAAACAAACAGAAGCTATTACCAACCACGATGTTAAAGCCGTTGAATATTTTTTGAAAGAAAAATTAACAGCATTAGGTGTTACAGATATTACTGAGTGGATTCATTTTGGTTTAACCTCACAAGATATCAATAACACCGCAATACCTATGTTGTGGAAAGATGCTGTAGAATTTGAATACCTTCCACAACTCATAAACTTACAACAACACTTATACCTACTAGCGCAACAATGGAAAACGGTTCCAATGCTGGCTCGTACACACGGACAAGCTGCATCACCAGTAATGCTTGGCAAAGAAATAATGGTGTTTGTTGACCGATTAGAAAATCAAATACAACTTTTTAGTTACATACCTTTTACAGGTAAATTTGGTGGTGCTACTGGTAACTTTAACGCACACCATGTTGCTTTTCCTCAAACGAATTGGAAAAAATTTGCTGATCAATTTTTAGAAGATAAACTTGGTTTACAACGCCAACAATACACCACACAAATTGAACAGTACGACACATTAGCCGCTCACTTCGATGCTATAAAACGCATCAACAACATCCTTATTGATTTGTGTAGAGATGTATGGAGCTACATTAGTGTTGATTATTTTAAACAACAAACCAAAAAAGGTGAAATTGGTAGCAGTGCCATGCCACACAAAGTAAACCCCATAGATTTTGAAAATGCAGAAGGCAATTTAGGTATGGCAAATGCAATACTAGAGCATCTTTCAGCCAAATTACCCATCAGTCGTTTGCAGAGAGATTTAACAGATAGTACCGTACTCAGAAACATTGGTGTACCAATGGCTCATATTGCTATATCATTTAAATCAATAGAAAAAGGTTTAGGTAAATTAATTTTGAATGAACCAAAATTGAAAGCCGATTTAGATAACAATTGGGCCGTTGTAGCTGAAGCCATACAAACCATTTTACGAAGAGAAAATTATCCTAAACCTTATGAGGCATTAAAGGATTTAACAAGAGGTAAAAATGCTATTGATAAAGCCACTATACATGCTTTTATACAAACCCTCCATATACCTGCTAAAATTAAAAAAGAACTAAAAAGTATAACGCCACATAATTACACAGGAGTTAAATAAAAAAGGAGCAAATGCTCCTTTTTTATTTAAAACAATGCTATCATTATCTACATTACTCAAATTAAAAACCTAATTGATACAAAGTAGATTATTCTTTTTTTATTATCAATATTAAATAATATAATAATTATGTATTTTTGAGTATTCGAAAAGTACGTTATGAAAATTATAAAATTTCTAAGCACCCTTGTGTGGCTTTTATTGTCTATTAATGCTTCCTCTCAAAATTGTAATAACTGGCTAAAAACGCAAAATTCAGGATCGGGTGTTAAAATCGGCGATTTAGATATTACTGGTGATAAAATTACTGTAGAAGCTAGTTTTAATAGAACTGTACCGTCTTCACTTGGGTACCAATATGCAGGTGATTTAGTTTCAAAACATACTGATCCTAATAATGTTAATTATCTTTTAAGACCCAATCATGCTGAGATAACTACATCAAATGGATTTTTCGCAACTCCACAAATTTGTGATATTCTTTTGAATAAAACTTACCATGCAGCATTAGTTTACGATGGTAGCACATTAAAGTTTTACAGAAATGGTTTTTTAATGAGCCAAGTAAATGCTACCGGAAACCTAATACAGAATGATTTAATTACAACAATTGGAGATTACGCCTCACCTCCATTTGGCCCACCCACAGATTTTAAAGGATATATTAATGAAGTTAGAATTTGGAATGTAGCTCGTACACAAGCTGAAATACGAGCATTTATTAACACTCCGCTACCTAACCCAATAACACAAGTAGGTTTAAAAGGTTATTATACTTTTGATAATCTTTTAAATAAACAAGGCAATCCGCTGTTTAATGGTACACTAACTGGAAGTGCAACTATAAACAATTCGAATCCAAATTGTAATTTAATTATTGATTCATGTAATCAGCTTGTTAATAATGTCACTAATATTGGAAACATAATCAATTTATATACTCCAGTATTAGGCTTTGTTCCATGTTCAAATAAAATTACAGTATCCGATGCAACAGGATACAATGTGGGAGATACTGTATTACTAATACAAATGAAAGGTGCAATAATTGATAGTACCAACACACCTTCTTTTGGTACAATTACTGATTACAAAAATGCAGGAAACTACGAATTTAATTACGTTAAGAGCAAAAGCGGTAATGTAATTGAACTTAAAAATGTTCTATTAAGACAGTACGACATCCCTGTTGGTAAAGTGCAATTAATAAGAGTTCCATATTATAATGATGCAACGGTAACAGCCCCTTTAACATGCTTACCATGGGATGGTGAAAAAGGTGGTGTATTAGTATTTAATGTTAATAATACGCTTACTTTAAATCAAAATATAGACGTTAGTGGGAAAGGTTTTAGAGGAGGTATAGGTTATAATACAAACTCACCTGTATTAAATTGTAATTTGAATGATTTTAGCTACCCTTCCAATAATCAATTTTCTGGTTTAAAAGGAGAAAGTATTGCTGAAATTTCATCTAATAAAGTTAGAGGAAAAGGTAAAATAGCCAACGGTGGCGGCGGCGGCCTAGGTCATAACAGTGGCGGTGGAGGTGGTAGTAACGGAGGTACAGGAGGATTTGGTGGTTACCAATTAAATAATTGTGGTAATGCCCCATTTGATAACAGAGGCATTGGTGGTGGTAGCATAAATACTAATGCGATAATTAATAAAATATTTTTAGGTGGTGGCGGTGGTGCAGGACAAGCTGACAACCCTGGTAATATTCCTCCAGGTGGTGGAAATGGAGGAGGAATTATAATAATATCTTGTGATAAAATTTTGACAAATTCTAATAATATCATATCGAATGGTTTAACTGGGGTTGAATGCTTACAAAGTGTTGGATCTGACTGCCATGACGGAATGGGAGGAGGTGGTGCTGGTGGTACAGTTTTGTTAACAGTAAATACTTTTCTTGATAATATTACAATAATTAAAAATGGCGGTAAAGGGGCAAGTGTTACAAATACTTCAGCTATAGCTGGTAAAATTGGACCAGGCGGAGGTGGTTCTGGTGGGAATTTTTTTATTAATAAACCAACTTTACCCTCTCAAGTAACTTCATTAAACCTTGGTGCTCAAAATGGAACACTTGCGTTAGATAATAATTCAAATTGGGGTGCTACTCCTGGTAGTAACGGAAATAATTATTTTAACCTTTCAGTACCAATTTCTAACTTACCTTTTAAACCAAATATAGATTCTGTAAGGTTTAATTATGTTGTTAATTGTAACAATCAAGTCCATTTTACTGCATTAACATACGTTAATACAACACCAATTAGTACGTATCAATGGTCTTTAGGCGATGGATATGTAACAGGGGGGCCAGCATTTATTTCATATTTATATTCTAATGCCGGTGTATATGATGTAAAATTAGTTGTTACTGATATGAATGGCTGTAAAGACAGTATAATTAGAACAATTAATGTGAACGGCTTCACTGCAAATGCAGGTAATGATGTTTCAATTTGTACTTCATTTAATAATTATCAATTAAATGCATCAACAACGAATACAACAAATAATCAAATAGTTTGGTCTCCTGCTGCGAATCTTAATAATCCAAACATTCTAAATCCATTAGTAACAAGTGATACCTCTTTGGTTTTGTATTTAGAAGTAACAAATGCCGCTGGTGGTTGTGTAGCAAGAGATACCATTAATTTAACAATAAATACAACACCTATTATTCAAACAATAAATAATACTTCAATTTGTAAAGGTGATAATATCATTTTAACAACTACACCCAATTTAAGTAATTACCATTGGTCCCCTGGTCAATTTTTAAATGATTCTACAATTGCTTCACCCGTTTTTTCTGATACTTTATCGCACACTTTTATAGTGAGTTCCTCTAATGGTAATTGTGTTGGAAAAGATACAGTCACGATTAACGTATTACCTAACCCCATTATAAATACAATTAATGACACCACCATTTGTAACAACAATAGTATTCAATTAACAACAACAGGAGCATTAAACTATAGTTGGAGTCCTAATACAAACTTAAATAACTATTATACTAGTAACCCAATTTTTTCAGGAAACGACAGTATTACTTACTACGTTACAGGCATCGATTTAAATGGGTGTAAATCAAAAGATAGTGTTAGAATAAAAGTTAATAAAATCAATAATTTAAACCAGCCGCCCAATATTAATTTCTGTGCAAATCAACCAGTTCAACTATTAGGAAACAACGGTCCAAATCTTACATATTCATGGGCACCTGCAAATGTGCTAAATAATGCGAATATTGAAAATCCAGTAGCAATTATCAATAATACACAGGTATTTAATGTTACTGTTACTGATAATGTGTGTAATTACAATCAAAATTTTATTGTTAATGCAATTAAGTATCCAACCACAAACTTATCAGTGAAAAAATCGAATGACATTACTTGTGGTTTAAGCTCTGCTAACTTAGTAGCTACAGGTGGCGTAACTTATTTATGGAACAATGATCCAACTATTAATAATGTAACTATTGCAAATCCAACAGTTTCGCCAACTACTACAACAATTTATACGGTTAGCGCAACAGATATAAACGGCTGTAATTCAAAAGCAACCATAAGTGTTACGGTTGATTTAAATAGTAATCAATATGCATTGCCTAATACCTTTACACCCAATGGTGATCGTTTAAATGATTGCTTTGGAATCAAAAATTGGGGTAACGCTTTAGGTGTTAAATTTATTATTTATAACAGATGGGGCGAAAAAGTTTTTGAAACAAACAATACTGCACAATGCTGGGACGGAAAGTTTAAAGGACAACCAGCTGAGCCTGGCACTTATGTTTATTTTGTGAAAGCCAATACGAACTGTGGTTCAATAGAGAAAAAAGGAAATGTGATTTTAATAAGATAAAGTTTATAAATAACAAATAGCAGAAATGAGAATATTTTTTGTTTTACTTTTTTTCAGCAATCCTTTATTTAGTTTTTCCCAAATTTCAACAACTAAAGGATTGATTGCTTATTATCCATTTAACGGAAACGCTAAAGATGAAACTGGTAATAATAACAATGCTGTTTTTAATAATGCTACACTTACTTCTGATAAAAATGGAAACGCAAAAAGTGCTTATTCTTTTAATGGAAAAAATCAATATATAAGAATTAATAATTCTTCCTCTCTAAAAAATATGACAACTCAAATTACCATTAGTTGTAATGTAAAAGTAAATGGTTTTTACAAAGGAAAATGTCATTGGAATAGAATAATAAATAAAGGTTCAGATTATGCCTCTGGCAATTATTGGTTAGGCTTTTGTGACGATGCATTTTCAAAAAGTGCCTGTGTAGAAAATATTCCTGACGAAACACATCAGACTTTCCATGGCAGTTCGTTTTTTGAAGATTGGGGAAGTGGTAAAGCAAACGCTTTCGTTAAAACCGGAATATGGTACACTGTTACTTATACATGTGATGGGATATATAATAAGTTATATGTAGATTGTCAGTTAATAGATTCATGGAAGGCAACAACAAATGGTGTAATAAATAATGAAGACTTATTTTTTGGAAAGTTAGATAACCCCCAATACCCTTATTGGTTTAACGGTGTTTTAGATGATGTAAGAATTTACAATCGTGCCTTGTCGAGCAACGAAATATTAGAATTATGCGAAAAGAACGAAACTAAAAATACCATACCTGATGCCTTTGCAGAAATTAGTTACAGCATAGAGAAATGTAATAAAATAAATGTTGAACTAGCCAATGCGGTACAAATTAAATCTGTGAAATGGCAAATTGATAATCTCTATAACAGTACCAAAGAAAAATTTAGTTATACATTTAAAAAAGAAGGATCGTATACAATCAAGCTCACCTATACTGGTAATAATGGAATAATAAATACTATATCAAAAGAAATTATCATCACGAAACCAACAGCTGATTTCACCATTAAAAATACTTCGGAAAATAAATACAGCTTTAAAACAATTTCTAAGGAAAAAGCAAATCTTCTTTGGAATTTTGGTGATGGTACTGTAGAAAAAAATTCAAAAAATATTTCACACACCTACTTAAACAGCGGCTCTTATACGGTAAGCCTAATAGCTATTGATAAAAATGGATGTAGCGATACTACTATTCAAAATATTACAATAGCACCACTTATTGCCAATAAAAATATTGAGTTAAATGGGGATAACGGAAATATACAAGCAATTAAAAGTAATGATGTAAAAGCACTAGATTTCTTACCAGAAAAAAGAATGAATACCTTTATTCAGCAAATAGAAGTACTGAATGATTCAATAGAAATTTCATTTTATGACAATGGTACAATTGATGGCGATTCCATTACAGTTCAATTTAACAACAAAATAATTACACAGCATTTATTACTTACAGCTACAGGTAAAAGTTTTTATATAAAAATAGATCCTGCACCTGCTACCAATGAGCTCATTATGTTTGCTGAAAACCTTGGCTCTATTCCACCTAATACTGCTTTAATGATTATTTACGACGGCAAAAAACGACATGAAATTAATATTAAAAGCAGCAAAACAAATAACGGCATGGTCTCCTTTGTTTTGAAGAAATAGATTCTTATTAGAAGCTTTACTTTCGTTTTCTAAGATTTATTATATCGAAAGTGAATTATAAAATTACATAAAACACTTAGGAATAAAACGTGGCATATTTGTAAAACTTCGTAATTAATTCTTTAAACCTTATTTATTTCACTCGTAAAATGAAATTTAATATCGGGGTTATTGGTGATTTCAGTATTTAAAAACCATTCACTTTGTGCCAAGTATACCAAGTGCCCATCTTTATCTTCTGCAATGTTGGCTTGTTTGTATTTAGTAAAATCCTCTAACTTTTTAGGGTTATCACTAGTTATCCAACATGCTTTGTAAAACGGCATGCTGTTCATTTGTACAGAGGCACCATACTCTTGCAATAAACGGTATTGAATTACTTCAAACTGTAACTCACCAACACAACCAATAATTTTTTTATTGCCACCAAACTGTGTAAACAATTGGGCTACTCCTTCATCGGTTAACTGATTCAACCCTTTTTCTAATTGTTTTGTTTTTAAAGGATCTTTATTAACAACCTCTTTAAAAATTTCTGGTGAAAAACTCGGTATACCTGTAAAAAAGAACGATTCGCCTTCAGTTAACGTATCGCCAATTTTAAAATTACCTGTATCAAACAAGCCAACCACATCACCCGGAAAAGCTTCTTCAATCACATCTTTTTGTCGAGCTAAAAAACTATATGGGTTATTAAATCGAATATCTTTTTCTAAGCGAACATGCTTGTAATAAGTACTTCGTGAAAACTTTCCACTACATACCCTTAAAAAGGCAATACGGTCTCTATGTTTCGGATCTAAGTTGGCATGTATTTTAAAGATAAAGCCACTAAACTTGTCTTCACTTGGTAAAATATCTCTTGTAGTGGTGTGCCTTGGCCTTGGTGTTGGGGCAATTCTAATAAAAGTATCCAACATCTCTTTTACACCAAAATTATTAACAGCACTACCAAAAAACACTGGCGCTGTATTTCCTGATAAATAATCAGCTTCATTTAAAGCTCCATACACCCCATCAATTAATTCTACGTCTTCTCTCAATGTATCAGCATCTCTCTCTCCTATTTTAGCGTTTAAAATAGGGTCGTTTAAGTCGCTAATTTTTACAACATCTTCATCATTTGCTTTGGTACCTGCGGTAAACAACACCAAACTTTTTTCATGCAAATCGTATACGCCTTTAAAATCTTTACCACTATTAATGGGCACCGTCATGGGGTGCAACTGTATTTTTAATTCGTTTTCAATTTCTTCTAACAAATCAAACCTGTTTTTACCATCACGATCCATTTTATTGATAAAAACAATCACTGGCGTTTTACGCATGGCAATTACTTCCATTAAGCGCCTTGTTTGTGGTTCTACCCCATTTACTGAATCAATTACCAAAACCACACTATCTACCGCCGTCAACGTTCTAAAGGTATCTTCAGCAAAATCTTTATGCCCAGGCGTATCAAGTAAGTTAATCAAATGCCCATCGTACTCAAACGTCATTACACTGGTAGCCACCGAAATACCACGTTGGCGTTCAATTTCCATAAAATCTGATGTTGCATGCTTTTTTATTTTATTACTTTTTACGGCACCTGCTGTTTGTATAGCACCACCAAAAAGTAAAAACTTTTCAGTCAAAGTAGTTTTACCAGCATCGGGATGCGATATAATGGCAAAAGTTTTACGTTTCTCTATTTCTGATATGTATTTCATGGCGGCTGCAAAAGTAATTTTTTTAATTGAAGCCATCAAGGTTGATGTTGAATTGTATTAAAATAAAATCCAACTTACCATCCAACCAATTTTATACAGCAAAAATGTTTTGTATCATTAACTTTGGTTTATGGCAAAAATGCTAAACATTTTAACGAACTCATTACTCCTCACCATACAGGAGCTTAAAGTAAATAAAACAAGAACTGCCTTGAGTTTAACCGGTGTTGCCTTCGGTATTTTTTGTATCATTGGCGTATTGGCTACTGTTGGTAGTTTAGAACAAAATATTCAAAATGAAGTAAGCAGCTTGGGTAACAATACTATTTACATTGATAAATGGGATTACAGCGGCGGACCAGATAAGCCTTTTTGGAAACTAAGGGCCCGACCATTAATGAAGTTTGAAGAGCAAGATGAAGTAAAAATGCGATCAGAACTCACCCAAGATGTTACTTTTTTAATGCAAACAGCTGGTACTATTACACACAGAAGTGATGCCTTACAAAATGTATCAGTATACGGTATTAACCATGCTCAAATTGCCATACAACCCATCACTTTTGAAAGTGGTCGTTATTTTTCTGAAACAGAATTTAACAACGCTACCAATGTAGCTATTATTGGCTACCTCAATGCTGAAAATTTATTTGGCAATGCCGAAAGAGCCATGGGCAAGCAAGTAAGTATTAAAGGTAAAATGATAACTATTGTAGGTATCATAAAAAAACAAGGTAAAAATTTTATTGGGTGGGATTATGATAACTGTATTATGTTGCCCTACAAGTTTTGTAAGCAATTGTATGATGAAAAAATGACCAGTCCTGTACTAATTGTAAAAGGAAAAACAGGCGTTTCCACCGATGCACTTTATCAAGAACTAAGAGGTATTATGCGTCAAATTAGGCGCTTAAGCCCACGAGAAGAAGATAATTTTTCACTCAACAGTGTGGAGGCATTTAGCAAAGCAATATCAGGTTTTTTTGTAACCCTTAATGTGGTGGGCGGCTTTATTGGAGGTATTAGTTTAATTGTTGGTTTATTCGGCATCGCCAATATTATGTTTGTAACTGTAAAAGAACGTACATCCATCATCGGACTAAAAAAAGCAATTGGCGCTAAGAGTTCATCTATACTTTTCGAATTTTTAATTGAAGCAGCACTTATGTGCATTGTAGGTGGTGCTATCGGTTTATTTTTTGTTTGGATATTAACGCTTATACTCTCGGGACCGCTTGATTTTCCGGTATTTATTTCAATACCATTGTTATTTGCAACCGTTATTATTTGTATTGTGGTAGGTATTTTAGCTGGTATTATTCCTGCAAGACAAGCTGCAAAAATGGATCCGGTAAAAGCAATTAGGAGTTAACTTTGCAAAAATTATTGAAAGTGAATTTGCAACCATCTATTACAATTTTAGCAATTGAATCTTCATGCGATGAAACAGCAGCAGCTGTTTGTACCGATGGAAAAATTTTAAGTAATATAATTGCAACCCAAAAAGTACATGAACAGTATGGTGGCGTTGTGCCCGAATTGGCTAGTCGTGCACACATGGAAAATATAGTACCTGTAGTGGATGCTGCTTTAAAAAAAGCCAATATTACAACTGCAGCTATTGATGCCGTTGCTTTTACACAAGCACCAGGCTTAATTGGTGCATTGTTAGTAGGTTCGCAATTTGCCAAATCAATGGCATTAGCATTAAATAAACCACTTATAAGTGTACACCATATGCAAGCGCATGTGTTAGCAAATTTGTTGTTAGATAATCCTCCTGCTTTCCCTTTCCTGTGCTTAACCGTAAGTGGTGGCCATACACAAATAGTGTTATGCGAATCACCCACACAAATGAAAGTTATTGGCGAAACTATTGACGATGCAGCAGGTGAAGCCTTTGATAAAACAGCTAAAATTTTAGGATTACCTTACCCAGGTGGCCCATTGGTTGATAAATATGCAAAAGAAGGTAAAGCCATTTATAAATTTCCAGAACCCAAAATTGATGGCTTAAATTTTAGTTTTTCTGGTTTAAAAACATCCATCCTTTACTTCTTACAAAATGCTGGTAAATCTAATGTTTACAAAGAAGAATACATTGCAACCGAGGCAGAACGTAAGGCATTTATTGAAGATAATTTATACAACATTTGTGCATCGGTACAAGAGCGTATCATCAGTATTTTAATGAATAAAGTAAAATTAGCAGTAAAGCAAACAGGCATCAATAGGGTTTGTATTGCTGGCGGCGTAAGTGCTAACAGTGGTTTAAGAACAACTTTACAACAAACAGGCGAACAATTGGGGTGGCAAACATTTATACCTGCATTTGAGTTTTGTACAGATAATGCTGGTATGATAGCGATTACAGCGTATCATAAATTTTTAGCGAACGATTTTGCACCTTTATCCATAACGCCATCTGCTAGCTCTAGCATGAACGCATAAATGTATATAATTGAATACCTGGTTTCAGTTTAAACAATTTACCATTCACCAACAACTTTGTGCCATGAAAGTGTGTACAGATGCTTGTTTATTTGGTGCATGGTTTTCAAAAAATATTTCTACAAAACCCAATAATAACCAACGTTTACTTGATATTGGTTGTGGTACTGGCTTATTAAGTTTAATGGTAGCACAACAACACAATTTACAAATTGATGCAATTGAAATAGATACTGCAGCTGTTCAACAGGCTAAAGAAAATTTAGCTTTAACGCCTTGGGTACATCAAATAAACATACACCATACAAGTATTCAAAATTATAATGTAGCGTTGCCATACGATTTCATCATCAGCAATCCGCCATTTTTTGAAGAGCAATTAAAATCAAATAATAACCAACGCAATGTTGCCATGCATGCAACAGCACTTTCTTTTAATGATTTGTGTAAGGCTATGCAACGTTATTTAAAAGACGATGGAACCGCTGCCATTTTAATACCTTTTTACGCAGTTGAAAAATTTGAAACTATTTTAAAATCTTACAATTTATTTATCATACATCAAACCAACGTAGCGCATACTCCTTCACATCCTTTTTTTAGAGCAATGTTATTTATTCAAAAAATACCATCAACAAAATCAAACACT
This sequence comes from Ferruginibacter yonginensis, assembly GCF_042651465.1. NCBI lineage: Bacteria > Pseudomonadati > Bacteroidota > Chitinophagia > Chitinophagales > Chitinophagaceae > Ferruginibacter > Ferruginibacter yonginensis. Next base: position 559,087 of record NZ_JBHSCZ010000001.1, read on the forward strand.
GTTTTATATATTAGAGATGAAATGCAGCAATACCATACCGATTTTAAAACACTCTTAAAAGATTATTACCTACAATTTTAAGAAAGCCATTTCAACAAATGAAACGGCTTTCTTTTTCTATCACAAACAAAAAAAATTATTGTCCACCAAAACCGCCAGCAGCTTGTGTACGCTTGCGTTCTTCTTCTACCGCATCTTTACGTTGACGAGCAGCTTTTACTTGGTTATTACCAAAGCGGTAGGTAAAATTAATCCTGAACTGACGACTCTCCCATCTACCAGAAGCGGTGCTCACTTGTCCACTAAAATTTGAACTACCACTCCAACGCATCAATTTAAAAATATCAGTAAACGAGGTTTTTAAATTACCCTTTCCTTTGAATATAGGTTTTTGTAAACCTGCATCAATACTATACATGGCTTTCGATTTAAAAATACCTTGCCATATACTAGGTGAATTATAAAAACCTGATAGCTCAGCAGTAATGCCCTTGCCTAACCTAAAAGTGTTTTGAATAAAAATATTGTAAGCAAATACATCTAAATTAACGTTACGGTCACCACCACCAAAATTAGCCTCATACTTTGAGTAATATGAATTTACATTGGTAAACAAACTATACCAACCTTTTGAAAACGGATAACTAATGTTTAAACTGATGATATTTTGTGTAGCTAAATTCTTTTTCGACATGAAAGATTTTGATTTCTCTGTAGTATCGGGCAATTGAGTAAAAATATCTTTTACATGACTGTACGTTAACTGAGTAGTAAGTTTATACTGGTACGTATGTGTTAAACCTACATTACTAGTGTATTGCGGACGTAACTGTGTATTACCCTTCATAAAAGTGTAATCGTTTATTTTAAACTCAAACGGATTCAAATCCTGATAAGCTGGTCTATCAATTCTTCTACTAAAACTCAACCCAAACTGACTTTTAGGATTTTTATTAAACGTTACTGCTGCACTCGGAAAAACATTGAAATAATTTCTACTCACCGTAGAGTCGTAATTATCATACACTGCTGTAGTATTGTTGTAACGTAAACCCAATGAACGTCCTTTTGATACAGTGTTTTCTCCCCTTAAACCTGCTTGTAATACCCAACCTTTAAACGCCCTATTATAATTTACATAAACGGCATTAATGTTTTCTTTGTAAATAAATTGATTGCTTCTGTCTTTATCAAACACATCCGTATTGCCGAAAACAGTAAACCTACTAAAATCATTATCAGTTTTTACGTAGCCAATTTTACCACCAAAACCTAACTTACCTTTCTTGAATGGCTGTTCATAATCTGCCTTAACTGAAAAAATATCAATATTAGTAGGCGATACAGTACGATACACATTACTATAAAGCAATGCATTATTTACAGCATTAAAATAATTATTGGGCTGAAATTGATTGCCTTTCAAATTAAAAAAACCATAGTCAGCATCAATATTTAACTCTTTACCCGTAGGCAATGCGTAGCGATAATTCAAATTGAAATTTACATTTTCTCTTTTATTACGGTTTTCGCCAGTTGCATACAAAACCCTATCAATAGTGTTGGTAGGTTTGTAAATAATTTGCATAGGCCCATCAGTATTGGTGGTACCATCAGCAATATTACCATTAATCAAAACACCAACGGTACTGTTTTTTGTAAGAAAATAATCTAAACCAGCTTTAAAATTATGAGCACCATCATTGTATGATTTTAATTTATTGGTTTGATAGAAAAACGTATCAGCTTGTTGTCTTTCTGAAACAAAACTACTTTGGTTTAATCCAATATTAAAATTGTAATTACCAAAAATATTGACCTTAGCATTACGATAATTCAAAGCCGAACCAACATTATATTTTGAAAAAATACCGATGTTATAACCTGCATTTACACTACCATTGGTACCTAAATTTTTATTCTTTTTAAATTTAATATTAATGATACCTGCATTACCAGCAGCTTCATATTTTGCCGATGGGTTGGTAATTAACTCAATAGATTCAATTTGTGATGATTGTACAGATTTTAAATAGTTTGATAAATCGGTACCCGATAATGGACTCGGCTTTCCATCAATATAAACTTGTACACCATTTTTACCAGCTAGGCTTAAATTATCATCTTTATCAACCATAACACCTGGCGACTTACGCAGCAGTTCAAGTGCATCGTTACCCGTTGCATTAATAGTTCCTTCAACATTTAAAATTGTTTTATCAGCCTTCACTTCAACAATTGGCTTTTTTGAAACCACTGTTACAGCATTTAAATCTGTTGTTTGTTTGGTAAGTACAATATTTCCCAATGTGGTTGTTTTACCGTCTTCAACCACAACTTTACGATCAATTGTTACATTACCAACATTTGTAATTTTTACCACATAATTTCCTGCAACAATACTATTGATGGTAAAACTACCATCCTTTAAACTTGTAGCAAATTTTACATTAGTAACAGCATCTGCCTTTAGTAAAGTAATGGTTGCAGCGGCAATTGGTTTATTTTGTTCATCAATAATATTACCTGTAATTTTTTGTGCATGCGCTGTAGTAAATAATACTAACATGCAAATCAACGTGTATATTTTTTTCATCATCCTTAATTTATGCAGCAAAAGTATTAGCACCTTTATGCATTATAGTAGATGAAATGGGCAAAGGGAAAAATTACATGAAGAGTGGTTTAAATTATATTTTTTTTACATTCTTACGAATACGTTCTCCAGTTAAAATTTGTAACCGAGCAATATTACCAACAATCCAAACGGTATCGTAAGCTTTTAAAATAAAAGATGACGTAGGGTTTAAAATGCGTTCACCATCACGTTCAACACCAACAACTATGCCCTTTGACAACTCTCTTATATGTGATGCTTGTATTGTTGTATCAACAAATTTTGATGATGGTTGCAACATCAGCTGCTTTAATGTAATTTGTTGCTTTTTATGAACAGATGGCTTAATAGTGCTAGCTTCCGTTTGCATAAATAATCTAAAAACTTTCAGTTGTTCATCAGTACCAATAACTGTGAGTTTATCGTTAGGATAAATTACGGTGTATTTAGTTGGTGTAACAATGACCGTTTTTCCTCTTTCAATCATGGCTATGTTAATGCCAAATTTTTCTCTGAGTGCATTAGCTTCCAAAGTTTGTCCAATAATAACAGCATCAGCATCTACCTCAAAAAATGCAATATGAGCATCCCAAGGTGCCAAGGCTTTTGGAGGTTCATGCAATTGTTGCAACTGTTCTTTTTCGTAAAAATTATTAATAAAACGTAATTCAATTTTACTATAAAATGTATTCAGCTGTTTAGAGAAAACTATTAACAACGTTATAATACCCCCTGTTAAAAACAATGCTACAACTGTTGAAAATAAAATTGAACAAATAAAACCAATCATTACAACTGCTATCAATACCCGTGCTGTTGCCAACATTATCAATGGACCACGATAGCGTTTTTGTTGCCATAAAGTGGAGTATGCAATATTATCTGATCGTTTAGCAACCAATGCCCATAAAAATGGAGCCGATAATAAAAAGATGATGCAGGTAATAAAAATATTTCCTTTTTCAACTTGTGTAAAAAACAATGGTAATAAACGAAGCGATATCAATACTATGCTAACAATTATTACAGCATTAATGATGATGTGCATTAAAAAAGAACGGATCAATCTCCTAAAATCACCTACATGCGTTATTGATTGTGCAGCTGCACTATAACGGTTAATGCTATTTTGCAGCCGCATTGGTAATATTTTTTCAACAACTTGCAATAAAGGCTCAGAAAGCCTCATCATATAAGGTGTGGTAAAGGATGTTATAACCGATATAGCTACTGCAACAGGGTACAAAAACGATTGGGTTACATTTAATGATAAACCTAGCGTTGCAATTATAAATGAAAACTCACCTATTTGTGATAAGGTCATGCCGGCTTGTAAAGAAGAACGCAACGGCTGGCCCGAAAGCAAGGCACCAATTAATACAAAAAGTGGTTTTATAAATAACAAAATGAGGGTGCCTAATAATATAGGTAAGGGGTGTTGCACCAATACGGCAGGGTCAATTAACATACCTACTGATACAAAAAAGATAGCACCAAACAAATCCTTTACAGGTGCTAATAAATGTTCAATTTTTACACCTTCTGTTGTTTCAGCTAAAATGGAGCCCATAATAAAAGCCCCTAGTGCTGCTGAAAAACCAACCAAATCTGCCAAATAAACCATACCCAAACAGAATGCTATTGCTACTATGAGTAAGGTTTCGTTATTCAACATTTTTTTGACCACTTTAAAAAAAGTTGGTATAAAAAAAATGCCACTCAAAAACCAAAGCGTTAAAAAGAAACCCAACTTTACTACAGCTATCAACATTTTATCGCCTTCTACACTGCTACTTACGGCTAACGTAGAAAGTAATACCAATAATAAAACAGCTACCAAATCTTCAATTACCAATACACCCATTACTACACCTGCAAACTTTCTATTTTTTAAACCCAACTCGTCAAAAGCTCTAATAATGATAGTGGTAGAAGCAATACCCAAAATACCTCCGAAAAAAATACAATCCATCATTGACCAGCCCAGTAATTTACCAGCCAAAAAGCCAAATGAAATGGTAGCACTCACTTCTATAATAGCTGTAATGATGGCAGTACCACCTACCTTAATTAATTTTTTAAAACTAAACTCCAACCCTAATCCAAACAGTAAAAATATTACGCCAATATCAGCCCAAGTTTGAATACTTTTTGTTTCAGATACGGTAGGAAAAACATGAAAATAAGGGCCCACAATAAAACCAGCAATAATGTAACCCAATACCAACGGCTGTTTCAACCATTTAAACAAAATAGTGGTAACCGCTGCTGTTGCCAATATAATAGCCAAATCAGTAATAAGTATGGGTAAATGCGTCATCTATACGGTTGAAATTTTAGGTATTAAAATAGTAAAAGTAGTACCTACTTGTAAGGTAGATGTTACTTCTACAGTGGCTTGATGTAACTGTAAAATATTCATTGTAGCTGCAAGTCCTAACCCCAACCCATTCTTTTTAGCTGTAAAGTAAGGTTCAAATAAACGAGCTAAATTTTCTTCTGATATACCACAACCAGTATCAGTTATCAATAATTTGTAAAATTGCCCATCATCACTAACCACCACTGTTAAGGTACCACCATCATCCATTGCTTCAATAGCATTGATGTAAATGTTCAGCAATGCGATTTGCAGTTTTTCCTTATCTGCTTGAATATACATTACATCATCTAAAATTTGTTGTTGTAATTTTATTTTACGGAGTACCATTCTATCAGCAGCTACACCCAAGCTATCATTTATAATTTGTTGTAGACTGCTTTTTTGAAGCATAATTTCTGGCTTTGATGCTCCTAATAATTCAGTAATAAGCGTTTCTATACGTTTACTATTTCTGGTAATAATTTCTAAATATAAATTCGCATCTTCATTATCAATTTCATCAGCTAATTGCTCTAGCGATAAATTGATGTTGTTTAAAGGGTTACGCACTTCATGAGCCAATGTACGCACCAACCGTTCTGCCATACCAAGTTTTTCTAAGCGAAGGTTATTTTTTTCTGCTTTTTTTAAAGCAGTGATATCATGAATAATACCCTGTAAAAAAGGCTTTCCATTATTATCCGTTTCTTTTGATAATGATACGATGCAAAACAAAATTTTTCCATCGTTGGTACGCATAATCATTTCAAAATCTTCAACCTCACCTTGTTCTAAAGCTGTAGTAATTCGTTGCTTATCTTTATTATTTACAATAAGCGATAATAAACTAATGCTGAATAATGATTCCTTAGTATAACCAAATAAATTGGTAGTAGCAGCATTTACATCTGTAAAATGTAGCGTATCAGCATCCATCAAAAACACTGCATCTTTTGAACGCTCAAACATATGCCTGAACTTACGCTCGTTTGATTTGAGTGTTTTAACTGCCATACTTTTTTCCATAACATGGCGAATACAACGTTCTAATTTTTCGGTGTCAATTTCTCCCTTTACCAAATAATCAACAGCACCAGCATGCATGGCTTCTGCATCAAGTTCCGGAGTGCTTTGTCCGGTTAAAATAATGATGGGCTCTTCGCAACCATTGGCAAATGCTTCCTTAATTAAATCTAAACCAGTTTTAGCACCCAAGTAATAATCTACTAAATACAAATCATATCGCTTGGCGTTAATATCATCCATGGCGTTGTTGTAATTGTAACGCCACTCTACTTCAAAAGTATTGCCTTTAATATTTTTGATGTACTGACTGGTTATAAAAAAATCATCTTCATCATCATCAACAATTAAAATTTTATAAGGCAAATTATCTGGCAACATGTTATTATTTTTTTTAAATGGCGTTTATTTATTTTTATAAACCTCATCAATAATCATACAAATTCATGCAAATAAAAAATTTTAAAAAAAGTTTTAAAAAAGTTTTGTAGAATAAAATTTACACCTATCTTTGCAATCCGAAAATGATAAAGGGAGTTTAGCTCAGTTGGTTTAGAGCATCTGCCTTACAAGCAGAGGGTCACAGGTTCGACTCCTGTAACTCCCACAAACAAAGCCTCACAGCATCATGTGAGGCTTTTTAATTTTAAAAATTATTTTACTTTTGCAATAATGCAAACGCAAGCTTCATACAACCCACTGTACCATCCTGATGAAGAAATGGATGTACTCACTGAGGAATCAAATACACAAAATCTCATTGTGTGGAATGATGATGTGAATACATTTGACTGGGTTATTGAAACATTGATGGTAGTATGTGGCCACCAAAAAGAGCAAGCAGAACAGTGTGCCTTAATTATACACACCAAAGGAAAATGTTCAGTTAAAAAAGGCAGTTACGAAGAATTGAAACCGCAATGCGATGCCATTACAGAACGATTAATAAATGCTACAATAGAATAAGGCACTGCTTTCGCAATGCCTTATTTCATAAAATTATCGTTGAAATTTATTTTTAAGTGCGGCCAGAGCATCATGCATATTGGCTGGTGGTGCAGCTGCTTTATTGAATGTTTTATGCTGCGCAGGTTTTGATTTGTATGCTTGTGATGCAGGCGCTGCTTCGGTTTGCTTAATTGATAAAGCTATACGCTTACGCAACACATCAACCTCCATTACTTTTACTTTTACTTGTTGGTTGAGTTTCAATACTTCCGATGGATCTTGAATAAACTTATGTGCAATTTCAGAAACATGCACCAAGCCATCTTGCTTTACACCAATATCTACAAAAGCACCAAACCTTGTTAGGTTGGTTACAATGCCTGGCACTTCCATACCCACATGTACATCTTCAATTGAAAATATTTGTGCAAACTCAAATAATTGTGCTTCAGATCGTGGATCTAAACCTGGCTTTTTTAATTCATTAATAATATCATTAATTGTATGGGTACCAAATTTATCTGATTGGTATTTTTTTACATCAATATTTTTAAGCAAGGCTTCATTACCAATTAATGCATTCACATTAGTTTGTAAATCTGCTGCCATTTGTTGTACCAACTCATAAGCTTCTGGGTGAACGGCACTTGCATCTAATACATCTTCAGCATCGGGTATGCGTAAAAATCCGGCACATTGCTCATAAGCTTTACCACCTAACCTCGGTACGCTCAACAATTGTTTACGAGAAGTAAATTTCCCTGCTGTTTTTCGGTAAGCCACAATGTTTTCAGCAATGCTACTACCAATACCACTTACATAACTCAATAAGTGTTTACTAGCGGTATTCAAATTAACACCCACCATATTTACACAACTCACTACTGTTTGATCAAGTTTTTCTTTTAATCGTGGTTGGTTAACATCATGCTGGTACTGCCCTACTCCAATACTCTTCGGATCAATTTTTACGAGCTCTGCCAACGGATCCATCAAACGCCTACCAATACTTACTGCACCACGTATGGTAATGTCTTCATCAGGAAATTCTAATCGAGCAATTTCTGATGCTGAGTAAATACTTGCCCCATCTTCATTTACTAAATAAACAGGCAAGCTCAAATTCAACCCCTTTATAAATTGTTCTGTCTCTCTACCTGCCGTACCATCACCAATAGCAAATGCTTGTATTTGGTAGGTTTGTACCAACGAACGTATGGTATGTTCAGCATCGGCTAATCTATTTTTTTCATTCACAAAAATGAGGGCTGTTTTTTGCAACTCCCCTTTTTCATCAATACAAACCACTTTACAGCCTGTTCTATAACCAGGGTCAATGGCTAATATGCGTTTACTACCTAAAGGCGAACTCAACAACAATTGGCGTAAATTTTCAGCAAAAACATTGATCGCTTCTTCATCTGCAGCGGCTTTTAATGCAGTTCTAAACTCTGTTTCTAAACTTGGTTGTAATAAACGTTTGTAACTATCTTTTACAGCTTTACGAATGTGCTCACTACATGGGCTCATGCCTTTGATGTATAAATCTTCAATGAGCTCTAATGCTATTTCTTCAGTAGGTTCAATAGATAACTTTAAAAACCCTTCTAAAAAACCTCTTAATACTGCTAAAATTCTATGCGATGGAATGGTGGCAATGCTTTCACTAAAATCAAAATAATCTTTGTATTTAATTGCTTCCGCTTCTTTATCAGATTGAACCGTACTTTTCATACGAGCTTCACGTTCAAAAAGCTTACGCATTTTTTCCCTCACTACCATATCTTCATTGATGGTTTCTGCAATAATATCTCTTGCACCTTGCAAAGCTGCATCTGTAGTAAGTACTTTATCGTTGAGGTATTTATTAGCTTCGGCTACTACATCAACATCATGCTGCAATAAAAGCACATCTGCCAATGGTTGCAACCCATTTTCACGGGCTACTACGGCTTTTGTTTTACGCTTTTGTTTGTAGGGCAAATAAATATCTTCCAACACTGCAATGGTAGTAGCTTCATTTATTTTTGATTGCAAGGCATCCGTCATTTTGCCTTGCTCTGTAATGGTTTTTTCTATGAAGGTTTTACGCTCTTCAAACTCAACCATGGTTTTATTTTCATCTTGTATTTGCTGAATTTGAACTTCATCTAAAGCACCCGTAACATCTTTTCGATAACGAGCAATAAATGGAATACTAGAACCTTCAGCGAACAATTGCAATACGGTGTGTACTTGCGATGGTTTAATATTGAGTTTTTGAGCGATAATATGATCAAACATAAAAGTGAAATTAAAATAATTTTAAGGCTGCGAAAGTAATGTTTGCAGCATTAAAGAAAAATTGATTTTTTAAATAAAATTGAATAATTGAACTATAAAAACTAGTTGAAAACTATTTTCTTTTCAGGATATTGTTCGGCGTAGTTAAAAATGGTATTGCGTATAAAATCATTGTCCATATAAGGTTCAATATTTTCTTTAATGGTATTGATATCAAGCGCTGTACTAGTATTACTGATGTAACCCATACCCCAAAAACTACCTTTCTCTATTAATAAACACAATTGATCATTGGGTGTTAAGCCCTCATCTAACACTGCAAAACTTGGTAGTTGTTGCTCTAAAGCAGTTAAGGCTTGTTGCACTTTATGGTTGTATAAGTGTGGTGGTGTTATGGTTGATTTTTCTTCGGCAGTAATAACCGTTTTATCAATAAAACATAACTTTTGGTTTAATTCAAATTGCTCCGTCATTTTTCGCAATAAAACCAAACCTTCATTTAATGTATTAAAGCAATACAATGCTGGTAAGTTTTTCTTACGCTTGTCAATGGCCAAGCGTTTATAACCCACATTGTCTTCAAAACAATACAACGCAAATTTTTGCATGGGTTGCTTTTGACTATAATTAAAAGGCGGCCATAGTTTTTTTATTTCTGTACTTTCTAATACCAAAGCATGTAATTCGTTGGCACACAAAGTATAGGTAATATTAGTGACTTGTTGCAAAAAATATTGCCTTCGTTTGCCATCATCGTTATGCGTAAAATGACTGGTTACTCTTTTTTTAATATCAACAGCCTTGCCTACGTACAATATTTTGCCTTTGTTGTTATGAAAATAATATACTCCCGGTGAATTAGGTAAGGCATCAATAATATGTTTGTCTAAATGTATGGGTAACCAATGCTCTGCAGATGTACGTTTGAGCATTTTATCAATATGTGACAAGCCGCCTAGTGCAAGTAAATGTTCAAATAATTGTACCGTGGCTTGTGCATCACCATCTGCCCTATGCCTATTGTGTGTAGTAATACCAATACTTTCACACAACTTTCCTAAACTATACGATGGTAAACCCGGTATCACTTTTCTGCTTAACCTTACTGTACATAACTTTTTTACATTCAACACATAACCATACTTTTTTAAATGATGAAAAACAAAAGAGTAGTCAAAATTTACATTATGGGCTACAAAAACAACGTCTTTCAACATATCATAAATAACGGGCGCTACTTCATCAAAAGTTGGGGCGTTTGCAACCATGCTATTATCAATACCGGTTAAAGCAGTAATAAACTGTGGTATGGCTTTTTGAGGATTTAGCAACGTGGTAAAATGTTTTACAACACGTTCGCCATTATGTATATGTATGGCAATTTCAGTAATGCCGTTTGACGATGCATGACCACCTGTGGTTTCTATATCTACAATTGCGTACAAAAGCTATATTTTAGTTATTGCAAATTACTAAATATTTTAGGATTTAAGTTAATTAATTTTCATTGATTTCGTAAGAAGAAAATGTATGACGCAGCAAATACTTAGACAAATCGAAGAAGCAACCAACTTGAATGTAGTTTTGAGTTGATTGACGGATTAAGCTGTAATCAAACTGACTAACATATCCAATAACATATGTAACACTATTAGATTGTTTATAATTGAAAGTGGCTAAAAAACGATTGCGTTCAAAATAAGCAGCTTTGTTATTTAAAAATATTTCTGTGCTTACATTAAAACTAAGGGGTTGATCATTATTTTTAAATTTACCGAATGGATAAATAGCGCCTACCCTATACCTAAATCGGTTTCTGTAACCATTGCTTGTAAAACGAAGTTCTGTTCTAAATCGCTGCTCTATTTTAATACGACCTATACCATTGTTCAGCAGCAATTGTGGCCAAATACGTTGTTCGTTATTTACTTTGGGTGTTTTAAAATTTCCTCCTGTTGTGTAGGTTTGATAAGTACCTAATCCTAATCCAACATTAACTTGGTCATTTATTTTATACTGTATAGCCGATTTAAATTCATAATAATTAAAATCATTATAAAACTTTAATGAACGTAATTGTGCTTCTGCAAAACCGCTCCACTTATAATTAAAATTGTATCGCATATTTAATACATTCCAACTGCCCAGTGCCTTTTTTTGAGCTTGCAGCGATAATGAACAGCACATCAAAAACACCATACAAGCTGTCCATAATTTTTGAGAGAAAAAAGATGTTTTAAAAAATATCAAATCAATCTATTTAAATAATAAAATGTTGTAAAAGTATTAAAATAGCTGGTGAAATACCAATATTAAACCCTAACATTTAGAGTTGCGCATGTTAAAAAACAACATAAAAGAAACTGAATAAAATTGTAGTTACTACTTATGAAAGCAGTTTTGCCTGTATAAAAAACAAATATGAAGTTGTACCTTCGCCACTTTGTAAAAAAGAAGCTAACAGCATGGAACTTTCTAAAAATTTTGAGCCGCAATCAATAGAAAATAAATGGTACAGCCATTGGATGAACAAAGGTTACTTTAAAAGTGTACCTGACCACCGTGAGCCTTACACCATTGTAATGCCACCGCCAAACGTTACGGGTGTGTTACATATGGGTCATTGTCTTAATAACACCATACAAGATATTTTGATAAGAAGGGCCCGTATGCAAGGTAAAAATGCTTGTTGGGTACCAGGTACTGATCATGCATCTATTGCTACAGAAGCCAAGGTAGTTGGCATGTTGAGAGAAAAAGGCATTGCAAAATCATCACTTACTCGAACAGAATTTTTAAAATATGCTTGGGAGTGGAAAGAAAAATACGGCGGTATTATTTTAGAGCAACTCAAAAAAATGGGTTGCAGTCTTGATTGGGATCGTACGGCTTTTACAATGGATGATGATTATTACCAATCAGTCATCACCATCTTTATAAAATTATACAACGATGGTATTATTTACCGTGGCTTACGTATGGTGAATTGGGATCCGGTAAGTTTAACTGCATTGAGTGATGAAGAAGTTATTTTTAAAGAAGTTGATTCAAAATTATATTATGTAAGCTACCCATTGGTTGATGGTACAGGCAGCATTACAGTGGCTACTACAAGGCCCGAAACCATTATGGGTGATGTAGCTATTTGTGTAAACCCAACTGATGAACGCTATGCAGCTTTTGTGGGTAAACAAGTAATAGTGCCCATCATCAACAGAAAAATACCTGTTATTGCTGATGATTATGTAGATGCAACATTTGGTACCGGTGCCCTAAAAATTACACCTGCACACGATAAAAATGATAATGAAATTGGTCGCAAACACCAATTAGCATCTCTCAATACTTTAGATGCAAGCGGTAAGTTTACCGCCGAAGCACTTACAGCTGATTTACCAAACGAAACGGTACAAAGTTATGTTGGTATTGATCGTTTTGAATTACGTAAAAAAATCGCTGCTGATATTGATGCACTAGGTCGATTACAAAAGGTAGAAGATTATAAAGGACAAGTTGGCACAAGTGAACGTACAGGTGCTATTATTGAAAGCAGGCTTTCGTTACAATGGTTCATGAACATGAAATTGTTTATTGAACAAAACAAAGCAACGCTTGATGCTATTTTAACGGATGACATTAAACTGCATCCTTCAAAACTTAAAAACACTTACAGTTATTGGATTGAAAACATAAAGGATTGGTGTATATCTCGTCAATTATGGTGGGGGCAACAAATACCAGCTTGGTACGATGCGGAGGGTAATTTTGTGGTGGCTGCTGATAAAGAAGCTGCGGCAATTGCTTACTCTTCACAATACAACAAACCCGTACCTGCTGAAGGGTTGGCGCAAGATGAAGATTGTTTGGATACATGGTTCTCCTCATGGCTATGGCCTATTGAAGTTTTTAAAGGTATCAGTAACCCTAACAACAATGAAATAGATTACTACTACCCTACCACTACATTGGTTACCGGACAAGACATTTTGTTTTTTTGGGTAGCTCGTATGGTGATGGCTGGCTTTGCATTTAAAGGTACCAAGCCTTTTAAAGATGTATATTTCACTGGCATGGTACGTGATAACCAAGGCCGAAAAATGAGTAAACAATTAGGTAACTCACCTGATTTATTAGGACTTATTGATCAGTACGGTGCCGATGCAGTAAGGTTCGGCATAATGATAGCGTCGCCTGCCGGTAATGATATTTTGTTTGATGAAAATGCATTAGAACAAGGTAGAAATTTTAACAATAAAATGTGGAATGCCTTAAAGCTTTTGCAAATGTGGAAAGAGCGTCAAGCTACTACTACAAACGATGCCAACATCGAACAAAATTTTGCTATTCAATGGTTCAAAAACAGGCTTATTGAAGTAAGCAACGAGGTAAACGATTTACTCAATCAATTTAAATTAAGTGAGGCTTTAAAAGTAATTTACTCACTCATTTGGGATGATTACTGTAGCTGGTATTTAGAGTGGGTTAAACCAGGCTTTGAGCAACCAATTGATAAAATAGTGTACGAACAATCGATTGCGTTTTTTGGAGAATTAATGCAATTGTTACACCCTTTTATGCCGTTTGTTACAGAAGAAATTTATCATGTATTAGCCACCCGTACTACCGATTTAATGGTAACAACTTACCAAACAACACAAGCTGCTAATCAAACAATTTTGAATGAAGGTTTGTTACTCAAAAATATCATCAGTGGTTTGAGAGATATTCGTAACAAAAACCAAATTAAACCAAAAGATAGTATTCAATTACATATTCAAACGAGTGATACGGCTACGTACAAAGCCATTGAACACATTCTTGCAAAACAAATAAATGCGGCTGGTATTTATTTTGTAAATGATGCAGTTGCAGGCACTATTACAAGTGTTATTGGTAAAGACAAATTTTTTATTGAAACATCGCAACCATTAAATGTTGCCGCACAAAAAGAAGCATTAGAGAAAGAGTTACAACATTTACAAGGCTTTTTATTAAGTGTTGATAAAAAATTAAGTAATGAAAAATTTGTAGCCAATGCAAAGCCTGAGGTATTAGCGTTAGAACAAAAGAAAAAAGCAGATGCATTAGCGAAGATGAGCATCATCAACGAAAGCTTACAATCTTTATAATGTAATAGCTACAACAAAAATTATAAAATAAAACTGCTTGTTAAAATAACGATAAGCAGTTTTTTTTATGTTTACATTCGTAAAAATATTTTGTATGAAATTTTTGATGGCTATATTGTTTTTGTCAAGCTTTTTTATTAATACCCATGCATTGGCACAACGCACCAAACCTGCTGTAAAGCCTACAAAACCTGTAGCGTACAAAGTACCTAAACTTACAGTTACACTTGGCACTTATAAAGACGCTAGCACTTTTTCACCACAAACATCAGAGACTGTTATTGCCATGCCATTAAAAATTATTGATGATAAAAACGTTCCCTACACCCTTTTATCATATCAATTTGCTTACAAAAAAGTAGTAACAACTGAAGATGAAAATACGGGCAAATCAAGCAAAACCACTGCATTAAAAGCAGGCTTTTTTAAAGTAACTCCTTTACCACAAAACTGGGTTGACCTTGTAAGAGAATACCCTCAACCAGGCGAAGAATGGTTGTTTTTTGCCATTACTGTTAAAGATGCGCAAGGACGTGTAATGTACGCACCTGATTTAAAATTGCTAATTAAATAATGACGATTATTACCACCGCTAGTACCGCAGATATTTCAACCATCCAAACTTTAGCGCACTCAATATGGCCTAATGCCTATGGTGACATAATATCACATGCACAAATTGATTACATGTTGCAATTAATTTATAGTGAAACAGCATTGTTGCAACAAATGAAAAACGGTCATCAATTTTTATTAGCCTATCATAATGAAAGTCCAGTTGGGTATGCTTCTTTCTCCGTAAAATCAACCGAAACTCCGCAACTTTTTAGGTTACATAAATTGTATGTAGACACTACTTTACATACCCGGGGTATTGGCAAAGCATTGCTATTACAAGTGGTTAACAATTGTAAACAACAAGGTGCAACAGGCCTAGAATTAAATGTAAACAAATACAACAAAGCACTGCATTTTTACAATAAAATGGGGTTTAGCATTTCAAAAGAAGAAGTAATTGATATAGGCAATGGATATGTGATGGATGATTACGTTATGACTTTACCGATCGTACACTAACTGATGTGTTTGCTTTATTATTCCCATTACAAATACACTTTGTACATGGCCAATATTTTCAATTTGGCTAAGCTTGTTTACATGAAAGTTGTAGTAATCTTCCATATTTGCAGCCATTACTTTCAACATAAAATCAAACTCACCTGAAATACTGTAACATTCAATTACTTCATTCAACTCATTAATAGTGTTAATAAATTTTACACCGGCATTTTTGCTGTGAGCTTTTAAAGAAACATAACAAATAACCATTAAGCCTTTGTTTACTTTGTTATGATCAACCAACGTAGCATATTGTTTTATAACCCCATTGGCTTCCATACGTTTGATACGGTCGTGCACTGGCGATGTACTTAAATGAATTTTTTCTGCAATTTCTTTCACAGTAATACGTGCATTGGCTTGTAATAAAGCTAAAATAGCAATGTCTTTTTCGTCTTGCAAAAATGCTGTACTGGGCATCTGTTCTTTTAAACTTGACTTTGGCATAGTAAATTACGTGTTTATGCTGTTAAATTACTAAAATTTTACTATTTATCCTAAATAATAACGTATACACAGCATATTTTCCTATTTAAATTACCTTTGTAATCTAAATATAAAATAATGAGTTCAACAACATTTACAGGAATTGATTTCAACCTTAAAAACAAGGTTGCTGATATGAGCCTAGCTGAATGGGGCCGTAAAGAAATTATGCTTGCAGAAGCTGAAATGCCAGGTTTAATGGCTTTAAGAGCAGAGTACGGCAATTCTAAACCGTTAGCTGGTGCACGTGTGGCTGGTTGTTTACACATGACCATTCAAACAGCTGTTTTAATTGAAACTTTAACTGCTTTGGGTGCAGAAGTTAAATGGAGCTCTTGTAACATCTTCTCTACGCAAGACCAAGCCGCTGCTGCAATTGCTGCTGCAGGTGTAGGTGTATTTGCATGGAAAGGACAAACGCAAGAAGAAGCTGATTGGTGTATTGAACAAACATTGTTTTTCGGTAGCGAAGATCGTCCGTTAAATATGATTTTAGATGATGGTGGCGATTTAACCAATATGGTTTTTGATAAATACCCTGAGTTAGTAAAAGGTATTAAAGGTTTAAGTGAAGAAACCACTACAGGTGTACACCGTTTATATGAGCGTATGGCTGCTGGTACTTTACCAATTCCTGCAATCAATGTAAACGACTCAGTAACCAAATCTAAATTCGATAATAAATATGGTTGCCAAGAATCATTGGTAGATGCTATTCGCAGGGCTACTGATGTAATGATGGCTGGTAAAGTTGCTGTTGTTGGTGGTTATGGTGATGTTGGTAAAGGAAGCGCATTAAGCTTACGTGGCGCTGGTGCAAGAGTAATTGTTACTGAAATTGATCCTATTTGTGCTTTACAAGCTGCAATGGATGGTTTTGAAGTAAAGAAAATGATTGACGCAGTTAAAGAAGCTGATATTATCGTTACGGCATCTGGCTGTAGAGATTTAATTACTGAAGCACATTTTAAAGTGATGAAAGACAAAGCAATTGTTTGTAACATCGGTCACTTTGATATTGAAATTGATATGGCTTGGTTAAACGCAAATTATGGCGATACCAAAAACACCATCAAACCACAAGTAGATTTATATACAATTGATGGTAAAGATATTATTGTTTTAGCTGAAGGTCGTTTGGTAAACTTAGGTTGTGCAACTGGTCACCCTAGCTTTGTAATGAGTAACTCATTTACCAACCAAACCCTTGCTCAAATTGAGTTGTGGACAAACAGTACTAATTACGAAAACAAAGTATACGTACTACCAAAGCATTTAGATGAAAAAGTAGCTCGTTTACACTTATCAAAAATTGGTGTAGTGTTAGATGAATTAACTGATACACAAGCAGCTTACTTAGGTATTTCAAAAGTAGGTCCGTTTAAATCAGATATGTACCGTTACTAATCAAGGAGTTTTCAATATAAAGCACCCATTCATGTATGTGAATGGGTGCTTTTTTATGAGTACCATTAAAGTTTCGCTAAAGCAATTTAATGCAAACCTACATTGAATTTTTTTTCAAATAATTACCTAAATTGTTAATGTAAAATCGGCATCAATGAAAATTATCACCACTCTAACTACAATTTTTTGCTTTGCATTATTGTGACAACTACAGCAATAGCTCAAAATAAAACACCTTCTTTAGTATATGATAGTCCTTCAAAAAGTATGGATTATGAAAACATAAACAACGACATACAAGTTCATTTACCTGTAGTTAAAACCAATGCTTCATTTTGTGGAGGAAAAACAGCATGGCATCAATTTATAAGCAGCCAATTTAATAATAAAGTCATCGTTACAAATAAACTTCCATCTGGTAAATACGCTGTAATCATTTATTTTGTAATTGATAGAAACGGCAACATTTCAGAAGTAAAAAGTGGTTTTAAACAAGGCCAAGGGCTTGGAGAAGAATTAGAACGATGTATTAAAAAAAGTCCGCAATGGCAGCCAGCCGAAACAGCCTCAGGTAAAAAAGTAGCACAATCTTATAATACGATGGTAACAGTTGTGGTTGATAATTATAATGTGCAGCTGGTATTTCCAAAGTAACAACTATTATATGGTGTATTGCGAACATAATTGTAAAACTTTAAATTGACACACATATAAGTGTGATAGTTGGTTTACTTTTGCAGTATGACGAATTTATCTGTTAACATAAATAAAATTGCTACGTTACGCAATGCAAGGGGTGGTAACAATCCTGATGTTATAAAAGCAGCATTGGATATTGAACGCTTTGGTGCACATGGTATTACAGTACACCCAAGGCCAGATGAAAGACACATTACATATAAAGATGTTGTTGATTTAAAAAAAGTATTATCAACTGAATTTAATATTGAAGGCAACCCTACTGAACAAAGTTTTGTGGATTTGGTATTACAAAACACACCAAAACAGGTTACTTTGGTGCCAGATGCAAGAGGGCAATTAACCAGCAACCATGGTTGGAACACCATTGAACATCAAACATATTTAAAGGATATTATTGCCGTTTTTAAAAGCAATGGTATTAGGGTTTCTATATTTGTAGACCCAATTATTGAAATGATTGAAGCTGCAAAAACTACCGGTACCGATCATATTGAGTTGTACACAGAAAGTTATGCCAAGCAATTTAGTGCATCACCCAACGAAGCTATTGCACCATATATTAAAGCCGCAAACAAAGCCCATGAACTAGGTTTGGGTATTAATGCTGGGCATGATTTAGATTTGCAAAACCTACGTTTTTTTGCCCAACACATTCCTGTATTACATGAAGTGTCTATTGGCCATGCCCTTATTTGTGATGCTATTTATTTAGGTCTAGAAAATACCGTTCAGTTGTATAAACGTCAACTATCATACTAAATACAAACCATAGTATTTATAAAAAAAGCACCAATTTGTTTGGTGCGTTTTTGTTATTGGCCAATTACCTTACTCAATCGATATTCTAAGGCAGCGCCTCTTAAATTTTTTCCTACCAAATTACCTTCTTTATCTAACAAAAAATTTTGTGGAATACTTTGGATGCCGAACTGTTGCGCCACTGCATTACCCCAATATTTTAAATCACTTACTTGTGTCCAAGTTAACTTATCGGTAGCAATGGCATTGATCCATGCTTGTTTATCTCTATCTAATGAAACACCTAGTACTGTAAAATTTTTATCTTTAAATTTCTCAAAAGTGTTCACCACATTGGGATTTTCAGCCCTGCATGGTCCACACCAACTTGCCCAAAAGTCAACCAACACATATTTACCTTTGAACGAGGCTAAACTAATTTCTACACCACTTGTATCAGCCTGTGTAAAATTACCCAATGGTTTACCGTAAGGTATTTCTTTATTTTGTGCTACTTGCAAACCTAAATAATTCCCGATAGGTGTTGTTTGTAAGTTTAAAGGTAACCCGTTAAATAAGGCTTCTAATTTTACATAATCACCTGTTATTTGGTAATGCCTATAAATGGCTAAAGGCAATATAGGTGAACCGGTATGCTTTTTTATAAATTGTTCAATGTCGTTTGCAGCACTATCCATAAAACCAACATTGAACCTGCCTTTTCCGTTAAATAAATCTTCATACTTTTTTGTTGCAACAACAAACCCCATAAAATCATTGTGCGATGCTGAACCTGTAACTGTAGCGTTTTCAAGCGATAGAATACTTCCTTTTACTTGTACAGCACTGTTATCAATAAACAATGTGAGGTACGGAGGTTGTCCATTTACAGCAATGGCTTTAAAATCTGGTTGATTTACTTTTCCTTTAAAAGAAAAAGTACCATTTTTATAAATAGCTGTTTGTTCTTCTGCACCATTGTTACCATTAAGTAATTTTATAGGTGTACCATCAGTTAAACCATCGATAGTACCGCTAATGCTGAAACCATCATCAACGGATCCCTTAATAGCTGTTTTAGTTTTATTAACTACTGTTCTTTTTGGATTTACAACATTATTTTTTGAAGAAGGTGAAGTTGTACGCTTCACTTGAGCGGTTGCCAATAGAGGTGATATAAAAACCAATAACAAAAACTGCTTCATGCAATAGTATTTTAAGAATGTAATTTAATTTTAAAAACCCATTTGTAGTTAAGAATTACATCAATAATTAACGAATGTTTTTTATAAATGTTTGTACTGCTTTAGCAATATTGTTGCTTTTCCCTATTGCTTTTATAAAAGCACTACCAATAATGGCCCCTGCACCATAAGCAGCAGCATTATCAAAACTAGCTTTGTTATGTATGCCAAAACCTATCATAATTTTATTGTTGATTTTTAAAGATGCCAATCGTTTAAAATATGATAATTGTTGCGTACTATCAACTGCCGTACCTGTAGTGGCAGATGATGAAACGGCATAAATAAAACCGGTACTCAATGCATCCGCTTTTTTGATACGTTCATCTGAAGTTTGTGGTGTAATCAAGAACACAAAACTCAGATTGTTTTTTTCAAAATAAGTACGATACATGGTTTCATATTCGTGCATGGGTAAATCAGGTAAAATAATACCGGAAACACCGGCATCAGCAGCTGCTTTACAAAATTTTTCAATACCAAATTGCAACACAGGGTTGAGATAGCCCATTAAAATAATAGGAATATGTATCGCCTCTTTTATTTGCTGTAACTGTTCAAAAAGCACCTGAATCGTCATGCCATTTTCAATAGCTACCATGTTGCTTTCTTGAATTACAGGTCCATCTGCAATGGGGTCGCTATAAGGCATTCCCACTTCAATCATATCTACACCTGCTTTTTGTAATGACAACATAACGGTTGCAGTACTATCAATAGTTGGGTAACCAGCTGTGCAATACACATTGAGTAGTTTATGCGCTGGTTGCTTAAAGAGTTGTGTGAGTTTGTTTTGCATTTACAAAAATTTCATATACGTTTCTAAATCTTTATCGCCACGGCCGCTTAAATTAATCACTACTACATCTTTCTTTTTAAACGGTATTTGATCTAACACAGCGAACGCATGGGCAGTTTCTAAAGCAGGTATAATGCCTTCCGTTTTTGATACATGAAAAGCAGCTTTCATTGCATCATCATCTGTAATACTAATAAATTGGGCTCTTTTAGTTGCATATAAGTTCGCATGCATAGGGCCTATACCAGGGTAATCTAACCCAGCCGAAATACTGTGTGGCTCTACAACCTGACCATCTGTGGTTTGCATCACCAAACTTTTACTGCCATGTAAAATACCCTGTGTGCCTAATGCAGTGGTAGCGGCTGACATACCACTATTCACCCCACAGCCTGCAGCTTCTACAGCAATAAGTTTTACTTTTTTATCTTCTGTAAAATGATAAAAAGCACCAGCAGCGTTACTACCACCACCTACACAAGCAATTACATGCGTAGGTAATTCGTTACCCGTTTGCTTTAACAATTGTTGCTTAATTTCTTTACTAATAATACTTTGAAAAGTAGCAACCATATCAGGATAAGGGTGTGGCCCTACTACACTTCCAATAATATAATGGGTATCAATGGGGTTGTTGATCCAATCTCTAATAGCTTCATTCGTAGCATCTTTCAGCGTTTTACTACCACTAGTTGCTGGTACAACTTTAGCGCCTAACATTCGCATACGAGCAACGTTAGGGGCTTGCCGTTGTATATCTTTTTCACCCATATAAACAATACACTCCAACCCTTTCAACGCACATACAGTAGCGGTGGCAACACCATGCTGACCTGCACCGGTTTCGGCAATAATGCGTTTTTTACCTAATGCCAATGCAACCAATACTTGCCCAACAGTATTATTTACTTTATGAGCACCAGTATGGCATAAATCTTCTCTTTTGAGGTAGATGTTGGTTTTATATTGCTTACTTAAATTTTGGGCAAAATACAGCGGTGTAGGCCTACCAACAAAATCTTTCAGCAATGCATTAAACTCTTTTTTAAAAGCTGCTGTTGCTGCAATTTTTTTATAATTATTTAAAAGTTCATGAATGTTAGCTTGCAACATTTCAGGAATATAAGCACCGCCAAACTCCCCATAATAACCATGTGCATCAGGTTTCGAATACATCACTTTGCTTTTACTTTTCACTATTGTTATTTTAAATCGTGTACAAATTTTAATACTGCTCCCATATCTTTTACACCAGGTTCTTTTTCAAATTGACTATTTACATCAATACCAAAAAAATCAGGATGTTTAAATTTCTTTAAAGCTGTTACATCATCTGGTCCAATACCACCACTTAAAAAAAATGGTTTTTCAATTTTACTATCAGTAATTTTTTTCCAATCAAACTTAGTACCAGTACCGCCTTTAGCTGTTTTACTAGCTGCATCAAACAAATAATAATCACATACATTATCATATGGTGCAACTAATGTATCAATTGAAGTTGTTGTATCAGTTATACTAAATGCTTTAATTACTTCAACATCTTCAGACAATTCTTCACACAGCTCAGGCGATTCGTTACCATGTAACTGCACCATATCTAATTCATATTTTTCCACCATCTCCATAATATCTTCATATTCGGCATCAACAAATACACCCACTTTCTTCACATCTAAATCCATTTCAGTTAAATCTTCATTGGCCAATTTTAAACCTGCATAACGAGGCGATTTTTCATAAAAAATAAAACCTGCATACGCCACATTTAATCCATCTAACTGTTGTAATTGTTTCTTACTAGTAATACCACAAACTTTAATATTCATTACGATTATGTTTAATTATTTATAAATGATTGCAAAGCGGCGGCAGGGTCATTGGTTTTCATGAAATTTTCACCTATTAAAAAGCCTTTGTAACCAGCTGCTTTAAAGCGCTGCAAGGTAGCTTTTTCACTGATACCACTTTCAGCAATTTTAATTTTATCAGCACCAATTAATTGGCTCATATTGATGGCGGCAGCAATATCTACTTCAAAAGTTTTTAAATTTCTGTTGTTAATACCCACTAAAACAGTGTCTTCACAAACATGTTGCAATTCTGTTTCATCATGTAATTCAAGTAATACTTCTAACCCTATTTGCTTTGCGTATTGTGCTAAATTTTTAACCTCAATAGGCGTTAAACATGCTGCAATTAACAAAATAACATCAGCACCCATGGCTTTGGCTTCTTCAATTTGATAAGCATCAACAATAAAATCTTTTCGTAAAATGGGTATTTGATTTACCCTTGCTGCTAATAAATCTGCCGTGGTACCACCAAAAAATAATTCATCAGTTAAAACAGATAATGCTGAAGCGCCAGCAGCTGCATAACCTGTAGTAACTGTTGCCGCATCTGCATTTTGATTGATGAAACCTTTTGAGGGCGACTTGCGTTTAAACTCAGCGATAATGCCCGTTGCTTGCGGTTGTTGCAGTGCTTTTATTAATGATAAACGAGGTTGCTGGTATAACAAACTTTGTTGCAATTGCTCAATAGGCGTATGCAATTTTCGTTTTGCAACTTCAATATATTTATGTTGAATGATGGTATCGAGTATCGTCATTATCTAATTAATTTTTTAAATGATTGTAAGGCTTTACCACTTTCTAAACTATCTACCGCTAGGGCATGACAAGCATCATAACTTTCAAATTTATCAGTACTATACAACGCCATAGCAGCATTGGCAAACACAACTGCATTTTGTGCCCAAGTACCCTCTCCTTTTAAAATTTGCAAAAATATTTTTGCTGCATCAGCAGGTGATTGTCCGCCTGTAATATCATCAGGCGCCACTGTACGTTTACCCAACTCATATGCCGTATAAATTTTTTCACCATTGGGTGTAATCACTTTTGTATCAGTCGTTAAACTAATTTCATCATAACCATCTAAACTGTTTACAATGGCAAAATGTTGTTGCGTTTGCTGCATTAAATAATTATATAAACGAGCTGTTTCGGCATTATACACTCCTAACAAACGATAAGTAGGTTTTGCCGGATTCACCAATGGCCCTAACATATTAAAAACAGTACGTACGCCCATTTGCTTACGAATATGACTCACCACTTTTAAAGCAGGATGAAAAACAGGAGCATGTAAAAAAGTGATATTAGCTGTGTCCAATTCTTTTTGCAAAACAGAAGTGTCGCTTTTAAATTGATACCCTAGTTGTTCCATAACATTTGATGAACCTGTAACAGAAGTAGACGCATAGTTACCATGCTTCGCTACTTTTACACCCGTACCAGCCACAACAAAACTACTGATGGTAGAAATGTTGAAAGTATTTTTTCCATCACCACCAGTGCCAACTATATCGATAACAGCATCATTAAAGTAAACTGGCAGCGCCATCTCTAACAAGGCTTCTTTAAAGCCTATCAACTCTGCAATACTGAT
The DNA here is from genome assembly GCF_042651465.1 of Ferruginibacter yonginensis. NCBI lineage: Bacteria > Pseudomonadati > Bacteroidota > Chitinophagia > Chitinophagales > Chitinophagaceae > Ferruginibacter > Ferruginibacter yonginensis. The sequence goes on from NZ_JBHSCZ010000001.1 coordinate 583,400, forward strand.
GGTTCGCATTAAATATACGGTAATGAATGATGCTATTTCTGCATCGGTATATACCCCTTTACCAATTTGTAACATCACTTCTTTTGCCTGTAAAATAGTGAGGGGCTGGTGTTCAAATAATTGTTGCAATATTTTTTTCATGTACTTACTTTAAACGAATGGTTGAGTGCTTTACCCAGTTGGTGAGCATTTGCATGCCTAATGGGGTTAATATACTTTCAGGATGAAACTGCACCGATTGAACATCGTACACTTTATGTTGCATGGCCATGATGTAACCATTTTCATCAGTTGCAGTAATATCAAAATCGATCGGTAACGAGGCTCCATCAACAATCCAACTGTGGTAGCGACCAGCATCAAAAACAGGTGGTAATCCATCAAATAAATAAGAGGTATTTTTTGTTTGATGAATAGGCGTTGCAACACCATGAAAAACAGTATCTAAATTGATTAATGAACCTCCAAACGCTTCTGCAATGGCTTGGTGACCAAGGCATACACCCAATATTTTTTTTGTTGCTGCATATTGCTTTATAACATCAATTAATATACCTGCTTCGGTTGGTACACCTGGCCCCGGTGATAAAATAATGTGTTGGTATGCATCAATTGCAGCTAAAGTAATGGCATCATTCCGATACACATCTGGTGTTATACCCGTAATTGCTTCAACAGCATGTACCAAATTATAGGTAAAAGAATCGTAGTTATCTAAAACCAATATTTTATGTTGTAACATTATTTGTAAATTAAAATGAAACCTTGTTTTGAGCTTGAATAATGGCATTTTTTAAAGCGCCTAATTTGTGGTTAACTTCTTCTAACTCCAACTGCGGATTACTAGCTGCCACAACACCTGCACCAGCCCTATAATGCAATGTATTGTTTTTGCACAGCATGCTGCGTATCATGATGGCATGGTTACAACTTTTATCAAACCCAATATAACCAATGGCACCACCATAAAAATTGCGTTGCGATGCTTCTATAGCATTTATCAATTGCATGGCTTTAAACTTTGGGGCACCACTTAAAGTACCTGCAGGAAAAACAGCACCCATTATTTTAAAAGGATTATGCTCCGTTGATATGGTACCCTGCACTTCACTCACCATATGTATTACATGCGAATAGTAGTTAATAGCTTTGAGTTGTGTTACCGTAACATTTTTGCAGATGGTACTTAAATCATTTCTTGCTAAATCAACCAACATGGTATGTTCTGCATTTTCTTTAGGGTCATTTTCTAAAGCAATAGCTAATTTTTTATCGGCTTCGTCATTACCTGTACGTTTAAATGTACCTGCAATAGGGTGTACAATTACTTGTTGGTTATCAATAATAACCTGACTTTCAGGCGATGACCCCATTAGTTTATAATCACCATAATCAAAATAAAAAAGATAGGGCCCAGGGTTGATGCTTCTCAACGTTCTGTAAACATTAAAATCATCACCCGTATATTTTTGATAAAAACTTCTGCTCAACACTATTTGAAACACATCGCCTCTTTTACATGCTGCAATGCCTTTTTGTACCATTGTAATATAATCTTCATTAGTAATATCACTACCTTCATTACCAACCATAGCAAACGGAAACTCAGGCACATCTTTACTTTTAAGAATATGTTCAATTTGTTTGATGTTGCTTTCTAACCCATCAATTTTATTTTCACATAAATAAATTTCATCTTTAAAATGGTTAATAACAATCACATATTGATACAATCTATAACGCAATAATGGTATATCGGTAGCATTGATTTTTGTTGTGGCATTGAACGAAATATTTTCAAAAAATTGCACCGCATCATAATTGGTATAACCAAACAAACCTTGCGCTATACTGGTATTTTTATCATCATCACCTACTACTTCAAAACTATTTAAAAAGCCCCCTAGTATGGCACTTACATCACTTTTGTTATTGAGTGCTATGTTGGTGGTAGCTTGCAATGGGTATTTATATTCAGCCTTGGTTAAACTTGAAATTTCAATACCACCAATGGCATTAATACCAATGATTGACTTGCTATTTTCACCTGCATGTGAGTCCGTACTTTCGAGTAAAATAGTATCTCTAAACTTATCTCTCATACGCAGGTATATACCTACTGGCGTATATAAATCAGCGGCAATTTTTTGAGTACTTGTTTCAATTTTTATGTTGCTCATCACTTAATGACTTCAGTTTGATTAAATAAAAAACCCCGGCGTTGTGCCGGGGCCTAATATTAAATGATATAAATAGGGCATTGACACAATCTGTTTACTGATTGTACCACCACCATTGCATGTTATTTGTTACTTGTTTCATTACTAGTGCAAATATGGGTTGAATCATTCAACCGACAAAATTTAAAACTAAAGTTTTCCTTAAATGATAAAAAAATGACAAAATACCATCCATCATTCTTTCATATAAATATTAATCGCCAACTTAGCACAATAAAAATTCAGAAAAACATTGAAAATTATACTATCTATTTTATTGTGTGGCAGCTTCGGTGTTTTAAAAGCACAAAAAATTGAAAAAATATTTGTAAACCTTTATACGGATAGTTTAAAAAAAGGCACACACAATTATATTAATGTAGATGGACTTTTGAGCAACGGAAAATACATTCCGTTAGATAGTACAAAAGTGAAATTTAGTTGCGATGCAGCACCGTTTCAAGGAAATAATTTGGTGTTACCTGCAAACTTCAAACCCTTGTTCGTTACCATAAAAGTAGTTTTATTAAGCAACGAACAAGCGTTTAAAATATTTGAAATGCCCGTTAAACAGCAAGAAGATCCGCCATTAAAAACAGAGCAAGAAGTGTTGAATGAACTTAGAAAAAAAGCAAAAAAGCAACTAAGCAAACTTCTTAGCATCTTCTAAAAATTTAGCCAAACCACTATCTGTTAAAGGATGTTTTAATAATCCTAAAATAGAATCAAGCGGACAAGTACATACATCAGCACCAGCTTCAGCACATTTAATAATATGTAATGCATTGCGAATTGATGCTGCTAAAATTTCGGTTTTAAAACCTTGCACATCAAAAATGCGGCGTATTTGGTAAATCAATTCAATACCATCTGCCCCCATATCATCTACCCTTCCTAAAAATGGCGATACATAAGTAGCACCTGCTTTTGCAGCTAAAATAGCTTGGCCTGCAGAAAAAATTAAGGTACAGTTTGTTTTAATACCATTATCAGTAAACCACTTAATGGCTTTAATACCATCTTTAATCATGGGTACCTTCACCACAATATTTTTATGAAGCGCCGCTAATTTCTTTCCTTCTTCAATAATACCTTTATAATCTGTTGAAATTACTTCTGCACTAATATCACCATCCACCATATTGCAGATATCTACATAGTGTTGTAAAACCGCTGCAGTACCTTTAATACCTTCTTTTGCCATTAAAGAGGGGTTTGTGGTAACACCATCTAAAATACCTAAATCGTTTGCTTCTTTAATTTGAGCCAAATTGGCTGTGTCGATGAAAAATTTCATTGAAATAAATTGAAAATGATGAAAGAAATAGTTGCGTAAATTTTATGATGCAAAGTAAGTGAAAATGAATGAGGCATCATTAAAAACTGTGATAAAAAAAAATGACGAGTTACCAGAAATAAAAAATGGCAAGTTACTTACATCGCACCGCTCAACCATCTACCCTTGCTACCTTCCGGTCCTGGGGGAGTTCAACAGGAGCTGGTCGTATAAGACTTGCCGCCGCAAATATAGGCACATTCATGTTAATACAAAGCACAACATGAAATTTTTATTAATTTTTTTTAGTTGATTTGGCTACAAGCTTTTATTCATCAGCATCTTCAACATCTTCTAAAGCACCCTGCATTTCATTGTATGCATGTTGATCTTTTAATTTTTTTGCAATCATCATCCCCTTTTTATAAGTTTCAACAGCCATTGGCAATTGCTGCATACGTTCATATAACTTAGCAAGATGGTAATATGAACCAACATAATCTTCATTTACTTTTAAAATATTGGTAAACAACACCAATGCTTTATCATCATCGCCCAACTTTATATGTTCAAGCGCTAAAGCATGTTGTAAAAAACTGTCATTTGCGTTGGTTAAAAGCAGGTTATTTAGTTGTTCAATTCTGTTCATAAAAAATTATTTGGTAGTTTGTGGTTGTATGTAAACTTGACTTATATTTGCATTTTAGTTGCATAAACAACCTTTTAAAAAACTGTTATGAAAATACTCGTTTGTATAAGCAAAACGCCTGATACCACGGCAAAAATAGCTTTCGCAGATAACAATACGAAATTTGCTACTGATGGTGTGCAATGGATTATAAATCCGTATGATGAGTGGTATGCATTAGTAAGAGCTATTGAATTGAAAGAAGCAGATGCTAGTACTGTGTTACATTTGGTAAATGTGGGTGGTGCTGATAGCGAACCAATTATTCGTAAAGCTTTAGCATTAGGTGGCGATGAAGCCATTCGTGTAAACAGTGAAAATGCGGATAGCTTTAACATCGCTTCACAAATTGCAGCTATTGCAAAAGATGGCAATTACGATTTAATTTTTACAGGTAAAGAAACAATAGATTACAACGGTTCATCTATTGGTGCTATGGTAGCGGAGTTGTTAGATTTACCATACATTTCACATGCTACTAAATTTACTTTAGATGGTACCAACGCTACCGTAGTAAGAGAAATTGAAGGTGGTGAAGAAACTGATAAAGCAGCTTTACCATTGGTAGTAAGCTGTCAAAAAGGTATGGCCGAACAACGTATACCCAATATGAAAGGCATTATGGGTGCTCGTACAAAACCTTTAAAAGTTGTTGAACCTGTAGCTGCTGAAAGCTACACCACTGTTGCCTCATTTGATTTGCCGCCTGCAAAAGCTGGTGTTAAATTAGTAAGTGCTGATAACCCTGAGGAGTTGGTAAGATTATTACATGAAGAAGCAAAAGTATTTTAATTAACACATTAAATTATCCATTTTATGGTACTCGTATTTATAGATCAAGCAGCAGGACATATAAAAAAATCATCGTTTGAAGCCGCTAGTTATGCAGCTAAAGTTGCTGAATTAACAGGCACAACCGCTGAAGCCATTATTTTAGGTACTGTGGCCGATGACCTTTCACAATTAGGTAATTATGGTATTACGAAAGTACATACCGTAGCTGATGCATCATTAAATAATTTTGACGCACAAGTATATACCAAAATTATTACTGCAGCGGCTGAAAATGCAGATGTAATTGTGTTTTCACAAAACACTACCGGCAAAGCAGTAGCACCTCGTTTGAGTGTGCGTTTGAAAGCTGGTTTGGTTTCTGGCGCTGCTGCATTACCTGAACTTAGTAATGGTTTTACAGTTAAGAAAACCGTATTTAGTGGTAAAGCATTTGCCAACATTACTGTTACAACTGCAAAGAAAATTATTGCATTGAACCCTAATGCATACGGTGTTATAACTACTGGCGGTAGTGCCGAAGTGGTTCCATTTAATGCAACGATTGATGCTGCAAAAGTTACAGTTGAAAGTGTTGATTTAGTAAAAGGTGAAGTACCATTAGGCGAAGCTGATATTGTGGTAAGTGGTGGTAGAGGCTTAAAAGGGCCTGAAAACTGGGGTATGATTACTGACCTAGCACATTTATTAGGTGCAGCAACAGCTTGCAGTCGCCCAGTAGCGGATATTCACTGGCGCCCACATCATGAGCATGTAGGACAAACAGGTTTAGCCATTGCCCCTAATTTATACATCGCAGTAGGTATTTCAGGTGCTATTCAACATTTAGCAGGTGTTAATAGAAGCAAAACCATTGTAGTTATTAATAAAGACCCTGAAGCACCTTTCTTTAAAGCGGCTGATTATGGTATTGTGGGTGATGCTTTTGAAGTAATGCCTAAAATAATTGATGCCGTAAAAAAACTAAAAGCATCTTAATATTTTTCAACATAAATTTTAAGCCTTTCTATTCATTTAGGAAGGCTTTATTTTTTATATTTGCCCTTTAAGAAATTTCATGAAAAAAATAGAGTTAGAAATAGTGGCATTATCGCACAGTATTACGCAAACACAATCGTATGCAGTGGTATTGGGTGAAGTAAATGGCTTAAGACGTTTACCTATTGTTATTGGCGGCTTTGAAGCACAAGCGATTGCTGTTGCATTGGAACGTATGAACCCGAGCAGGCCTTTAACACATGATTTGATGAAGAACTTTATGATGGCCTTTAATGTTGATATGCATGAAATTGTTATCAACGATTTACAAGAAGGTATTTTTTATTCGAAATTAGTTTGTAGCTCCAATAACGATACGGTTGAAATTGATTCACGTACTTCTGATGCCTTGGCATTAGCAGTTCGTTTTGGTTGCCCTATTTATACCTATGAAAATATTTTAGACCAAGCAGGTGTGTTGATGGATGATGAAATGCGTACCGTTGATGAACCAACATTTAGCAGCAGTACCAACACCAATGCACCATCATCATCTAACAAAAGCAACGATAACCTACGTTCGTTAAGTATTGATGAGTTGAATGCACTTTTAGCGGAGGTTTTAGAAAATGAAGATTACATCAAAGCAATTGCTATTAGAGATGAATTAAAAACCAGGGGCAACAATTAAATTCACTGGTAAAAAAATCACAAACACATGCTGGCTTTTCCCAACTGTAAAATAAATATTGGTTTAAATATAGTGGGCAAAAGAGTTGATGGTTTTCATGATATTGAAACCATCTTCTACCCCATTGCCATTAAAGATGCGGTAGAAATAGTTGAAACGCCACAAAATAGTGATAGTATTACATTTACTTCTACCGGTTTACAAATAGATGGTAGTACAGCTGATAACCTTTGTGTAAAAGCATACCATTTATTAAAAAACGAATACCCACAAATAAGCACTGTTCATTTACATCTCCATAAAAATATTCCTTTAGGGGCAGGCTTAGGTGGTGGTTCAGCAGATGCAACAGCCGTTTTGCAAATGCTCAACCAACTATACCAATTGAATTTGGGTAATGAAAAGCTCATGCAGTATGCATTACAACTGGGTAGTGACTGTCCGTTTTTTGTTTTAAACCAACCTTCATTTGCTACGGGCCGTGGTGAAATACTTACCCCAACAACTATTGATTTATCGGGTTATCATTTTGTAATAGTAAACCCTAGTATTCATGTAAATACTGGTGCCGCTTTTAAAGCATTAAATGTTGCCGCGATGGGCAGTAAAAATTTGCAAGAAAATGTACAGGCTGATATAACTACTTGGAAAAACACGATTGTTAATGATTTTGAAGTTCCGGTGTTTCAACAACACCCTGCCATAGCAATTATTAAAGAAACACTGTATCAACAAGGTGCCATTTACAGTGCCATGAGTGGCAGTGGCAGTACTGTTTTTGGTATTTTTAAAGATGCTCCTTCTTTAAATAATTTTAAATTTCCTGCACATTACTTTTGTGAAGTCGTTTAAAATAATATCTTTGAACTATCAAGTACACAACTAACATACTACATTTTTTAAGCAGCAATTTAGATTTGCTCAATCATCGAAGTTAAGCTTCCTCCACCTTCCTATGCAGGAAGGTTATACTTACGTACTCCAAATTTCACTTTACATTTTTAAAAACTTAATACAATGAGTGCAGTGTTGCATGCAACTGAATCGCCGGCTACTGATTATTTTATTTCATTAGAAGATAAATATGGTGCCCACAATTACCATCCTTTACCGGTAGTGCTAAAAAAAGGGAAAGGCGTTCATTTGTGGGATGTTGATGATAAACAATACTATGATTTTTTGAGTGGTTACTCAGCTGTAAATCAAGGGCATTGTCACCCCAAAATTATTGATGTGCTTATTGAACAAGCACAAACACTCACCTTAACATCAAGGGCATTTTACAATGACCAACTAGGTGAATATGAAAAATTCATCACCAGTTATTTTGGGTACGATAAAGTTTTGCCCATGAACACAGGTGTGGAAGCTGTTGAAACTGCCATAAAACTGAGCAGAAGATGGGGTTACCAAGTAAAAGGTATTGCCGAAAACCAAGCAAAAGTGGTGGTTTGTAACGATAATTTTCATGGTAGAACATTAGGGGTAATTTCTTATAGCACCGATGAATCATCACGTCATCATTTTGGTCCGTTTTTACCGGGGTTTATTCAAGTACCGTACAATAATATTGAAGCTTTAGAAAAAGCTTTTCAAGATGAAACTGTTGCTGCATTTATGTTTGAGCCAATACAAGGTGAAGCAGGTGTAGTGGTACCTAACGTTGGGTATTATGCAAAAGTGCGACAACTTTGTAACAAATACAACGTATTAATGGTGGCAGATGAAATTCAATCTGGCCTCTGCCGTACTGGTCATTTATTAGCCATTTGTGAAGAAGGTGTACATGCCGATATTTTAATTTTAGGCAAAGCACTAAGCGGTGGCACCATACCAATAAGTGCTGTATTATGTAATGATGAAGTGATGATGACCATTAAACCAGGTGAACATGGTAGCACTTATGGAGGAAATCCGTTAGCATGTAAAATTGCCATTGCTGCTTTAACAGTGCTGAAAGATGAAAATATGGCTGCTAATTCCCATAAAATGGGGATTTTATTTAGAAACGAACTATCAAAAATTGAATCGCCTTTTATCAAAACAATTAGAGGGAAGGGATTGCTGAATGCCATCGTAATTGATCATCACAATAAAGAAGCGGCATGGGAACTTTGTATTGAAATGAAAAATAATGGTTTATTAGCAAAGCCTACCCATGGCGATAAAATTCGTTTTGCTCCACCATTAATCATTACAGAAACGCAAATATTAGAAGCCGTAACGATTATTAAAAAAAGCTTACGTATTTTAGAGCAACTTTAAATTTATATAATGGACACCCATTTACACCACAATACCCATCAACATACCGAAGAACATCTTGAAAGTTCAGACTTTTTAAGAGATGTTGTAATAGGTATGAGTGATGGCTTAACGGTACCATTTGCATTAGCAGCAGGCCTTAGCGGTGCTGTTGCTAGCAGCAACATCATTGTAATTGCAGGCATTGCTGAAATAGCTGCTGGTAGTATTGCGATGGGTTTAGGTGGATATTTATCGGGTAAAACAGAGCAAGACCATTACACCAATGAAGAAAAACGTGAACACTTTGAAGTTGAAAATTTAAGAGAGAGAGAAATAGAAGAAACCAAAGAATTTTTTGCCAATATTGGCCTAAGTAAAGAAGTACAAGAACAAGCTACCGAAGAAATTGCCCGTGATAAAGATCGCTGGGTATCGTTTATGATGAAGTATGAACTAGGTTTAGATAAACCTGACCCTAAACGTGCTACCAAAAGTGCCTTGAACATTGGCATATCATACATTGTTGGAGGTATCATACCATTGAGTCCTTATTTTTTTACAGAAAACGCAATTGATGGTTTAAAATATTCAGCAATAGCAACACTGATATGCTTATTCATTTTTGGATATGTAAAAAGTAAAATGACAGGTGTAAAACCACTTTGGGGTGCATTAAGGGTAACACTAATTGGCGCTACGGCTGCTGCAGCCGCATTTGGCGTTGCAAAATTATTTGATTAAAATAGGCTATACCACATTTTGAAAAGCGTTTTATTGAAATTGATAAAACGCTTTTTATTTTAATGCTGCTGCTGTAAGTAATCGACTTATGTTACGTATTAACGCTAACTAATTAAAAACAAACATGAAAAAATCAATATTATTCTTATTACTATCCGTAATTACATTATCAAGCATGGCACAAGCTAACATCGCATACCCTAGTGGTTTATCTGTTGGAGAAAAAGCACCCATGTTTGCAGCAAAAGATCAAAATGGAAATATGGTTGATGTACAATCACTTTTAAAAAAAGGGCCTGTAGTGGTAATTTTTTATAGAGGACAATGGTGCCCATATTGTAACCAACAGTTAAAGAAAGTGAGTGATTCACTATCATTTATCACTGCCAAAGGCGCATCAGTTGTAACGGTTACACCCGAGAGTGCAGTCAACATTAGTAAAACCATTGAAAAAACAAAAGCTACTTATGCCATTATAGAAGACAAAGGTTTAAGTATCATGAAAAGCTACAAAGTAAATTTTTTGGTAGATGATAACACGGTTACCAAATACAAAGGTTATGGTGTTGATTTTGCAACAGTAAATGGCGACAATGGCGCTAATTTACCTGTACCTGCTACCTACATTATAGCAAAAGATGGTACTATTAAATATCGCTTTTTTAACACTGATTACAGGGCTAGGGCCAGTGTAAATGATATTATCAATCATTTGTAATAAACCACAAATTATCCAAATGAATTTACCAAAAGCGCCATCAAATTATGATGGCGCTTTTAAAATTTATGCAGTAAAAGTTGCGGTGGCATTAATGGTTTTATCTAAATCATCATAACGCAATGCATTGTTTAAAAACCAACTTTCAAAAGGTGAAGGTGGCAAATAAATACCTTGCGCTAGCATATGATGAAAATATTTTTTAAACAATTCATTATTACAAGCTGCAGCATCTGCAAAATTATTTACCTCATTATTTGTAAAATGCACACTAATCATACTGCCAAGTTGATTGATTGTAACGGGTATGTTTTTATCAATAAAAACTTTGGCCAAACCATCTTTTAAATAAACAGTTTTTGCGTTTAGCTCAGTATACAAATCATCATTCGTATTCAATTCATTCAACAAGGTATACCCAGCAATCATAGCAATAGGGTTACCACTTAATGTGCCTGCTTGGTATACTTTACCCAATGGCGCTACACACTCCATAATAGCTTGTTTTCCACCAAAAGCACCAACGGGCATACCTGCGCCAATTACTTTACCATAAGTAACCAAATCAGCGTTTATGTTTAATAATTGTTGTGCACCGCCTTTTGCTAATCTAAAGCCCGTCATCACTTCATCAAAAATTAATACGATGTTTTCATCATCGCAAATTTTTCTGAGTCCTTCTAAAAAACCAGGCGCAGGTAAAATACAACCCATGTTACCAGCTACGGGTTCTACTATAATGGCAGCAATTTCATTTTTATGTAATGCCACTAAATGTTGCACTGCTTCTAAATCGTTATAAGCTACAGTTAAAGTATCGTTGGCTACTGCTTCACTTACACCGGGTACCGTTTCAATACCCAATGTAGCCATGCCACTACCCCCTTTTACCAAAAAAGCATCTGCATGGCCATGATAACAACCTTCAAACTTGATGAATTTATTTTTACCAGTATACCCACGTGCAACACGTAGTGCACTCATACAAGCTTCTGTACCGCTGCTCGTCATCCTTATTAAATCAACATTGGGTGCCATTGATTTAATTAAGGCTGCCATATTAATTTCTAATTCGGTAGGTGCGCCATAACTAGTGCCTAATGTAGCTTGCTGTTGAATGGCATTAATAACAGGTTCATATGCATGCCCCAAAATCATTGGTCCCCATGAGGCGATGTAATCAATATATTGTTTATCATCAGCATCATACAAATAAGCACCGTTTGCTTTTTTAATAAATATGGGGTTACCACCTACACTTTTAAAAGCCCTTACGGGTGAATTAACGCCCCCGGGTATATGAAGTTGCGCCTTGGCAAATAAAATATCGTTTTGAGATGACATTGATTATGCGTTTATAATTTTAATAAAATCTTTTGCAAAGTAACTAGCAATAAGGCTTGCACCAGCTCTTTTGATGGAAGTGATTGATTCTATAATGGCTTTTTCTTCATTTAACCAACCTTTTTCTGCTGCAGCTTTTATCATAGCATATTCGCCACTTACTTGGTATACACTAATGGGTACATGAATTTGGGTGGCAAGTTTTTGTACAATATCTAAATAAGGTAAACCAGGTTTTACCATTACAATATCTGCACCTTCTTCAATATCTAACAAGGTTTCTCTAACAGCTTCATTGCTATTAGCTACATCCATTTGATATGTTTTTTTATCACCAAATCCTGGTGCACTATCTAAAGCATCTCTAAAAGGGCCATAAAAGCAACTAGCATATTTAGCGCTATAACTCATTATACCCGTATTGGTAAAATTATTTTCTTCTAATGCCTTACGAATGGCGCCAATACGGCCATCCATCATATCACTTGGTGCAACAAAATCAGCTCCAGCTTGTGCATGGCTTACACTCATTTTTGCCAGCACTTCAACAGTAGCATCGTTTACAATTTGATTGTTTTCAACAATTCCATCATGGCCATAACTAGAAAAAGGATCTAGGGCAATATCCGTCATTACACACATTTCAGGCACCGCATCTTTAATTGCACGAATACTTCTTTGCATTAAACCATTGGGGTTTAATGCTTCGGTACCTTTATTATCTTTTAATGCATCATCACACTTAATAAATAATAGTATACATTTCACACCCATAGCATACAACTGTTTTACTTCTGCAACCGTATTATCTAAACTTAAACGATAGTAATTAGTCATTGAGCTAATTTCTTCACGTACATTACTACCTTCTACAATAAATAATGGTACAATAAAATCGTTGGGTGTTACTACTGTTTCAGCTACCATACTACGTATAGCAGGTGATTGACGTAATATTCTATTTCGCTTTTGCAAATACATTTTAAAAAAGTTTAAAGTTGTAACCAATTTTTTGGTTGCAGCAATATTGCTTGCAACGCCGCTTCTGCACTATCTTTTGGAGGATGATATTCATAATCGAACCTTACTGTTGGTGGTAAACTCATTAAAATACTCTCGGTACGACCGTTAGTATGTAAACCAAAAAGGGTTCCCCTATCATGCACCAAATTAAATTCAACATACCTGCCTCTTCTTATTTGTTGCCAGTACTTTTGTGCATCTGTAAAAGTATCATCTTTATGTTTAGTAGCGATGGTTAAATAAGATGTTTCGAAAATATAACCACAAGCTTTAGCAAATGATAACCAATCAGCAGCTGTCATATTAAAATTACCATTGCGTTGGTAATCATAAAAAATACCACCAACACCCCTGCACTCATTATTACGATGTTTGTTTACAAAATAGGTATCGCAATGATGTTTAAATTGAGGATATAAATCAACATGAAATTGATTACAAATAGTTTGGTAAGATTGATGAAAATGCACTACATCATCTTCAAACAAATAATAAGGCGTTAAATCAGTACCACCGCCAAACCAGCTATCTATCACTTCATGTTGTGCATCATACAATTCAAAATAACGGTAATTAAAATGTACCGTTGGCACCATAGGATTAATAGGATGTAATACCGAACTAATGCCACAAGCAAACCATTTTTCGCCTTCAATTTTTAATTGCTTACGCATATTATCCGTAACATCACCAAATACTATACTGGTATTAACACCACCTTTTTCAAACACCGCACCATTGGCAATAATACGTGTAATGCCACCACCACCTTCTGCTCTTTGCCAAACATCTTCTTTAAAAATAGCCGCACCATCTACTTGCTCAATTGCAGCACAAAGGTGATTTTGCAAACCATGAATAAAGTCGATAAACTGTTGTTTGATAGACTCTTCGTTACCTAACATCGTTGTTATTTTGCGTTATATTCTTTAATAGCATCTACAAATGCCCTTGCATGATCAACCGGAATATTAGGTGTTATACCATGACCTAAATTAGCAATGTAATGTTGAACACCAAAAGCATCAATCATTTTATGAGCTTCTTTCTTAATATCAGCTGGCGCCATCATTAACTTTGCAGGGTCAAAACTACCTTGTAATGTAGTATGCTTACCTGCAAACGAACGAGCCATGGCAGGCGGTATACACCAGTCAACCCCCACAGCAGCACCAGTTGCAGCCATCGCTTCAATAGCATACCAACTTCCTTTAGCAAACACAATTACCGGACAATGCGGTTGAACCGCAGCTACAATTTGTTTAATGTACGGCAATGCGAATGCTTCAAAATCTGCTGGACTTAATAAACCACTCCAACTATCAAATAACTGTACAACATCAGCACCAGCCTTTGATTGTGCAATTAAATACTCGATGGTGGTATCAGTAATCATTTGCATAAGTTGGTGTGCTAATGCAGGTTGTGTAAAACAAAATGATTTAGCTTCATCAAACGTTTTACTGCCTTTACCTTGTACCATGTAACAAAGTAATGTAAAAGGAGCACCAGCAAAACCTATTAAAGGCACACGACCATCTAGTGTTTTTTTCGTAAGTGTTAACGCATCCATTACATAATGTAATTGATCGTTCACATCAGGCTTCACAATACGTTTTAAATCATCAACTGATTTTATAGGTGCTGGTAATGAAGGGCCTTTACCTTCTTCCATTAATACTTCTAAACCCATTGCTTGCGGTACCACCAAAATATCTGAAAAAATAATGGCAGCATCTACCCCAACAATATCAACTGGTTGTAAGGTTATTTCACAAACTAACTCAGGTGTTTGGCAACGGGTAAAAAAATCATATTTTCTTCTAAGCACCATGTATTCTGGTAAATAACGACCTGCTTGACGCATCATCCAAACTGGGGGTCTACTCAATTGTTCACCTCTTAACGCTTGTAAAAGTAAATCGTTTTTCAAATTACTACTCGTTGCGTTGCCAGTAGTATTTACTGATGGAATCATAATTATGCTATCTTTTTATTATAGAATTGGTATACACAAGTTGCAATAGCCTCTTGTGAAGGTTGTGCAGCAACAATTGCTTGTCGTGCAATTTTTTGCTGTAAATGTTGTGCAGTTGTATCGCCTATACAAAAACAGGCAGTTACCGCTGCAATGGTATTTTTTAATAAATAACTATCAATGGCTGATGGACTAAAAAACAACAGCCCATCAATAGGTTCGTTGATTGAAAGTGGCGTTAATATTGATTCATACAAAACCACTTCATTTACCAAAACATTATTTTGTTGTAAGTGATGTTGTAAATCATCTCTCCTATGATCGCCACAAAAAAATGTAACGGCTTCAATATTTTTATCTGCCGTAATTAATCGAGCTAAAGCAAGTGCATTTTCTGCAACGCCTTCAATGGTAATATTAGAAAGTTGTTTAGCTGCAATAAGTGTTTGGCCACTTAAACAATAAACCCTTTTGTATGTTGGTGCAATAAAAAAATGCTGTACATTTTCAATATAAGCTTTAACAGCATTTACACTTGTAAAAACGATGACCTCATCAGCAACATTAATACAACTTGATTTTTCAAAATTGACAATGTTTTTAAAACTAATAAAAGACTCATCTATCACATTAAAATGATGTTGTTGTAAATCATTTTTTACTGCAGGCAATAATTTTTTTGTTGATAATATGGTTGCTTGCGTAATCAATTTATTTTGATATTTTGAATACCTTTTTGAACCATAAGAGTAGCTGCTTCTGTTGCCACCAATTGTTGTTGTTCCAAAGGTGTTTTTACTATTACAGTAATTTCATCTTTACCATCGATAGCCGTAACGTTACCTGTAAAAGAAATAATACCGTTTTCTATTGCCGCAAATGCACCAATTGGTGTTGCACAACCTCCCATTAAAGCCCTTAAAAAATCTCTTTCAATATGCGTACAAATAGCTGTGTGCTCATCATGTAAGCCTGCACATGCTTTCAGTACTTGTTCATCATTCTCTCTACAAATAACCACCATCGCCCCTTGTGCTGGTGCTGGTAACATCCATGGTAAAGGCAACTGCGGCCCAGTAATTGATTCTGTTAAACCCAACCGCTCTAAACCAGCAGCCGCAAATATGGCAGCATCCCAATCAGCTGCATGTAGCTTTTCTATACGTGTTATAACATTACCTCTTATATTATCAATGGTTGATAATGGAAACGCATGCAACCATTGTGCCTTACGGCGTATACTACTTGTTGCAATGTGTATGGGAAGTTGTTGGGTGGTTTTATTATTTATAGCATTGGCTACATTGTTACGAGTTGTTTCATTTTTAAAAACCAATACATCTAAAGGATTATCTCTTTTGAGTATGGCTGCAATTTGTAAGCCTGCTGCTAATTGCGTTGGCACATCTTTAAATGAATGTACAGCAATATCAATTTCATTATTGAGCAAAGCAATATCTAACGCTTTTGTAAAAATACCTTGTACACCTACTTCGTATAATGGTGTGGTTAAGTTAATATCGCCTTCACTTTTTATAAAATGAAGTTGATTGGCTAAATGGTTAGCTGTTAAAAAATCACTTACTTTTTGGGCTTGCCAAGTAGCTAACTTACTGTCTCTTGTACCTATTTTTAAATGGTTGGATTGATTCATTTTAATTAAGCTCTAAAAAATGATTAATGGAGTTAATAAATTGACAACCCGTATGCGAATTAGTTTTTAGTTGTGTAGCTAATTTATTAATGGTTTGTTGTACTTTTTTATGTGGACAAGCATTGATATCGCCAACCTTATTCATTTCACAAGCTGCTGGTAATAAATTCTGCAGTTCGTGCAGCTTATGTTTCCATTCGTTTAAGTGTGCTGTAAGGTGGTAGGTATTTAACCAATTAATAAACTCTGTACTGGTTTCATTTATTATTTCGAAAGCCTTTGGCAATGCTGCCTTACGAACTGCCAATGTTTTATCAACATATACTTTTGAAAGATAGTCAACATCTACCAAAGTAATATTTTGATATGCATTTATGGTTGGTTGTACATTTAATGGAACCGATAAATCTAAAATAACTTTATGATCATTTTCTGAAAAATGTTCTGTTGTTATGATATAATCGTTGGCATTCGTACACACAATTATTACATCATTTAATTTAACCTGCTTTGGTAAGTTTTCAAATAAATCGGCAGTAATACCTGCCTCTTTTGCAAAATCAGCGGCTATATTATTTGTTCTATTGAGGATGGTGATATTGTTAGTATTGAAATAATGTTTTAAATTTTTACAAACATTTCTACCAAACTTGCCTGCACCAATTATTAGTATTTTTTGTTCTGCAATATTGTCTTGTAATTTCAAATATTCAATGGCTGCGTATGATACCGATACAGTACCTGAACTTAAAGAAGTAAACGTTTTTATTTTTTTAGAAGCTTGCAACACATAATTTAAAGTGCGGTGCATTATAGGCCCAATAAGTTGATGCGCATTTGCCATTGCAATGGCTGCTTTTAATTGACCTAAAATTTCATAATCGCCTAATATTTGCGAATCGATACCTGCGGCTACTTTAAATAAGTGCTCTAATGCTAATGTACCATTTTTGCTAAATGAAATTTCATCAAAAACATTTTTTGAACCACCCGATGCTTCACACAAAATATCTACTAAAATTGTGCTGTTTTCAGCAAAGGCGTACAATTCGGTTCTATTACAAGTACTTAGCACAAATAAGCTAACAATTTCATATTCCTTTGCAATAGTGGCAATGGTATTAAACTGATTTTTATCAATTGCAAACAAACCCCTCACCTCTGCACTCGTTTGGTGGTGGTTAATACCAATTACGTGTAACCTGCTTAATATTTGAGTTGATAATGTAACGTTGTTTTGATACATATTGAGTGTAAAATTATCTAATCAACCTATGGCTTTCGTCATACAATTGTAAACGTATTGTAATAAAAATTAAATTACCAAACTAGGAAGTAAATGAACCGAATCTGACATTCAGGTGACAATAAACATTGTGTGTTATGAAGTAGATGATTGAAATTTGCGTAAATTTTAAAAACATATCATATGCAGCGCAAAGCCATATTGTTGATGAATTTAGGCTCACCTGATAGTCCTACTACCAAAGATGTAAAGCCTTATTTATCACAATTTTTGATGGATGAGAGAGTGATTGATGTGCCCAATTGGTTAAGAACGATTTTGGTAAAAGGTATCATAGTACCATTACGTTCACCACAAAGTGCAAAAAAGTACAAAACTATCTGGACAAAAGATGGATCTCCTTTAGTATCTATTACAAAACAGGTAACAACACTGGTGCAAGAAAAAACGGATGTTCCTGTATATTTTTCTATGCGTTATGGTAATCCTTCAACAGAAAGTGTTTTAAAAACAATACACCAAGAGCATCCACAAATTGAAGAAATTATTGCATTACCATTGTACCCACACTATGCCATGAGTAGTTATGAAACAGCTGCGGTGCAAGTGGCTGATTTACATAAGCAAGGCAACTACAACTCAGCTCTTACAATTATTCCTGCATTTTACAATAATCAAAAGTATATACATGCATTAGCAACTTCAATACAACCATACCTTGAACAACCATTTGATAAAATTTTGTTCAGCTATCATGGTATTCCTGAAAGGCATGTAAAGAAAACAGATTGCACCAAAACGCATTGTTTACAAACCAGTGATTGTTGTAATGTTGCATCAGCAGCGCATGAATTTTGTTATAGGCACCAAGTAATTGAAACAACCCATTTAGTGGCCAAGGCATTAAATATACCTGCTGAAAAAGTTGGTTATTCATTTCAAAGTCGTTTAGGACAAGATGCTTGGTTAAAACCTTACACAGCAAAGCTTTTAGGTGAATTACCAAAAGAAGGTGTAAAGAAATTATTAGTGGTTTGTCCTGCATTTGTGAGCGACTGTTTAGAAACAATTGAAGAAATGGGTGAAGAAGGTGATGAAATTTTTAAAGAAGCAGGTGGAGAAAGTTTTCAATTAATACCTTGTTTAAACACCAACCCATTGTGGATTGATACCATTTTAACTTTATGCAACATCAACCAAAAAGAAACGGTAGCGGTTTAAAATAAACATATGTATTTATACCTAAAAGCACTGCATATTATATTTGTAGTAACATGGTTTAGTGGGCTTTTTTATATTGTACGTTTATTTATTTACAATACCGAAGCAAATGATCAACCCATGCCTGCAAAATCAATTTTGCAACAGCAATTCACCATTATGATTAAAAGATTATGGTTGGGTATTACATGGCCATCTGCCATTATTACTTTATGTTTTGGCTTATGGTTATTGCATTTATACCCTGTGATGAGCCCGTGGCTTTGGATAAAATTAGGATTTGTATTGTTGCTTTATGCATACCATATTACACTACATGTTTTATACAAGCAACAAGCAAATAGCCAATTTAAATATAGTTCACAACAATTAAGGTTATGGAATGAAGTAGCAACTGTATTTTTGATAAGTATAGTAATGCTAGTGGTGGTAAAGCAAAGCTTGAGCGTTGTTTGGGGTTTAATAGGATTGGTATTATTTGTAATACTGCTTTTAAGTGCTATTAAAATTTACAAAATTATTAGATTAAAAGCTGCTAATAAGTAACTACTCTAAACCAATCAACATCTGCAAAGCCAGCATCATTTGTACTTTTAGTTCGGCTACAATACATGCCTACAATTGCGCCAATCCATTTACCAGGTGCAGCTTTAAACGAAAATGGTAATACATTAAAACTTTTATTATCAATGCTATAAGCAAACGTACAATTACCACCTTCTTTTACCTGTAATTGAAAGTATAAATTTGTGGCTGATAATGTACTGAGTTGTTGTACAGTAGCATGCGGTTCTTTTTCAGCAGCATCATTTTGTAAGTATTGTAATTGTAAACCATTGCTAGTATTTACCACTTCTATAGCTGCATATTGTAACCCTACTACTGTAAGGCCAAACCTTTCTCCTACTGTTTTTGGTTGAAAATTAAATTTTACTGTTGCTGTAAAATTTTCTCCAGGAAATTTTTGAGATAAAATATTCGGCATATCCCACAAGTTGTTACTATCTGATGTTAATACCGCATTCATTCGTAACGAATTATTTGCAGGATAAGGATAAGCCCAATTTAAACCAGGGTTAGCTTGCCATTGCCATTGTTGTGCTATTGTATTGCCAGTAAATTCATCACTCGTTTGTAAAATATTTTTACTTGAAATTGTACCAACATTTGGCTTTTTAAAAGTTGATACGGGTTCACCAATGCCATTTCCATCATTATCTACACCAATAACTGGCCAATTGTTTAACCAACGCATTGGTTGCAAATGAACAATTCTTCCGTAGGCATCTTTTTCTTGAAAATGAAGAAACCAATTTTCACCCGAATTGGTTTGCACCCAAGCGCCTTGGTGAGGCCCGTTTATATTCGTTTTACCTTGCACTAGTACTACCTTACGTTCATAAGGGCCATAAATATTTTTACTGCGTAAAACCAATTGCCAACCGGTACTTACGCCGCCGGCTGGAGCAAATATGTAGTAGTACCCATTGCGTTTGTATAATTTAGGTCCTTCAATTGTAGCATCAATACCATGTCCATCATATACCAACACGGCATCATTCAAAATTGTTGTGGCACTTGCATTGAGTTCGTGCATCAAAATAATTGATTTAAAACCTGCCCTGCTTCCTGCCAAAGCATGTACTAAATATACCTTACCATCATCATCCCATAACGGACAAGGATCAATTAAACCTTTACCTGCTTTTACTAATTTGGGGGTTGACCATGGTCCTTTTATATTGTTGGCCTTCATCATATAAATACCATAATCAGGGTCAGGATAAAAAATATAAAATACATTTTTATGATATCGAATGCTGGGAGCCCAAACACCTTTACCGTGTTGAACTTTACTAAATACTTCATCAGGATGTTGTACAGGTAAGGCATGAGAGATAATACGCCAGTTTACCAAATCATTGCTTTGTAAAATAGGTAAGCCAGGTATTTGATTAAAACTACTGCTCACCATATAAAATTGCCCGTTCACATAAATAACATCCGGGTCACTATAATCAGCATGTATTATAGGATTAACGTAAGTTTCATCGCCACTTTTAAATTTTTGTGCAGATGATGTAAGTGAGTGTAATACAACTAAACTTAAAACAAGTAATTTATTCATAACCAATATTTATGGTTTACAAATAATGAACAATTCAGAACCGCTTCTTGGTTTAATAGAGTTATAACATGGCTCCATTTGAACGAATGAAAAAACATTTTCAAATTGTTGTTTGTACGTTACAACATTGCCACCAAAGGGAGGTCCACCTTCAAAGCTTCTGTTAAACAATAAGCCTATTAACATACCATTTGGACGCAGAAGTGATTTCATTTTTGCAACATAAGCAGCTCTCAATGATGGATCAATAGCACAAAAAAACGTTTGCTCAACAATAACATCAAAGCTTCCATGCATTGTAAAAAAATCTTGATGTAACACTTTCACTTGGTAAGGATAATCAGCTAATTTTTGTTGTAAAGCAGTTACCAAAACAGCCGAAATATCAACCAATGTAATGTTAGTAAATCCTTGCTGCAACAAATACTCCGCCTCATAAGCATTACCACAACCAGGTATTAAAATAGCGGCATTTTTATCAGTAAATTGATCAAAATATGCCTTTATAGGTGGTGAAACTTGTTGCATATCCCAACTGGTTTGTTGGTTATAATAACGTTCACTCCAGTAATTATCATCCAATAGCAGTGGTTGATTCATTGTGTTTGTTGTTAGATGAAATATTATTCATGCTCCAAGTTATTTTTTTAACGTTGGGGCTTTGTCGAACTTTACAATCAGGCTTAATACATACAGCACAACTAAATGTCATACATGCATCTGAATGCACAAAAATTTCTAATGAATCACCAAAATTATTACGGAGTAAATCTGTAAGTTCATCTATTTCATGGTGTGCTTCATATACGTTAAAATACCAAGGAACGGTTAAATGGGCATCTAAATGCAAGGTTGCACCATACTTTATGATGCGTAGGTTATGAATATCAATCCAGTTAAAACGCCTGTTATCATTAAGTGTAACAATAACATCTTTCAATAATTGCGTATCAGCTTCATCCATAATACCTGCAATAGATGAGCGTATTATTTTATAACCAGTGTAGGTAATGATCAAAGCAAATAACATAGCCACCACACTATCTATCCAAGCAATTTTGGTAAAATATAACAGTACCAAGCCACCAATAATACCAGCAGTTGTATAAGTATCGCTTTTTAAATGTTTGCCACTTGCAATTAAGGGAAGTGAATTATTTTTTTTGCCAATTTCTTCACATATAAAACCTGCAAAATAATTTACAACAGCAGTCACTACAATCAAAATAATACCATAGTCGAGTTGGTGCACGGCTGTTGGCTGCGAAAGATTTTTAGCTGCGCCGTAAATAATAAGCAAACCAGCCACTACAATTAATGTACCTTCAACAGCTGCCGAAATAAACTCTACTTTTCCATGTCCGTATGGGTGGTCTTCATCTTTTGGTTTAGCAGAAAGTATTAAGCTATAAATACCCAACATACTGGCAACTATGTTTACAATACTTTCCAAGGCATCAGTTAAAATAGCAACAGAGTGTGTAATAACCCAAGCGGCCATTTTAATAACAAACAATACAATCGATAGAATAGCAATTTTCTTTTGTATTGATAAATTTTGTTGTGCAGTGGTTGTCATAATGCTAAAAGGCAAATATAAAAATATAAAAGGGTTATGCTACTTTTAATAAAAATTAGTGCCAATGCTCAACTTAAATTTCACCCCATTTCCTTATTTTGAAACTGAAGAACTTATTTTTAGAGAAACGGTTGAAACTGATAAAAATATACTTTTTCAATTAAGGTCAAACCCTGAAGTGATGCATTACATAGGTAGACCCGTTGCTAAAAATTTTGAAGATGTTTTACCAGTTTATAAAATGATGATTGATAATGTAGCTAATAACATTTCAGTACCATGGTGGATTGTATTAAAAGCTACAAACGAAACGGTAGGACAAATAGGTTTTCATTACATTGACATCCAAAATGAACGAGCTGAAATTGGGTATTATTTACTTCCGCAATATCAAAATAAAGGTATTACCACAAAAGCCATAAAAGCTGTTGTTGCTTATGGGTTTGAACATTTACATTTTCATTCAATTGAAGCGAAGGTTGATCCAGAAAACACAGCATCAGCCAGAGTTTTACAAAAAAATGGATTTATTGAAGAAGGTATGTTGAGGCAAAATTATTATTACAATAACCGCTTTAATAATACCCAAATTTTTGGAATTTTAAAGGATGAATGGTATGCCAAAAATAAATCGTAACAGCATTTTCCCCTAAATTTGCAACACTAAAAAACTAATATGAATTTTCAACTTTCTGAAGAGCAGCTAATGATACAACAAGCTGCAAGAGATTTTGCCGTAAATGAATGTTTACCTGGGGTAATTGAAAGAGATGAACATCAAAAATTTCCAAAAGAGCAGATTGAGAAATTAGCCGATTTAGGTTTTATGGGTATGATGGTAAAACCTGAATATGGTGGCAGTGGTTTAGATACCATGAGCTACGTTATTGCTATGGAAGAAATTAGTAAAATTGACGCCAGCGTAAGTGTAAGTATGAGTGTAAACAACAGTTTGGTTTGCTATGGCTTACAAGAATACGGAACTGAAGCACAAAAACAACAATACCTTAAACCTTTAGCACAAGGCAAAAAAGACGGTGAATTATACATTGGTGCTTTTTTATTGAGTGAGCCAGAAGCTGGTAGCGATGCGACGAGCCAACAAACTACGGCTGAAGATAAAGGTGATTATTACTTACTCAATGGTACCAAAAACTGGATTACCAATGGTAACAGCGCTAGCGTATATTTGGTTATAGCACAAACTGACCCAAGCAAAGGTAGCAAAGGTATTAACGCTTTTATTGTTGAAAAAAACTGGCCTGGTGTTGTTGTAGGTGCTAAAGAAAATAAATTAGGTATTAGAGGTAGCGATACGCATACCATTTTATTTAATGATGTAAAAGTGCCTAAAGAAAATAGAATTGGTGAAGATGGATTCGGTTTTAAATTTGCTATGAAAACCCTTGCTGGTGGCCGTATTGGTATTGCAGCACAAGCTTTGGGTATTGCAAGTGGTGCTTACGAAAGAGCAAAAGATTACAGTAAAACTAGAAAAGCTTTTGGTACTGAAATTATGAACCATCAAATTATTCAATTTAAATTGGCTGATATGGCTACTAAAATTGAATGTGCTCGTTTACTTTGCTTAAAATCTGCATGGGAAAAAGATAATAATATTGATTATACTTTAAGTAGCTCAATGGCAAAAGTATTCAGTAGCGAAACAGCCATGTGGACTGCAACTGAAGCAGTTCAAATACATGGTGGTTATGGTTTTGTAAAAGAATACCATGTTGAACGTTTAATGAGAGATGCTAAAATTACACAGATTTACGAAGGTACTAGCGAAGTACAACGTATTGTAATAGGAAGAGCAATCTTAAAATAATAATTCCCAAAAAAATCAAATAAAAAATGTGCAAACGGTCGTTCGTTTGCACATTTTTAGTATACATTTAACCCATATAAAAACTTGGCTCATGAGCATCATTCAACTAAAGCACTTACGCAAATCATACGACAGTAATTTGGTTTTAAAAGATATTAATTTAGATATTGAAGCTGGTCAAATTGTGGGTTATATTGGTCCCAACGGTGCAGGTAAAAGTACTACCATTAAAATACTATGTGGTATTATTAGTGAGTTTGAAGGCAGCGCAACTGTGATGGATATTGACGTTCGTACCAACCCATTAGCAGTTAAACAAATAATTGGGTACATACCAGAGCAAGCGGCCTTATACGAAGTGCTTACCCCTACGGAATACCTTCGCTTTAGTGGCAAATTATATAACATGAACGACCAAGCCATTGCCACAAAAACTACGGAACTATTACGTTTATTTGATTTACACGATAAAGCACATACCCGTATGACCAACTTTAGCAAGGGTATGAAACAAAAAGTTTTGCTCATTAGTGGCCTCATACACAACCCTTCAATAATATTTTTAGATGAACCTTTGAGTGGGCTTGATGCCAATGCCGTTATATTAGTAAAAGAAATTTTATCGCAATTAAAAGCAGCCGGTAAAACCATTTTTTATTCATCACATATAATGGATGTTGTTGAAAAAATTAGTGACCGTATCATCATCATTGATAAAGGCGAAGTGAAGGCCGATGGTAGTTTCAACGAACTACAATCAAATGCACACCTTGGTTCACTAGAAAATATTTTCACCGCACTTACAGGCAACAGCAATCAACAACAAAACACTGCTAACGAATTTATAAACGTTTTAAAAAGCTAACCTTATGGATAAACTGTTACTTAAGTTAGTTTTATGGTTTGTAAAACATAGCATTAAAAAAGATGTTGATATTGAAAAATTACAAATCATTTGCGAAACAAAATTAATTATGGATCGCCGCAGGGCAAGGGTTTCCATGAAACAAGCTTCACAAAAAGAACCCAAAAACCAACTTTTGGTTACGCAAATTATTTATGCCTTAGTTGGTTTATTAATTGGCGGTGCAATATTTTCTATAAAAGATATTGTAGCTGGCATGGCCTTATTACACTCCTACATGTTGTTTATGATGGCAATGACGTTGATTACAGATTTTAGTAGTGTTTTGTTAGATACTACTGATAATCAAGTGATACTACCAAGGCCCGTAAATAGCCGCACTTTTTTTATGAGTAGGTTAGTGCATATTTTAGTGTACTTGCTACAATTTACCATTGCTATTGCTTTATTCCCCATTATAAGTTGTTTTATTAAGTATGGTTTTGCGGTTGGTATAGCCAGTATTTTCACCATTTTACTAACCGTATTAATGGCGGTATTTTTAACTTACCTATTGTATGGTTTAATTTTAAAATTTGCAAATGAATCTAAAATAAAAGATATCGTTAGTGGTTTTCAAATAGCCATTACAATTGTATTTGCAGCCGGTATGCAAATTGCTCCGAGGTTCATCAATTTTAGTGATTTAAATGTTACTTTCAACATAAAGTGGTACAGCTATTTTTTACCACCCATGTGGATGGCTAATTTATTAGAAGCGATTTATACATTTCAATTTGATGTGCCACATATTGCGATGATTTTACTTGCTATCACAATACCAGTAGGCACTTTCTGGATAATGTTTAAATATTTAGCACCATCATTTTCAAAAAAAATGGCAGCATTGGGTAATAGCAGCGGTGAGGGTAAGCCAACTTTGGTAACTTCAAATTCAATGCAACGTACATCTTTTGCACAGCAAATAGCCCCATTAGTTTGCAAAAATAATACTGAAAAAGCCGGTTTTGAAATAGGGTGGATTATGACCGCTAGAGACAAAATGTTTAAGATGCAATTTTACCCAAGCATAGCTTATTTGCTAGTGATGGTATTCATTTTTATCTTTAAAAGTGGAAGTAATATACAGCATGTATGGGCAAATTTATCTAACACTAAAATGTTTTTATTATTTGCTTATTTACCTATCATTACCATATCTACAGGTATTGGCTTGTTACCTTACAACGAATACTTTAAAGCCTCATGGATATATTTAGCAACACCTTTACAACAACCGGGCAGCTTAATTAGTGGTGCTGTGAAATCAATTTTAGTAAAATTTTTTATACCCATATTTATTATATTATTTGGTTTTTCATTTTACGTATGGGGGGTTGCCATTATTGATGATATGTTACTCGGCTTGGTAAATAATATTTTAATTTTCTTTTTAATAATACATATTGGTAAAAGCTACTTGCCTTTTTCAACACAGGTTAGCACCCAACAACAAACAGGCAAATTTGTAAAAATGTTACTGCAACTGTTATTCATTTCATTGCCAGTAGGTTTGCATTACATTGCTACAATATATGTGTGGCTATTATGGGCCATGATACCTGCATCATTACTTATAAGTTTATTAATTATTAAAACTATTCAACAATATAGATGGCAAAAAATTGCATCATAAATTATGGTTAACGAACATTTTTATAAAGAAATTATAACAACATTACAACCTAGCCAAACCACATTGGTGGCCGTATCAAAACTAAAACCAGTAAGTGATATTGAACAGTTATATGCACTCGGACAAAGAGATTTTGGTGAAAATTATGTACAAGAATTAGTGGAGAAACAACCTCAATTACCTGCTGATATTCGTTGGCATTTTATTGGACATTTACAAAGTAATAAAGTAAAATATATTGCACCTTTTGTAACCATTATTCAAAGTGTTGATAGTATAAAACTGCTTACAGAAATTAATAAACAAGCTATAAAAAATAACCGTACCATTGCTTGTTTATTGCAAGTACATATTGCTGAAGAGCAAACAAAATTTGGGTTTAATGCTGCTGAACTACAACAACTACAACCTGAAACATTCACTCATATTGATTTTGCAGGTGTAATGGGCATGGCTACTTTTACAGATGACAAACAAAAAGTGGAAAGAGAATTTCAGCACTTAAAATCAATTTTTGATGATTTTAAACTACATCATACACTACCGCATTTTAACACCATCAGTATGGGCATGAGTGATGATTATGCATTGGCCATACAATGTGGTAGCAATATGGTTCGCATTGGCAGTTTGTTATTTGGAAAAAGAGGTTAATTACAAAAATGTTAAATTGATAATGCAGGTATGTTTTTTATACCGAATTAGCATCTTTACAACAACAATAATTTAACTTTATAACATGACAAATTTTGTTGAAAAAGAAAGACACCGTAAAGCATTTATGTACACTGCTATTATTTGTGCAGTGTTGCTTTTATTGTTTATCATTATCAGCTGGAAAACTGTACCGCCGCCGCCTCCGCCACCACCTGAATTAATTGAAGTTAATTTGGGCAATAATGATGATGGATTGGGTGAAGAGCAACCGCTCATAAAAGGTGATGGTACCCCTGAAATACCTGTACCTGCTGCACCACAGCCAGAAGTAGCAAAAGAAACCAATACTGAAGAAAGTGTTACGCCTGATGACAATGCTGAAGCTACCGCTGCACCCGTTGTAAAAGCAGAAAAGAAAAACGTAACTACAAAAAATACTACACCAACACCCAAACCTGTTGTAACACCCCCTATCCCAAAACCACAAAAACCAAAATTGGTGTATAATGGACCGGGTACAAAAAACGGCAATAATAAAGAAGTTGACAATGGCTATACCATGCAAGGGAAAAACCCGATTGGAAAAGGTGATTATGGTATACCAACTGGCGATAAAGATTCTTATGGCGATACACCCGGCGGCAAAAAAGGTGGTCCAAAAGTTATAAGTGGTAATCGTAAAGTCATTAACTACTACTCATTTACAGGCGATTTACCAAAAGCGACCATTAATGCAGTTATAAAAGTATCGCCTGCAGGTGTAGGCACTTTCATTAAAATTGGTCAAGGTAGTACCAGTTTCAGTAAAGATTATGCCAATGCTATTACTGGTTATTTACGTAACATTAAGTTTGATAAGGCTGATGATGAATCAACCGTAACTGTACAATTTAATTTCACCGTACAATAAATTGTAAAAAATATTACAGCGTTGCATAACTCTTTGTAATTTGCCTATGCATTATGAATTACGAAGCAACAGTTGCCTATTTATATGATCAATTACCGATGTTTAGCAGGGTTGGTCAAAAAGCTTATAAAGCAAACTTACACAATACCATAGCTCTTTGCGACTACTTGGGTAATCCACACCAAAAAATACGTACCATACATATAGCTGGTACTAATGGTAAAGGTAGTACCTCACATATGTTAGCCGCTATTTTACAAGCAGCAGGCTTTAAAACAGGGCTGTATACCTCCCCACATATAAAAGATTTTAGGGAGCGTATTCGCATCAATGGCCAAATGATACCACAACAACAAGTGGTTGATTTTGTTTCTAAAACGATGGATATTAGTAGCAACATTCAACCATCTTTTTTTGAATTGACTGTTGCCATGGCATTTGATTATTTTGCACATGAAGCAGTTGATATAGCAGTAATTGAAACGGGCTTAGGTGGATTGTTAGACAGTACCAATGTTATAACACCTATTCTCTCTATCATCACCAATATTGGGTACGATCATCAAAATATTTTAGGTGATACTTTGCCTGAAATTGCCACACAAAAAGCTGGCATAATAAAACCAAATATACCTGTAGTAATTGGTAAAGCTATTGCTGAAACAGCTCCCATTTTTTTACAAACAGCCACCAATAACAATGCGCCCATCAGCTTTGCAACAGATCATTTTAACACAATTGAAGCTATAAATAATAATGGCTATTTATCAGTTACCATTAAACAAAAAAATAACCTTAAAAATTTAAATTACAAGCTTGGTTTAACTGGGTTATACCAAACTGAAAATATTTGTACGGTATTACAAGCAGTGGAAATATTAAATGGTATTGATTTTAACATTGAAGAACAGCATATTCAGCAAGGCGTAAGAGATGTAAAATTGATGACAGGCCTTCGGGGCCGATGGGATGTATTAAGTGAACAACCACTTATAATTGCCGATGTTGCTCATAATAAAGATGGTATTACCCAAGTATTACAACAATTACAACAACAATACCCTCATAAAAAAGTACATTTTGTTTTAGGGTTTGTAAAAGATAAAGATGTTGCTGGAGTGTTAGCTTTGTTTCCCAAAAATGGACAGTACTATTTTACGAATGCACATATACCAAGGGCTTTACCTGCCAATGAGTTAGCTACCATTGCAAACCAAGCTGGGCTTGCAGGTGAAGTGTTTGACGATGTTAATATTGCTATTGATACAGCTAAACAGCGGTTAAATAATGATGCTATAATTATGGTTTGTGGTAGCTTTTTTGTAATTGCTGAACTTAATATTTTATAAACTAGCCATAAAATCAAAGGCCCTTCGCAATGCCACCTCATGCATACTTTGTATGAGTGTATGTGTTTGTAACATATTTTTTACAGTTGCTACGGTATGGTAGGTAATATTTATTTCTTCATTAGCATCTAATTGTTGTTGGGCAACTTTTACACCGCCAATTGCTAAAAATAAATGAGTAGCATTGTTTAATACGCCAGGGTTAGCATAAGTAGTGCCTAGCGAATAAATTTGAGAAAATTGATGGCCAGTTTCTTCTAACAACTCTCTTGCAATTGCTTTAATGGGCGCTTCTGCACCATCAATAAAACCACCAGGTAACTCTAAAGTAGTTTGTTGAATTGGATGACGGTATTGCTCAATTAAAATAATTTGCTGATCATGGGTTATAGCTACAGCAGCTGCACTATCGGGCATTTCAACAACATAATAAGGATCTACCACTTTACCTGTGGGGGTTTCATAAGCATCTTTACGAGCTGTAAAATAAGGGTGCTCACTAATGTAGGTGGAGGAAATTATTTTATAAATAGACATACCTTTTGTGTTTGCTTTTGTGTTGAACAAAGTTAAAATGCCCAAGGGCGCAGGGATTGCAGCGGCACGGAAACCGCAGCAGCGGTGGACGTACAGCGTAAAGCCCGAACAAATGCTGCCATTATACACACTGATGAACGCCCCTACCAGCCCATACGATCACGTAACTTGTTTATATGTGCAGTGTGGTGTTTACCATGCCATGCATAATTACCTAATAAATACCACAAGGTCATTTGTTTATTGTACTCAGGGTGCACTACTGTTCGTTGCCACTGCTCAGTTGTAATACTTTTTAAAACGGCTACCATACGGACATGTATGGCATACAACATAGTGATTGAAACATTAATAGGAATAGTTTGCACATCATTCAGCAATGCCCAAGCGTTTTGGTCGTATGGTTTTATAGTAGGGTTATCTTCTGTTAAACCTAATTTAAAACGAATAAATGCGTTCATATGACTATCAGCCACATGGTGTACTACTTGTATAATCGTCCAACCGTTGGGCCTATAAGCAGTATTGAGTTGCGCCTCATCAAGGTTAGTAATCGCATACTCAATGGCTTTTGGTAATACTTCTATATCAATCAGCCACTCTTCCAACTGTTGTTGAGAGAATGGCTGTTCGATGTATTTACCGATGGGAAAACTTAAATCGTTATCCATATCGTTACAATTTTAATTAGTGGCCGTTGCTGCCGGTTTGATATCTTTTAAAATAATTTCAAATATCAACAAAGCATTGGGTGTAATTGGTGAGCCTGGAGGCGGATTATCGCCATAGCCCAATTCGCTTGGTATGTACACTTTCCAGTGTGAGCCAACAGGCATGAGTTGCAAAATTTCTGTCCACCCTTTAATAACACCATTTAACGGAAATGTAGCAGGGGCGCCACGTTTCAATGAATTATCAAACTCTTTACCATCCATTAATGTACCTACGTAATCAACCACTACGGTGTCAATAGCTTTTGGTTTTGCAGCAGCAGCATCACCTGCTTTTATAATTTCGTATTGCAAACCGTTGGGTAACGAAACCACCCCTTTACGTTTACCATTCACTTCTAAAAAGCTAGCGCATACTTGCTTTTGTTCTTCTGTACGTTTTTGAGCAAATGCTTGCAACTTTTGCTGAAGTGTCATGTTTGCTTGATCTTGTGACATTGCGGTTTTTCTTTTAGCCATTATATCATCCATAGCTTTTGCTACTAACTGTGTATTGAGTGAAGTAGCACCGGCTTGTAATAAGCTTTCGCCAATGCTCATACCAGCTGCATAACTAAAACTATCAATGGCATTTTTAAAAATTGGTTTTGATGTTGTAGCCGTTGCTGCTACTTTTTTTGGTGCTGCTGCTGTTTTTGTTTGTGCAGTAACATTACACATTACCGCTACAGTTGCGGCACATACCCATAATTTCTTCATACTTGCTTTTGTTTAAAATTTATTCAGGCCTAATTTCTTTACCTCCTGTTAAATTGATAAATACATCTTCTAAATTAGCTGCTTTCACTTGTTTAGGACGTTCAAAACCGGTTGCTACCAGTTCATCAATCATACCATCAGGCGTATCAAGCTTAATTATTTTTCCTTCATCTAAGATAGCGATACGGTCGCATAGTTGCTCCGCTTCATCCATATAATGTGTCGTTAAAATTACAGTGGTTCCGGCATCTCTAATTTCTTTAATTAAATCCCACAGGTTACGCCTAGCTTGCGGATCGAGGCCAGTAGTGGGTTCATCTAAAAATATGATTTTAGGTTGATTGATTAAAGTGGTTGCAATTGAAAATCGTTGTTTTTGTCCGCCACTTAGCTCTTTGCTTTTTGCTTTCGCCTTATCAGCCAAATTTACTTTGTTTAATAAGGTTATGGGGTCAACGTTTCGGTTATATAAACCATTAAACAACTGTATTAACTCAACTAAATTTAAGCCAGGGTAAAAGCCTGATGTTTGTAATTGTACCCCAATAATTTTTTTGATTTCATCGGGTTGTTTATCCAAATTGAACCCACCAACAGTAACGGTACCACTGGTTTTTGAACGAAGGGTTTCTAATATTTCGAGGGTGGTACTTTTACCAGCACCATTGGGGCCAAGTAAACCGAAAATTTCGCCTTCATATACATCAAACGAAATAGAACGAACGGCTTGAAATTCGCTGTAGTTTTTTACTAAATCTTTTACAGATATTATGGTGTTATGCATGGTTGGTAGTGGTTTCTTTTGCAGCTGCAAGGTACGATTCTAATTCTTCCATCATTTTAATACTACCCACAAAAAACGGTGTACGTTGGTGTAAGGTAGTAGGTTGAACATCTAAAATATTGATTTCACCGTTAGTGGCTTTACCACCGGCAATTTGTACAATAAAAGCAAATGGGTTACACTCATACAGCAAACGCAATTTACCACCAGGTTTTTCAGTAGTAGCAGGGTACATAAAAATGCCCCCTTTAATGAGGTTACGATGCACATCACTCACCATACTGCCTATATAACGTTGGGTATAAGGGCCTCCATTGGTTTTATCTTTTTTCTGGCAGGCAGTAATATACTCTTTTACACCTTGGTTGTACCTAAAAAAGTTACCATGATTTACAGAGTAAATTTTACCCCATTCAGGACATTTAATATTAGGATGACTTAGCAAATATTCACCAATGGCCCTATCTAACGTAAAACCATTTACCCCACGTTTGGTAGCATACACCAACATGGTTGAAGAACCGTACACAATATAACCAGCAGCTACTTGCTTATTACCGGGTTGTAAAAAATCTTCTTTTGTAGCAGGCTTACCAATTTCACTTACCCTTCGGTAAATGCTAAAAATGGTGCCGATTGATACGTTTACATCAATGTTGCTACTACCATCTAAAGGATCAAACAAACAAACGTATTTCGATTTGTTGCTTATTTCATCATCAAACAATACAATTTCATCGAGCTCCTCACTACCAATACCTGCACAACTAATACCATGGCGTAATACACCCATTAATTGATCGTTGGCAAATATGTCTAATTTTTTCACTTCTTCGCCTTGCACATTTACAGATCCTTCATCGCCCAAAATATCAACCAAACCTGCTTTGTTTACTTCAACATTTACACGTTTTGCAGCCAAGCCAATATCACGTAGCAAGCCAGCTAACTGGCCCGTAGCTTGCGGAAATGCCCTCATTTCTTGTATTGTAAACTCATCTAAGGTTAATATATTTCTATTGGTTGCCATGTTTTAAAATTTGGAAGCTGTACTGTAATTATTATTGTTACTATTACAATTTGATAATAGATTTGCAATATATAAAGATTTCTAAATGAAATACAACCTTTTGAAAAAACAAATGGTTGTAAGCCAATTAATATTGCTTTCTTGCTAGATATCTCCAACACAATTTTTTTAACTTTAAAATGCAGTTTTAAACCATGCTTGTTTACAAATTTGGCGGTGCTTCTATCAACAACATTGATCGTATTAAAAATACAGCAAACATCATAAAAACCAACGCCAGTAAACGGTTGCTAGTAGTAATTTCAGCTATGGGTAAAACAACCAATGCTTTAGAAAAAATTGCTGAGGCTTATTACGACAATAGAAAAGAAGATGCTTTACAACTTTTTGAACAAGTAAAGAAAAACCACCTTGATGTGGTTAAACAATTATTGGTGCTTAATTGGAAAGCCGCTGAAGATCAATTAAAAGAATTTTTTACAGAAATTGAATGGATGCTACATGATAAACCAGTTAGAGCATACGATTATTATTATGATCAAATTGTGTGTTGTGGCGAATTATTTAGCACTTGTATTGTAGCACATTATTTAAGAGAGCAACAATGCAATGTTGGTTGGATGGATGTTAGAGATATTGTACGAACGGATAATAATTTTAGAGATGCTGGGGTTGATTTTGATTTTACAACTCAAAAAATAAATGATGATATTGTTCCTTTATACAATACCCACGAAGTAGTAATTACCCAAGGTTTTATTGGCGCAACAGACGAAAACGAAAGCACTACTTTAGGTAGAGAAGGTAGCGATTACTCAGCTGCTATTTTTGCAAATATTTTAAATGCTGATAGTTTAACTATTTGGAAAGATGTTGAAGCCGTAATGAATGCGGACCCCAATAAATTTAATGATGCCGTTATTATTCCTTCTTTAAATTATACTGAAGTGATTGAAATGGCTTATTACGGAGCACAAGTTATTCACCCAAAAACCATTAAACCATTACAAAATAAAAACATACCCTTGTATGTGAAAAGCTTTTTAGATACTACTTTACCAGGCACAGTAATTAATGGTGATAAAGCCGCTGCCTTACCTCCTGTAATTGTTTTAAAAGATAAGCAAGTGGTGATACAGTTTAAATCAAGAGACTTTTCATTTATTGAAGGTAAACCGGTGGAGCAGTTGCACGAAATATTTAAAAAAGTAAAGCTACAACCCAACTTATCGCAAAACACAGCGATTTCATTGCTTTGCTGCTTTGATGGGCATGTTGAAAAAACAACTGAAATTGCCCAAGAAGCTTCCTTGTTTTTTGATGTTGATGTAGAAAGAGAAGTATCATTGTTAACCATTAGGCATTACGATAAGGCTACTATTGATCGTTTAACTGCTGGTAAAAACATTGTTTTGCAACAACAAACACCTGTTACAGTACAAGCTGTATTTAGAAATTAACAAAAGCAGGTTTAATTTAATACATAAGCTCCCTTTTTATTTACCATAATAATAGGGAGCTCTTTTTTTGTTTCGAAGTAATCAAATACTTCTTTAATGTTGTTGTTAAATTGTTGCAGATAATTATTATCCTTCATAGCGTTTTCCAAAAACTCCATCGATTTTTTTACGCTATACTTTACAGGAAAAACGTGTACGGGTATAAACTCTTGCCCCTGGTTACGCACCAAACTTGCTAAAAAATACAACTCTTCTATTGGGCCATCAGTAATGGGTATGCAACCTGTACTCACACAATCACCATGTATGTAAATAGCACTTCCAGGGCGGTTAGGGTCACTTAAAATTTTATCAGAGGCGTTGGGATAATTTAAACCCAATGAAAGATGATAATTACTATTGGGATTAAACTCATTGATGTAGTAAAAGCCTTCGGGTACTTGATAATCACCTTCTACCCTTTTGGGGCCCATACCACCGCTTTGTTGACATACCTTGTAAGTTTTAAAAAGTTTGTAGGGCGATTTAGCATCTGCCTTTACCCAAACCTCTAACTGTCTATCATACTTAAAAGAACGTAAGTACATTGATTGTGCAGGCCACGTTAAATTCAATTTTTCAAACTGCCTTTTTAGCGAATCTTCCATTTTAGCAGCAGCATCTGGCGATTTTAGAAAAAGTTTCGGGCCAGCATTATTTTGCCCCAATAGTACCCCATTGCAACAAAGTAATACCAACAAAAGTATTGTACATACCCAGCTAAAACGCTTCATCGTATAGTGTAAATTGGCTTATTATAGATGTAAACTCTAAAATATAGAATTTATTACAATCAATCTGTTAAAAAACAGTTTTCAAGTAAAAATTCCGTAATAAAAAAAACCGGCAAGTATTTTTACTAATTGCCGGTTTTATTATAAGCTATTACAAATTACCTCTTGATGCTTGTTCTCTTTCTAAAGCTTCAAACAATGCTTTAAAGTTGCCTTTACCAAAACTTTTGGCGCCTTTACGTTGAATTATTTCAAAAAACAAGGTAGGTCTATCTTGCAGGGGCTTGCTAAAAATTTGTAGTAAGTAACCTTCATCATCTTTATCAATTAAAATACCTAGTTTACTCAATGGTTCTAGGTCTTCATCAATTTTACCAACCCTATCTAACACATCGGCATAATAGCTGTTGGGTACTTTCAAAAACTCAACACCACGGTTTTGCAAATCAGTTACGGTTGCTACAATATCGTTGGTTGCAATGGCAACATGTTGTACGCCTTCTCCATTGTAAAATTCTAAATATTCTTCTACTTGGCTTTTCTTTTTACCTTCAGCAGGTTCGTTTATAGGAAACTTTACATAACCATTTCCATTACTCATTACTTTACTCATTAAAGCAGAGTATTCGGTTGAAATATCATTATCATCAAAACTTAAAATATTTTTAAAACCCATTACCTCTTCATAAAATTTTACCCAAGGGTTCATTTGGTTCCAACCTACATTGCCCACACAATGGTCAACATACAAAAGCCCCGTTGGTGCAGGGTTATACACTGTTTCCCATTTTCTAAAACCTGGCATAAATATACCATTGTAATTATTACGTTCAATAAACAAGTGTACCGTATCGCCATAAGTATGTATACCACTCATTACTACTTCGCCATTATCGTCTTTTAAACGAGTAGGTTCCATATAACTTTTACCACCACGACTGGTAGTTTGTTGCCAAGCATCCGTAGCATCATCAACCATTAAGGCCAACACTTTTACGCCATCACCATGCTTACTAACATGTGCAGCAATATCATGGTTTTCTCTTAACGCAGTAGTTAACACAAACGTTAATTTATTTTGGCGAATTACATAACTCACCCTATCCATCAAACCTGTTTCTGGCCCTGCATATGCCAATGATTGAAAGCCAAAAGCCGTTTTGTAAAAATGAGCAGCTTGCTTTGCATTACCCACGTAAAATTCAACGTAATCAGTACCTTTTAAAGGCAAAAAATCAGTAGTTGTTGCAGCAGTTGGTGCCGCCATTGTATTGGTTGACATAAAAGTTTATTTAAAAAAAATATAAAATGGTAAAATGTATTAACTGCGTAAGTATCAGTTATTGTTGCCCATCCATAGCAAGCACTTCCATCAATAAATTATAGCTGGAACGCTTGTCAGAAAAAATTTTATGAGCGTAATCTGGAGTCATTGCCTACAAATTTATATAAAATATTGAACAAATGAATGCACTAAAACTAAAACGGCAAACCTATATTTGCCACAAATAATTTCCATGGTAAAAGCAGGTATACTCGGAGGCGGACAACTAGGCAGAATGTTACTACAAGCGGCCATTAATTACCCAGTAGAAACGTACATTTTAGAAAACGATGATGCCTGCCCATCTGCTCACCTCTGTCATCATTTCATAAAAGGCGATATAACCAATTATGATGCGGTGTATGCCTTCGGCAAAATGGTTGATGTGTTAACCATAGAAATAGAAAATGTAAACGTAGCTGCTTTAGAACAGTTAGCGGCTGAAGGTGTAAAAGTTTTTCCAAAACCAGCTGCTTTAAAAACCATAAAAAGTAAAATTGCACAAAAAACTTTTTATAAAGAAAATGAAATACCCTCAAGCGATTTTTTAGTAACCAATACTATTGCCGAGGTTACACAACAAGCTTCATTTTTACCAGCAGTTCATAAAATTGATCAAGGTGGTTACGATGGTAAAGGTGTAGTACTTTTAAAAACAACAGATGATATTACCCAAGCATTTGATGCACCATCAGTAATGGAAAAAATGGTTGATATAAAAAAAGAAATATCCATCATTATTGCAGTGAATGAAAAAGGACAAACAGCCATTTACGAGCCAACCGATATGGTGGTTGACCAGCGTTTGAATTTATTGAGTTATCAAATAAGCCCTGCAAGCCTTACAGATAAAGTGCTTTGGAAGGCCGAAGCTATTGCATTAAAAGTAGTGAATGGTTTAAAAAGTCCTGGCATTTTTGCCGTTGAAATGTTTGTTGACCATAACGAAAATGTATGGGTGAACGAAACAGCTCCTAGGGTGCACAACAGTGGTCACCATAGCATTGAAGCCTGCTATAGCAGCCAGTTTGATATGTTGTGGAGGGTATTGCTCAACTATCCTTTAGGCAATACCGAACATATATTACCATCTGCCATTATCAATTTAGTTGGCGAAGCAGGCCATACAGGCATTGCCGAATACGAAGGTTTAGATGCAGTGCTTAACATGACCAATGTATTTGTGCATATATATGGGAAAAAACAAACCAAACCTGGTAGAAAAATGGGGCATGTAACCGTTTTAAGTAACGAACCACAAGAACTGTTGCACAAGGCCAACCAAATAAAAAATGTATTAAAAGTAATAGCAAAAAAATAACGGGGGCTTTGTACAGTTGTAACTTATAGCAACTTTAGTTCCGGCTATCCGCAGTACGCTTTGGGCTTTGCTTCGCAGCCCTGCAGGGTACTTGCTTCTATCCGGCAGCCCATCAACAATGTAAATTAATTCAACAGAAAAATATTATGCAGTCATTACAATTTTCTCCAATAGTAGCAGGCACCATGACTTGGGGCATTTGGGGTAAAAATTTAACTACGCAACAAATGACACAATTAATAACTGATTGTGTTGCTAACCAAATTACAAGTTTTGACCATGCAGATATTTATGGTGATTATACCACAGAAACAGCTTTTGGTAAAGCTTTTAAAGAAAGTAATATTAATAGAAACGATGTGCAATTTATAAGCAAATGTGGCATTCAATTACCCAATGTAAACAGGCATACAACCGTTAAGCATTATCAATACAGCAAAACATATATTATTGAAAGTGTAACGAATTCGCTCAAAAATTTACATACTGATTATTTAGATGTATTGCTATTACATAGGCCAAGCCCTTTAATGCAGGCGGAAGAAATTGCAGCTGCAATTGATATATTAATATCGCAAGGAAAAATAAAAGCCGTAGGCGTATCAAACTTCAGCAATACGCAAACAGCATTACTACATTCAGAAATTGATATTAAGGTAAACCAATTAGAATTTTCATTAACCCATAATGAAGCAATGCTCAATGGCAGCTTAGATTATATGCAAACCAATCAAATATTACCCATGAGTTGGTCGCCTTTAGGGAGTGTTTTTAAACTAGATAACGAACAAACACAACGAATAAAAGCAGTAGCTTCTTCACTTGCAGCTGCATACAATACTACTGTAGATGGTATTTTATTAGCATGGATTTTAAAACACCCTGCAGGTATTATACCCGTTTGTGGTACTACAGAAATAGCTCGTTTAAAAACAGCAATAGCTGTAACTTCTATTAAAATGGATTTACAAGATTGGTTTAAACTATGGGAAGCAAGTGCAGGCCATGAAGTAGCATAACATTTATAATAACAATATAAACTTACATGATATATTGGTGCCCATATCAAAAATACCTTGTGTATTATTAGGTGATACTTGGTAATATTCAAGATACTTTAACCTGCTTAAATGTGATTGGTAAGCCTTATTAAAGAGGTTATTTATTTGTAACTGACATTGTAATGTATGCGATTTCCATTTAAAAATAGTTGATGCTGCGGCATTAAACAATGTATAATCATTTGTAGCAGTTTCTGTATTATTCAACTGTAAATACCTACGCTGCTTTGCGGTATAATCAATACCTACACTTATTTTAAATTGTTCAACATATTTTTTTTTAAAAGGTATTATTTTACTAATGTCATGCGTAATTTTTGTAGGATGAATCAATGGTAAATAAGCACCATCAAGCTTTTTATTTTTAAACTGAGCATCTTTATTATATCCATAAACAGTAGCGATAGTAGCTTCAATAACAACATCTTTCTTTTTGGTCGGTGCCCAATTAAAAGCAGCTTCTCCTCCAAATAATTGTGCTTTTGCTTGCTCATATTGAAACGTTCTATTGCCCTGAGCATCAACTATAGCGCTACCTAATTGATCAATTTTCTGCTTCAAATAACTAAAATGTTGAATCACATTGTTAAATAAACTAAGTGAACCTTTCAAGTTTTTTGAAGTGTAATCTACACCAACATCTTGCTGAAAACTAAATTCAGGTTTAAAATTAAGATTACCCAAATACACTATTCTGGCTCCCGGATCTAATCCGTTGGAGGCCAATTCTGTTATGTTTGGAGCTCTATAACCTTTAGCAGCGTTTACTTTAATATTCCAATGTTCATTAAATTGATAAGTACATCCAATACTAAAAGCTACCCCATCAAACGACTTATTAAAATAAGGAAACTGTAAAGTAGCGCCAGCAGTATCGGGTAGTTGTACTTGTGCATCAAACCCAGTTGCAATATTATTACGCACATAAAAATCAGCTGCTTTAACCAAGCGTTTATCATAACGAATACCCACATTACTTGTGAATTTGTTTTTAATATAATGTGCCGTAAAGTAACTGCCTACATCAAACAACCAATAATTAGGTATCGGAAAATCAGTTGCATTTTTATTTGTATTTTTTTGAGCCATACCATTGATACCGAAAGCAATATGAGTAAATTTGAGGGTAGGTATATTGTACTGTAATGCATAATTTAATGTATTTAATTGCACACTTAAACCTGGTTGTTGTGGTACTGTTGGGTGAGTAAACTCTGTTCTAATATTTTGTTGTGCTGCAATGTTTAATTGAAAGGCATGTTTGCCTAATGTAAACTGATTATTACTGTAAATTCTATAATGCTGTATGCGTTGATGAATAGTTGGCGTTGTATAACTATTCAATTGTTGGGGTTGTACAATCGGTCTGTTTTTAATATCATCATTCGCAGCTTCATACACTTGATAAGAAAATTTTCTTGTTAATGAATCCCTGCTACCATCGGGTATTCCTTGTAAATTATCATACAGGGTTGCATGCAAACGCCATGTTGAAGCTGGTTGTTGTAGTTGCACACCACCACTTACATTAAATGTTTTAAAACCTGTATTATACACCCTTCCATCTATTTTATTCTGATAATTTTTGGCCAATGTGAAGGCACTATTCATAATAAAACTAATATTTTTCTTGGCAGAAGATAATGTTACGGCAGTACCTATTTGTCCATTATTGGTTTGAAAAGTATTAGTAGCTTTTATATGTAATCTCCCATCTTGCTGCAAAACTTTTGTAGGAATTAAATTTATGACACCTGCCAATGCATCAGACCCATACATGATACTAGCCGGCCCTTTTATCACTTCTGCTTTTTCAATACTATATTCATCTATTTCAATACCATGTTCATCGCCCCATTGTTGTCCCTCTTGCCTTACACCATCATACATGGTTAATACCCTATTGTAACCCAAGCCTCTAATAAATGGCTTTGATATATTGGGACCAGTTTTCACAGATTGTAACCCGGGTACATTTTTAACCAACGCATCAATAAT
The DNA here is from genome assembly GCF_042651465.1 of Ferruginibacter yonginensis. Classification (NCBI taxonomy): domain Bacteria; kingdom Pseudomonadati; phylum Bacteroidota; class Chitinophagia; order Chitinophagales; family Chitinophagaceae; genus Ferruginibacter; species Ferruginibacter yonginensis. The sequence goes on from NZ_JBHSCZ010000001.1 coordinate 624,928, forward strand.
ATTGGGCTCAATTGTAGCAGCTAAGGTTTTAACTTGTACACTTACAATCGCTATAGGATGTTGTTTTATTGCAACAGATTTACTCACACCTGTAATAACAATTTGTTGTAACGTAACGTTCTGCGGTGTTAATAATAATTGATGCTGTTTATTAGCAAAAAGTATGGTATCAATAATTGAATAACCTACTGCTTTAATGGTAAAATGTAAAGATGAATCATTGTGAACATTAGTTAAACGTACTACACCATTATTATTTGTTGTTACAATAGCTGATGTGTTTTGTTGGTATACTGTTACCGTAGCTGCATTAATAGTAGCACCTGTAACCGCATCGTTTAAAAGCAAAGTAGTGACTTGTGCTTGTACCGCACCCAACTGAAATAAATTATTTACAATTACTAAAAATACAACAGCAAAAAACCTTTGTACAAATTGACTCATGGAGCAAAAATATAAATGTTAGCCTTATCTAACAAAATTATTATTTAACAATAAGTTGATTAAGTCTAATAATTTTATAAATTTGTTGTACAAAGAGGAAATGGTGTCTTCCTATATACAACCGCTAAAAGAGCTAATGGCGCCTGATTATTGATGTTTAACTCAATCAGGTAAACCATGCAAACAACCAAACAAAACAAGCCTTTTCATTTCAAAAGTTTTATACTACAGCCTATACTACGTAACTATTTTGTAAAGTGGTTATTATTATGTTGTATAGTTGGTATAACATCAGGCATAGCGGCTGCATTATTTTTGCAATCATTGAATTGGGCTACCAACTTTCGCAATAATCATTTATGGCTCATTTATTTGTTACCATTTTCAGGTTTAATCATTGGCTTTACCTATTTTAAATTGGGGAAAAATGTAGCGGCTGGTAATAATATTTTAATAGCAACAATTCACGAACCCAAACAAACAGTACCATTTAAAATGGCACCACTTGTTTACCTCAGCACTATTGTAACGCATTTATTTGGAGGCTCAGCAGGCAGAGAAGGTACCGCTTTACAAATGTCTGGCGCAATTGCAGATCAATGCAGCAAACCATTTCAATTAACGAGTACCGATAGAAAAATTTTAATAACTGCTGCTATTGCAGCAGGTTTTGGTGCAGTATTTGGCACGCCTATAGCAGGAGCAATTTTTGCCAATGAAGTTGCTTACATTAAAAAAATTAATTACGCCGCAATTATTCCTTCATTTGCAACTGCTTTTATTGCACATGAAATAACAAAATTGTGTGGTGTTGCTCATACTGCATACCCTCAAATTTTAATAAACACTTATTCAATTTCAACTATTTTTTATGGCATTATTGCTGGTATTGCATTTGGATTAACCGCAACGGTATTTAGCAAAAGCATGCATACGTTGACTGATGTGTTTAAAAAGAAAATACCATATGCACCTATACGACCTATGATAGGCGGTTTACTCATAGTAGTTGGTGTGCTAGCTGTAGGTAATACTAAATACAATGGCTTAGGGTTAGAAACAATAAATGCATCATTCAATATCGCACTACCCTACTATGATTTTGCATTAAAAATATTGTTTACAGTTGCAACGTTAAGTAGCGGATTTAAAGGTGGTGAAGTAACACCATTATTTTTTATAGGTGCTACTTTAGGCAATGCCTTATCGTTATTTATACCTTTACCTACCAATGTGTTAGCAGGTGTTGGCTTTGTTGCAGTATTTGCAGGTGCTACTAACACTCCAATTGCTTGTACTATTATGGCAATGGAGTTAATGGGTGTTCATATAGGCGGCATTGCCTTAATAACCTGTATTACTGCTTACTTAACAGCAAGTAAAACGGGTATTTACAAAAGCCAAGTATTTATGGGAAGCAAGCACCACCGTTTTACGGTTCACCCTTTTAACCGATTTAAAAACTTATAATGAAAGTTGGTTGCTAATGCGTTTTAACTCAATTTCAGCGGCTTTTGCAGCGTAGCTTACATTGGTTAAACGATAACCAGTTTGTTCAAAACTTTGTTGTGCGTTTTTTACATCAACAATGGTAGCTTGTTTTAATTGAAAACGTTGCAATACCAATTGTAATAATTGTGCTGATAATTGGTAATTCTCTTTTTCTTTTTCTAACTGCTGCGTAGCTGTAATATAAGCTTGGTATTGTGTTGAAACAGCTGCATCTAAATCACGTAACAATATTTCTTTTTGTATGGTTGCATTGCGAACATTCACGTTTGCAATTTGTACTTGTTTTTTAAAAATATTGCCGTTAAATATGGGGATAGCAACGGATACACCTACTGTAGGACCATAATTTTGATTGAGTAACAATTGACCAGCGGCTGCTTGGTTACGGGTAAAATTATAACCTGTGTTGGCTCTTATTGTAGGGTAACGTTGTGCATTGGTTTCTTTAACAATGAGCTGATTGATTTTTATTTGATCATCTGCCGCCACCACATCTGCCGATTTTGGAATATTGCTTTTAATAGTATTTAAATCAATAGGCATTTTATCAACTAAAATTGTATCAATAATATTGATTGCACTATCTGGGTTGAGGGTAAGCAAACGTAACAAACCTGTTTTTGCTTGGTTTACCACTAAAGCTTGCGCTTGTTTACTTTGCAGCAATGCATTCAAGTCAATTTGAGCTTGAAATAAATCAGCATTGTTAGCTAAACCAACACTTTGCCTGGTTTTAACTATACTTAATTGTTGGTTAGATGCTTCAATAGATAAATCAATGGTTTTGATGTATTGTTGCTGGCGTACTACATCGTAATAAGATGTCAATACTGCTGCCATAATATTTTGTACCTGACTGGTTAACCTAGTAGTACTTTGTGTTTGTAAAGCGGCCAACCGTTGTTTGGTAGCAACAATACGCCCACCATTAAAGAGTATAATACTACCAGTAACATTGGCTGATAAATTATTGGCAGCGGCATTGTTACGTTGAATTGTAGTACCCGTATTTAATTTTTGATTAACGCTGGTTACTTGTTCGTTATCAGCAATATTACCCGTAACCAATGGTAAGCCACCTGCAAACCCATAAGTATTGCTGATTGTAGCCACTTCAATATCGTTTTTTACGAGCTGAACATCTAAACTATTTTTTAGTGCAATATTGATAGCATCATTTAAAGAAAGCGTTTGTGCATAGGATTGTTGAAACAACATGGTTGCACTTAATACTATAACCGTTTTTAAAATTTTACACATTTTATATTTTTTAAAAGCCTCATTACTTAACTTTTGTTCAAGCGCTGCCGGATAGTAGCGAAAATACTTTTTACAAACCGAAGGTGCCGTAAAAAGATTGTAGCGAATAGCCGGAACTACAGTTGCCATGTGTACCACGGCCCAAAGCGCCCCAAAAAAGACCTAATCAGTAATTTCAATTTTTTTAGGTGTATGCCCTTTTTTGCTGCTTAAGAAAGTATAAATAGCCGGAATAACAAACAAGGTTAACACCAACGAAAATAAAATACCCCCCACAACAACAATACCCAATGGCACCCTACTAGTAGCTGCTGCACCTAAACTTAATGCAATAGGTAAAGCCCCAAAAGCCGTTGCCAAACTGGTCATTAAAATAGGTCGCATCCGTTGCCTTGCTGCCTCTAATACAGCATCTTTTATTGCAAGACCTTGCTCACGTTTTTGATTGGCAAACTCAACAATTAAAATACCATTTTTGGTAACCAAACCTATGAGCATGATCATACCAATTTCTGAAAAAATATTTAAGGTTTGCTTGAACAACCACAAACTAATTAATGCACCTGCCAACGCTAAGGGCACTGTGAACATGATGGTGAGTGGATCAATAAAACTTTCGAACTGTGCTGCTAAAACCAAATAAATTAATATTAAAGCCAAACCAAAGGCAAAGGCAATGTTAGAGGAGCTTTCAGCATAATCTCTTGATGGACCACTGAGGGCTGTTTGGTAACTTTCATCTAACAACTTTTTTGATATTGCTTCCATGGCTTTAATACCATCGCCAATGGTTTTACCTTCAGCTAATGATGCTGAAACAGTGGCTGCTTTGTAACGATTAAAGTGAAACAATGAAGGTGGGCTACTCGTTTCTGTTAACGTAACCACGGCACTTAAAGGAATGCTTTGTCCGTTTTTATTTTTTACAAATAGTTTGTCAATATCATTTGGTTTATCCCTATCAGTACGTTCAACTTGTGCAATTACTGAGTATTGGTGTCCATCTTTCAAATAATAAGCTAAACGACCACCACTAAATGCTGCTTGAATTGCGGCTACTACATCTTGAGAAGAAAGCCCTAAATCTTTCACCTTCATACGATCAATAGACAAGGAAATTTCTGGCTTATTGAACTTGAGGTTTACATCAACATTGGAGAAGGTTTTATCTTTACGAGCCTCATCCAAAAACTGTGGAATGATGGCTTTCATTTTTTCAAGGTCTTGATTTTGCAATACAAACTGTACCGGCAAACTACCCCTGCTACCTGCACCCACGGCAATGGTTTGTTCTTGCAGAGCAAACACACGAACGTTGTTAAACCTGCTGAGCTTTTTATTTAAATCATTTGCAATTTGATCTTGTGAACGTTCCCTATCTTTTTTTGGAATTAATGCCAAACGAGGTTGAGATGTATTGATGGCACCGGCTGGTGTACGAGCAAACACAAAATCTCTTTCAGGTATGGAGTCGTACAAAAAGTTTGAAATTTCGTCAGTAAATTTTTGCATGGTGTTGTAACCTGTGCCCTCTTGCGCTGTTACACTAAAACGAATACTATCCCTATCTTCAAGCGGTGCAATTTCACTTTGCAGAGAGCCCAAAATAAAATAAATAACCACTGCACAAACACCTAAGATTACCCATGCTACCCAACGAACTGCTAAAAAGCTGTTTAATAAACGCTTGTAGCCATTTTCCATACCGGTAAAAAAAGGTTCTGTTTTGATGTAAAACTTACTATGTTTGTGTGTTTTACGGCTCAACACCACGTTTAAAACAGGTGTAATGGTAAGCGATACAAAAGCTGAAATTAATACGGCTGCTGCCAAGGTTACACCAAACTCACGAAACAAACGGCCAATAAATCCTTCTAAAAAAATTACAGGTAAAAATACAATAGCTAATGTGATGGATGTTGATATTACGGCGAAGAAAATTTCTTTACTGCCCTCCAATGCGGCTTTTTTTATAGGAAGCCCTTCTTCTAACTTTCTAAAAATATTTTCGGTTACAACAATACCATCATCAACCACCAAACCAGTTGCCAATACAATACCGAGTAAGGTTAAAATATTTACAGAGAAGCCTGCAATGTACATGATAAAGAAAGTTGCTACTAATGATATCGGTATATCTATTAACGGACGTATGGCAATTAACCAATCTCTAAAAAATAAAAAGATAACCAACACCACAAACCCAAAAGAAATGAACAATGTTTCCTCTACTTCGCTGATTGATTTGCGGATGTTTTGGGTATTATCTAGCAACAAATTCATTTCAATATCTGATTTGTTGAGGGCTTTAATGGCGGCTAATTTTTTATTGAAATCATCAGCAATTTGAATATTGTTGGCACCTGGCTGCGGAATAATAACAATACCTACAGCATTTACACCATTGTATTTCCAACCCTGCTCCAATGTTTCAGGTCCAATTTCTACCCTTGCCACATCTTTTAATCGAACAATACCAGCAGCATCTTCCCTAATAATTAAGTCTTGAAAATCTTTTTCGTTGGTAAGTCTGCCCAACGTCTTAATGGTAAGTTCTGTAGTAGCGCCATAAATTTTACCCGGAGGCAAATCAATATTTTCGGTATTTAAAGCTGTACGTATATCTGAAAAAGCCACACCATAAGCGTTCATTTTATCTGGATTAATCCACAAACGCATGGCATACCTTTTTTGCCCGAAAATATTTACGGAGCTTACTTGGTTTATCGTTTGAAACTGTTGTTGCAATACATTTTCAGCATAATCACTCAACTCTAACAACCCTTTGGTTCTACTTTGTACTGCTAATATTAAAATGAAATCGCTACTGGCATCGGCCTTACTTACTACTGGTGGCGCATCAATATCTTGAGGTAATGCACGAGTAGCTTGCCCCACTTTATCTCTCACATCACTAGCTGCCGCTTCTAAATCAACGCCCAATTCAAATTCAACTGAAATATTACTACTCCCTAATGAGCTTGATGATGTAATGGTTTTGATACCCGGTATACCATTAATTTGTTTTTCGAGTGGTTCTGTAATTTGGCTTTCAATAATATCAGGATTAGCACCTGTATATGATGTACTCACACTCACCACTGCTGGGTCAATTGCAGGATAATCTCTTACCGCCAAAAAAGTAAAACCTACAATACCAAATAAGATGATTAAAAGGTTTAATACAGTGGCTAGTACAGGTCTTTTTAATGATAACTCAGATATATTCATGAAAACGAATTACAATAAATGATTAATAAGAAGATGATGAAGCAGGTGCTATATCAGCTAACTTTTTTACCGAACGAACTTTTACTTTACCCTTCGGTCGTAAAAACAATACGCCTGTAACTACTACTGAATCGCCAGCATTTAAGCCACTTAATACTTCTACTGCATTGGCTTGACGAATACCTGTTTGTACATTGGTAAAATTGGCGATACCATTTTTAACAACAATAACTTGGTTACTTCTATCATCGGGTAAAATACAATTGGTAGGTACTAAGAACGATGTTTTGCCTTTACCAACATTGATGTTTACTTTAACAAATGCTCCAGGGTTTACTTTTCCATCGGCCAATACTGCCCTTACTTTTAAATTACGAGTGGTAACATCAGCCCCAGGTTCAGTAGCAATTACTTGTGCTCGGGTTGTTTTTTCATTGTTGCCATTTATGATTACATCAACAAAATCACCTTTTTTAACCACATCGCTGTAAACTTGTGGTAAAGTGAAATCTATTTTAACTTTCGATACTTGCTGTAAAGTAGCTAAAATAGAAGCTGGTGTTACATAAGCACCTGGGCTCACCTGACGCAACCCAATAACGCCACTAAATGGCGCTTTAATAACTGTTTTATCAATTAAAGCTTGGGTATACACCATATCAGCCTTTAAACTATTCACTTGGTTTACGGCTACATCATAGTCGCTTTGGTTAAGCCCGTTGGCATCTAATAATTGTTTATAACGTTTAACAGTTGTTTCAGCTAAATCAAGCTGTACTTTGGCTTTTGCTAACTGTGCTCTTAAATCAGCATCATTAATTTTAGCTAAAATGGTGCCTTGTGCCACAGCGCTTCCTTCGGCAATATTGAGGTAGGTTAACCTACCACTTACTTCGGGGTGTATTTCTAAAAACTCATTGGCCACTACGGTACCGTTTGCCTCCACCACATCTTCGATAGCTTCTTTTTGAGCCAACATAACATCCACAATTACAGGTGGGTTTACTTTTGGTTTATTATTATCAGCCGATTTGCTTTTACAGGCTGCAAAACCAGTTACTATTACGACTAATACAAGTAAATATTTATACATAAGCTGATATACCGCATTAATGAACAATTAATTTGAAATAAAACAAAGATAAAAGGATTATTGTTGCAACATTTATTTAGTGAAAATTGTTGCACTTAGCCGTTTAGACGCTAAACACACTTTAAAACATTCGTTGCTTTTAAATAATACCGCAACAGTAAAATAATAACACCTTACCTTAGCATTTCAAAAAAATGCACATCAACAATGAAGCCAACTGTAGCCATAATTATGGGAAGCAACAGTGACTTACCTGTAATGCAGCAAGCTGCTGATATTCTTACAAAATTTGGGGTAAACTATCACCTAACTGTGGTATCTGCTCACCGTACGCCAGATCGTATGCGTACGTTTGCCTTAAATGCAAAAAATGAAGGTTTTAAGGTAATTATTGCAGGTGCAGGTGGTGCAGCTCACTTGCCAGGTATGGTAGCCGCTTACACTACTCTGCCTGTTATTGGCGTACCCGTAAAGTCATCCAACTCAATTGATGGGTGGGATTCAATTTTATCGATTTTGCAAATGCCGAACGGTGTACCTGTTGCTACGGTTGCATTGAACGCCGCCAAAAATGCAGGTATTTTAGCGGCTCAAATTTTAGCAACGTATGATGAAACTTTAGCCACCACCTTAGCATCCTACAAAGCCGAAATGGAAAATGATGTTTTAAAAATGGCCGAAGGTATGGGCTAATAAAATGGTTGAACGGTAAATTTCATCTATCAAAAATTAGCCTTTACAAACGTCATTTACCGTACATTTGCCGAAAATAAATTTAACTCAAATTATATGAGCGTAGTTGATTTAGTAATGCCAAAATTGGGCGAAAGCATCATGGAAGCCACTATTTTAAAATGGCATAAAAAAGTTGGTGATAAAGTAGCGCAAGATGAAACTATTTTAGATATAGCCACCGATAAGGTAGATAGTGAAGTACCCTCAACTGCTGAAGGCGTAATTGAGGAAATTCTTTTTAAAGAAAATGATGTGGTTGCCATTGGTACCGTTATTGTAAAAATAAGAACTGGCGCTGCTGCTGCCACAGCAACACCTGCTGCACCAGCTGTACAAGCTACTACTGCACCAGTATATGAAGATGCTAAAGTAGTGGAAGAAATTCCATATGTTCCTAATAATGTTGTGCCGCAAACCAATGGTGCTAAATTTTATTCGCCACTCGTTTTAAATATTGCTCAAAGTGAAGGTATTAGCATGACAGAGTTAGAGCAAATACCGGGTACAGGACAAGATGGTAGGGTGAGCAAAAAAGATATTTTACAATACGTAGCCAATAAGAAAAACGGCATTACGCCAAGCACACCAGTGGCGGCTCCTGTAGCTAGCCAACAAGCAGTAGTAATGGCGCCAGCTGTTGAAACACCAGCTGCAGTGGCTACTACAACGCCAACCGTTTATAGTGGTAATGTGGAAGTAATTGAAATGGATCGTATGCGTAAACTCATTGCGAAGCATATGGTAGATAGTAAACATACAAGTCCGCATGTTACCAGCTTTGCAGAGTGTGATGTTACGAATTTGGTTTTATGGAGAGAAAAAGTGAAGAAAGAATTTGAAAAACGTGAAGGCGAAAAAATAACTTTTACCCCATTGTTTATTGAAGCTATTGTAAAGAGCATCAAAAAATATCCTTGGTTAAGTAGTTCGGTTGATGGTGATAAAATCATCATTAAAAAAGATTTAAATATTGGTATGGCAACGGCTTTACCATCGGGCAACTTAATTGTACCTGTTATTAAAAATGCTGATCAGCTTAATCTTACTGGTTTAACAAAGCAAGTAAATAGTTTGGCCAATGCGGCTCGTAATGGTAAATTAAAACCAGATGATACTACAGGTGGTACTTTCACTTTAACCAATGTAGGTACATTTGGAAGTATTATGGGTACGCCAATTATAAACCAACCTCAAGTTGCTATTATGGCAGTGGGTGCTATAAAAAAACGCCCTATGGTTATTGAAACACCTCAAGGTGATAGTATTGCCATTCGCCACATGATGTACATTTCATTAAGTTACGATCATCGTATTATTGATGGTGGTTTAGGTTCTACCTTCTTAAATGCGGTTAGCAAAGAGTTAGAAAATTTTGATATAAATAGACCTATCTAAAATATAATAACATAAAAAAAGCTGTCGAGTTCGACAGCTTTTTTTATGCCACAGTTTTATTGTAACTACAGTAAACCTTGTGGTGCTGCAAATAAATTGAAGGGATCATAATTTTGCTTTACTGCTCTGAGGCGACTCACATTTTTTCCGTAGTATAATTCAGGTGCGTTTTTAAAATTGATATCAGGGTAATTACGGTATTGCGCTTTAATATTATTTTGAGCAAATAATTGTTGAATATTTTCAAAATTACCTAGATACTTTTCATTTAGTTTCGGATTTTCCCAATAAGCCTGCAATTCTGAAAAATAAATACAATCCCTATGTGCAAAAGCACTACTAGCCTCAAATGCAGGTAATTGAATGTTACCGCCTAATGTATTTACTTGATAAATAAACCCCGGTACGCTTTTTACTTTTTTAAAAACATCTTCTAAAATATTGCCTACTTGTTCGTAGCTTTTGTATAAGCCAGCAGATGCATTTTTATAGGTTAGTGGGTTGGCGGCTGCATAATAAGCTTTCAACGCTGTACCAAATGGCAATGCTTTACCTATACTTACCTTAGTACTTGATGCAGTAAAGGTTTTAATAAAATTGTTTACAGTAGCATCAGCTGGCTGTGTATTGGTTAATAAAATATAGGTTGTTTTGCCATTGAAAATAAAAGCAGAAAAACAACTATTCGGTAATGTTTTAGATAGTGTAAACCATTGCTTACAAATATCCATTGCTTTTTCAATACTAACATTTTGATTCCGAAATTTTATACTTTGCATGGTTGCAGGTGCTTTTTGTAAAGCAAATTTCATGGATGTTATCACCCCAAAATTGCCATTACCACCGCCTTTACATGCCCATTGTAAGTCTGGCGCTTTATCGGTTTGCATTACACTACCACTAGGCAATACAATAGTTGCGTTTACCAAGCTATCGCAGGTTAAACCAAATTGCCTACTCATTAAACCATACCCACCACCTAATGCTAAACCACTAATAGCAACACTTTGGCAGCTTCCGCCAGGCAAATATTTTCCTTTAGGTATAATGGTTTCGTAAATATTTTTTAATGTACAAGCAGGGTCCACTTTTAAAACGTTTCCATTAACCCATTCAATGGTATTTAAAAGTGAAACGTTTATCACCATACCATCTTGCAAACAACTAAAACCTTCCATACAATGGCCGCCACTCTTAACAGTAACTTTTAATTGATTAGTTGTAGCGTATTGCATAGCTTCAACAACACCTAGTTCGTTGCTACACAAAGCAATTACTTTGGGATAATGATTGATTCTTTTATTAAAACCTTTGCGTAAGGTTTCATAAGCTGCATCAGCCTTTATATAAAACACTACATTGTTGTTACTAGCGGCTTCAATATTATAAGGAACATCCGCAGCAAAACTGGCCACTTGCTTCATTAATACCGCTAAAGAGGCCAAACCCACTTGCTTTATAAACTGTTTTCGAGAAGTACTTTTCATTGTAGTAATAATGATTTTCCGTTTGATATATTAAAAGTACTAGTAAATTAAATTATTGTTGCAACCTATTAATGAATTTATAACGGATATCATTTTTTACCTTTGCCGTTACTAATTTTTTATTTGCAATGCTTTTTACCGATTTAAACCTTAACAATGCTTTACGCAATGCCCTTCAAGATATGGGTTTTAAGCAACCAACCCCAATACAACATAGGGCTTTTGCTACTGCCATGTCAGGGGTTGATGTGTGTGGTATTGCACAAACTGGTACTGGTAAAACCGTTGCATATTTACTTCCCATTTTAAGACAATGGCAATTCACAAAAGACAATCATCCTCAAATTTTAATTATTGTACCTACAAGAGAATTGGTAACGCAGGTGGTAGCAACTATTGAGCAACTTACAGCCTACATGACTGTAGTTACGGTAGGTGTTTACGGTGGTGTTAATATTAATACCCAAAAATTAGCCGTAGAAAAAAAGGTTGATATTTTAGTGGCCACACCGGGGCGTTTATTTGATTTAACCATGAATGGTTCTTTAAAATTAAAAAATATTAAAAAATTAGTGATAGATGAGGTTGATGAGTTGTTGAATTTAGGGTTTAGAAAGCAATTGCAAAATATATTAGAACTATTACCAACGAAGCGACAAACACTTTTATTTTCAGCAACTATTACTGATGATGTAGCAACCCTCATCAACGAATATTTTAAGGCACCTGTGAAAATAGAGGCAGCACCAACCGGCACACCTCTTGAAAATATTGAACAAATAATATATGAAGTGCCCAATTTTTACAGCAAAGTGAATCTACTCAAATTGTTGTTACAGCAAGATGTTACCATGAATAAAGTATTGGTTTTTGCAGGAAGCAGGGCAATGGCCGATCAATTATCAGATGAATTGTTACCCAATTTTGAAGGACAGTACGGAGTGATACATGCCAATAAAGAACAAAATCATCGTTTTAATACTGTACAACAATTTAAAGAAGGTGTTTATAAATTTATAATTGCTACTGATATTGTAGCAAGAGGTATTGATATTGCCGAAGTAAGCCATGTAATTAATTTTGATATGCCGAATGAGCCAGAAAATTACATGCACCGTATTGGGCGTACAGGTCGTGCAGATAAAAATGGCATCGCCATCACTTTTATTACACCTAAAGAGATCACATACAAAGAAAACGTAGAAGCATTGATGAACAAAACCATTGCTGTTGAGCCCCTACCTGAAAACTTGGTTTTATCAACTGAACTTACAGAAGATGAAAAGCCTAAAGTGTTTGTAAAAGAAATACAAATTAAAATCCCAAAAAGAGACGATGTTGGCCCAGCATTTCACCCAAAATCAGCTAAAAATAGCAAAGTAAATGTTGTTATTAGCAGAAAAGATAGGATGATGAAAAAATATGGCAAACCAAAAACCCGTGGTCAAAAACGCAAATAATTAGTACGATTTTAATACAGCTTTTAAAATAGAATCCTTTTGGGCTTGAGTATACTTATAGTTGTATTGGTACAAACTACCTTCCCAATCACCATAATTAGCATTTGGAAAAACAATATATTTTTTACCTAATTGAGCACTCAATGCATCAACATTTGCCGCTCTTTCGGCTTCTGTTTTTTTATCGAATAATACACTTAAATCTGCCAAGTTATCGCCCATATATAAAATAACATCATAGCGTTCTAATACTTGGTTACGCCTAGCTTCTTTACTCGATGTATTTATTTTGGTGTATAAGTGCATTTCATCAGCATTTGGCAATCCAAATTTTTGTAGATTTTTTAAAGTGGCAGTACGCTCCTTATCTTCTCTATTGGTTATATAAAATACTTGTACATTTTTTGATGCAACATATTTTAAAAATGCCGCTGCTCCGGGCATGGTATCGGCAGCTGATTTTGAAGTCCATTCAATCCACGAATCTAAAGTATACTCACTACCACCAAAAGCAGCATGCACTGCATACGGACTGTTATCTAAAATAGTTTCATCAATATCGGTAATAATGGCTTTGGGTTTATCATTGTTACTTACATAACTATCAATACGCCACTTAGCCATGTTATAACTTTGTAAACACAATGCCCTATATTCGGCAGCTCGTTGTTGAAATAATGATGAAAATAATTTCCCATTTAAACTAATATTTTGGGGCAAAGCACTATTACTGTTGTTAGCTAAATGTTGAGGTGTTTTACAAGCCAATAAACCCAGCAACGATATAAAGATGATAAAACGCATATTCAAAAATTTGAACCACAAAAATATTGATTTGGTTGCAACTATACTGCATTTAAAAATTAACGGAACCTTGCATTAGTAATCTGTATTTTTGAAATGATTTCAACAATGCAATTAAACAAACTGAAGTTACATGCGTATGAAGTTTATTGTAAATATATTTATGATTTTTTTGTTAATACAATCATGCAAAACAACACAATCAAATAGTAGCAAATCAAACAATCAAGTAATTGAAACCAACAATTACAACAAAAAAAATGAAGTAACTGCACAATCAAATGGTGTTGATTTTTTAGCAACTGGTAATACACCTACGGAATGGACTTTGGCCATTGATATAGATGATACCGTTCGTTTTAAAGCAGATGATGGACTGAATATAAAATTTGCATACAACCAATTAACCAAAAAAAATGTTGCCACAGCAAGCAACTATACTTTTTCAAGTAAGCAAGGTAATTTTGGTTTTACTATTTATGATAGTATTTGTACAATAGCTACAGAAAAACAAGCCTATAAAAAACTGGTTACTTTTAACTTTAATAGCATTACGTACTCAGGTTGTGGCAAGTATTTGGCAAATGATTTATTGCAAAACAAGTGGACATTACTTATGATCAACAACATTGCTATTAATGCAAATGATTATAATAAAATACCCGAATTAACTTTCGACTTTAAGAATGGCAAAGTAAGTGGAAACAATGGTTGTAATAATATAAGTACCAATATGGAGGTACAAGGTAATAGAATATTATTTGGAAACTTTACAACATCTAAAAATATTTGTAGTAAAAAAAGTATTGCAACTATTGTAAATGATAAACTGAATAACCGATTGGTGAGTTATTTTTTTAAAGATGGAAAATTATACCTTTACTTAATAGATGATAGTGTACTCATCTTTAATAAATCATAAAACTCAATTTTTAACCTACACAAACCAACTAACATGTTTGAACAATTAATGAACTTAGTAAAAGAAAACGCTGGCGAAGCCATTATTAACAACCCAGCTATTCCGAACGAAAAAAATGATGAAGCTGTACAAACTACTGCCTCAAGTATTATGGATAGTTTGAAAGGCATGCTTTCAAGCGGAAAAGCGAATGATGTATTGAGTATGTTTAGTCAGCAACCGGAAGGTAACGCCGTTGCAAACAGCCCTGTTGCAGCAGCAGCTTCTAGCAATTTAATCAGTACGTTAATGAGTAAATTTGGTATTGATAGCAACCAAGCAAGTGGTATTGCTAGCAAATTAATTCCCAATGTAATGAATCAATTTGTAAACAAAACCAATGACCCTAATGATAATAGTTTCGACATCCAAGGCATATTTAATAGCTTGAGTGGCAATAAAACTAGTGGATTAGATATCAGTAGCATGGTTTCAAAATTTGGCGGCAATGCCCTCGACAAAAACCATGATGGCAAGGTTGATTTTAGTGATTTAACAGCCGCATTTAGCGGGGGGAAAGCTGAAGGCGGTGAAGGTGGCGGCGGTTTAATGGATAAAATTTCTGGTTTATTCGGCAAGTAATTGCATCATATTTTATAAAAAAACGCCATCGAAATTGATGGCGTTTTTTTATGCTACTTAGTTTACTTTCAGCCCCCAATCAATACCTTTTTTGGTAGCTGGTACACCATTTTTAATCCAATCAGCAGCTGGTGCATCTTTTAAGTAATAGTCAAAAAATTGCGATAACCTCACAGATAAATCTTTTCTATTTTTTCTTTCTACCAAATTATGATCTTCACCATTGTATTGTAACATCCATACTTTTTTGCCCATACGCCTCATAGCCGTAAACATTTCAATACCTTGGTACCAAGGCACTGCACCATCAGCATCATTATGCATAATTAGTAAGGGTGTTTGAATTTTATCAACCGCAAATAAAGGTGAATTTTTGATGTACAAATCTGGGCGTTGCCATAAAGTTGCACCGATTCTACTTTGTGTTTTTTCGTACTGAAACTGGCGGTTCACCCCTGTTGACCAACGAATACCACCATAAGCACTCGTCATATTACTTACAGGAGCACCTGCTCCGGCAGCTCTAAAAATATTTGTTTTAGTAACTAAGTAAGCAACTTGATAACCGCCCCAACTCTGGCCTTGTATGGCCATTCTTGTACTATCAACCCACGGCATTTTTGATAACATTTTAGCAGCGCTTACAATACTGTTGTATGCACTTTGGCCAGGTTCACCATCTTTGTAATAAATATTAGGATCAAAAACCAAGTAACCATTACTCACAAAATAAGGAATGTTGATAGTAGATGCACTTGGCGCTGGGGCTCTATAATTGTACAATCCATCAGCATTACGTTCGTAAAAATAAAATATTACTGGGTACTTTTTGGTTGAGTCAAAATTTTCTGGTTTAAATAAAAGTCCTTCACTCATTTTACCATCAAACATTTTCCAACGCATTAAACTTGCTGTTAACCAGTTGTATGGCGCTTGCTGCTTAGCAACATCAGTAATTTGAAGCGCATTGTTGAAAGTATTGTTAGCAGTATATAATTCTGACGCTGCTATTGTTGCCCTGGTAAAAATATATTGTTCGGCATTTTTTGCTTTTACAATATTACTCAAACTTACATTACCAGTGTATAATGCAGTAGGGTTAATGGTTTCATCAGCCTTAATATTGTAAATACCTAATTGTTTATTTACTTTATTAAAACCAGTAAATAACATTGTTTCATTTGTACCAATAAAACGCTTTTCATTATCAGTTCTTACATAGTTGAAAGCAATATTGTTTTTTCTACCAAAACCGTTGGTTAGCAAAACCGGTAATGCCTTTGCTGATGGATCAACTTTCCATATATCATATTCATCATTTATTAGCATGCTAGCATCATCAGCCGTAAAACCTGTTACACCAATTTCATTAGGATAATCAGGCACATCATTTTGGGTATCATACAATGGCACTTTTATTTTATCAGTAACATTCCTTGTAATACCCGTTGCAACTTCGTATGCAAAATATTGGCGTTTTGCTGAATGATACCAATATAAATATTTACCCATAGGTGATGCTGAAACCCTATCTATATTATTTCGTAATACATTTTTTATTGCACCGCTATTAACATCAACGGTATATACATTGTACAAAGAACGACCTTCCCATTGCGAAGCAACTCTATTACCTTTAGTACTTTGAGCAAGTACAAAAGATGCATTCCCTTCATTTACAAGACTAATGTTTTCTAAAGAATCAGCACCGAGTTGTATCATTTTATTTTGTGGCAATAATACAACAGCTGTGTAACTTCTACGTAACTCTTGTGATAATTGACGCAACTGTTGTGGTTGTAAATAATCATCTTTATAATTCCATACATCTAATCTTGCCAATTCAAAATCAACCAAGTTGGTATCTTTAGGCGCTACAATGGGTGCATTTCCAAAAAATAATTTACTGCCATCTTTACTAAATCGTATATCAGCATTTTCACTAACGGTAAAATTCGTTAGCATACCATTGGTATTTTTATCAACCAAAATGGTAGCCGTATCAGCCATATTTTTATGATACCAAAGTTTATAAAATTTTTGTAGTGCCTTGCTGCTACTATCTCTTTCAGCAACAAATGCTAGTTGATTACCTTCTTCATTAAACGAAAAGTTTTTAGCATCATTAAAACCTTTCATAACAGTATCCGTTATTTGCTTTTGTAAATCATACAACAACACCAACGCTTTACTATTGCTATCTTTCGCATTTTTAGTAGTTTCAATCAACAACTTATTGCCATACTTATCAAACAAATAATCGCTCACTTGTTTAAATTTGGTAGTTTTTCCATTTACCAAATTCACTAAACTTAACTCTGTTCCTTCATTTTGTTTTTCGCTACTTGCGTCATCACCATCAGCATCTAAAAAACCAGCATCCACCATTAAATCATTTGCTTTTTTATAAATTTCTTTGATGGCTTTTTCAGTAGCCGACATCATTTCAGCTTTTTGAATATTCCCTTTTATTGAGTCAAGCGATTTGCGTAACATAGAGTCAGCAACTTTTACCAATCCATCAATTTTAATTTTAATTGAATCAAGGGCAATTTTTTTCTTAGTAGTGTCTGGCAAAGGTTTTTCTGCTAAGTAAGCAACCCAATTGGTACCTTTTTCTGCGGCCTTAAATGATTTTACTAAAGGTATTTTAGTGATGCTATCAGTACCTAACATTACAATAGCAAATGAGTCTTTGGGCATTTCATCGGGACGTTTCTTTTTAATTTTGGCTTGACGAACATCCTGAAACTTTGCTTTTATTTTAAAAAATACAAATTTATTATCGTTAGAAATGATGGCGCCATAACCCCTATCGTAGCTATTTTTTTTATTTTGAGTAATATCATAAATCCATAAAGTACCATCACCTTCCTGCGGATTTTCTGCATACACTACAAACTTTCCATCATTGCTGATACTCCGCTCCCCTACTGATTTCCAGCTATCATACACTTCATGTGTTAATGGTTTTTTAGATTGTGCAAAAGTGTTCATTTGCAACAAAACCAATACAGCAAATAAAAATTTTGTCATACTTAAAAAAATTTAAAGCATTAAAGTTATTGTAATGTTGATGAAAAATCTATAAAAAATGATGAGTGATGATGGAGCAGTTATGCTTCATCTAAAAAGCCCCATGTCGTTTTTAGTGAAGCTAATGCTTGAGGCGGTAGTTGCACTGAATCATAATGGCCAGCATTATTTTTTTGACGATAAGCCTCATACAAACTAACAGCACATGCTACAGAAATATTTAATGATTTGATGATGCCAACTTGCGGTATAATAAAATTACCATCTGCCAACGAAATTATTTCATCGCTTACACCGCTGTGTTCATTACCAAAAACCAATGCAACTGATTCAGTTAAATTTAAATCATACAACCCCACAGCATCTGTACTTAAATGGGTAGTATAAATTTTATTATACTTTAACCGCAATGCTTTAAAACAAGCAGCGGCGTCATTAAACTGGTGTACTGTAAGCCATTTAGCAGCACTTGATGAACTTTTTGCACCCCACTTTTCATGCAGACCAATTTTGGTATTGAGTACATAAATATCTTGTACACCTACTGCATCACAAGTACGCATTACTGCTGAAATATTATGAGGGTCGCTTACATTTTCAAGCACAATGGTGAGTTGAGGCTGCCTTTTTGCTAATACACTATTCAATCTTTCTGATCTTTCTGGCGTCATAAAATTTAAAGGATGTTTATGATACTGAATTAATTGTTATTTAAAATAAATTCAATTATTGTGGCTGATAATTTTTAAGATACTTATAAATAGCTTCCCATTCTGTTGATGCAAGCGCCACCCAATTATTTTTTAACTCCTCAACAGTGTCTGTTAATTCGCCTACACCTCTTGTATTTTCTGGATTTAAGAAAAAAGCCTTACACCCTAAATTTTTAGCAAATTGTACATCTGTTAACCTATCACCAATTACAAAACTATTTTTAAGATCAACATTGAGGTTATTAATATAGTGAGCCATACGACCTATACGTGGTTTACGTAATTCAGAAAGTTCTTCTGGTAGTGAGTCGTCAATAATTATTTCTTCAAAGTGAATGCCTTCTGTTTTAAAAACAGCTAACATAAAATTTTGGGTAGGATAAAAATCTGATTCAGGAAACATCGGCAATCCCAAACCGTTTTGATTACTCACCATTACTATTTTATAAGGCAATTCTCGTACAATACGCCCCAACCATGTAATTACAAACGGATAAAAATGTAGTTTATCAAAAGTATCTACTTGTCCACCCGGTGGCGGACTTTGAATTAAAGTTCCATCCCTATCAATAAATAAATATCGTTGCATCTTTATATTTTATTTTAAATACAATTTTACCAATTACCTATTTCAATACCTAAGCCTGGCTTTTGGTTGTATATTATTTTTCCAAAATCAAATTCAATACCACTACCTATTTGGGTAGTTTGTAATAAGGTTCCGTCCATGTCAACAAAATCTAACATAGGCGCTAAATGAGCAATAGCGGCCGTACCAACCGTAGTTTCGTTCATGCAACCTACCATTACTTTTAAACCTAAATTTTTAGCTGCTGCAATCATGCGCCGTGCAGGTGTAATGCCACTACATTTGGTTAGTTTGATGTTGATACCATTAAAGAAACCAACACATTTTACAACATCATGTTCAGATACGCATGATTCATCTGCCAATAAAGGCAAGTAGTTTAAATCATATAATTTTTTCATGCCCTCCCAATCATCTTTATGTAAAGGCTGTTCCACTAATTCAACACCAAGTTGTTGCAGTTGCGGTATTTTTATAAGTGCTTCTTCCAACGTCCAACCTGCATTTGCATCAACACGAATAGCAGCGTTGGTATGCTTTCTGCACTTTTCTACCAATGCAACATCTCCCTCAAAACCAACTTTTATTTTATAAATAGGCCAAGGTTTATCAAGCATTTTAGCCACCATATTTTCAGCGGTATCAATACCAATAGTAAAATCAGTGAGTGGCGATGTAGCAGTATCAAGTTGCCAAAGTTGGTACAGCGGTTTGCGTTTTATTTTACCATAAATATCCCAAGCGGCCATATCTAAAGCACCTACTAAAAACGGATTTTTTGGAAAAAGATGATGTAAGTAATGCCAATATCGTTCCGGATCTGACAATGAAAATTTTTCAATAAACATTTTCTTTGCTTCAATATCAGCAATCATATCATCAACAGTAATATTGTAATATGCAATGGCGGGTGCTTCGCCATACCCAACCTGACCAAAATAATCTAAACGAACAATTAAAGTTGATTGGTGTGTTTTAGTGCCTTTCGAAATAGTGAAAGGATGCTTAAAAGGCAATTCAACTTTTTTGTATGATACTTTTAACATGTAAACTCGGCAAATTAAAACACAAATATGCAGCTTTTAAAATAGATAGCAGCATTCACTACCTACCACTTTCTGTAATCAGTTGTTGTAAGTGATGGTTAAATGTAGTTGCAAGCATTAAATCTTCCAAATGTAAAGGCATTCGATAATTCCAAACATGCTGTGGATTTGCCGGGTCGTTAATACGTTCTTCTTCTGGCATAGCTTGGCGTAGTTTACCGTTCATTGCCAATACATCTTGCAACAAAAAAACACTCAACATGGCTTTACTATTGAGGTGTTTATAAAGTATACGCTCAGCCACCCAAGGCTCACAAAAGTATGGTGTTTGTTGTGGTGAATTAAAAAGATGCTCAAATAATTGTTGCGCTATAACCGGTTGTTGTTGCCACCACAAACGCATTGTAGGCATATCATGCGTTGCAGGCATTACTACAGTATTATAAGTAGCATTGTTGGTATTAGAAAATACTTCATTACTATTTTTGGGCATTTGTTGTACTTGTAACGAAAGTATTTTTAAAGCTTGTAAAGTAGCTTCTGTAAAAACTGGCACCATACCTAAATCTTCTGCACACAATAACATTTGCGTACTGTTGGTAAGCATTTGCAACTTAAAACTACCCTCTTGCTGCCATAAATTATTTTGTAACTCATAAAAATAATGATGATATAAATCATTTATTTTTTGTTGCGTATTTATAGCTAAATGTTGATAGCTGTTGGTTTGTTGTACATTTATTCTAAAATGATAACCATCGTCATTTTTCAATAAAATAACATCTGCAATAATATCGTACAAGGCTTGTTGCCATTTAATTTGATGCGGATGATTTTTAAAATAATTTTCTATTTGCCGCTGTGTTGTAAATGGTGGCTTTAATTTATATCCATCAAAAAATAATTGTGTTACTGTGGCAACATCAGCACCAAAATACTTTGCCATTAAAGCATCATTAAGGTATGGTTCACAAAAACGCTTTTCGTCGAAATCTACATTATCAAAATCGCTTTTTTGCAAAGCAATGGCTGGCACAAAATAACCCATGCGTCCATCCACTTGTGTAGTTGGTATGCTCCAAATTCTAAAAAAGCCCAATACATGATCAATTCTTATGGCATCAAAATAATATTCAAAATGTTGCATTCGTTTTTTAAACCAACTAAAATTATCGGCCGCCATATTTTCAATATCATAGGTTGGGAAACTCCAATTTTGTCCAATAGTTGAAAAAGCATCAGGCGGTGCACCTGCTTGCATTTTCATGTGAAAGTATTGCGGATACTGCCATGTATCGGCACTAAACCTACCAACACCAATAGGTAAATCTGCTTTTAAAATAATATTTTTTGAACGACTATATGCCACCACATTTGATAATTGTCGGTGCAATTGATATTGAATAAAATACACCAATAATATTTGTTCAAATAAAGGATGATTAGGGTTGGTTATATGATCAACCAAACCTTCGCTGTATGTGCTTTCAGCTGGCCATTGCGTATAATCAACTGTGTTATAATAATCTCTCAACACACAAAAAACAGCAAAAGGTTGTAGCCAATGTTGATGGTGTTTAAAATAAACATCCCAATCAACTTCATTTAAAAAAGCACCATTATTATGTTTAAATATTATTTGTACTACTTGCATTTTTAATTGTACCACTGCTGTATGTTCACAATGTGTGGTTGCTTGCAGTAATGCAATTTTTTCAAAATAATGTTGTGGTATATTGTATTGATATTGTTTTGCTACTAATGCAACATCCATGTACTTTGGGTGTAACGCAAAGGAAGATATGGCTGAGTATGGATAAGAATCAGCATCAGTATAGGTAGCATTTGTATCATTAATAGGTAATAATTGTATCAGTTTAAAACCTACAGCACTAGCATAATCAACCAACATTTTCAAATCAGAAAAATCACCGCTACCCCAACTATTATGCGTTCGTATGCTAAAAATAGGCACATTTATACCAGCAGCTTTCCAAGCGAAGGCTTCAAAATTTTGTTGCAAACAAATAACTTGTAATGGTTGTTGTTGGTGCGTTATTAGTTGCCTGTTTTCACCTGGCTCATAGGCAACAATACAATTTGTACGAGTATCAAAAATGGCTAATTTATATTCAATTGTTTCATCATCATTTAATTGAATTGCTAATTGGTAAACTTCATCAATAATCTGAAAAAAAAGTGGCTGTTTACAATCAAAATGGTGCATTTGTGCTGCACTACCTGTTAAACATAATCGATAAGGCGCTTGTAACAACGGGGCTTTAACAGAAAATAGATGAGTACATTTTTTTTCATCATTACTACTATTAATTTGATCATTGTATGAATGAATGAGCGATTGAAAAGGTAAACGATTAGTGATTTTAAATTGTTGGTTAGGTATAATATTATCAATGTTGATAAAAATATTGGAAAAATGTTGTTGCTCATTTATAAAAAAATGATGTGTTGTAATAACTGATAAATTACTATTAGAGTGCAACCATACATGTAAACATATTTGCTGTTGATGAAGATTGGTGGGCAAATTAATTTGTCCTACCCAACAATTAGCATCGCTATAATGCAAATCAACCCTTACTGGCAAGTAAAAATATTGTGGCAATTCTATAAAGAGCATTTCGCCAAATTCGGTTGCATATTGTACTTTAAATTGAAATATCATGTAAAGTTGATTTTGTACAAATTAATTAGAATTATTGTTACTTCAGTTTATAAATTTTTATTGTTTTGTGTGTTTATCTAAATTCTAGTTTTATATTTGCACAAATAATTTAAAAAATGGCAACAGCAAAAAAATCAAGAGGTATTTATTGGGTAACATTTTTTCTTTCAATTGCAGCATTTTTTGGCGTATACGCAATAGGTGGTGGTTACTGTTCATTGGTGTTACCATTTACGGTTACTTCATTTGCTATGGCAATGGATTTATTATAATTCTCCACAACTTTTATAAAAAAAGCCACTCAAATTTGAGTGGCTTTTTTATGAGTATCATATAACAAAAAAGGCATTCAATTGAATGCCTTTTTTGTTTATAACTGTCGTTACATATTATTTTACTTCTTCAAACTCAGCATCTTCAGCGTCTGCTGTATTTTCAGCGCCTGCGCTAGCACTTGCATTCGGTTGTGTTTGTGTAGCATCGGCTCCGGCTTGCGTATCCTTATACATATCTTCACTTGCAGTAGCCCAAGCAGCATTCATTTCTGCAGTTGTAGTATCTATTTGAGCAACATCTTGTGATTTATGTGCTGTTTTTAATTTTTCTAAAGCAGCTTCAATAGGTGCTTTTTTATCAGCTGGTATTTTTTCGCCAAACTCTTTTAATTGCTTTTCTGTTTGGAAAATTAAACTATCGGCTTGGTTGATTTTGTCAATTTTTTCTCTCTCGGCTTTATCACTAGCTTCGTTAGCTTTTGCCTCGTTTTTCATTTTCTCAATTTCTTCTTTGCTTAAACCGCTACCAGCTTCAATTTTAATTTTTTGTTCTTTACCAGTGCCTTTATCTTTTGCACTTACGTGTAAAATACCATTGGCATCAATATCAAACGTTACTTCAATTTGAGGTACACCTCTTGGTGCTGGCGGTATATCAGATAAATTGAATTTACCTAAGCTCTTATTTTGAGCTGCCATTGGGCGTTCACCTTGCAATACATGAATTTCAACACCAGGTTGGTTATCAGCTGCTGTACTAAACGTTTCTGATTTTTTTGTTGGAATGGTTGTATTGCTTTCGATTAACCTTGTCATTACACCACCCATGGTTTCAATACCAAGGCTTAACGGTGTAACATCTAACAACAATACATCTTTCACTTCACCTGTTAAAACCGCACCTTGTATAGCAGCGCCAATAGCCACAACTTCATCAGGGTTTACACCACGATTCGGTTTTTTGCCAAAGAATTTCTCTACTATTTCTTGTACTTTAGGTATACGTGAACTACCACCTACTAAAATTACTTCATCAATTTGAGATACCGGAATACCAGCATCTTTCAAAGCTACTTCACATGGTTTTAAACAACGATCAAACAAGCTATCAGCTAGTGCTTCAAATTTTGCTCTTGTTAATTTTTTTACCAAATGTTTAGGTACGCCATCAACAGCAGTAATATATGGTAAATTGATTTCTGTTTCTGTGCTAGATGATAATTCTACTTTAGCTTTTTCAGATGCTTCTTTTAAACGTTGTAAAGCCATAGGATCTTTACGTAAGTCAATCGCTTCATCAGCTTTAAATTCATCAGCCAACCAATCCATAATTACTTTATCGAAATCATCACCACCCAAATGTGTATCACCGTTGGTTGATTTTACTTCGAAAACGCCATCACCTAACTCCAATACTGAAATATCGAATGTACCACCACCAAGGTCAAATACAGCGATTTTTTGATCTTTTCCTTTTTTATCTAAACCGTAAGCCAAGGCTGCTGCTGTAGGTTCATTTACAATTCTGCGAACATTTAAACCAGCAATTTCACCAGCTTCTTTTGTAGCTTGACGTTGTGCATCGTTAAAGTATGCAGGTACTGTAATAACGGCTTCTGTAACTTCTTGTCCTAAATAATCTTCAGCTGTTTTCTTCATTTTCTGTAACACCATCGCACTAATTTCTTGTGGGGTGTACATTCTGCCATCTATATCAATACGTACGGTATTATTGTCACCTTTTACTACATTATAACTCCAGTGGCTACTTTCTTCCGTTACTTCATCAAACCTTCTACCCATAAAACGTTTAACACTACTGATGGTGTTTTGTGGGTTGGTAATAGCCTGGCGTTTTGCAGGATCACCTACTTTTCTTTCTCCATTTTTCAAAAATGCAACCACAGATGGTGTGGTACGGCGGCCTTCATCATTTGCAATTACTACAGGTTCGTTACCTTCCATTACTGAAACGCAACTGTTGGTAGTACCGAGGTCAATGCCTATTATTTTTGCCATAATTAAAATTGATTTTGTTTGTTTTGGTGTAAATGTCAATCATTGTGCCAATGGGTAATGTGTGCAAATTTGTCAGTTTTGCAAAAAAGTAAGCTAATTCAATGTAGGTTAGCTATTTTGAAGTGGCGTAAGAAGGTAAGTTTTTATAAATACCATATGCTTTAACAAGCATACCAATGCCAGCAACAACTAAACCCCAATAAACAATTATAAAACCTACGCCTAATGTAAGTGTTATTACATATGAAAAAATGTACATACCAATACCTGCAATTATGGTAAACAAACCCATTACTATTAATTTAATGATGTTTTGTTTGTCATTTTTTTCTGATTGAATATTCTCTACTATTTGTTGAGCATAATAAGATGTAATACCTTCTTCTGCTTGTAATTTTTCAATCACCCTTTTATTTACCATACCACTTTGTAGCATTGATTTAGCCAGTAAGTGCAACCTATCAATTTCTAGATTATCATCTTTCAAAAAATCTTTCATATCTATTTGGCTAGTTATACTTTTTTGAACGTAAAATACTTCTGCGTTACATAACTAATGGTAACTATAAAAAGTGTTGTACAAAATTGTGCAATAAAAGCCTCAATATGTAAAAACTCCACCAATATTTTCAATAAGAAATAATTAATACAGAGGTTGGCAAAAAATGATAAAAAATAGCGAAACAACTGAATACGACCTCTTAGACTAGAAGCTGTGAATACCACAAACTTGTTCAACAAAAAGCCTAGTAAAAAATTAAAACAAAACGATATAAACAATGCCGCATTGTGGGGTTTGAAAACCATTTTTGCAATGGTTACATTTTCATTGTGAAAATAAAAGTTAATTAAACAATAATACAACGCTAAGCCCAATACCATATTGGTAGACCCACAAGCTAAATACCTGAAAGTTTCAACTGGCATTAATTTTTTAAAAGGTGGGTAAAAAAAATCAATATAAGCAGTAATATATTTTTTCAAACGTTGTGTGTTATAATGAACTTTCAAAATTATTAAGTGAACAAAGCTACAATTTGAGGTGGTTCTACAAAATAAAAATGCCTGCTAATACTAGCAGGCACTCATTATATAAAGTTGATGTAATTAAAATACATATCTAATAGCTAAACCACCCCAATTGCCGCTAAAACCAGCACCATCGCCAAACTCAAATGATGGTTGCCAATCAAGCGATAAATTAATTGGTGCTGATTTAATTTTATAATCTAATCCAACAACGCCATCAACACCTACATATGATCTACCTCTATAAAAGCGATCATTATAAAAAGCTACGTGTGCACCTGGGCCAATGTACCAACGAAGTCCGCCAGCATCAGCAAAGTTGCCATGTATTTCATATAAACCAGTTATACGTGTACCACGGTTCCAAAAATAACCTAAGAACTCTACTGCATTTTTATTATCAACAAAATGCTTTAATGAAACTGCACCAGGGTAAAACTTAACACCTAAAGCAGTTTTATAACTTTGCGAACCAATATTACTTTGAGCTTTTACTGTTGTTACCCCACATAAAGCTACAAAGAGCAATAAAATCATTGTTTTTTTCATACATATCATTTTTAAATAAGACATGTAATGACATATGTAAAACCATGCCAAACTGATTTAGCTATATAATTCTGCTCGAACTTCTTTTACCCTTTCATCAGCTAAATATTCGTCGTACGTCATTAATTTATCAATCATACCCTTTGGCGTAATTTCAATAATTCTATTAGCTACGGTTTGCATAAACTGATGATCATGGGTGGTAAATAATACCACACCTGGGAAGTTTACCATACTATCGTTAAAAGCCACAATACTTTCCAAATCAAGGTGGTTCGTAGGCTCATCTAACATTAATACATTAGGGTTTTGCAACATCATTTTACTCACCATACAACGTACTTTTTCACCCCCACTTAGCACATTGGTTTTCTTCATAATTTCATCACCCGTAAATAGCATCTTCCCTAAAAAACCTCTTAAAAAATCTTCATCAACATCCTTGGTTTGTGGTGGTACGTACTGGCGCAACCAATCCATTAAATTGAGTTGATTACCATCAAAAAACTCTGTATTATCATTTGGTAAATAAGCAGTAGTAATGGTGGTACCCCATTCGTACTTGCCTGTGTCTGCTGGTTGTTTTCCGTTAATTACTTCAAAAAATAGCGTTAATGCCATTGGATCTTTACTTAAAAAAGCAATTTTATCCGTTTTTTGAACATCAAAATTTAACTTACTAAATAAGGTTTTACCATCAACCACTTTTGATAAGTTTTCTACTTTCAAAATATCGTTACCGGCTTCTCTTTCTTGTTTAAAAATAATACCAGGATACCTTCTTGTACTTGGTGTAATATCTTCAAACACTAATTTATCCAATGCTTTTTTACGACTGGTAGCTTGTTTACTTTTACTTGCATTTGCAGAGAAACGAGCAATAAATTCCAACAAATCTTTTTTCTTATCTTCTGCTTTTTTGTTTTTATCAGCCGCTTGTCGTGCAGCCAATTGAGAACTCTCGTACCAAAATGAGTAGTTACCTGTGTAAATTTTAATTTTATTTTTGTCAACATCAGCCATGTGGGTACACACAGCATCTAAAAAGTGACGATCGTGACTCACCACCAAAACTATATTTTGGTAATCGGCTAAAAAGTTTTCGAGCCAAGCAATAGTTTCAACATCAAGGTTGTTGGTAGGTTCATCGAGCAATAAAATATCGGGGTTACCAAATAAAGCCTGTGCTAACAATACTCTTACTTTTAGGTTAGCACTCATATCTTTCATCAACACTTGGTGCAACTCATCTTTAACACCCAATTCACTTAACAAAGTAGCTGCATCACTTTCTGCGGTATAACCTCCCATTTCGCCAAATTGTTCTTCTAACTCACCAGCTTTAATACCATCAGCCTCGTCAAAATCAGGCTTTGCATATAAAGCATCTTTTTCATGCATAATTGACCACATTTTTTTATGGCCCATTAGTACAGTGTTTAACACGGTAACTTCATCAAACGCAAATTGGTTTTGGGCTAAAATGGCCATACGCTCACCAGGCGTTATGCTTACGGTACCTTTATTGGGCTCAATTTCGCCGCTTATAATTTTTAAAAAGGTAGATTTACCGGCACCATTGGCACCAATAATACCGTAACAATTTCCTTTGGTGAAATTGATATTTACTTCGTCAAACAAAACCCTTTTGCCATAGGCAAGGGTTACATTATTTACACTAATCATAATCTTAAAATGGGCGCAAAAGTAATTAAAAAAAGGCAATTTTTTGATGTAAAAATTAAAGTATACAAAACTCATTTTGTAACAGAAATTGCGGTACGGTAACGTTATCATTTAAATAATATTCATAAAAAGTGTAATTTTTTAAACGTTGTAAAATTGCAACCGTTGTAAAAACGAAATTCAATAGGATTTGTTGGCTATTAGGGATTAAGATTCCTTTTTATTATTTTTGTCGATATGAGTATTGTTCAACAATTGCAACAAGCAGTTATTACGGCTTTAAATAATTTATATAATCTATCTTTTACCGATAAAGATTTCCAAATAAATTTAACCAAACCTGAATTTGAAGGTGATTATACTGTTGTTTTGTTTTCTTTATTAAAAAAAACAGGTAAAAGTCCTGAAATATTGGGTAATGAGCTGGGAAATGAACTTATTAAAAATAACAGCCATATATTTTCAGCTTTCAACATTATTAAAGGCTTTTTAAATTTCACTGTTACAGATGCTTATTGGATTAACATTTTAAATAATGCCTATCAACAACCTAATTACGGTAAACAAAAAAGTAATGGTAAAAAAGTAATGGTGGAGTATTCATCGCCTAACACCAACAAACCATTGCACCTAGGGCATTTAAGAAATAATTTTTTAGGCTGGTCTGTGGCTGAAATTTTAAAAGCCAATGGCTACGAAGTTTTTAAAAGTTGTATTGTAAACGATAGAGGCGTACACATTTGTAAAAGTATGATTGCTTGGCAACTTTTTGCCAACGGTGCCACTCCACAATCAACCCATACAAAAGGTGATCATTTTGTTGGTGAATACTATGTAAAATTTAATGATGCTTATAAAGCTGAAGTGGCTGATTTGGTAGCCAAAGGTATGGATGCTAAACAAGCTGAAAAAGAAGCCCCCATTATGTTGGCAACCCAACAAATGTTGTTAGATTGGGAAGCTGGTGAACCAACTGTGATGGAGCTTTGGAAAACCATGAACGGTTGGGTATACGAAGGTTTTGATACCACCTACAAAAATATTGGAAGCGATTTTGATAAAACTTATTACGAAAGCAATACCTATTTGTTAGGTAAAGATATTGTACAGCAAGGCCTTGATAAAAACGTATTTTATAAAAAAGAAGATGGCAGCGTTTGGATTGATTTAACTGCTGATGGCCTCGATGAAAAATTAGTTTTACGTAAAGATGGTACCAGCGTTTACATTACACAAGATATTGGCCTGGCACAACAAAAATATGAAGAGTTTAAAATAGATGAAAGCATTTATGTAATTGGCGATGAGCAAAATTACCACATGAAGGTATTACAACTCATTGCACAAAAATTGGGTGTTGCTGCGGCTGATGCTATTCATCACTTATCATACGGCATGGTGGAATTACCATCTGGCAAAATGAAAAGTAGAGAAGGAACAGTGGTTGATGCTGATGATTTGGTTGAAGAAATGATTCAAACCGCTCAACAACACACTGAAAATTTAGGAAAGGTAAAAGACTTTACGGCTGATGAATTGGTGGAGCTGTACAAGACTATAGGCATGGGGGCCATGAAATTTTATTTACTAAGAGTTGACCCTAAAAAGAAAATGATTTTCAACCCAGAAGAATCTATTGACTTTCATGGTTTTACTGGCCCATTTGTACAATACACATATGCTCGTATAAAAAGTATTTTGCGTAAAGAAGGTAACAGCTTACAACAAAACACTGCAACACAATTATTAAAAAGTGAGAAAGATATTATTGTAATGGTTGAACAATATCCTTCTGTTATTATTGAAGCAGCAAAAGCATTGGATCCATCAAAAATTGCTGTATACATTTTTAATTTAGCCAAAACATTTAACTCGTTTTACAGCGAATTATCTATTACCAATGCCGAATCAGAAAATGCAAAACAACTGCGTTTACACATAGCATTTGTAACCGCTCAAATATTAAAAAGTGGCATGCAACTCATTGGAGCCAATGTGCCTGAAAGAATGTAAAAAATTGAACAATCAACCTATTTGAAAAATTGTTACACTAAAGATGTACAGTTATTCAAATAACGGAACCATAATAACAAAGCAATGAAAAAGAAGATTACAAAAATTGGTGTATTAACAAGCGGTGGTGATAGTCCGGGTATGAATGCTGCAATAAGAGCAGTAGTTCGTACAGGTATATACCATGGCATGGAAGTATATGGCATAAACAGGGGTTACAGTGGCATGGTTGATGGCGATATTCATAGACTTGAAGGTCGTAGTGTGGCCAACATTATACAAAGAGGTGGTACTTTTTTAAAAACATCACGTTGTGCTGAGTTTTTTACTAAAGAAGGTAGAAAAACCGCTTACGATAATTTAAAAAAACATGGTATTGAAGGTTTGGTAATTATTGGTGGCGATGGTAGTTTTAGAGGTGCCCAAATTTTTAGTAACGAATACGATATCCCCTGCATCGGATTACCAGGAACAATCGATAAAGATATTGCTGGTACTGATTTTACCATTGGTTTTGATACTGCAGTAAACACTGCCGTTGAAGCTATTGATAAAATTAGAGATACTGCTGATGCACATGATCGCCTTTTTATTATTGAAGTGATGGGTAGAGATGCTGGTTATATTGCATTACACAGTGGTATTTCAACAGGTGCTGAACATATTTTAATACCAGAAAAAAAGACGAGTGTTGAAGACCTTATTGCATCATTAAAAGAAAAAGAACGCCGTAAAAAATTGGTAAACATGATTGTGGTGGCTGAAGGAGAAGATTTTGGCGGTGCCGATGAATTGGCCAAACACATTAAAAAAGAAATGCCACACCAAGAGTTAAGAGTTTGTATTTTAGGCCATATTCAAAGAGGTGGCTCACCAAGTTGTTTTGATAGAGTTATTGCAAGTCGCATGGGTTACCATGCGGTAGAATGCTTAATGGAAGAGCGTTTTAATGTATTTATTGGTATTGTAAATAACAAAATGCACTACACACCTTTAGATGAAGCAGTAAAAAAGAAACAACGCATTAGCGAAGAGTGGTTAAAAATTGTAAAAATATTAGCAACCTAATTTCGGCAACACGTTTACGTTAACATTTTATAATCAAATAATTAAAAATAAATGTCAAAAAATTTAAGCAAATACCTACATGCAGGTATGGATAAGCAGGCCGGTATTGCTCACTCACAAAAAAGAACAAAAATTGTAGCAACCGTTGGTCCTGCTTGTGATACTTATGATAAATTATTATCGCTTGTAAAAGCTGGTGTAAATGTATTTCGACTCAATTTTTCTCATGGCTCACATGAAGATAAATTAGCCGTTATTGAAAACATTCGTAAAATCATTAAAAACGAACCTTATAACATCGCAATTTTAGCTGATTTACAAGGGCCTAAATTAAGAGTAGGTGAATTAGAAAATAATAAACTGATTTTAAAAGAAGGCGACGAATTTATTTTCACTACTCAAAAAATGGTAGGTACTAACGAAAAAATATATGTATCGTACCCCAACCTTACTACTGATGTAAAAGAAGGCGAACGTATTTTTTTAGATGATGGTAAAATGGAGTTGAGTGTGGTTAGGGTATTAAATGATACCGAAGTATTGATGAGGGTTACATTGGGTGGTGTTTTAACACCTAAAAAAGGCGTTAACTTACCTGATAGTGAATTATCAATGCCATCAATGACGGAGAAAGATTTAGCCGATTTAGATTTTATTATTGAACAAAAATGCGATTGGGTAGCACTATCTTTTGTACGACGTGTTGATGATATTCGTGGCCTTAAAAAAATAATTAAAGAAAGAGATAGTAAAATAAAAGTTATCGCTAAAATTGAAATGCCCGAGGCCTTAAAAAACCTCAGAGATATAATTGTTGAAAGCGATGGTGTAATGGTTGCCCGAGGCGATTTGGGCGTTGAAATTCCTATTGAACAAGTACCGGTTATACAAAAAGATATCATCAGAAAGTGTATGCACAGGGCCAAACCCGTTATTGTAGCAACACAAATGATGGAGAGTATGCTTGATCGTACAAAACCTAACAGAAGTGAAGTGAGTGATGTTGCCAATGCTGTTTTAGAAGGTGCTGATGCAGTAATGTTAAGTGGCGAAACAGCAACAGGCATGTACCCTACTTTAGTGGTTGAAACGATGAGCAAAATAATATCTGAAGTTGAAAAAACGGTGTACGATTATGATAGAGATGATATACTTGCACCACAACCCCACTCTCCTTCTTTTGCTAGTGATGCTATTTGCTACTCAGCATGTAAATTGGCGAAAGATAGCCATGCCAATGCATTAGTAGGTATGACGCAAAGTGGGTACACTGCTTTCATGTTAAGCAGTTACAGACCAAAATCACCACTATACATTTTCAGTAAAGAGCGTAGCTTAATAAGTCAATTAAGTTTAAGTTGGGGTGTACGTGCATTTTATTATGCAGAAGAAGAAAGTTTGGATGATATTATTTTTGACCAAATTGGTATTTTAAAAGAACGTGGCTTTGTAAAAACGGGTGACACTGTTATTAATACAGGTAGTACGCCTGTTGAGCTACACTTGCCAACCAATATTATAAAAATTACAAGGGTTGATTAAACTATGTTTAATATAAAAAAAGCGACTTCAATGGAAGTCGCTTTTTTTATAATTTAAGTTTTATATATTAGTGATTTTGTTGCATAAAATGCAATAAATTTTTCCGTGCATTATTCTTAATACGTCGTCTAAAAAACCCAGCCCAACCTAATAGTTTACCGGGCAAACCAATAGCTTGTTCACTCCATTTATGCAAACTCCAAGCATCACTATGCTCAGCTATTAAACCATTTTCAATTTTCATATATGCTTTGCATTTATTTATTACCCTTCTACCCGTTTTTGAAAAAGTGTATTGTGCTGTCCAATTACATGTGTAATAGCCATCTCCTTCATCTTTAATAGAATCATATTCTAATGAAAAATTACTAGCATTCGCACATAACATCTGCCACATTGCCCTTACTTCGTCGCCCCTTAGTAAATCAAACATCGGGTCGTTAAAAGCGATGTTGTTAGTATAGCAAGCATTCATTGTAGTAGCATCTAATTTTTTAAATGCATTGAAAAATTGTTGAATAATATTTTGTTCACCATTCATAAGTAAGCCATTTAGTTTTATTAAATTGAGCATTCATAAATTTAAAAATCATGCACAAAATAATAGCGATTGTTAGTTTTATATGTTTCAGTTTTTGCAGTTATGCACAAAATGAAGATAGCATATGGTTTGCAAATAACTACACAAAAAAAGAAGTTTATATACCTATGAGAGATGGTGTAAAACTATTTACTTCATTTTATATCCCTAACGATAACACTGAACCGCATCCGTTTTTATTAACCAGAACGCCTTACTCTTGTGCACCCTATGGAGAAAAAAATTATGCAACCATTTGGGCAACTTATAAAAAAGCTTACTTAAAAGAAGGTTACATTATTGTAACACAAGATGTGAGGGGCCGTTACATGAGCGAAGGTGTTTTTGAAGATGTTCGACCATTTAATAAAAATAAAAAAGGCAACGAAATTGATGAAGCTAGTGATACGTACGATGCAATTGATTGGATGGTGAAAAACATAAGCAACAACAATGGTAATGTAGGTGTAATGGGTACATCATACCCTGGCTTTTACTCTACCGAAGCTGCATTAAGTAACCACCCTGCCCTTAAAGCAGTTAGTCCGCAAGCACCTGTAACCGATTGGTTTATTGGCGATGATTTTCACCACAACGGAGCATTTTTTGCAATGGATGGTTTTTCTTTTTACCCAACCTTCGGCAAACCCCATCCAAAACCAACTATGAATTATGGCAGCGGATTTACTACCCCAATTAAAGACAATTATAAATTTTATTTAGAGCAAGGCACACCAAGTAATTTAGCTAGGTTAATCGGTGATAGTATTCGCTTTTGGCATCAAATGTATGAGCATCCAAATTACGATAGTTGGTGGCAAGCTCGTAATGCCCGTAATGGTTTATATAATGTAAAACCTGCTATGCTTTGGGTAGGTGGCTTATTTGATGCGGAAGATTGTTGGGGCGCATGGAACGCATATAAAGCAGCCGAAAAACAAAGTCCACAAAGCAATTCAAAAATTGTAATGGGTCCTTGGTACCACGGCCAATGGAGTAGAGAAGGTAGTTTTTTAGGTAATGTACGCTTTGAAAGTAATACTGCTGCTTACTTTCAAGATAATTTAGAAATACCTTTTTTCAATTACTATTTAAAAAATAAAGGCAATGTTAATAGCATTGCGGAAGCGAACATTTTTTTTACTGGCGAAAATAAATGGCGCATGTTTGAAAAATGGCCAGCAACATCTGTACAAAACCAAACACTATATATTGGTGCAGACAATAGCTTAAGTTTTGAGAAAAGTAATTCCACCGCATCACAATTTTATGAATACACCAGCGATCCTAAACACCCTGTGCCATATACAGAAGATGTACATAATAGGCGTACCAGAGAATACATGACAGATGACCAACGATTTGCTGAACGGAGACCCGATGTATTAACTTTTAAAACAGCTATTCTTGATAAAGATTTAACCATTGCAGGAACCATTATGGCTAATTTAGTTACAGCAATTTCAACAACTGATGCAGACTTTGTAGTGAAAATTATTGATGTTTTTCCTGATGATTTTAACTACGATAAAAATGTAAAAGGTAACGATGCCAATTATCCTATGGGTGGCTATGAAATGTTGGTACGAGGTGAAATTATGAGGGGTAAATACCGCAATAGTTTTGAAAACCCTTCACCATTTACACCAAATAAAATCACAACGGTTGCTTATGCCTTACCAGACATTGCCCATACATTTAAAAAAGGGCATCGTTTAATGATTCAAATACAAAGTACTTGGTTCCCATTAGCTGATAGAAACCCACAGCAGTTTATGAATATTTATAAAGCAACGGAAAAAGACTATAAAACTGCCACTATTAAAATATTCAGCAACGGTTTGCAAAAAACAAGTTTTAGTTTACCTGTTTTACCATAATTTTTAAAATCCTCAAAAGGCTGATTGTGTTACAATCAGCCTTTTATTTATAAAGTAATTATGTATTTAAAATTAATCATTACATCTTTTTTTTGCTTTTGTATAACGCTTTTGTATGCACAAATTAATATTATACCACAACCACAGTTTGTGCAACAAAGCAAAGGCAGCTTTTTAATTAACAATAAAACAGCAATAATTTATGATCAATACAGCAAACCGCATGCGTTGTATTTACAGCAACAATTAAAAACCAATTAC
The DNA here is from genome assembly GCF_042651465.1 of Ferruginibacter yonginensis. NCBI lineage: Bacteria > Pseudomonadati > Bacteroidota > Chitinophagia > Chitinophagales > Chitinophagaceae > Ferruginibacter > Ferruginibacter yonginensis. The sequence continues at coordinate 660,864 of NZ_JBHSCZ010000001.1, forward strand.
AACATTACTCCAAGGGTCATCTATTATAATGAAATAAAAAATTTACCAACACAACAGATCATTTCGTTATCAGTTAAAAATAATGTAACCAATGGTTATGCATTAAATAGTACTCAAAACAACATCGAAATAATGGGTGTGAATGACACCTTACTATTTAATGGTTTACAAAGTTTATTACAACTGATTATTCAAAAAAATTGTCAAACATACATTCCTTCGGTTATTATAAAAGATGCGCCTCGTTTTCAATACCGGGGTATGCATTTAGATGTGAGCCGGCATTTTTTTAATGTAGCCGATGTTAAACGATACATTGATTATTTGGCTTTTTATAAATTCAATACTTTTCACTGGCATTTAACAGACGACCAAGGTTGGCGTATTGAAATAAAAAAATATCCCCTACTTACTCAAATTGGCGGTTATAGAAACGGAACTATTGTAGGTCGTTACCCTGGAATAGGAAATACCAATCAACGCTATGGTGGTTTTTATACACAAGCACAAATTAAAGAGGTTGTTCAATATGCAAGTGAACGGTTCATAAATATTATACCAGAAATAGAAATGCCAGGCCATGCATCGGCTGCCATTGCAGCTTATCCGCAATTGAGTTGTTTCCCTGATGAAGCTGTTGAAATTGCACCTACCACCATTTGGAGCGGAAGTAAAAAAGGTAAACATGTACAACAAACATGGGGCGTTTTTAATGATGTTTTTGCACCAACTGATTACACATTTCAGTTTTTAGAAGATGTTTTGGATGAAATTATTCCGTTATTTCCATCAACCTACATACATATTGGTGGCGATGAATGTCCTAAAGAAAATTGGAAACGTTCTGCTTTTTGTCAACAACTTATAAAAGATAAAAATTTGAAAGATGAACATGGTTTACAGAGTTACTTTATCCAAAAAATTGAACAATATCTAAACAAAAAAGGTAAAAAAATAATTGGGTGGGATGAAATTTTGGAAGGAGGTTTTGCCCCCAATGCTGCAGTAATGAGTTGGAGAGGCACTGAAGGAGGCGTTGCTGCTGCAAAACAACAGCACAATGTTGTTATGACGCCTGGCAGCCATTGTTACTTTGACCATGCAGAATCGCAGCAAGAAGACAGTGTTACCATCGGCGGATTTTTACCACTCGAAAAAGTGTATCGTTTTGAACCAGTTCCATCTGAATTAAACAAAAATGAAGCAATATTTATTTTGGGAGCACAAGCAAACGTATGGACGGAATACATAACAAATACTGCCAAACTGCAATACATGATTTTTCCACGAATAGCTGCTATTGCTGAAGTTTTATGGACAAACCCTGAAAATAAAAGTTGGTTGAATTTCGAAAAGAAAATACCTATCATTTTCAACCAATGCAAAAAATGGAAAGCCAATTTCAACAAAGCATATTATGAATTGTATGCAGATGTGCAACCAAGTGTTGATAATAAAAGTATTCAATTAGCATTATCTAGCAAACAACCCAAAGCAAATATTGTTTATAAAATAAATGATGGTGCTTTTAAAAAATATGAAGCACCTCTACATATTTCAACAACCTGTAGCATTGGGTATAGCATATTGATTGATGATAAAGTTCAGAAACTAACAAAACAACCATTTCATTTTAATAAAGCTACAGGCAAAAAAATTGAGCTAAGTGTGCTTCCTTCAAAAGCTTACCCTGGCAACGGAGCTTTTTCTTTAGTTGATGGTATACATAATACAAAAGGGTTAGCAGCATCTGCAGAATGTATAGGTTTTGAAGGTGATGATGTAATGGTAAAAATTACTTTCAATGAGCCAACTATCATTAACAACATCAACATTCATAGCTTATATGAACCAGGCAGTTGGGTTTATTTACCAAAGTCAATTTCCCTTTTTAATCAAAATATGGAGTTGTTACAGCAAAAAGAAGTTACTAACACTGAAAATATACAATCTGTAACGCTTTTGAAAAAAATTACGGAAACACAAATTATCATCAAAATCAACAATTATGGCATTATACCCACGGGTATGCCAGGGGCAGGCAACAAAGCATGGTTATTTTTGAATGAGATTGAAATTAATTAAATAATTTTTTAAACTTTTACGGTCTCCTTCAATCATTATTTTAGATTTTATTAACATTCATACAACCTTTTTACAACTTTAAGCGTCTTTTGTTTATTGTGTTTTTTACATTATAATTATTAAGAAATTATCTACATATTGTTAAAAAACCGATAAAAATCATCATTTTAAACTAATTTAGAACCTATTGTTAAGCAATTGCTCAATTACACATTATGAATAAAAAATTGTTCCTTTTAACTGCTGCCTATTTTTTAGTACTAAGTACAGCATTTAGCCAATCAGCAAATAAGGTAAAAGCGCCAAATGAAGATCATGATAGATTATATAACATGATCACAAAAAGTCAAAACGTCTTAGTTTCAGATTCAATGACGAATGCATTAAAATTATATGCTGCAAGTAGAGGATATAATCAATCATTAGTTTTAAAACAAACGATTTTTCTAAAAGTAATATATAATCCAGCTTTATCAAATGAAGACAGAATAATGATGTGTAATTTCTGTTTAAATCTTTTTAAAGATCAAGATGAATATTTACCTCGAACAATATTTACTAAAATGATTTCAGCATTACAAACTACAAAATAGAAACCTCAAGCAATTCAAAATTATTGTGATGATAAAAAAAATACTTTTTTCTGTTCTATTAACACTTTGTTTTGTAGAACTTACTTATGCACAACCACTAACTGTTTCGGCTGTATCAGCTACGGGAAGGTTTACTACTTGCGGCTTAGGATTACCCAATGTAACTGCCAATTTAATAAGTAGTACTGGTACAACCGTTGTAGGCGGACAATTAGCATGTACTGACCCATGCGGTACAACTACTATTCGTTTTAGTATAACAAACGTACGTTGGAATCAAACGCCTGGAGTTAACTGGATTCATGGCTTATTTTTTCCAACAAATTCTGGTTTCACTGTAACTGCTGTAGGTTTACCAGCAGGTTGGGCGGCATTTAGTGGATGTACTGGGGCTAATTGTTCTGCTGGTATCGTAGGCGGTCCTGGCTTCTATTTTGATGGAACTACAGCCAATGCATGCTGTGGTAGTATAGCTTCAAATGATGGAAATGCTGGAAACAACTATGGAGATGCTATAGCTGACTGTGATATAGATTATGCATTTACTTTTGATTTAACACTTTGTAATAGCACATTAAATTCAAATCAAGTAATTTTTAAAATACGTGGTACTGCTGATGGTGGAACGGGTTGTTGGAACGTTCCAGATAACTCTAATCATACCATTCAATATCAAATTGGTACAATTGCATGTACCACTCCGTTATTTAGTCCTTTACCAACAGCTACTACTCCAACTACAAACTGTACAACTACACCAACAAATTACACCGCTACTTTAAATGGTGGTTGTGGAAATAGCAATACTATCACATGGTGGACAGCATCAGTTGGCGGCACACAAGTTGGTTCTGGTTCGCCATTTGTTTACGATCCACCTGGAAGTGCTTGCCCTGCGGGTACAACTTTATATGCACAATGTTGCCCTACTGGTAATACATGTGCTACTAGAAGAGCTTTCTTAATTCCTGGATCTTGTGCTGCAACACTTGCAATAACTGGTGTACAAACTACTAATCCATCTTGTACTACTCCTACAGGTAGTATAAACGGTGTTACTATTACGGGTGCAAATGGAGCGGTTACTTATACACTCAATCCAGGTGGATTGACAAATACCACAGGTATATTTACAGGCTTAAATGGTACAAATTATACGTTAACAGCAACTGATGCCGGTGGTTGTTCAGCTAGTACAAATGTTACATTCACACCATCAACAACAGGTGGTCCGGCACCAACTGTTACTACACCTGTTACCTATTGCCAAAATGCAATAGCAGTTCCTTTAACTGCAACGGGTACCAACTTATTATGGTACACTACTGCAACGGGTGGAACGGGTAGTGCAACAGCGCCTACGCCTTCTACCGCAACGGCTGGTTCTACTACTTATTATGTAAGCCAAACAGTATCAGGTTGCGAAAGTCCAAGAGCCGCTATTGTAGTAAATGTTACTGCAACACCTGCGGCTCCAACGGTTACATCACCGGTTACTTATTGCCAAAACGATGTAGCAGTTCCTCTTACAGCAACAGGTACTAACTTATTATGGTACACTGCTGCAACGGGTGGTACTGGTAGTGCAACAGCACCAACACCTTCTACCGCAACTATTGGTTCTACTACTTATTATGTTAGTCAAACAGTTGCTACATGTGAAAGCCCTCGTGCTGCCATTGTAGTAAATGTTACTGCACCACCAGCAGCTCCAACAGTTACAACACCTGTTACTTATTGCCAAGGTGCTACAGCGGTGGCTTTAACTGCAACAGGTACTAACTTATTATGGTACACTACTGCAACGGGTGGCACAGGTAGTGCAACGGCACCAACCCCTTCTACCACTACCCCTGGTTCAACCACTTATTATGTGAGTCAAACAGCTGGTACTTGTGAAAGCCCAAGAGCTAGCATCACCGTTACGATCAACCCAACGCCTGCAGCTCCAACGGTTACAACCCCTGTAACCTATTGCCAAAATGCAACAGCAGTTCCTTTAACTGCAACGGGTACTAACTTATTATGGTATACAACTGCAACGGGTGGTACAGGTAGCGCTACAGCGCCTACGCCTTCAACCGCAACGGCTGGTTCTACTACTTATTATGTAAGCCAAACAACGGGTACTTGTGAAGGACCAAGAGCTGCTATTGTAGTAAACATTACTGCGACACCTGCAGCCCCAACAGTTACTACTCCAGTTACTTATTGCCAAAACGATGTAGCAGTTGCTCTTACTGCAACAGGTACTAATTTATTGTGGTATACTGTAGCAACAGGCGGTACTGGTAGTGCAACAGCACCAACACCTTCTACCGCAACTATTGGTAACACCAATTATTATGTTAGTCAAACTATCAATGGTTGTGAAGGACCAAGAGCCCTTATTAATGTAATTGTGAATGCAATTCCGGCTGCTCCTACTGCAACTACAACATACACTTATTGTCAAAATACACCAGCAACTGTCTTAACTGCAACGGGCACCAATTTACTATGGTATACTGTGGCAACAGGCGGTACAGGTAGTGCTACAGCGCCAACACCTTCTACAACCACAGCAGGAACCACCATTTACTATGTAAGCCAAACAAATAATAATTGTGAGTCGCCGAGAACATCAATAACGGTTACTGTAAATGCTACGCCTGCTGCACCAACTGCTACTACACCAATTGCATATTGTCAAAATGCAACGGCTGTGCCTTTAGCTGCTACTGGTACCAACTTATTATGGTATACAACTGCTACAGGTGGTACGGGTAGTGTAACGGCACCAACACCTTCTACTGCTAGTGGAGGTTCAACAACATATTATGTAAGCCAAACAATTAACAATTGTGAAGGACCAAGAGCAGCTATCGTGGTAAATGTTACTGCAACACCTGCAGCTCCAACGGTTACAACACCTGTTACATACTGTCAAGGCAACACCGCAACCGCATTAACTGCAACAGGTACAAACTTGTTATGGTATACCACCGCAACGGGTGGTACAGGTAGCACAACTGCACCAATACCATCAACTGTAACCGTGGGTTCAACTATTTATTATGTTAGCCAAAGTACAGGTACATGTGAAGGACCAAGAGCTAGTATTACGGTTACTATTAATAGCACTCCAACTGCTCCAACTGTAGCAAGCCCTGTTACATATTGCCAAGGTGCTACTGCAGTAGCATTAACAGCAACAGGTACTAATTTATTATGGTACACTACAGCAACAGGTGGTACGGGTAGTGCAACGGCTCCAACACCTTCTACCACTACACCTGGTTCAACCACATATTATGTGAGTCAAACCACAGGTACATGTGAAGGACCAAGAGCTAGTATCACTGTAACCATCAACCCAACGCCAGCTGCGCCAACAGTTGTAAGTCCAATAGCTTATTGTCAAGGGGCTACAGCAACTGCGTTAACTGCAACCGGCACCAATTTATTATGGTATACTGTTGCAACTGGCGGTACAGGTAGTACAACGGCTCCAACACCATCTACTGCTGTTGGTGGAACCACTACTTATTATGTGAGTTCAACACAAGGAACTTGTGAAGGACCAAGAGCTGCCATAACTGTAAATGTTACGGCTACACCAGCTGCACCTACAGTAACAAGTCCGATATCTTATTGCCAAGGTACCGCTGCTACACCATTAACTGCAACAGGTACTAATTTATTATGGTACACTGCTGCAACAGGTGGTACAGGTAGTGCTACCGCACCAACACCTTCTACAGCAACTGTTGGTAACACCAATTTTTATGTTAGTCAAACTATCAATGGTTGTGAAGGACCAAGAGCAACGATAACTGTAACTATAAATACTACACCTGCTGCTCCAACGGTGAGTACACCTGTTACGTATTGTCAAAATACAACAGCAGTTCCACTCACTGCAAATGGTACCAATTTATTATGGTATACTTCAGCAACCGGCGGTACAGGAAGCGCCACCGCACCTACACCTTCAACTGCAACAGCAGGTACTACTACTTATTATGTGAGTCAAACAGTAGGTGTTTGTGAAGGACCAAGAGCAAGTATTGATGTAATTGTAAACGCTACACCGGCTTTACCTACAGTAACAAGTACCATTGATTATTGTCAAAATGCACCAACTGTTGCATTAAGTGCTACAGGAAGCAATTTATTATGGTACACTACTGCAACAGGTGGCACTGGAAGTACTACAGCTCCAACACCATCAAGTACTACGGCTGGGTCTACTATTTATTATGTAAGTCAAACTATTAACAACTGCGAAGGGCCTAGAGCAAGTATTACAGTAAATATAACTGCTACACCTGCTGCCCCTACTGTTACAAGCACTCTTACTTATTGTCAAGATGAAGTAGCAACTGCTTTAACTGCTACTGGTACTAATTTATTATGGTACACCACAGCAACAGGAGGTACAGGTAGCACAACTGCTCCAACACCAAGTACTACAACCGCTGGAGTTACCACTTATTATGTTAGTCAATCAGTAAATACATGTGAGGGACCAAGAAGCAGTATTACAGTTACTGTAAACCCTACACCATTAGCACCTACGGTAACATCAAACTTTGTTTATTGTGAAAATGCTACTGCGGCAACTCTAACTGCTACTGGTAATAATTTACTATGGTATACGGTTGCAACTGGCGGTACGGGTAGTGCTACTGCTCCAACACCTTCTACCACAACTCCTGGTACAACAGTTTATTATGTAAGTCAAACTAATAACAATTGTGAAGGACCAAGAGCAAGTATAACCGTAGATGTAATTGCAACACCTTTGGCACCTACAGTTGTAACACCAGTAAATTATTGTCCTGGTGATGCAGCAACACAATTAACTGCTACTGGCACTAATTTATTATGGTATACCACAGCGACAGGTGGAACGGGCAGCGCAACAGCACCTACTCCATCAACTGCAACACCTGGTACAACTACTTATTATGTTAGTCAAACTACCACAACTGGTAGTTGTGAAGGACCAAGAGCTGCAATTGTAGTAAATGTAAATAATAGTTTATCGGTTAATATTGGTAACGATACTACTATATGTGAAGGTGCATCATTAACCTTTGCACCAACTGTAAATCCTGAAGCGGCTGCATACGAATGGAGAGCTTTAGGTGTTCCAAATAGTACTATTAATAACAGGATATTAAAAGGAGCAACAGTAAACCCAGTGAATAATGCACAATATATTTTAAAAGCTACATTGGGTGGATGTTCAGCAGAAGATACAATCAATGTAAATGTAAATTGGAAACCAATTGTAGATGCTGGACCAAACACACCGATTTGTTTAAATGATTCCACATTACTAACTGGTATTGTTACACATACAACAGGTGCAATAACATCATACACATGGACTCCAACAGACAGTTTAAGAACACCAAATGCTATTTCTACATGGGCTTACCCAACAAAATCAACAACATACAAATTAACGGTAGTAACAACATTAGCTACCTATGGTTGTGATTTTACAGTATCAGATTCAGTAAAAGTGGTGGTTCAACCAGTAATAAGAGCATTTGCAGGAAATGATACCATTGCTGTAAAAGGTGCTCCGTTCCAATTACAAGGGTCAGGCGGTACAAGGTATACTTGGTCATCACCTACCGCTACAATTAGTAATCCATTTGCACAACGACCATTCGTTACTTTAAACAACGATGCTAATTTCTTCTTAAAAGTAGAAGATGCAATTGGTTGTTCAGGATTAGATTCTGTTTTTGTGAAAGTATACAACGGTCCAAACTATTATGTTCCGAATGCATTTTCACCGAATGGTGATGGTCAAAACGATATCTTTAGACCAATACCAGTAGGAATATCAAATACCACTTATTTCAGAATTTTCAACAGGTACGGCGAATTGGTTTTTGAAACTAACCAATGGTTAAAAGGTTGGGATGGAACATTTAAAGGTAAACCAGCTATTGCAGGGGTTTATGTTTGGATGGTAAAAGGAAGAGATAAAGACGGTAAAGTAGTAGAAATGCAAGGCACCGTAAATTTGATTAGATAATTCAACACAATCCATAAAAAAACTCCAATCGTTTGATTGGAGTTTTTTTATGGACATCATTTAAAGTTTCACTTTTTTTTATTTTATAACCCTACCAACCTGTTGTTCTAACATCAATAAATCAACTAATACCATTGATGTAACTGCTTCTAGCACAACGGGTACTCTCAATGCAATACACAAATCATGACGCCCCTTCACCGAAAATGGTACTACAGTATCAGCTTGGTTATCGTAAGTTTGTTGCACTTTAGGGGTTGATGAAGTTGGTTTTACCGCTACCCGAAAAATAATTTCATTACCATTGGTAATACCTCCCACAATACCGGCAGCATGGTTAGTTAATGTAACGCCTTCTTTATTTTGAATAGCATCATTATGTGTAGAACCGTACATTTTGGCAGCAGCAAAGCCGCTTCCAAATTCAATACCTTTAATGGCTGGTATTGCAAAAACAGCATGGCTAATTAAAGATTCTGCACTGTTAAAAAAGGGCTCACCTAAACCCACAGGAACATTCGTTGTTACGCATTCAACAATACCACCCACACTATCACCTAAAGCAACAGCATTTGCAATACCTTTTTCAATATCAGCTTCACCGCCAACTTCTTTCAAAATTGCTGAACAATGAATATTTTTAAGGGCCAATATTTTTTTTGCAATTACACCGGCTGCCACTAAACAAACAGTTAACCGGCCACTAAAATGCCCCCCACCCCTATAATCTTCAAAACCACCCATTTTTATGGAAGCTGTAAAATCAGCATGTCCAGGCCTTGGCGTAGTACGTTGTTTAGTGTAATCGTTACTACGGGTATTATTGTTTTCAAAAATAATGGTTAATGGAGCACCAGTGGTAGTATCATTAAAAACACCCGATAAAAAAATAGGTATATCATCTTCCTTACGGGGAGTTGTTCCAAGCTGGGTACCGCCTTTTCGCCTTTCAATATCATGTACAAAATCAGCAGCTGACAATGGTATACCTGCCGGACAACCATCTAATGTTATACCAACAGACGGGCCATGCGATTCACCAAAAATATGTACTCGAAAAATTGTTCCAAAACTGTTCATATATCAAATGTACGTTTCAATGATGGGCACACCAAGTTTAGCAATATCACTATAAAATGTTGGATATGATTTGTTAACAGCAGCAGCATCATTTATAATAACGGTTGATGATGCCTTTAAAGCAGCAACTGTGGCTGCCATTGCAATACGATGATCGTGATGTGAATGTACAGTAGCACCTTGTAAAGTAGCCCCTTCAATATACATAGCATCATTATCAACCCAAATACTTGCACCCATTTTTGTAAAAATATCTTTAATAGCAACTGCCCTATCACTTTCTTTAGATGTCAAACGATGCACACCTTTTATTACGGAAGTACCTTTACAATTTACCGCCAATACTGCTAAAGGAGGAAATAAATCTGGCGCATCTGTAGCATCAAATTCAAATGCATGGAGATCACTTTTATGTACAGCAATAACATCATTATCAACATTAATAGTTGCATTGGCAGAACGTAAAACAGTAACTATGGCCTTATCTGCTTGGGTAGATGTTGGTTGTAAACCCTTAATTGTAACATCACCTGCAATAGCACCGGCAACTAATAAAAAAGCCGCATTACTCCAATCGCCTTCAACCAAATAATTTATTGTTGATGAAGCCTTATTTTTATGTGGTTCGATGATGAACTGTTGGTAATTTGAATGCTTAATTTGATAACCAAAATGTTGCATTACCTGCAACGTTAAATCAATATAAGGTTTGCTTTTTAGGTTATTTACGGTAATAGTTTTAGTAGAAGTAACAGTATGAGCAAAAGCAAATAACAAACCTGTAAGGTATTGCGAACTCATTGAGCCATCAATAATAATATCATCAGCCACTAATGGACCCTTTAATTGTAACGGTAAAAATCCATTGTTTGATTGTATGCCTACATGTAAAAGGGGCATTACTTCATCAAAAAAAGACATAGACCTTTTTACCAAACTACCTTCGCCGGTAAGTGTTATGGGCATTACAGATGTGGCAACAATAGGTGCAAACATTCTAAACGATAAACCACTTTCACCACAATGTATAGTGGTAGCATTTATTTTTTGTGTTGGAGGAAAGCCATTGGAAGTTATGGATAGATGATCATGCATCTCTTTAACTGTAACACCTAATTGCTGAATAATATTTAAAGCTGCTTTGTCATCATTACTGTTACCAAAATTATATAAGTTAGTGGCACCATTGTGCAATAATGCTGCTGCACAAGCTCGTTGCATAGCACTTTTTGAAACAGGTGCATTTAAAATACCCGATACGGTACTAGGAGAAACAGTTACTTGCATTATAAAATTTGTTCGTTCAAATCAGCTAATTGTTCAAAACTTATTTTTTGGATAGCGGCATTTCCTATTGCGTTTAGTAATACAAAATTGATGTAATTACCAGAACGTTTTTTATCTTTTACCAATAAATCAAAAACTGCTTTTTTATCAAAACTTATTTTAATTGGTAAATGATATTGGGTTAATAATTGTGCAACTTGTTCCTTTTGTGAAGAATAAAATCCATTGATTTCTTCTGATATTTTACATGCTATCATCATCCCGATACTAATAGCTGAACCATGTGGTAAATGGTATAAATTTTCAATTGCATGCCCAAAAGTATGACCGAAATTTAATAATAGTCTTTCACCATTTTCAAACTCATCATTCACAACAACACTGGTTTTTATTTGAACATTTTGTTCAATTAAATTTGCTATTGCATTAATATTGTTTATATAATAATAAATATTATTTTTCGATAAAGTATTAAACATTTCTAAATCTTTAATACAAGCATGCTTAATAATTTCTGCAAATCCGTTCACCCATTCAGCTTTAGGTAACGTTTGTAAAAAATTGTAATCGAACAATATATATTGTGGCCGATAGGTTGTACCTACCATATTTTTATATTGACCAACGTTAACACCATTTTTGCCTCCAATTGCGGCATCTGTCATACCCAAAATAGTAGTGGGTACCAAGCCCAGTTTAATGCCTCTTTTAAAAATACTTGCCACATAACCACCCATATCAGTAATAACGCCACCACCAACAGCTACTAACATCCACGATTTATCAACATTTAAATTGAGTAATTCGTTAATGATAATATCAACTGTTTGTTGTGTTTTATTGGCCTCGGTACCATTAATTTTAATTACGGGAAATAATTGAAATGATGACGCATGAAGACTGAAAACAGTTTCATCAGTAAGGATCACTATTTTTTGAGCATCATGTAATTCATTGATGAATGCAATATTGGCATCGAAATAATGATTTACCAAACCTCCTTCATAATGAACAGCTTCTGTTTTCATAATTCGTTTAATTTTTTTCCCATATCGTTCATAATGCTGTTTTGATGTTGTATGCTTTCTAAATGTACTGCATCAAAATACTTTGTAATAAACGTTTTACTTAGTTGTAAACTAGCACTTTTATCGAGTGCTCTTTTTAAAATTTGGTTCCAGCGTTCCGTTTGTAAAATAGTAAGGTTATTATCTTTTTTATAGCTGCCAATTTTATCAGCAATTTTCATGCGCCTGCTGAGTAACAATAATAATTCATCATCTACTTGATCAACCCTTTCTCGTAATAACGATAATTCAGTCGCTTCATCTTGTTCAGATTTTACCCTCCAAATAAGGTTATCAATCATTTTTGACAATGTTTCTGGCGTTATTTGTTGCTTTGCATCGCTCCATGCATTATCTGGGTCAATGTGAGATTCAATCATTAAACCGCCAAAATCTAAATCGATACTTTTTTGAGCAACATCTTGCAACAATACCCTATTACCGCAAATGTGTGATGGATCGCAAATCATTAATAATTCAGGATAACGCATCTTCATTTCAATAGCCAAGTGCCACATTGGTGCATTTCTATATTCTGTATTACCGTATGATGAAAACCCACGGTGAATCATACCAACATCTTGCAAACCCACTTTTTGTAATCTTTCTAAAGCACCACTCCAAAGTTCCAAATCGGGATTAATTGGGTTTTTTACAAGTACGGGTATGTCAACACCTTTTAAAACATCAGCTACTTCTTGAACACTAAATGGGTTTACGGTAGTTCTTGCACCAATCCATAATATATCAACGCCATGTTTCAAGGCTTCTTCCACATGTTGGGCCGTAGCTACTTCAACAGTTGTAGGTAAGCCTGTAATAGCTTTTGCTTGAGCCAACCATGTTAAACCAATTGTGCCTATACCCTCAAATAAGCCAGGTTTGGTTCGAGGTTTCCAAATACCTGCCCTCAATACATCAATTTTGTTGGATGCTGCTAAATCAGTTGCTGTTTTTAAAACTTGCGCTTCCGTTTCAGCACTGCAAGGACCACTAATTATTAGGGGTCTTTTATTCCAAATATTTTTTAAATGCTCAATCATCAAATTTCAATTAATAATACAAGTGTATAATTACAAATTAATTATAAAATTAAACTAAAGTAAATAATGATATAAAAAAGGTAATTATATCAACAAAAAATTTAAATGCTTCAATACAAAATTATTATAAGTGAGTGTAATAACTTACCTAAATACAGAAAAAACGAAAGCCACTCCTAAAAGGAATGGCTTTCAATTTTTTAAAGCTATTAAGAATTACTTCTTTACTTCTACTTTTGGTGAATCAACTTTTGGAGCTTCTACTTTTGGAGAATCAACTTTTGGTGAATCAACAACAGGAGCAGTCATTTCTACTTTTGGAGAATCAGCTTTAGGAGCTTCAGTAGCTTCTGCTTTTTTCTCGTCGTTACATGCTGTGAAAGTTGCTGCGATAGCTGCGATTGCAAGGAATTTTTTCATTTTCTTTGTTTGTTAAGTTTAAAATTATAATTTGATTATTAATACCAACAGTTAAAAAAGGTAACCCACTATTTTAAAATATTTTTTTAATTTTTTTTTGGGTTACCATTACCATTAATTTGTATTAATAAATAAGCATACTAGGTGAGCACAATAGAGCAAGACAAAATATTGATTGAAGGAATAGCTAGGGAAGATAAAAAAGCCATTGAACAACTGTATAAAGCACATTATACAATGATACAATCAATGGTTTTGGCAAATGCTGGTAGTAAAGATGATGCTGCAGATCTTTTTCAAGAAACAGTTATTGTACTTTTTGAAAAATTAAAAACGGGCCAATTTGAGTTGCAAAGTTTGTTAAAAACTTATTTATACTCAATTGCTCGTAGGTTATGGTTAAAAAAGTTACAGCAACAACAACGGTATACGCATCAAAATGAACATATTGAAGAAACAATACCTGTTGATGATGATGTTGAGCACCACCAACAATTACAAAATAACTTTGTAATGATGGAAGCTGCCATGGACAAAATAGGTGAACCTTGTAAAAGTTTATTACAAGCGTATTACCTACAAAAAAAACATATGAACGTTATTGCAACCGAATTTGGTTATACCAATGCCGATAATGCAAAAACACAGAAATATAAATGTTTGGTGAGGTTAAAGAAACTTTTCTTTGCCCAGTATAAAAACAACTCATAATGGAAGATATTTTATTAATAGACGCTGCTGAAAGATTTGTGAACGGAGAAATGTCTGCCGAAGAAAAAATTTATTTTGAAGACCTCCGTAAAAATAATCCTGAGCTTGACCAAGCCGTGGTGGAGCAGTTGTTCTTTTTAAATCAATTGAATCAATACAGCGATCATAAAAATTTTAAAAGTTTATTAAACGAAGTTGAAAGCAACTTAATTAATGAAAATTTCATAGCAGAACGTAGTCATAAACCTACCGCTAAAATTATTCAATTATGGCATCGTTATAAAAAAACGATTGCAGTTGCAGCTTCTATTGCTGGTTTCGTTTCTATTTTAATGGCTTCATTAGTAACGACGGTAACTACTAAAAACGACAATAACATCAATCCGCTTGTTCAAAAAATTAATGAGCAAGAAGATAAAACGAGGAAAATTGAAAAGAAATTAGATCAGTTAGCAGAAGAAGGTGCTGTTGCAAATACACCTACCAAACCTACATTAAATTCTAGTTTTAGAGCAACAGGTTTTATGATTGATGCTGCAAATAATTACCTCGTAACCAATGCACACGTAATTAAAGAAGCTACTCATCGTTTAATAATTGAAAATAACGCAGGTGAACAATTTAATGCTACTGCCATATATGTAAATGCAAAAAACGATTTAGCAATTGTAAAAATTACTGATACCAATTTTAGGCGTTTACCAAATTTACCTTATAACATTCGTAAGAATAGTGTGGAGTTAGGTGAACAAATTTTTATGTTGGGTTATCCTAAAAAAGAGATTGTATATAGTGAAGGTTATGTAAGTGCTAAAAATGGTTATCAATTAGATACATCATATTGCCAATTAAGCACAGCAGCTAATGAAGGTAATAGCGGTTCGCCTGTAATTAGCAAAAACGGTGATTTAATTGGAATTATTTCAAGCGAAGAAACCAATGCAACTGGAGTGGTTTTCGCCATAAAATCTATCAATATTTACAGAGCAATTGAAGAAGTTAAAAAACAAAAGCAATACAGTAATATCAAAATATCATCAAACCCAAGTTTAAAAGGTGTTGATAGAGTGAACCAGGTTAAAAAAATGGAAGATTATGTTTTTATGATTAAAGGAAACTAATTATAATCAACAACAACCAACAAAAAAGCGCCTACATTATTGTAAGCGCTTTTTTATTTTCAAGATATTTTTAAGACCATAAATGTGTAGGGTATTCACCAGCATCAATCAGCGCATATAAACTTTCTCTTACGCCATCAGCATCTTCTTTATAAGTAACACCAAACCACTGCGAAGTGGTTCCTATTACATGAATTTTATGTGAGTCATTTTTTAGAAACTGAGCTGCTATGTAAGGTATAAAAAATTCAGCTTTAGGTTCGTGGTTATTATTTAAAATAAATTCTTCAAACAAACGAGCCGTTAATTGAAATATTGATGGGTGGAAACACCAAAAATTCATTGACACTTTGGTATCAGCAGCTAAAGGATAATATTGTTCGTTTTCTTCATAAACAATAGTACCATCTTTTGCAAAAATTTTGGTACGTTCCGTAACAGTTGTTAATTGTTGTTGTTCATTAACTTCACAAACACCCCTACTTACCGTGCCATGCTCACTTAAGGTATTCGCTAGTTGATAACCAATTAAAGCCATTTCGGTTTCACTACATTGGTTATTTAAAAAGCTAGCTGCTTTTTCAAAAGCATCTTTTCCGTAAAAATCATCTGCGTTAATTACACAAAATGGCTCTTTTACAGCATCTTTTGCACATAACATAGCATGCCCAGTACCCCAAGGCTTGGTACGTTCCGTATTTAATTTATCTGTTGGTATAAAACTATCTAGTTCTTGATACACATAATCAACCTCAATTTTACCTTGTAACTTTTCATTAAAAACTGATTTAAAATTATCAGCAAAATCTTTTCTTATAATAAATACAACTTTGCCAAAACCTGCACGTATTGCGTTAAATATAGAGTAGTCCATAATGGTTTCACCACCTGGGCCAAAACCTTCGGTTTGTTTCATGCTGCCGTACCTACTTGCCATACCGGCTGCTAATATTAATAAAGTGGGTTTCATTGTAATATTTTAATTTGCGTTGACAAAAATAGCGGAATCGTATCACAATATATAAACCTTCATTTTAATAAATAGATAACCTTTTACATGCAAATACCTTATGAAAAAATATCTATTGACAACATTACAACCAACTATACAATTGCACATGGTGTAACATTACATATGGTGCGATTCGATAAAATTCACAACATAGTATCGGGCAACAAACTTTTTAAACTATATCATTATTTAAATACAGCCGCTGAAAATAAAGTAACTACCATTGTAACATTTGGTGGTGCTTTTTCAAACCATTTAGTAGCCACAGCTTTTGCTTGTAAACAACAACAATTAAAGAGCATTGGCATTGTTCGTGGCGAAAAACCAAAAAATATTTCACATACATTACAACAATGTATAGCATTTGGAATGGAGCTACAATTCATTAGTAGAAATGCGTACAAAAATTATGAAAATAATGAAATTGCTTTTGCTCAAATAAAAAATACTTACGACCCTTGTTTGGTTATACCTGAAGGTGGCTATGGTGTGGAGGGTTGTAAAGGTGCTGGTTTAATGTACAATTTTATGATTAACCATAACCCAACACATATTTGTTGTGCTGTAGGTACCGCCACTACTTTTGCAGGACTAGTAAAAAACAACAAGCATAATAATGTTGAACTTATTGCAGTACCAGTTATAAAAAATATGATGGATTTAGATGATAGAATTCGTTATTTAACGCAACAAAACCACGGTACCTATACTGTTTTTAATGATGCTCATTTTGGTGGTTATGCAAAACACCCTCCTTCACTCATCGCATTTATGAATAAATTTTATGAGGATACTAATATTGAAACAGATATTGTGTACACTTCAAAAATGATGTATGCTGTTATTGAAAAAATAAAAGCAGGCTATTTTAAAAAAGGCAGTAAAATTTTTTGTGTACACACTGGAGGCTTACAAGGCAACAATTCATTGCCAAGTAACATGTTGAATTTCTAATTTTTTTAACAGCACTTATAATAATCCCTTTTTATAAAAACGATTATGCTATTATATTTGTACATAATTGTTTAAAATCACAATATATTAAGTAAGTGAACATGTTATTTTTTTATAATATGCTGCACTACTGTTAAAAACAACCATTCTTGAAGCAACGTATTGGCTATATCTTTTTGTTTTGTTTTTTAAAAATGGTTGCTTGGGCACAGCAAGCACCACTACCTGCTATCACAGTAAAAACAGTGAATAATAGTGTAATTGTTAGTTGGGTGAATGACTATACCAAACCAGTAACAACCATTAACATTCAACGATCGTACGATAGTTTAAAAAACTTTAGCACCGTTGGGAGTGTGCTCAGTGCACAAAGCAGGGAGAATGGGTATACAGATGTTAACCCTCCATTCAAAAAAATGTATTACCGCATATTTATTGCGTTTGAAGGCGGTAGTTATGTAATTACAAACCCTTCAAAACCTGTTAAAGATGAAGTAGTTTTAGCGGATGCAGATGAAAACTTAGAACAATATCCTTGGTACGTTAATGTAAATGGTGTTGCAAAAATTTATTCGCCTGCTGATAAAGCAGCTACCATAAAAAACAATAACATCAACAAGCCTTCCATTACTTTACCTAACAAAGCAGATGTTAACATACCGCCTGTTAAGCCCACCATTACTTACCCAAGTAATACCATATTTACAGCGAAAGATAACAACGTGGTTATACATTTACCTAACTATGCTACAAGTAAATACACGGCAAAGTTTTTCGATGAAAACGAAACTTTTCTATTCGAATTAAAAAAATTGAATGAAGAGTACCTTATTGTTGAAAAAGTAAACTTTGTACGTACGGGTTGGTTTCGTTTTGAACTATACGAAAACGGAACATTAATAGAAGATAATAAATTTCAAATTTTAAAAGATGCTAAGAAGTTGTAACTAAATCAACCTCAAATACTTTTTTAAAATTGCGTTGTATGGCAGCTTTAACTTCATCCATATCTACCTTAGCGCCCACTTCTTTTTCAATGGATGTTACTTGTTTGTTTACAATACCACAAGGGATAATATGGTTAAAGTAATTTAAATCAGTATTTACATTTAGGGCAAAACCATGCATGGTTACCCAACGGCTGCATCGTACACCAATAGCACAAATTTTTCTTTCATAACCTTTTTTGTCGGGGTCAATCCACACACCCGTTTCACCTGCACTTCTTTCTCCTTTAATACCAAACGCTGCAATGGTTAAAATAATAACTTCTTCGAGGTTACGTAAATACCGCCCAATGTCAGTGTAAAAATGTTCTAAATCTAAAATAGGGTAACCTACTATTTGTTGTGGTCCATGGAAGGTGATATCGCCACCACGGTTGGTTTTAAAAAACTGTATCTTTTGTGCCGCTAATTGTTGTTCGCTTAACAACACGTTTTTAATATCGCCACTTTTACCCAAGGTATACACAGGTGGGTGTTCACATAAAAAAAAATAGTGTTTTGTTGAAAGCTTATTACTTAAAGTTGCATCATTACGCAACTGCGTTTTTATATCAACATTGGTTTTTAATAACTGTTCTTGGTAATCCCATGCTTTTTGGTAATCAATCATTCCTAAATCATCAAATAAAACAACTGGCATGTAAATATATTTTTACAAAGATAACTTCGTTTAAACAAAATTGTATTTTAAATACCTTACCGCCACTAACAGCGTAAATACAGTATTACAAACGTTTTTTCTTCTACAATCAACTCGTATATTGCACTTTAATTGATGTTTATGGAAGATATAATAATGGACGATAATGTTGAAAGTGAAGAGCTGTATGAAAAGCTCTCCATTATTGTTGATAAAGGACAAGTTGCACTGCGTATTGATAAGTTTTTAATGCAACGAATTGAAGGCGCTACTCGTAGCAAAATTCAAAAGGCTATTGAAGAAGAATTGGTGTTGGTAAATGATAAGCCTGTAAAAAATAATTATAAAACAAGGGCTGCTGATAAAATTGTAGTGTTTGATACAAGCAACCCAGAATCAACCGAAATTTTACCAGAAGATATTCCGCTTGATATTGTGTATGAAGATGATGATTTGATGGTGATTAACAAACCAGTAGGTATGGTGGTACACCCCGGCAGTGGCAACCCCAATCATACTTTAATAAATGCGGTGGCATGGCATTTAAAACATCATTGTCCTGAAATTGATGAAAAAGAACTCACTCGTTTTGGCTTAGTACATCGTATTGATAAAAATACATCTGGCCTTATTGTTATTGCAAAAAAACAAAAAGTAATGGCCGAGTTGGCTAAACAATTTGCAAACCATACGGTGCACAGGCGTTATGTAGCAGTTGTTTGGGGTAATTTTGAAACCCCTGAAGGTACCATAATTGGGCATGTAGGTAGGCATTTTAAAAACAGGAAATTATTTACTGTTTACCCAGATGGTGATAGTGGAAAAGATGCTATTACCCATTACACGGTGTTAGAAAATTTTAACTATGTATCAGTGGTAGAATGTAGGTTAGAAACCGGACGTACGCACCAAATAAGGGTACACATGCAATACAAAGGCCATCCATTATTTAATGATGAGTTTTATGGCGGCGATAGAATTGTAAAAGGTACGGTGTATACCAAGTATAAGCAATTTGTTGACAACTGTTTTGCTATTTGTCCAAGACAAGCATTACATGCAAAAGAACTCGGATTTGTGCACCCTGTAACCAACGAACAATTAATGTTTAATAGCGAATTGCCGCAAGATATGACCGATTTGATAGCAAAATGGCGTCGTTATAGTTTGTTCAAAAACGAAACAGAATAAAATATTTTAAAATATCATTCAATATGAAAAAGATTTTGAGTTGTGGCATTTTATTGAGTTTATTGAATTACGGCAATGCCCAAACAACGGTTAATAGAGATGTCACTATTGCCAATATGGTCAATGAAGTATTTCCCGATTCGTTGCGTTCGTATATACAAACAATGGTAAATTTTGGTACTAGAAATACGTTAAGTACCCAAACCAACCCTAAACGTGGTATTGGTGCTGCAAGGCAATATGTGTTACAAAAATTCAATCAATTTGCTTTGCAATCAAATGGAAGATTAACCGCTTTTATTGATACTACAACGTTGCAGCCAGATAAACGTCGGGTAGATACTACCCTACTGTTAGGCAATGTGGTGGCTACATTAAAAGGTACCAATCCTAATGATAATAGGGTGTTTATTATTACCGGCCATTTAGATAATATGCGTACCAATGTAATGGACCGTGTAGGTGATGCACCTGGTGCAAATGATGATGCAAGTGGCGTTGCGGCTGTGTTGGAGTGTGCACGAATTATGAGCAAACAAAATTTTGGTGCTACCATTATTTTTATGGCTGTTAGTGGCGAAGAGCAAGGCCTATTGGGTGCTACTTATATGGCCACAAAATCGAAAGCCAATAATGTAAATATTGAAGCTGTTTTAAATAATGACATTATGGGCAGCAACAATAGCAACGAAACCAATATCATTAACAATACACAAGTGAGGGTTTTCAGTGAGGGATTATCGGCTTTTGAATTAGAAAAAAATGCCAAAAATATACGTCAATTAGGATTAGAAAATGATGGCAAGAGTAGACAATTAGCCCGTTATGTAAAAGAAATTGGCGAACGCTATGTTGATAATATTGAAGTGAAACTTGTGTACAGAAATGATCGTTTTTTACGTGGGGGCGACCATACGCCATTTGTTGAAAACGGATTTACTGCGGTAAGAATTACTGAGATGAATGAAAATTATACCCATCAACACCAAGATGTAAGAAAAGAAAATGGCATACAATATGGCGATTTAATTGAGTTTATTGATTTTGAATATTTAAGAAAAAACACTGCCATTAACTTGAGTACGTTAGCCAACCTTGCAAAAGCACCAACTATGCCGGTTGATGTAAAAATTGATGTAAAGCGTTTAGGCAATAGCTCATATTTGTATTGGAAGCCATCAGCAACAGGTAATGTAAAAGGATATTATTTGTTAGTAAGAGAAACAACTAGTGCTGTTTGGCAAAAGAAAATATTTACTAATACCACTGAAATAACGGTACCTTATTCAAAAGACAATTACTTTTTTGCAGTACAAGCCGTTAACGAAAGCGGTAATGAAAGTTTACCTGTAGTACCAAGTGTAGGCCGTTAAAAATTTATTTATGGAAGATGTACCTATGCCTGATGGTAGTATATTGGTAACAATTGTAACCTTACAAATGCCTTTTGGTAAATACAAAGGAACATTATTGAAAAACCTACCTGTTAGTTATTTAGAGTGGTTTGCACGAAAAGGATTTCCTAAAAATAAATTAGGACAAACCCTACAATGCTTGCTCGAAATAAAAATGAATGGGTTAGAAGGTTTGTTACAACAAGTACAACACCAAGTTAACGCAACAAAAAGTTAGATAAAGTCGCAGTAAAAACACCTCTTTCTCTTTTTTTGAAAATGGCTTTCCAATTGCCATTGTAGCGAATAACTGCAGGTACCGTTAATATACCTACTTGTGTCATTTGAACTTCCATATTTACTTTAAAATCGTACACACCAGCATCGTAACTAAGGGTATACGTTCTGGCAACCACATCAAACGTTGTTTCATTAAACCATGTATTCATTTCATCAACCACTACATTACCTTCTTTACCAGGTTTAACTTTCTGTTTAAACACATAGCAATTAATACCATTTTTTTGTTCAAAATCAATATCCATATCATAAGCATCAGCTATATCATCATCGTAAATAGCTGTTTTATTGCTCATGAAGGGTAATCCATTAATGCGCCTACCGGGGTTAAAAAATAACATTTTCAATTGTTCTTTATGTTTTTCCATACCGGATTTACCTTCAGTTGAAAATTCATTTCCTGCAACAATATTGGTTTCGCCACACATTTCACCTTTGGTAAAAAAAATGGAAGCATACATTTGAGCGGTGTAATAATTGTATGTTTTATCATCGTTATAAAAATCACCCGTTACATTTTCTTCTAGCACTTTCATGGTTCTACAACCCTTGCTTGCTAACTGCTGGGTTTTGCTGAACAAAGAGGCATTAAGGTTACCTTTTTTATCAAGCATCCTTATATCATTAATTGCATCGAAATTGAGGATGCGTAAATTTTTAAATGCTTTGTAAAATGAAGTATCTGATTTTATTTTTTCAATAAAAGAAGGCACATTGAGTTTATTATCAATAACCACGGTTGATAATGTAATAAGTTTACTTCCCACCGCAACAGTAGTATCTTTCGGTGTTTGAGCAACAGCTTGTTCAACTAAACTACAAATCAAAAAAAGAGGCATGAAAAATTTCATGCCTCAATTTACTTAAAAAATTAACTGCTAAATTTATAAGTCGGTTGATTGCGCTATTTTATTGCTTTCGTTTTGAAGTACCACTTTTTTAGCAGCAGGTAATACATCAATACTTTGCGTTCCTACAACTGTTGCTTTGGTTGGCGGTGTTGCAGCTTTTAAGTTACTGATAGATGATGGTTCATTTGCATTCGCTACATTTTTAGGATTGCTCATAGGCGTTGCCTTTACCTCATCTAAAGAGGATGCACCACTTTGTGAACCTACTCTTTTACTTTCAGGCTGATTGTATGATGCAGGATCAATATATTTACCCTTATCCGCTGCCTTTTTTTCTTCAACTGCTACAAATGGGAATTGCTGCAAACGAGCATCATTACGAACGCCTTTTACTTCCCAACTTACTTTTACATTTGGTTGGTTGGTAGCAATTTCAAATGTATTATTAGCAATTTCTTTACTAATAATGGCTTGTGCAAAAGTGCCACCTATTA
Organism: Ferruginibacter yonginensis; assembly: GCF_042651465.1. NCBI lineage: Bacteria > Pseudomonadati > Bacteroidota > Chitinophagia > Chitinophagales > Chitinophagaceae > Ferruginibacter > Ferruginibacter yonginensis. The sequence goes on from NZ_JBHSCZ010000001.1 coordinate 684,154, forward strand.
CCGTTAATTGATATCTAAAATCTTTATTAATTTTTTCAAAATACTCGGGTAACTGTACCAAGGCCTTTCCGTTATTATCTGTTTGAATATTACCACTGTATACATTCAATACTTCGTTGCTTTCAATAGCTGCATGACGTAAAATTTTGTTGGTAGGATCTAAAGGATAATCCATCGTAAAAGCTTTTACACCAATAGCTGTAAAGTCGCCATTTACCACCACTTTACCTGTTGTATTTTCAATACGAAGGCGTTCACCGCCTCCGCCTAATTCAAAAATTTGATAATCATCCGTACCCGGATTATTTCTGGTATTCCATTGATTTACGCCAGCTTTTGCAAAACGCAGTGCAGCATCGCCATTATTTGCGTCAATATCTATTATAGAAAATGTATTTGATGAGCGACTTCTAATACCTGTTGCACCTCCGTGTAGAATATCTAACTTGTATGTTGGATTAGTCGTTTCGCCAATACCCACATTACCAGTGGCACGTTGAATAACCATACGGCTGCCGCCACCGCCTAACTCAAACCATTCAAAATAATCATCTGCTGGTCTGTTACGCATGTTCCATAAATTGGTACCTGCTTTTGCAAAACGCAATGCGGCATCACCTGAAGCAGCATCAATATCAACCACTGAAAAACTACCACTTGAACGGCTTCTAATACCCGTGCTACCGCCATGCAATACATCTAATTTATAAGTTGGGTTGGCTGTTTCGCCAATACCCACATTACCAGTGGCACGTTGTATAACCATACGGCTGCCGCCACCGCCTAACTCAAACCATTCAAAATAATCATCTGCTGGTCGGTTACGCATGTTCCATAAATTAGTACCTGCTTTTGCAAAACGCAATGCAGCATCACCTGAAGCAGCATCAATATCAACTACAGAAAATGAACTTGATGAACGACTTCTAATACCTGTACTACCACCATGTAACACATCTAATTTATAAACTGGATTAGCTGTTTCGCCAATACCCACATTACCAGTGGCACGTTGAATAACCATACGGCTACCACCACCGCCTAGCTCAAACCATTCTAAATAATCATCGGCTGGTCGGTTACGCATGTTCCATAAATTGGTGCCTGCTTTTGCAAAACGTAAGGCTGCATCGCCACTATTTGCATCAATATCAACTACTGAAAATGAACTTGATGAACGACTTCTTATACCTGTACTACCAGCATGTAATACATCAAATTTATAAGCAGGTATATTATTACCCACTCCAACGTTTGTACCATCATCAAATAATTGTGAGTTACCAATAGTATTGCCATTAGGCGTAAATTTTGCAACCGTATTTAAAGTACCACTACCGCCAATACTTGCTGGCAAAGGCGTTGGTGCCCATGTTGTTCCATTCCATTGTAGTACATCATTAGCATTGGGTGCTGTAGCACTCACTGGCCTTGTTTGCAAACGTGCTACAGTTGGGTTAGGGTATGTAGCTGATAAATCGCCTCCTGCTGCACCTGATGGTGGTAATGTTGTTGGTATAACACCAGGTGCTATCATAGTTGCATTAACTGCACCATTAGCAATTGTTGGGTTAGGATAAGTACCAGTTAATGAACCACCTGCTGCACCTGATGGTGGTAATGTTGTTGGTATAACACCAGGTGCTATCATAGTTGCATTAACTGCACCATTAGCAATTGTTGGGTTAGGATAAGTACCAGTTAATGAACCACCTGCTGCACCTGATGGTGGTAATGTTGTTGGTAATGGAAGTGTACCAGCAACAATTACCCTACCCTTTGCATCAACCGTGAAGGTAGGATAGTTAGCACTGTTGCCATAAGAACCTGCAGTTACACCACTTGTAATAAGTGTTGGGTTAGGATAAACGCCAGTTAAATCGCCACCAGCAGCACCAATAGGTGCAGCACCTGTTGCGTTTAATGCAAAAGGTACACTTGCTAATTGTGTAGTACCTAATGCTACAAATGATGAACCACCATTAGCATCCATTTCTACTTGTAAAAACTTTGTACCACTTGCCCAATTTACAGCAGCAATAGTACCATTAACATTGGTGGCACCACCGCTACCAATTTGCACATTAAATAAGCCAAACGCATTGGTAGTAATACTTCTGGTTTCGCTGTAAACTACAGCACCATTGGCATTGTTATCTCTTACTGATAAACGAATGGTAATATTTTTATTAGCTAAAGCGTTACCAACTGGGTTACGTGCCACCCCTTGGTAATTAAAAATGTTAGGTGCTTGTGCATAGCCAATATTCATTAATGCGATGGCTAATATAGCACTTGATATAATTTTTTTCATGATGTTAATTGTTATAGTAATCATTTAAATACACTTTCAAATAATGTTGATGCGTATTTATTATTTACTTGATTTAATAATTTTAAACGTACTAGCTCTTTTCACAATGATATCATCTGCATTATGCCCATCAGGCACAAAAACTACGTTTATGAAATAAGCACCATTGGGCAAGCCAGTTAAATCGTATCGTTCAATTCGAGTACAACAGCCGTATTGAAATCGTCGAGTATTAATTACCCTTCCTAATGCATCGGTTAATTGTAAGTTCATTTGACCTGAAATGTTTAAAAAGAAATCAAGTTCAAATGGCCCTTGCGTTACGTTTGGAAAAATTTTATACTCATTTAAACCGAATACAAAAATTTCAGGATCACGAAAAACCTTATCTGTACAAGGTTGTAGCAATCCATTAGTTGTAATAAGATTGGGTGTAGTGTAGGTATCAATAATAGCTAATTCTCCAAAACTCCATTCGAGTTGGGTATAGGAGCTGCCACTTTGATACACACCGCCGGTACTGTTTAAAATAAAGGGAATTACCGCTTGGCTTTGCCCCCTTATTGAAAAACAAAGCACCATTAGTAGCAACAAAATTGTTTTGTTTTGCATGATGTTAGTTTTGATGATTAAAATTGGTAATTGAATATATTTGTCTTTAGCATACACTTTTAAAGAAATCGATGAGGTTTATAATAAAATCTACAAACGGCTCTTTACAGTGTACGAAAATCTTTTACGAAAGTAAGTATCATTAAAATGCACAGACTACCTCATTCGAGGGATAAAAAAAGCGCCTGCAAAAATGCAGGCGCTCTAAAATATATTCTAAATACTTAAGCTATTTTGGAAAAACCATTCTATAATCAACCCTAATTTTTCCCTTACTAATATCATCTAACTTACGCTTAATCAATGTTTTTTTAAGTGGCTTAATATGGTCGATAAATAATTTACCTTCTAAATGATCGTACTCATGTAAAATAACCCTAGCTGTAATACCTGTGAAAGTTTTGGTATGTTCAGTAAAATTTTCATCTACAAAAGAGAGTGTTACAGATTCTGGTCGTACTACATCCTCCCTAATTCTAGGGATGCTCAGGCAACCTTCATTGTAGGCCCAAGGGGTTCCATCTAAAGCAACAATATGTGCATTTATAAAAGTGCCTTTATAACCCGGTGCATCAGTATAGCCATCCGTATCGCCATCTTCATCATTAGCAAATATTTGCTCACTATCCACTGTAAAAATGCGAATACTTTTATTAATTTGAGGTGCTGCCAAACCAACACCATTACTGTTATACATGGTTTCCCACATATCAGCCAACAACTTTTCTAACCCTTCATATTCAGGTGTAATATCAACTGCTACTTGTCTGAGTATTGGTGAACCATACGCCACAATTGGTAAAATCATAAAATCAAAATTTAATATTTTTATTGTTAGAAATTGCTTTGCATATACTCTTGTAACATTATTGTAGCTGCAATTTCATCTACTAATTTTTTATCTCTGCGTTGCATTTTTTTGAGTCCCATTTCAAGCATAGCATCTTTAGCCATTTTTGAAGTATATCGTTCATCAACCGTTTTAATAGGCATTGCAGGAAAAGCTTTTTGCAATCGCTTAATAGCATCTCTTGCTGGTTGTGTGCCATGTGTATCGCTTTCGTCCCAATTAACAGGTAACCCAATAATGATAAGCTCTACTTGTTCACTAACGAAATAATTTTTTAAAAAAGCAATTAATTCATGCGATGGAATCGTTGTTAAACCTGTTGCAATAATTTGCAATGGATCCGTTACAGCAATTCCTGTACGTTTTTTTCCATAATCAATTGCTAGTATTCTACCCATGGTCACTTTCTTTTAAAATAGTAAAACCATTTTCAAATGCTGCTGCATGATTATAAACCGCACTTATAAATTCGTTACCATATTTACTATAATAAGCCACAACATTATCAACCCTTTCTTGTAAATTATTTGTAGGATTAACGAAACTTTTTAATTTTAAAATTTGACGTTGCTGTGCCTCAAATTTTTTCTTTTCGGCTTTCAACATCTTCTTTTCCAATGCTAATAATTTTTGCGAAGCTTTGGTTGCTAAAGCATTTACATGTGTATTTAAGCTAGCATCTATTAAAGTTGCTGCATTATTTATAGTAGCATAGAATTGCTGTAAAGCTGCAATTTCATTTTGTAAATGCAGTTGCAGGGTTGATTGTTTTTTTACTAAATTATTTAATAAGGTTTCAGGCGTTTTAAAAATATCAAGTGTTTGTAATGATAATTTTTGCATCAAATCCATACACGTTTTATTAAGTATTGTATATGAATTTCGTAAAATTAATGGCGGAAAAAATACATCAACTGCTTCAAATACTTTTTTTAACTCAAGCCAATAAGCCATTTCACCACCGCCGCCTATAAAAGCAACATTGGGTAAAATCGTTTCTTGATAAACCGGTCTTAAAATTACATTCGGACTAAACCTTTCAGGATGTTGTTGCAACTCTGCCAATATTTCATCTTTTGTGAAATGAAGATTTGTGTTTACAACTGAAAAATAATCACCATCAGCTTCTATACGTTCCCGTATATCATCTTTTAAATAAAATAAATTAATGGGCCTACCCACTGTTTGTAATTTATACCCTTGAGGAAAGTTAGCTACAGTAGTTGCAACAGCGTTTTGTGAAAACTGTGCAGTTAGTTCTTTTTCAACAATGGGGGTAAATATTTTTTTTAGCGATGTATGTTCTGGTAATAAAACTACCAATCCAAAATTTGCAAATAATTGATGTACTAATTTAAAAGTTGACAACGCTATCGTATTGCCTAATGTGTAACAATTTCGCAATACATCAATGATGCTTTGGCCAAATGGTTCAATGGCAATTTGTCCAGAAATTTCATTTATTAAATTGATTAAAGCTTTATCAACCAACATATTTCCTACAGCTCCTTTTTGGTTGGTTTGCCAATGGTAGGTAGTTTGGTTAATGTATACTTCACCTAATTCTTCCAAATCAGCATCTTCAGTACCCATGTAATACACCGGTACAAATTTTTTATTGGGTATGCTTTCATTAAGGTGATTGCTTAATTTGATAGCATGAATAATTTTGTAGATAAAGTATAAATGCCCAGTAAAAATATTTGGTTGGTGTGCTGTACAAACTGTAAACGTATCGTTGCTCAAAAGTGCATCAATATTGGCTTGTACTGTTTCGTTCGTTTCAATTGTTGTATATTGTTCTGTTAAAACACTGTGCAGTATTTTTCTATTAACGGGGGCAAATTGTCGTGCAGCTACGGCTTCTTTTACACCATCAAGTGTAGGTTGAAAACGATACAAATCTTTCAACAAAGGATTTTCATTTAGGTAATCTATTACCAAGGTTGAAAAAGCCCCCGTTTGTTGATATGGTATATTTTCAGCAGTAAAATTCATTTGCCTTTATTTGATGTTTGTGGTGCGTTTTACAAGCTATACTAATTCTCCTTCTAAATCATAATCATAAGCTTTGGTAATTTTCACCATTACAAAATCACCTGGTTGTAGCTTTTTATTTGTGTTAATGATCACCTCATTATCTACCTCCACACTATCAAACTCTGTTCTACCAAGGTAACGACCACTTTCTTTTTTATCAACCAAAACTTTAAAAACTCGACCTACTTTTTCGGCATTTTTTTCTAATGAAATTTCTTGTTGCACTTCCATTATTTCATGTGCCCTTTCTTCTTTTTCTTCTGCACTTATATTGTCTTCCAAATCATGAGCAGTGGTATCTTCTTCATGACTGTAAGTAAAAATGCCCACCCTATCGAAACGCATTTTTTGTAAAAAGGTTTTAAGTTCTTCCACATCATCTCTTGTTTCGCCAGGGAAGCCAGCAATGAGTGTAGTTCGCAAACAAATGCCGGGCACTTTTGCTCTAATGGCTGTAACCAAATCTTCCATTTCTTCTCTGGTAATTTGGCGCTTCATGGCTTTCAACATATTGTTGCTAGCATGTTGTAACGGCATATCTAAATACTTACAAATATTATCATGGGCATTCATTGCATCTAAAATTTCCATCGGAAACTTTGATGGGTAAGCATAATGTAAACGTATCCATTGCAAACCTTCTACTGCAGCTAATTGATGTAACAAATCGGGCAACGAACGTTTTTTATAAATATCCAACCCATAGTAAGTAAGCTCTTGAGCAATGAGCATAATTTCTTTAACGCCACGTTTTACCAATTGCTTGGCTTCATCAACAATGCTTTCAATGGTTCTACTCACATGTTGCCCACGCATGAGTGGTATTGCACAAAATGAACAAGTTCTGTTACAACCCTCACTTATTTTCACATATGCATAATGCGAAGGTGTTGCAAGTAACCTTTCGCCAATTAATTCACCTTTATAATCAGCCTCAAATTGTTTTAAAATTTGTGGCAATTCCATTGTTCCAAAAAAAGCATCTACCTCTGGTATTTCTTCTTCTAAATTATTTTTATAACGTTCGCTTAAGCAGCCCGTTACATAAACTTTATCAAGCTTACCTTTCTTTTTGAGGGCCACATTATCTAAAATGGTGTTAATACTTTCTTCTTTAGCTTTATCAATAAAACCACATGTATTAATGATAACGATGTTATGATCTAACTTTTCATTTTCATGAACTGTTTCAATTTCATTGGCCAATAACTGCCCACTCAGCACCTCACTATCAACCATATTTTTACTACAGCCTAGCGTAATGATGTTAACCTTATCTCTTTTTAACGTTTTTGTCTTCATAATTTTGCAGGCGCAAAGTTACGTTTTTGCCCTTTAACTATAAGCAACTTAGTTTTCATATTGTACGTACTCATAAAAATTAACAATGTAGCTTTTAAAAAAAGCCATTTCCTTTCATAAAAAATGTAATTTTACATGGTGAAAAAATTAATACTTACAATTATAACCAGCATTTATATGATGCTCACCTGTGGCTTTGCTATGGATGTGCATTTTTGCATGGGTAGTAAAGTAGGGGTTGATTTTTACAAAACTGAAAATGAAAAGTGTGGTAAATGTGGCATGACCGAAAAGAAAGGCGGTTGTTGCAGAGATGAAGTGAGCTTTCATAAATTAACGGTTGACCATGCTGCAGCATCGCATGTATATGTTGACCATGTTTTAGAGTTTGATGCCATTTTTTTACCTCAATATTTTATTTCGGTACAAAAAGCATTTAATACTACTGCATTAGTGTCGCATGCTATTCATGCTCCACCAAACATACAAACACTCCCCTTATTTATTCGGAACCAAGTTTTCAGAATTTAAAATTTATTAATTGATTTTTTAGTGGTATCCAATACCAACTAAACAATTATTTGCATTGTTATTTTATAAAGATGATGCTTAATAATTGTTTCAACATTTTCAATTAATAAATTATAAAATCATGAAATCATTATTTTTGGCGATAGCCATTGGCTTTGCCAGTTATACGCAAGCACAAATTTCAACAATAAATTTACAAGCCAGTGGGTTAACTTGTAGCATGTGCAGTAATGCCATTAGTAAGGCATTGAAAACATTACCTTTTGCAGAAAATGTAACGGCCGATATAAAAAATTCAAGTTTTAATATCAATATTAAGCCGGGCAGTAATGTTAGTTTTGATGATGTAAAAAAGAAAGTTGAAGGTGCCGGTTTTTCAATATCAAATTTAAAAGCAACCTTACAATTTAAAAACGCCAACATTGGTAGTGATGAACATATAAAAGCCAATGGCATGGTACTACATTTTTTAAATGTACCGTCTAAAACCATAAACGGTACTACTACCATTCAAATACTCGATAAAGGTTTTGTGCCAGCAAAAACGTACAAAGCAAATACAGTTTTTACAAAAATGGATTGTTATAAAACGGGGGTTGCAGCAAGCTGTTGTTCAAAAGATGGTATTGCAGCAGGCACAAGGGTGTACCATGTAACCATTTAATGTATCAATATTAATTTTTAAAACATTATTGATATATGAATCGTTTTTTTACAATGCTTTTGTGTACTGCATTTGCAAATAACATTCAAGCGCAAGAGTTATTTACTTATACGGAGCCTGCTAGTAATATGCCGGTAAAGGCCATAGGCATTAGAGCCAATAATTTTGTGATGCAACCTAGGGTTGCATCACAAAAAACAGCTTACAATGTAGCACCAGAAATAATGGTGGGTTTATCAAAAAAAATAATGGTACATGGAGAAGCTTTTTTTGGCAACAAAATGAACCAATTTAATTTTGACGGAGCTTCCTTTTATGCTAAATACCGTTTTTTGAGTAATGATGATGTACACCGTCATTTTAGAATGGCTTTTTACGGAAAAGTGGCAACATCAAACATTATTATCAATCAAAATGCCATTGATTTAACAGGGCGAAACTCAGGTGCAGAATTGGGTTTGGTTGCTACACAATTAATAAACAAAATAGCTATTTCCGCTGGTGGCTCATTTGTAAATGCGTTTGATAATGGTAATAATAATAAGTTAGGTGCTATTAAAAATGCCAATAAAGCTATTAATTACAACCTATCATTAGGCAAATTATTTTTACCAAAAACCTATGAAAATTACAACCAAGTAAATGTAAATGGTATGGTAGAGTGGCTCGGACAAACCAATACTTTTTCTGGAAAAACGTTTATTGATGTTGCACCATCTATTCAATTTATATTTTACAGCAAAGCCCGTTTAGATGTTGGTTACCGGTTCCCTCTAATTGATCATTTAAAACGTAACTATAACAAAGGGTTTTTAGTACGTTTTGAATATAATTTTTTCAATGCTTTTTAAATAGATATGCAATACTTTATCAATATTTTGAAAAGAATTTTTATAAGAAAAAAAAGTTGCTGCAACCATTAATTAGGCAATTGTTGCAACTCCAATAACGAGTTTTTCAAGATACTGACCTTCAAAGTATGCTGAGCAGAGCGTTTTTGCATTGTTCATTATATTTTGAAGGTTGTTATTGGGCATTTTACAAAGTTTGTAAGCTCTTTTTAATGCAATGTTTTGATCAACCGCTTGTGTATGGTGAATTGCATCAGCAATAGCCACTACTTTCAAACCCTCATCTTTTAAATCGCCTAAAGCAGCTATCATAAAACTTAAAGCAAAAAAGTATTGTTGATCTAATTGCAATACTTGTGGGTTATTACCGGGTAATGGTAATTTATTGTAGGGCGATTTTACAATTTTTTGAGTTAAATATTTTTTTACGGAAGCATCTGTACTTTTTGTTTTTACTAACTGTATAGCACCTTGCATGGCTTGTGGGTAAATACTTAACCAACGTAACTTTCTGCGTAATGAATGTACTTGTAATTCAATATCAGTAAAGGTTTCACCGGTTTCTTTGTAAAAACTATTGATTTCAGAAATTGCATCTTTATAAAACTGATGCAACAACACTAACTCATTTTGAGGTTTGAGCCACTTAGCTGTTTTTAATTTTTTCCTGATTTTTTTTGTACGCATCGGATCATGATTGATCCATTTACGTTTTATTAAAATAGCATTTAAAATAGCTACATGTTCCGCCTTTTTTTCTTCCATATAAATACGCAAACTCACTGGCATTGAGGCATCATCTAACAATTCTTTTGCATAGCTATCGAAATAATCAATAGCACCTAGTGCATCTTCAATTTGTTTGTATAAATCTTTATGAAGTGTAAATCGTTTCTTATTATGAAAACTAGCGTACAATCTTGCTAAACCTTGTAACATAAAAAATTTGGTACGTGCATCGTTTTCGTACAAATACAAAGCTGCGTTTTCGCTTCTGCTTGCTTTTAATAACAAATCATCTAACTGTATGAGGTAATACTCAAACCTGCCTAACCCTTTGGTCATACAAACTAATTTTTAATTTATGTAAAGATGGTTAGAAAATATTGTACCAATTCAATAAACAATTGAATTTGATGATTATTTATTATTGTTCAAAATATGCAATGGTACCGCCAACCCAAGTTTTATCTTTATTATAACGGGTACCAATCATTTTACCTTTGCTGAGTCTTGCTAGGTTGTGTGCCGCTTTTGGTCGAGCCCATTCATCTTTCCAAAAATAAAACAAGCGTATTTCAGCTTTTGCAGGTTCATCTGGCGTAAGTATGATGGGAGCATAATTTACTTTACGTTGCAAAATCCAATTTTGAGGATCAGTAATTTTATCAATATCAGCTTGGGTTACATCAATAACTACCCCCATGCCTGCAAATGAAAATAGCGGTTTTAATACAAACTCATTAAGATTGACAGGTTGCGTAATTTCATTTAAAAAAAAGGTTTCAGGCACATAGGGGTTATCAATAAACGGCAAGGTAAATTTGCTGATACGATAAAACCAATTGGGATGTGGCACCCACTCTACATTATATGCTTTTTTTAGATCGATGATGTTGGTTAGGTTTTGTTGCTGTTGCAAATCATCGAAAATTAAACGATTGTAAATTCGTTTGATGTATTGTTTTTCACCATCGCTTTTTACATAGTACAACAAATCGCCATCAGCTTTTAAATTGGTTAAGCAAACGGGTTGTATTCCCAACAATTGTTGAGTGGCGTAAAAATCTATTCTTGTTTTTTGTTGCTCCGGAAAAATTTCTAATAATATCACCTCTTCAGGAGCATGGTCGCCTACAATAATCTCTTTTAAGAGTGCAGTATAGGTTTCTTTTGTATAGCCATTTAGGTATGATGAATAATTTGCAGGTACTTGGGCGTACGCTGTTGTAAATTCATTTTGCAATAATTGGAAACCATACAATGTGGGAAAGCCTTGCATTTCTATCAACTGTGGCTCATATTCTCCTTTTTCATTTTCACAAATACCAAAATCAAACACCATTACTTGAGGGTGTTTTTCATCGCCGGGTACCCGTACATCATCAGGTATACTTCTTTCAGTAAGGGCTTTAAAATTGGGTGCTACAATAACATCAATAATATCTTCACATGCATGGAGCATTTTTTGAGTAAATGCTTTGGGGATAAAGATGGGCGTTTCAGCATTTCTAAAATCTAAATTACCCGGACTAATACCATCTATTTGCTTCATATAAGCATCGTATTTTGCCTCGGTAAATTGCTGGTTAAAAGCAGCTCTTAAATCTTTTTGCATAAGCTGATGTTCAATGTAATAATGAAATTAAATAGTTGCCGTTTCCATGTTCTTAATAGCATCCATTAAAAAGTTAGGTAAAATATGAGCGTACGTATGAGCAATTTTATCGGGGTCGCTTAATTGGTCAATCATACTTTGCCATTTTGCTTCACCGTGGTTTTCAACCACAATTTTTTTACGATCGGGTGTTTGCAAATGCATGCTCATACCTACCGCATCTGCCTCTGGGTGAAACTGTGTACCCACCATGTAATCGTTGAACCTGATAGACATAATGGCTCTTTCTAACGGCACATGCGGCCTAGCTTTTTCAATAGCTAAAATTTTACCGCCTAATTTTTTAAGTAAATTATGTTGTGGTTGTGTTACTTGATAATCTCTACTATCTACCGCATAAAACGGATCAGATAAACCATTAAATATTATATCATTTGCAGCATCAGCAAAATAATGCACCGGAAAAACCCCAAATGCTGTACTTTTTCTTTTACTAACATGTGCTACATTAAAATACCTACATGCTAATTGAAATGAGTGACAAATAAAAAATACAGGCTTTTTTAAAGTATTACTAGGTGTTTCGTTGTAGTGTTGCACTTGATAAATCCAATCAAAAAAAGCATTTTCCCATGCGCTGCCTTTGCTTTCTAACGGGGAGCCAGGGCCACCGGAGCTAATATAAATATCGTAAGATAAATCAGGTAAGGCAATTTTTCTACGTACATCAAACTCATCTTTAACCAATGCCAACCCTTGCATATCTGCAAACTGGTTTACAATTTCCCTTATACAACGCATACCTTGGTTTTCAGCACCTTCGTACATATCCAAAATGGCTACACGTAATGTATCGTTATCATAACTATTCATTTTTCAAATGTATGAATATGTTATAAAAGTATTTGTAGTAGTACATTGATTTTCAAAGTCAATAATTAACAACTTATCCATGATACACCCTTGAGGCTTTAATAGTACCATCAATTTCTAAAACTTCAGCCACCAATAAATCGGCTTCGTTGGGTACTTGTCGGGTATATTCCATAAATACCCTTTCACTGTTAGCAGTTAATGATGTTAGTTTATAGTGCAAATTGGGTAAACGTTCAAATGATTTGCTCCACCAAACTTTTAAAGCTGCTTTCCCTTTAATGTAACCATAGGTTGAAGGCTGGCTTATTTTCAATTTTGGGCTGTAATGCAACGCATCATCACTGTATAACAGCAATAACTTATCTAAGTCATGTGCATTAAAGGCTTCCAACCATTGTAGTGCAATTGATTCGTTGTAAGCAGCTTTACTCATTTTAATTATTTTTCTAATAACTTTTTTAAGTTGGTTAAACCGGTATTTAAATCATCGCCAATGGTATTTTCAATGTTGCCAAAAATATTCAAAACATTAAATGGGTATTGCATATTAAAAGTAATACTCCATGTTACCAACGTTTTATTGGTACCCATTGCCGTAGTACTCATGTATGATGATGCTACTGATGGTTGTGGCTCCTTAAACCTAATTTCATAATCAATACGTTCGCCTTGTTTAATAGCTTTTATTTCTTGAGCACCTTCCCCAACTTCAGCTTTTTTACTTTTCCATTCAGATAAAAAGCCAGGAGTAGCATCTGTACCACTAAATTTTCTTTCCATGGCAGTATCCATAGAAGCCCATTTGCTGTAGTTATCTTGATTTTTTAAATATTGTACATAATTAAAAACACTGTCTTTTGGCCTACTAATTTCAACTGTTTTAGTAATGCTGATGTTTTTATTGACAAACAAACCAGCCACTAAAATAACAGCAACAAAAGATAAAAGACCTAATAGAATGAATTTTATGAATTTCATTATTTTTTAATTTAAGCTTGAAGTTAAAAAAAATGGTGGATTTACAAAACCTTAATGCAATTGTAATATTATTTTTATTATTGATAAATTATGGTAAGGAAATTGTAGTTAGGTGTTGATTGATTAATTTTACAAATAACTTACACCATCTGCGTAAATTTTTTAAAATATTAGGGCGAATTGTAATCGGTATCTTTTTACTGATTCTAATATTGTATGGTATACTTCATTTACCTGCGGTACAAACTTATTTAGCCCAAAAAATTACAACCAAACTTTCTAAAGAGTTACATACAAAAGTGAGCATAAAAGGCGTTGATGTACGCTTTTATAACAAAGTACTTTTAAAAGGTTTGTATGTTGAAGATTTAAAGAAAGATACCCTATTGTACGCAGGTACGGCTAGTGCTAGTGTTAACGATTGGTTTTTCTTTAAAGATAAAATCAAAATTAGTAACCTTGGTTTAGATGATGCTTTGGTAAACATGAAACGTACTGATAGCGTTTGGAACTATCAATTTTTGGTTGATTATTTTTCTAGTCCTAAAAAAACAAAAAAATCGGGTGGCGATGATGTGGCTATTGACTTAAACGAATTACATTTTAACAACATAAGGTTTAATAAAATTGATGGGTGGATTGGGCAAGATATGATAGCTAGCTTAGGTAAGCTTGATGTTGAGATGGAATTGGTAGATCTTAAAAACAAAAAAGTAATCGTAAAAAGAGTTTTTTTAAATAAACCTTTCTTTTCACAAAATGATTACGAAGGTAAGCGCCCACCTTTGCCTAACATGCAACCAGTTATGGAGAAAATACCTGTAATTGGTGCATTTAAATGGAATAATGAAGGTTGGGATATAAAAGTGAATAGATTTGAAGTAAACGATGGCGCTTTTAAAAATGATAAACAAACAGAAGAACCTGCTTATGTTGATCGGTTCGATGGAAAGCATTTATACTTCAGTAACATTAATGGCACTATCAATAATTTACACTTTTTTCGTGATACATTATCAGCCAATATCAACCTAAATGCAAGTGAACGCAGTGGTTTAGCCATTAAGAAGTTAGAAAGTTACATGAAGCTAACGCCAGAAATGATGGAGTTTAATAACCTCGATTTAATGACCAATAAAAGCAGGTTACGAGATTATTACGCCATGAAATACGAAAGCTTTAATGAAGATTTTAGCAGCTTTTTGCATAACGTTTCACTAATAGCCCATTTTAAAGAAAGTAATATACATAGTGATGATTTGGCCATATTTGCACCAGCCTTAAAAACTTGGAAACGAAACATCATTTTAGAAGGCGATGCAAAGGGACCGCTTGATAACTTTAGCGCCGCAAACATGACCATTAAAACAGGTAATACCATACTTCAAGGTAATATTGCCATGAGGGGATTGCCTGATATTGAAGCCACTTTTATTGATTTTCAATCAAAACAATTACAAACAAGCTATAGCGATATGGTTACCATTGTACCCAGTTTAAAATCGGTACAAAACCCAGCTATCGCCAAATTGGGCAACATTCGTTTTACAGGTAATTTCACTGGTTTTATAAGAGATTTTGTAGCATATGGTACTTTCAATTCAGCATTAGGTAATATTACAGCCGATGTAAACATGAAAATACCCGAAAACAAAACGCCTGCTTACTCAGGTAGTATTAGCAGCACTAATTTTAATATTGGTAGTTTTATAAAAAGCCCGTTTTTAGGTTCAGTTGCATTAAATGCAAAAGTGGTAGGCTCAGGTTTTGATGTTAACAACATAAAAGCCAAAGTAACCGGCAATGTAGCATCTATTGGTTTAGGCAATTACAATTATAAAAATATTGAAATAGATGGCGATTTTGAAAAGAAACTGTTTGTTGGTCACCTTTCAATTAACGATCCAAATTTACAAATACCGAATTTAGATGGTGCCCTTAACTTGGATCCCAAAAAACCAGGTTTTGCATTGCAAGCATTTGTAAAAAAAGCCAACTTAAAAAACCTTCGTCTTACCCAAGACGATTTTTCATTTAACGGCAATTTAGATTTGAATTTTACTGGGCTCAACATTGATGACTTTTTAGGTACCGCAAAAATTACCAATGCTGGTTTGTTGCACAATGGTAACAATTTATCGTTTGATTCACTTACGGTGACATCTGAATTAGTAGGCGGTAAAAAATCATTATCCCTATCATCAAATGAAATTGATGCCAGCGTAGTAGGTAATTTTAAAATAAAGGAATTGCCTGATGCTGTAAGGGTTTTATTAGCCAAATACTACCCTACTTATATAAAAGCACCTAATTATATTGTAAAAAGTACCCAAGATTTTGAGTTTAATATCAAAACATATAACGTTGATCCTTTTATTAATTTAATTGACAAAAAATTAGGCGGTTTTAATAATGCAGCTATTAACGGTCGTTTCAATTTACAAAATTACGACATGGCTTTAAACGTTACTGTACCACAATTCAGTTACGACGGTAAGGTTTTTACGAATACAGTTTTAAAAGGCCAAGGCAATAAAGATTCACTCATTAATGATATAGCAATTGAAGATATTGCTATTAACGATAGCTTACATTTACCCTTTTCAAAATTAAGAGTAGCTGCTAGTAATAATGTATCACTCATAAAATTAAATACCAGCGCCAGCCGCATTTTTGGCGATGCTGAATTAAATGCCACCGTACAAACTTTAGATGATGGTATAAAAATTCATTTCTTTCCATCATCATTTGTAATAAATAACAAAAAATGGTCGCTTGATAAAGATGGTGAACTTACCCTACGCAAAAATTTTATTGACGCCAACGAAGTAAAATTTACACAAGGCAATCAAGAAATTGTGATATCAACTGAACTATCAGAAGAAAATAGTGATACACATTTGGTAGCCAAATTGAGCAATGTTGCTATTGATGATTTTGCCTTTTTAATAGGTAACAATCCTAGTTTAAAAGGCTATGTAACCGGCACTGCCACTGCCAATGATATTTTTGGTAAAACCAGTTTTAATTTTAAAGGAAGGGCTGATAGTTTTCAATTCAATAATAAATATGTAGGTACCATTAATACCGAAGCCGATGCTAATTTACAAACAGGACTTATCAATTTTAAAGCCGATGCAGCTGAAAAAGAATTTGATTTTGCTGTAAATGGTTTTTACAATTTTAAAGATAGCACAGGTAATAATTTAAAAATAAAAACCCTAGCCCGTAAATTAAATATTGATATTTTACAACCATACCTTAGTACCATTTTTAGTGATTTGAAAGGTATTGCTAATGGTATCATAGAAATTAATAGTGAAAATAAAAACTTAACCATTATTGGTGATGCTAACATAACAGGTGGAAGTTTTAAAGTAGCATATACACAAGTTCGGTATAACTTTAACCAACATGTAATAAAGTTTGGTAAAGATGTGTTGGATATTGGCACCATGACGGTTAGAGATACCCTTGGTAACATTGGTACGGTAAGTGGTAAAATGTACCACCATTTCTTTAAAGATTTTAATTTTGAAAACGTTCGGTTTACCTCACCAAAAATAATTTTACTGAATACCACTAAAAAAGATAACAGCCAATTTTATGGTAATGTTATAGGTAGAGGTAACATGTCGTTAAATGGTGGTATCACCAACATGAAAATGAATATTGATGGTGAACCAAGTGCTACTGATAGTAGTCACATTTATTTACCAACAGGCTCATCAAAAGAAAGTAATGTAGTAGATTATATTGAGTTTATTCAATTTGGTTCGTTGGTTGATAACGACCCTTCTGGTAAAGATGCTACTAATTTGGTAGTTGAGTTAGATGTTACTGCCTCACCATCATGTAAAATAGATGTTATTTTAGATGAAGAAACGGGGGATGTTATTAAAGGTGAAGGTAACGGACAATTAAATATTAGAGTAGGCACCAAAGAACCGCTTACCATGAGGGGCAGGTACGATTTAACTAAAGGCGAATACACATTCAACTTTCAAACCTTCCTAAAAAAACCTTTTACACTCAAAAAAGGTTCCATTACTTGGAACGGTGATCCATTCCTTGCTATTATTGATATGGAAGCTGAGTACCTTGCAAAAAATGTTGATATTAGTAGCATCACTTCGTTAAGTAATGTTCGCCAACAAGAAGATATTTTGATAAAATCAAACATTACAGGTAACCTCAAAAAACCTATCATCAATTTTGAATTTCAATTACCTGAACGTAGTGAGTTTAACCGTGATTTTTATGTGACCAAACGTTTGGCCGATTTTAAAAATGATGAAAATGAAATGAACAAACAAGTGGCCAGTATGTTGTTGTTCAACCAATTTATTAGTACAAACCAAGCTTTCCTTACCGGCAACAGTACGCTAGCGTTAGCTACAAGTACAATTGGTGGTGCCGTTAGTGCATGGTTAACCAGTACATTGAGTAAGGCATTGGAAAAAGCCACTAAAGGTATTGTTTCAGTTTTAATTGATGTAAACCCTTCATTAAATTTACAACAAGCCAACCAGTTACAAGCCAATGTACGCTCTAGTCTTAAGTTCAAGATAAGTCAAAATTTACAACTTTTAGTAGGGGGTAATATTGATTATAATAACCCCGTTACGCAGTTATATAGTAAAGGTGTTATTACGCCAGATATTTCGCTTGAATGGTTAATTAATAAAGATGGATCATTAAGAGTAGTTGGTTTTAACCGAACGACCATTGATTTTACAACAGGCCAGCGCAACCGCTCTGGTGTGCAGTTGAGTTACCGTAAAGATGTTGATAGGTTAGGTGATATTTTTAGAAGTAAAAAGAAAATTGCCCAACTCGATTCCATAAGATACGCCCCAAAAAAGAAGATATAAATGATTAAAAAAGGAGTTACAAAACGTAACTCCTTTTTTAAATTAAAGACCATTTAAAATATCATGGCCTAATTTATCTCTTTTTGTAAACAAATATTTTTCGTTGTGTGTATTAGGCTTTATTTCAATAGGAACAGTATCAACAATTTCTAAACCGTAGCCTAATAAACCAGCTCTTTTACGTGGGTTGTTACTCATTAATTTAATTTTAGTAACATCCAACGCCCTTAAAATTTGAGCACCTACGCCATAATCCCTTTGGTCGCTTGCAAAACCTAATTCTAAATTAGCTTCTACAGTATCTCTACCTTGTTCTTGCAACTTATAGGCTTTTAACTTATTTAACAACCCAATTCCCCTGCCCTCTTGGTTCATATATAATACCAATCCTTTTCCCTCTTTTTCAATTAACTGCAATGCATGGTGTAATTGTTCACCGCAATCGCAACGCAATGAACCTAAAATATCGCCAGTTACACAGCTACTATGTACCCTTACTAATACGGGTTCATCTTTTTTCCATTCACCCTTTTTTAAAGCCAAATGCACATCGCCGGTGTTGGTTTGCGTAAAAGCTATTAATTCAAAATTACCATATTTGGTAGGCATTTGTACGGCTA
The DNA here is from genome assembly GCF_042651465.1 of Ferruginibacter yonginensis. NCBI lineage: Bacteria > Pseudomonadati > Bacteroidota > Chitinophagia > Chitinophagales > Chitinophagaceae > Ferruginibacter > Ferruginibacter yonginensis. Next base: position 703,004 of record NZ_JBHSCZ010000001.1, read on the forward strand.
CTTCTTGCTCTATTAAACTTTCATGCTTTAAACGGTAAGCAATTAAATCTTTTATGGAAATAATTTTTAAATCAAACTTTGCAGCAATTTCTAATAATTGGGGCAAACGAGCCATACTACCATCTTCATTCATAATTTCAACCAAAGCACCAGCCGGCTCAAAACCTGCCAAAACAGCTAAATCAATCGTTGCTTCGGTGTGACCAGCCCTACGTAATACACCACTATTTTTAGCTTTTAGTGGGAAAATATGTCCGGGCCTACCTAAATCTTCCGGTTTTGTATTTGGGTTTATGAGTGATAATATGGTTTTTGAACGATCATGTGCTGATATACCAGTTGTACAACCATCACCAATTAAATCAATACTAACGGTGAAAGCGGTTTCATGTAAAGAGGTGTTATCTGTAACCATTGGTTTAAGGCGTAACTCTTCGCAACGTTGCTCTGTAATAGCTGCACATATTAAACCCCTGCCATGGGTACTCATAAAATTCACTACTTCGGGGGTAACATTACGAGCAGCGGTTACAAAATCACCTTCATTTTCCCTGTCTTCATCATCAACAACTATAATTAATTTACCAGCCTTAATATCTTCAATGGCTTCTTCTATGGTGTGGAGCATTTAAATAAAATTTAGTGCAAAGTTATTGAGTAATCAAATGAAAGCGATAAAGATTTCGTTTTTCGAAAAATGGCTGTAGTTAAAGCCTGCAACATCCGTAAAAAAGGGTAAAATCATAATAACTTGTTAATAAAAGTGCAGGTTATTCGGTAAAGATTTAGTTTCTTTGCGGCTTAAACAAAAACAATATGAATTTTAAAAAAATCATTCCTTTTGTTATTGCGTTTTTTGTCATCAGTTTTAGTACAAATGCGCAGGTAACTACGAGTAGTATTTCTGGGGTTGTAAAAACAGGAAATACTAATGCTTTAGTAGGTGCAACAATTGTTGCAACGCATTTGCCTACTGGTACTGTTTATACAGCAATTTCAAGATCAGGTGGTAGATATGATATTGGAAACATGAACACTGGTGGTCCTTATAAAGTAATCACAAGCTTTTCTGGCTTTGATGTTATCACTAAGGAAGATATCTATTTAACATTAGGTGAAACACAAAGAATTGATTTTTCTCTAGTAAATAAAACAACTGATTTAACCACTGTTGTTGTTTCTACTACTAAATCTAACCAATCTAAAACTGGTACGGAAACTACAATTGGTAGAGATAGATTAACCAATGTACCAACAGTTGGTAGAAATTTAAACGATTATATCAGATTTACACCTCAAGCTAAAATTACTGCAAATGGAGGTATTTCTTTGGGTGGTCAAAACAACCGTTACAACTCTTTCTTAATTGATGGAGCAGTAAATAACGATGTTTTTGGTTTGAGCGATCAAGGCACAAATGGTGGTAGAGCAGGTACACCGCCAATTAGTATTGATGCTGTTGATCAATTAGTGGTTAAAGTATCTGATTTTGATGCATCTGCTGGTAATTTCACTGGTGGTTCTATTAATGCTATTACAAAATCAGGTTCTAACACTTTTCATGGTTCTGCGTATTATATTTTCAGAAATCAAGATTTATCTGGTAAAACGCCTGCCGTTGCTGATAGTTTAAGAACTAAATTAACTAATTATAGTAACAAAACTTATGGTTTTACTATAGGTGGTCCAATCATTAAAAATAAAGCTTTCTTCTTTATTAACGCAGAAAAGCAAGATGATAGTAGACCTCAACCTTTTACACCTCAAAATATATTGAATGCTAACGGTACTATTAGATACAATATTGTAGATTCAGTAAAGAGAATAACAGATCATCTAAAATCAACTTATGGATATGATCCTGGAGATTATTTAAATAATGCAGATATTATCCAAAGAACAAACTTAAATACAAGGTTTGACTTTAACTTATCATCAAAAAATAAATTAACGGCAAGTTATAGATATACAAAGGCTGAGCGTACAAACCCTGGTAGAAGTAGTCAAACATCTATCAACTTTGTAAATGGAGCAGAATACTTCCCTAATGTAACACATTCTGGTAATATTGAATTAAACACTAAGTTTAACAACAAACTCAACAATAAAATTAGATTTTCTATTACTGATGTAAATGATGATAGAGATATTACTGGTAACCCATTCCCTAGGGTATCAATTGCTGCATTTAACGGTGGTCCATCTATCAACTTTGGTTCAGAACCAGCTTCTTCAGCAAATTTATTAAAGCAACAAATTTTTAATATATATGATGTTGCTAAATATTATATAGGTAAACACTCATTAAGTGCAGGTGCGGATTTAGACTTTAATAAATCATACAATTTATTCATCAATAACAGTTTTGGTACTTATAACTATAATTTTATTGGTGCTACTCCAAACCAAACAAACCCATTACAAGCATTTTTAACAAATGCAGGAGCTACGGGTTATACAAGAGGTTACTCATTAGTTGACCCAGGTAATAAGGCAGGTGATTTAAATGTAAATGCTGCTGCTAATTTTAAATCGGTAAGAATTGGTTTCTTTGTAAACGATGACATTAAAATTACTAACAACTTCATTTTAACATTAGGTGTTAGAGGTGATAAAACACAGTTTAATACTGCCGTTCCATTAGATACATTCTTTGAAAATAGAGCATTACCTGTAATTGCAGCCAATTACGATTTAAAAGGAGCAAGATCGGGTCAAAAATTTCAACCATCATGGCAAATTTCACCTCGTTTAGGTTTCAAATATGAAATTCCTGAAGAAAACTTAATTGTTAGAGGTGGTATTGGAGTATTTACTGGTAGAACTCCATTGGTATGGCCAGGTGGTTTATACCAAAATAATGGTGTAACAATTGGTGCTGTTTCACAAAATAGTACCTCTACTACTGCCGGTGGTGTTACTACTGTTACACCAGTTTTATTTAACGGTGCTCCATTACCATTTAGACCAGACGTTGCAAATCAATACAACCAAGTTGATTTTGGTTTATCGCCAACAGCTTTAACGCCACAAGGTGATATGAACTTGATTGCTAAAAATTTCAAACTTCCATCTTCTTACAAAATTGCTTTAGGTTTTGATAAGAAATTTAATAAAGGTTGGACGTTAAGTGTAGATGGTTTATTTACTAAAAATATTAATGAAGTAGATTGGAGAAACGTAAACATCATTAATCCTTCAACCGTTTTATCTGGAGCAGATAATAGAACCGTTTATTCAACAAATGGTAACTTAAATACTATCAAATTAAGTTACAGACCTGGTGCAGTTGGTTCTGTACAAGCTAACCCTTACAACTCAGTTATCTTAATTCAAAATACTGATGGTAAAAAAGGATATGCTTATAACTTTACCACGAGTATTGACAAACAAACAAAAACTGGTTTCAGTTTTAATGCTTCATACACCTACGGTAACTCATTAGTAAATAATGAAGGTACTAGCTCTGTTAATTTATCTAACTGGAGATTTGGAGCTGAAAGTGTTATTGGTAGAAACTTTGTTAGACTTTCTACTTCTGACTATGATTTAAAACATAGAATTTTTGCATACGCATCTAAAAAATTCACTTATGCTAACAAACATATGGCTACTACAATAAGTTTGGTATACAATGGCCAATCTGGTAACCCATATAGTTATGTTTATAATGGTAACAATTTTGTTGGCGATATTGCATCAGGTAACGATTTAGCTTATATTCCAAGAAATAGAGCTGAAATTGAATCTATGGTATTTGTAACAAGACTTACAGGTGCTGCTGCAACCCCAACAGCGAATGCTGCTGATATTGCTCAACAAAAAGATGATTTCGAAGCATTTATTCAAAATGATAAATATTTGAGCAAAAACAGAGGTGGGTATGCTGCAAGAAATGGTGCTAGGTTACCATTTACAAATATTCTTGATGCTGCTATTCAACAAGATTTTATGGTAAAATCTGGTAAAGTAAATCATACATTATCTGTAAGATTAGATATTTCAAACTTTACTAACCTTTTAAATAAAAATGCCGGTAGACAATACTTCTTAACTAATGACCAATTTGCATTGTTAAATTTCAGAGGGTTAACTAATACACCTGCAACTAATACACCTACATTCCAATACTTTAAACCAGCAAATAAAGTTGGTACAATAAGTGACGGCGTAAATACTTTTAACAGTAGCCGTTGGAACGGTCAGGTAACAATTAGATATACTTTTTAAAAACACTTCATTATTAAAAAAGCCGCTTCTACTTAGAAGCGGCTTTTTTAATAATTTCATAATGTATTAAATTCATTATTTCTAAATATTTTTATAAAAATTATACTCATGAAAAAAATAACACCCTTAAATTACTCTGCATTTTTTTAATCTTGTTCATTATCCAATCATGTAAAAAAAATGAACACCACTTAGATATTAATGTTGACGAATCTTCTAAAATTAAAAAAACTGAAGTTGCATATCCCAATATAAATGGGGAAATGTTCAAAGTATTTTATAATGGAACTGAGATATTTGTAGAAAAAAAATTGGATAGGTATGTTTGGCTAGGTGATATAGCATTTGACCAAAAAACTTTTGATTCTTTAAAAATTATCTCAAATACTGTTGGCAGAACATTTCGCCCTACATTAGATAATCATTGGCCAAATGGCCAAGTAAATTATATCATTGGTAGTGGTTTTACCACAAATGAAATAAATTCAATAAATAATGCAATGTCAGACTATTTGAATAAAACATCTTTACATTCTATCAATTACCTACAATACAATCTAACAGTAATTATATTTTGATAAGAAAAGGATTAACTGGTTACGGCTTTTATTTTGATTTTGTCTGAAAAAAAGGCGGACAACAAATAATAAATTTAGAAAGTGGTTTTACTACAGGTACAGTTATTCATGAGATAGGTCATGCCATTGGTTTTTATCATGAACAAAGCAGAACAGATAGAGATGATAGCATAATAATAAACTGGAACAATCTGATACCTGGTCAAAATGTAGCATATCAATTTCAAACATATGCTCAATCCAATTTACCTGGTAGCCAAATTGGACCTTTTGATTTTAATTCAATTATGCTATATGATTCTTATGCTTTTTCAGCAAATGGTAATCCAACAATTACTAGGTTAAATGGTTCAACTTTTTTCTCCAACAGGGTTTTACTTTCAGTTGGAGATGTCGAAACAACAGCATTAATTTATGGTCCTCCTTTTGTAAGGATAGAACAAAATATCACAGTAAATAATAATGAGTATGGTTCTTCTTGGGATCAAATTTATCAAGAAGCCGATGTATATGTAAGATTATATTCAGATGCTGCTTGCACGATTCCTTTTGTAACTAGCTCAAATAAATATTTTGATTATACACTCGAAATTTACAGATTCACTTACCCGAATGCGCCTGAAACAATATTGGAAAATGGAAGCTCTTATGTACCTGCTGGAACTTCGGAGATTTTATTACAAGCTGGGGTAGCTATAAGTGATTATTATTCAGAATTTGGTGATGTGAAAAGAGATAATCACAAAAGTTTTATTCCTCGAAATGTATTTTTTAGATAATATTTACGAAAAATAAAAAAGCCGTTTCTCAATTGAAACGGCTTTTTTGTTTTCAATAACATTTCATAATTGCATAACATGAATTATCAAAAAAGAAAAAAAATAGAACAGACCTTTGCAGCTAAATAAAAACTATCTAACAGATGAAATGTAAATTACTCTTGAGCTTGATTTTTTCATGCTGTATGTCTTTTGTTTTTGCACAAGAAACTACATCAGAAATTCAAGGAACAGTGAAAAATGGAAACGTGGCCGTTGCAAGTGCCACAGTGCAGGCTACGCATCAGCCAACTGGTACTGTTTACACCGTAAACACCCGTAAAGATGGACGCTACAACTTATCAAACCTAAGGGTTGGCGGTCCATACATCATTAAAATAACCAATGTTGGTTATAAAGAACAAGTAAAAGAAAATGTTTTTCTTACTCTAGGGCAAGTGTACAATGCTGATTTTTCTTTAGCAATTGAATCTAAAGAGTTAGCAACAGTAGTGGTTAGCGGTAGTAGGCAAGATAAAGTGTTTAACAACAACCGTACTGGTAGTCAAGAAGTAGTTACCCGTTCTCAAATTGAGCGTTTACCAACTATTAGCAGAAGTTTACAAGATTTTACAAAACTATCACCGTCATCAAACGGGTTAAGTTTTGGTGGCGTAAGCTCATCTTACAACAATTTAACTGTTGATGGTGCTAACTTTAACAATGCCTTTGGGTTAAGTGGTACTTTAGGCGGACAAACCAATTCACAACCTATCAGCATTGATGCCATTGAACAAATTCAAGTGAATATTTCTCCGTACGACGTTCGTCAAGGTAGTTTTAGTGGCGCAGGAATTAATAGCGTTACAAGAAGCGGTACTAATAAATTTAAAGGCTCGGTTTACAACTTCTTCCGTTCAGAAAACTCACAAGGTTATAAGGTAAATACAGTTACTGCTGTAAAAACACCTATTGACTATAATCAATTTGGTGCTTCTATTGGTGGCCCCATTTTAAAAAATAAAGTATTCTTTTTTGGTAGCTATGAGCAAGAAAAAATTTCATTGCCTGGTTCACCAACTTGGAGAGCAGCAAAACCAGGTGAAACCTCAAACGGAACCAGTATTTCACAAGCTACCACAACTGATTTAGATGCGTTAAAAGCATTTTTAATAAGCAAGTTTGGTTACGACCCAGGTACTTACGATAACTATAACTACCGTACTGAAAGTAAAAAAGCTACTGTTCGTTTAGATTGGAACATCAACAGCAAAAATACTTTCACCATCAAGTACAACTTCTTAGAATCATTAAGAGATTTACCAGCTAGTAACAGTGGTGCTCAGGGTAGTCGCCAACCAAGTGTAACAGGTATGCCATTTAGTGGTAACGGTTATACCATCAATAACAACTTTAATATTTTTATTGGTGAATTAAACACCCGTTTTAGTAACAAAGCCAACAATAAACTACAAATTGGATTTACAGCTTTGAGAGATTTTAGAGCGCCATTAGCAAAAGGTAAAGATTTTCCTTTAGTGGATATTTTAAACGGACAAGGGGCTACGTATACTTCTTTTGGTTACGAACCTTTTACGTATAACAACAAATTAAATTCAGATATTTTCCAATTCTCTGATATTTATACTCGATATGAAGGTTCACACGAAATAACCGTTGGTACGCAAAACTACATCAAGAAATTTCAAAACGGATTTGCACCTAATTACCAAGGTTACTTTAGGTTTAATACGTTGGCCGATTTTTATGCTTCAGCAAATAACCCTTATATATCTGCATCGCAACCAGGTACCCAATTGGCTACTATTCAACGATTATCATATGCATCAACAAAAGATGGTTCGTTCCCATTTGCTGAAATTGGCGCATTGGAGTTAGGCTTTTTTGCACAAGATAAGTGGAGAGTAAAACCTAACCTTACAGTTACCTATGGTGTACGTGCTGATATTCCAACGTTTGATAACAAGTTTGCAACCAATGACAGTTTAAAAGCATTGAGCTTTCGTGATGGTTTAAAAGTTGATGTTGGTTTAAAACCGCCTACAAGAGCTTTAATAAGCCCAAGAGTTGGATTTAATTGGGATATTAACAACGACAAAAAAACACAAATTAGAGGTGGTGTAGGTTTATTTGCTGGTCCTCCCCCATTTGTATGGATTAGTAACCAAGCAGGTAACAATGGCGTTCAATTTGGTTCATTTGCATTAGGTAATGGTTCCGCTGCAAATCTTCCATTTTCTCCTGACCCTAATGCGTTTAGACCAGGCCCAGGGTTGCTTTCAACAAGTTACAACATTGCAGTAACCGATAAAGATTTTAGATACCCACAAAACTTAAAAGCTAGTATTGGTATTGATCAAAAATTACCAAATAACTGGACGGTTACTGTAGAAGGTACTTATAATAAAGATGTAAATGCGGTGTACTTCCAAAACATCAACTTACCATACAATGGTATTCGATTTGCAGGTGCTGACCCACGTGTTAGATACAACAGCCCTCAAATTTATGCTGGTACAGGTGGTGCAACATTAAGTAACCCAAATATTAGTGATGCTATTTTAATGAAAAATAGTAACAAAGGTTATGGTTATTTCGCCACGTTACAAGTTCAAAAAACAGCAAAGAATTTTACTGGTAGTATTGCATATACCTACAGCCAAGCAAAAACAATTAATGATGGTGGCTCTATTGCACAAAGTAACTGGAGAGACAGACCTGTAAAAGGCGACCCAAATACGGATGAATTAGGTTATGCCAACTTTTACCAACCTCATAGAGTAATTGCATACGCTACCTACAGAAAAGAATATGCAAAATACTTTGCAACATCTATCGGCTTTACATTTGAAGCAGCTGCAAATGGTACTGCATCGTATGTATACAATGGCGATATTAATGGAGACGGACAAACAAGTAACGATTTAATGTATGTACCAAAAGATCAATCTGAAATAGTATTGGTAAAAGCAAGTACAGCTGACCCACGTTCAATTGCACAAATTTGGGCTCAATTAAATAATTACATCAGCCAAGATCCTTATTTAAGCAAACGTCGTGGCCAAGTAGTTGAAAGAAACGGTGCATTAGCGCCTTATTTCAAAAAATTGAATATGAATTTCACACAAGATTTTTATTACGACTCTAAAGATAAAAATCGCCATACCATTCGTGTAACGGTTGATATATTTAACGTGGGTAATTTAATCAATAAGCAATGGGGCGTAACCAAATCATTCAACAGAACTTCTCCATTAAACTATGTTGGTGTTAATACAGATGGTAAGCCGGTGTTTTCATTCCCTTACTTAGATAATACCAACCAAGTGCCATTAACTAGTACTTATAGAGATAATACTGGTATTGACTCTCGTTGGCAAATGCAAATTGGTGTTCGTTATTTATTCAACTAAAATTTAAACTAAAAAGTACATGAAAAATATTTTAAAATATGCATTTGTTGTAGCCGCTGTAGCAGCGGTTACAACAAGCTGTAAAAAATTTGATACTAATATTAATGGTGCTGCAAATACTACCACATCAGCTGCTTCATACTTAACATTAAATAACAGGGTACAAGCTGCATTTGTGATTGATTCATCAACATTACCATATTTACCTGCTGGGCTATTACCATCGTCTTATAATAAATTTAGAAAACTACTAACCTATGATACTGTGGCCACTGTAAATAAACCAACTATTTATAATGTTGGCGATGTTATCAATATTGTAGGTTATTTAAAAGGTGATGATAGTGCTATTGCAAAAAGAAGAATCAATTTCAGATTTTTTCAACCACCGTCATCATTTATAACACCTACTGCATTGTTCCCTATGCAAAGAGCAGAAGAATCATACAGAGGTTTTGCACCAGCAACTGCTGATATACTTAATACTGTAAGTACCACAAATATTGCCCCAACAAATGTGGCGCCTTTTAATGTGAGTATTGTTAATAATGAAAGTATTGCTGGTATAAATTATAATACTTATTTGGTACGCTTAACTTATACAATTCCTGCATCGTTAAGTGGTAAACTCATTTCAATAAACTTAACTGCAAACACCGCTGGTGCTGCAGCAGATATTGGAAATGTAAACTGGATATATGCCTTTAGGGTTCGCTAACAAAAGCACATTTTATAAAAAATGCCATCGTTAACGATGGCATTTTTTATACTAACTTTTTGCTGATATGCCCCAACCCCATTGTAAAAATGTTGGAAAAGCTTTCGCCCAAGTAGGTACATCATGCTTACCATCTTGTAACTCATAATACATAATATCGTTTTCAGTATAGCCTTTTTGTTGTAGCGTTTCAATCAAGCTCAAAGCATCGTCAATACTATCAATAACGCCATTGTTATTTCTATCAGCAGTTTCATCTTGTGTACCAACTTCAAAAAAGAATTTTAACCATGGATAATAATTTCCTTCCCTTACTTGTCGTTGCATAATACGATGCTCATCTTCATTAAAATCAGGATCTTCTTGGTCTTTATCTCTCCACCACAATGAGCCGCTAAATACGCCAACTTTAAAAAATTCATCGGGGTGGTTCCAAACAATATCTAAAGCACATAAACCTCCTAATGAAAAACCAGCAAATGATTTTTCTTTAAAAGATATAATTGCATATTGTTTTCTAATAAAAGGTATCAACTCTTGCATTACAAATTGCGTAAATAATGCAGCTTTTGCTCCCCTCCCTTTGTAATCTAATATATTGGCAGTGCCATATTCATTTTTTCTATCAGGTGCACAGTGTATACCCACACAAAAAACGGGTTCAATCTTTTGCTGCACATATAAATCATTTAAAATATGCTGAAACTGCATGGTACGTAAATCTTGACCATCATTAACCAACAACAAACTGATAACCTCTTTATTAAAATAATCGGGTGAATAATAGCAATCAACCAATACATCTCTTTCTAAAAAAATAGAATGTAGCGTAAAATTATCTGTATTAATATCCAACGTAGCTTTAGTAACCATGAGTGTCAAAAGTAAGAAAAGGCTTTTAAAAAGTTTCAAATTGCTACTAAACATAATTTGTTTTATTGCTGCTTAAAAAATATATTTGGTAAGTATTAATTATTGGCAGTCCCTTAAACTTTTAAAAAAATTATTATGAAAAAAATCGGAATTCTACATGGTAAAGAAAGAAGTTTTCCTGAAGCATTTGTAGAACGTGTAAACAGTAAAAAAATTGATGGTATTATTGCTGAACCCGTTCGTATTGATAAAGTAATGCAAGGTGAAAGTAGTGGGTACGCTGTAATAATTGATAGAATATCACAAGATGTTCCTTTTTATCGTGCCTTTTTAAAAAATGCTGCTTTGTGTGGCACTGCCGTTATCAACAACCCATTTTGGTGGAGTGCGGATGAGAAGTTTTTTAATAACTGTTTATCAACCAAAATTGATGTACCTGTACCTAAAACGGTAATATTACCATCGAGAGAATTACCTACAGATACTTCAGAAGAATCGTTTAAAAACTTAGCTTATCCGTTAGATTGGGATGGCATTTTTAAATACATAGGCTTCCCTGCATACATGAAACCCTTTGCTGGTGGTGGTTGGAAGAGTGTTTACAAATTAACCGATGTAGATGATTTTTTTGAAAAACATGCAGAAACAGAGCAATTGGTAATGATGTTACAAGAAGAAATTATTTTTGAAGAATATTATCGTTGTTATTGTATTGGTGGCAAGTATGTAAAAATTATGCCGTACGAACCTCGAAATCCTCACCATTTAAGGTATGTAGCTGATTTTAGTCCATCGCCTGAACGTTACAAACAAATGGAAGATATTGTTTTACGAATCAATAAATTTTTAGGATACGATTTTAATACTGTTGAGTTAGCGGTACGCAATGGTGTTCCATACGCTATTGATTTTTGTAACCCTGCACCTGATGCAGATATTGCAAGTGTAGGACAAGAAAACTTTGATTGGGTGGTGGAAGCAGCAGCAACTTTTGCAATTGAAAAAGCACAAGCACAAGTGGAAGGTGCTGATAACCTTACTTGGGGCGAATACATTAAACGCAGTGCTAATAAAGAAACACTGTATAAATAATCATCATCATTCAATCATCAAATCCTACAAAAGCGTATGGCAAATATTTCATACAAGCAATTTACATTAGGGGTAGAAGAAGAGTACATGGTAATTGACCCTATTACACATGAACTAAAAAGTCATGAACAAAAAATAGTACATGAAGGGCAAAAAATTATCATGGATAAAGTTAAGGCCGAAATGCACCAAGCAGTGGTAGAAGTAGGTACTGATATTTGTGCTGATGTTGATGAAGCCTTAATGGATGTTGGTACGCTACGTAAAACAATTAGCGGCATTGCTGATAGTTTAGGATTATGGATTGGCGCAAGCGGCACCCACCCTTTTAGCCATTGGGAAAGCCAATTAATTACTGAACATGCCCGGTATAGTGAAATTGTAAATGAGCTACAAGAAGCTGCAAGAAGTAACTTAGTTTTTGGTTTACATGTGCACGTAGGTATGGAAACCAGAGAAATGGCCATACATATTGCAAATAGTGCTCGTTATTTTTTACCCCACATTTTTGCATTAAGTACCAACTCTCCTTTTTGGGAAGGTCGTAAAACTGGTTATAAAAGTTTTAGAACCAAAGTATTCGAAAAGTTCCCACGAACAGGTATACCAGATCATTTTGAGAGTATTGAAGAATATGATAACTACATTAAGCTATTGGTTAAAACCAACTGTATTGATAATGCCAAAAAAATATGGTGGGATTTAAGAGTACATCCATTTTTTAATACAGTAGAGTTTAGAATTTGCGATATACCACTTACCGCTCAAGAAACCATTGCTATTGCAGGTTTGTTTCAAGCTATTTGTGCAAAGTTGTACAAGTTGCGAACACAAAATCTCAACTTTATGATGTATAATAGGCGACTCATCACCGAAAATAAATGGAGAGCCAGTCGTTATGGTATTGATGGTAGTATGATTGATTTTGGAAAAGAATCAGAAGTAAATACTAGAGTGTTAATTTATGAGTTGTTAGATTTTGTAGACGATGTAGTTCCGCATTTAGGTAGCCGTAATGCCATCAGTTACGTTCATAAAATGCTTGAAATGGGTACAGGTGCCGATAGACAATTAAAAGTTTATGAAGAAACCGGTAGCCTCATTAATGTAGTTGACTATATTCATGACAGTTTTTTATTCGGACTTTAAAACTTTATTTTAAAATACCAACAATATCAAACGCCTACTCATATCATAATTGTACAATACAATTGATTATTAAATGAGCAGGCGTTTTTATATTACTATTGCAACCTATTTACGCTCATTATTAAACAAAATAACATTGATGTTACGTTCATTATTTATAAAAATTGGCATTATATGTAGCCTTTGTATGCCCTTTCATTTAAAGGCACAAACCAGCATTAACGGTACAATTACGCATGCCCCAAATGCAAACGCTGTTGGCCTTATTGATGCAGGCAGTAAAGCATACGCCATTAAATACCAAGGTGATGCCGTTGCACTTTACGAAGCAATGGAAAATTTTTTATTAGCAAAAAAATACCGCAAAATAAATTCAAATATTGGTAGAATTATTACTATTTACAATGATTCTGCAAAAGTAGTAAAAGGGAAAAAACAATATGAAGCAACCTATACAAGGTTACAAAATACCATAACACAAATAAATGTTGAAACGAATGAACGCAACGCTAAACTTCAAAGTTTACAAGCAGAAACTAATGCAAAATTTGAAGTTTTTGATCAACAAACAGCAAAAGCTTTATCGCAATTAAAATTAAAAGCAGGCGATAACAGAGCCATAGCTGATGCAACAGGCAATTTTACTTTAAAGGTTACGCCAGATAAATATATTGTTTTACTTATTTCAAATAATAAAAATGGATTAACTACTACTGAAGTTTCTGGAAAAGTTTTTGTGCAACTTGTAGAAGTAAAAGAAGGCGAAACCATTACAATTAATCATAAGTTTTTTAATGATTAAAAAAAATATTGATAATAGTGTTGCAAACAAAAAGTTTCCTTATATTTGCAATCCATAAAAAAGGCTGCGTAGCTCAACTGAATAGAGCATCTGACTACGGATCAGAAGGTTTTAGGTTTGAATCCTAACGCGGTCACTAAAAGTAAAAAGCCATGAATATTTTTCATGGCTTTTTTATTAAAACATGCTGAACAATGCCAATCGTTTATAAGTTCAAAATCAAGGCACCATAACCACCTTCTATACCTTTACTTAATCCACTTATGTATTTATTATAACCAGCGGCAACACCTACTTTTTTTATAATTGGTACATAAATATTAGCACCAATTCTACTGTAGTTAATATTACTTAATTGAAAAGTTGATTCATTTAAAGCACTTGCACCTGCTTCACTTTTGTTAGATGATTGTCTGGCTGCAAATACATCAAAATATACCCTATTACCTGCATAACCAATTTTAAATTCTGTAATGGCCGCATCTGGCACATGATTACCTTTTATGCTATAACCAGCAGTACCAATTGCAAATAGCCCAAAATGCCATTTATAATTAACTACAAAAAGATTGTTTAACTGTATGCTCCTACTACCAATACTTACAGCCGATTCATATTGATCATTTAATTTATAGTTACCCAATGGAAATGATAAACCCGATGCACCAAGTAGTTGTAAAGTTGATTTTTTAAACGAAAATTTCTTAAGATTGTATTTAAAGAAAAAAGAAAAATCTTGAATGCCTTTTGCTTCATTTGTATATCCAAGATTATCAGCAATTTCTTTGGTAACTACTCCTTTAGCCTTTACATAAGGTAGGTTAAGCTGTAAATCTACATGATCACTTAAACCAATAGTTGAAAAAAAAGATATACTTGTTGTAGTAACATTTGAAAACGTTTTCATGTTAGCATTTTTCTCTAAAAAAAAACGATTATAACTATCGCCATAATAAGAAACCACAAATGATTTTTTATTTTTTCCTTGCAAAAAAGGACTGATGGGCGACTGAGCAAATAACGCACTAACTGAAAATATAATGAACGAATTTGTGAGCGTAATAAACAATTTAAACATGTACTTTTTATTTTTAGTACGTTCATTAATCCCAAAAACTTACAAAGTATTGCGATAAAAAAAGCCTAGCAAAATACTAGGCTTTTTTATAAAAAGTGCGTTTATAATTATGGTAATAACACTCTATCAATTACATGTACAATACCATTGCTACATTGAATATCAGGAATAACCATATTAGCAGGTGTCATAATACCATTACTTTTAATTGTAAATACACCGTTGTTAAATGCGCTATAAGTAAGTGTACCACCACCAGCAGTTGTTGCAGTTAAGCCGGTTTGTTCAGATGTAAAACGACCTGTACCTACAGCATGGTTTAACAATACTTGTTGTAACACTGCAGGTGGTGCAGCAGCAACAGCGGCTACATTAGGGAAACCAGCTGCTCTAAATGCTGCATCAGTAGGTGCATAAATAGTAAAGTTACTAGCTGGGTCAGATAATACTGTTGCTAAACCAGAAGTAACAACCGCCTGTACTAAGAAAGTTAATTCAGGGTTTTTGAAAACTTTAGCAGTACTTAATAATTGTGCTGATGCAACAATGTTAGTACCAGTTGCTAACAATACTTTATCAATTACATGAACAGTACCGTTGCTTGCCTTTACGTCAGTAGCTAAAATTTTTGAACCATTAATATATTTATCAGCACCTCTTGTAATAATTCTACGAGTTAAACCACCTAATGCAGAACCTGAAGTACTACCAGTAGTTAAAGCACTGTTTAATAGATTACCATTTGATACATGGTACAATAATGTGTTTGTTAAAAAGCTATTTTGTAACACACCTAAGCTACCAGCATCTACTAATCCTAAACGAGCAAATGCAGCGTTTGTTGGAGCAAATACAGTAAAGTTACCAGAAGGATCACCTGCATTTTTGTTTGATAATGTTACCGCAACACCACCTTGAATAGCAGCAGCTTCTAATGTACTAAAATCAGCACCAGCTACAGCAATAGCTGCAATACTTGGTAATTCGTTATCGTATTTTTCACAACTTGTAAGCATTACAGCTGCAGTTGCAGCTACTGCCATCATTTTTGTTATTTTCAACATGATTATTATTTTTAAAAGAGTTTAATGTAATTTTTAATTAGAAAGAATATACAACACCACCGTAACCACCACTAGCTTCGCCAAGGTTACGACCATCAACATAAGCACTAAAACCACCAGTGATACCAAAACCTTTTACAACAGGAACATAAGCGTTAATACCAATTCTGTTATAGTTTACTTTAGTAAGTGGAAATGCACCTTTAAAACCTTCGTTTACAATATCAACACCTTTTGATGATAATTGTGAAGCAGCAAATACATCAACATAAAAATGTTTGTTTGCATAACCTGCTTTTAATTCGCTAATGAATGCACTTGGCACATCATTACCACGAATGCTGTAACCCAATGTGCCTGTTAAAAAAGTACCATTTTTACCTTTAAAATGAGCAGCAATAAATGTGTTTAATTGTGTTGCTCTATTACCAATAGCAATAATTGATTGTAAACCTTGATCAACCTTATAATCACCTATTGGCGCTTGAAAACCAATTGAACCTAATAACGCAATATTGTTTCCTTTACCTATTTTAAAATTGTAAGGGTTGTATTTAGCGTACAAAGAAATATCTTGTAAACCTTTCATTTCGTTGGTGTAACCTAAGTTCGCCAATACCTGCTCAGAAGCTTCACCTTTTGATTTGATGTATGGAACACTCAATTGCAAATCAACTTTGTTGCTGATACCATACGTACCGTAAACATTCACACTTGTAGTAGTTACCTTATTAAAAACTGGTACTCCATCCACTTTTGTAGGCACTAAAAATACTTTGTCATAGCTTTCACTACTGTAAGAAACAACTACGTTTCCTTTTCCTTTCCCTTGCATAAAGCCGTTAACTGGACTTTGTGCTTTTACTAACGCTGGCACTGATAAAACAGCAATAGCCAAAGCAATTTTCATTGATTTCATAAATGTTAATTTTTTTGAACTTAAAATTTAAATTGAAAAATTTTATAAAACACCTTGTGTGTTTTCATGAAGACTTACGATGATATAACAATAGCGGATTTTTTAACTTCACTTTATTTTTAAAATGTTAAACATAAAAAAAGCCGCATTAAATGCAGCTTCTGAAAGATTCAATTAAAAGGTTAATATTTTTTTAACAACCCACATAACTCAAAATAAAAAAGTAAACCTAGCCCTAATGATAATGTTAAATGAAATAATAAGAAGCCAAAGTTTTGCATACTTATACCATAAATAACCGCAGTAGTAAATAACAAAAACAATAATAAATACATTACCAATGCACTTGAAATTTTGTTTGAAGAAAATCTTTGTAACGCAATAACACCGTTACTTTCAGCATTGAATTTTGGTGTACGAATAAAAGCTGATTTTTTCCCGAAATAACCTTGCAATACGGCTTTGCTATTATGAAAACTCATACTTGCCGTAATTGATAAATATATCTGGAACATTTTTGCAAATTGAAAAATGCTTTTGTTTTTAAAATAATCTGCCGTTGCAACTTTGTAGGTAACTGCTAGTACTATAAAATTTGTAAAGAAGATAGTACCAACTGTCATGATAGGTTTAACTGCTGGCAAAATATCTTTTATAAACAATAATGGTAAACTTAAAAAAGCACTTAATGCAATGGCTAAATAAACACCTGAATTTAATAAGTGACCAATAGCATGCAATTTTACTCCAAATGGTTGTTTCGCTTTAAATAAAGTTGGAATCATTTTTCTTGAAACTTCGGCTCCGCCTTTGGTCCAACGAAATTGCTGACTTTTAAATGCAGCTAATGTTGGCGGTAATTCTGCTGGTGATACTACATCTTCTAAATATAAAAATTTCCAGCCTTTTAATTGAGCCCTGTAACTTAAATCTAAATCTTCGGTTAACGTATCTGCATGCCAGTTTCCTGCATCAATAATGGCTTCTTTTTTCCAAACGCCGGCAGTGCCATTAAAATTAAAAAACAAGTTTAAATTACTTCTGCTCGTTTGCTCAATTCTAAAATGATTTTCAAGCCAAAAAGCTTGTGCTTTTGTGATAAGCGAATATTCTCTATTGGTATGTCCCCACCGAGTTTGTACCATACCTATACCATCTTGATTTAGTACGGGCACTGTTTTTTGCAAAAAGTCTGGCGACGGAATAAAGTCTGCATCAAAAATAGCGATGTATTCGCCTTTTGCTATTTCTAAACCGTATTTTAGTGCACCTGCTTTAAAACCACTCCTATCTTCTCTTCGTACCACTTTAATATCTACACCTTTAGCCAACCATTTTGCAACTGTTTTATCAGCAATAGCTACTGTTTCATCATTACTATCATCTAACACTTGTATTTCTAATAAGTGAGCAGGATAATCCATTACACAAACTGCATCTATCAAGCGTTCCGTTACATATGGTTCATTGTACAGTGGTAACTGAATGGTAACCATTTTATCAATAGTAGTAATAAGATTAGGTGCTGTATTAATGTTCTTTCTTTTTTTATTCCACTTAATATAATTGAGTGTTAAGTGAAATTGCATAATAGTATAGCAAAAAATAAATAATGTTGTAATGCAATACACCACCAATGCTATCATCAAAAAAATCTTCATCACGTAAAATTATCTATAATTATTTTGTTACTATAAAATCACCATTTTTATATTGAATTGGTCCATCCAATTTCTTCGTTTCTTTTGGACCATTTTCAAGCTTTAAAACGCCTCTTGGACAAACAGCGCTACAAACACCACAGCCTACACAACTACTACGAACAATATCTTGCCCACGTTGTGCATAGGCTCTTACATCAATACCCATTTCGCAGTATGTGCTACAATTACCACAACTTATGCATTGGCTGCCATTAGTAGTAATTCTAAACCTACTAAAAAACTTTTGTTGAATACCCAATATTGCAGCCATTGGGCAACCGAACCTACACCAAACCCTGCTACCAAAAATGGGGTAAAAACCAACACCTATTACACCACTAAATGCGGCACCAATTATAAAACCATACCATTCTCTTACTTTATAAGCATCTAAAAACAATACTTTTGAAGCGCCTGTAAAGTAGTTGTAAATAACTAATGCGGTCATTACAACAGCAAAAATTAACACACTATAAATGGTTACTCTTTCTAACTTCCAAGCACTCATTTTTTTTGATGATAACTGTCTAAAAGGGTCACCAGCAGTTTCTGCCAAACCACCACAACCACAAACCCAACTACAATACCAACGCTTACCAAAATAATAAGTAAGAAAAGGCGAAATAACTGTTATCAACAAAATGCCCCAAACCAACACAAACATTCCAAAACTACCACTGCTTAACAATTCTTTTATATGCCAATCGTGAAAGAAATAATAGTTAAGAGGCCACATGTTTTTAAAATCGTTATAAGGCAAATTTAAACCTCCTAAAATTTCAGGTAATAAAAATGCCAAAATCAATTGAAAGAACATTATTGACAACGTACGTAAAACTTGGTATTTACTATGTATGTTTTTATAAATAAATTTTACGCCCATTAATAAAATAGCTAAAGTGTATAAAGTACCGTACACAAACCATTGGCTAGCTGCATGGCCGCTTAACAAATAACTCAATGGATCAAAAAAACGAACCAACCCTGTATTGCCCTTTTCATTTAAACCCAAGTATTGAGGATACCAATACAATAAAATATAAAAAGCAGTTAACGATACACCTAATACCCAAGCCCACAAGCCTCTACTAGTGAGGCTTTTAAACATTACGCCATTATTTTTTATGCCTGGCGTTTTATCAGCATACAAACCATTGGTGTATAATAAACTGCCAGCAGATAAAGTAATTATAAATACACCTAATAAAATGGGATGAAAAAATTGATTAAATAAACCAATGCCTAACACAAAAGCAGCTATCACAATTAAAGCAACCCCTACCTTCATTTTGGTATTTAATTGAGCAGTTTCAGCATGGCTAGCAACTGATAATGATATATCGTAATTCATGTTAGTTGGTTAAAGTTGAATGTAAAAGAATTGATATTTAAAGCGCATGTAACTTTTTACTTTGAACAAATGCTTGTTGAAAATGATGTTCATATTTTTTAAAAAACTCAGGATCAAAATTTGCTTTTGAGAGTTGTTGTACAACAACATCAACGGGTGTTTGCTGGTTAAGCCACTCATTACACACTTCGTGCCTTATACGTATACCGAAAGTATTTAAGCCTTTAAATGCTTTGGTTTCTTTATGCCACATTAAACGCAAAGCTCTATTACCTTTTGCATCTTGCCACCAAAACCAATCGTCAGTAGCAGCTAGTTGTGCTGGCACCAAACCATACGTTTGATATTCGAGGTCGAAAAATTTAGCGCTGTTAAACCAATGCCCCGGTTGGTATTTTTGAAGATTGCCTACAATATTTTGTGCAGCTGTTTCACCATGCATTTTACCAGTATACCATACTTGCTCTAATGGCCTACGCCCTTCAATAGGGGTTTGAAATTGAGCACAATCACCAATAGCAAAAACGTTTTCAAAATTTGTTTGAAAATAATTGTTTACCAATACGCCTTTATCAATTGCTATTTTACTATCTTTTAAGAAAGCAATGTTGGGGCTAACACCTACTGTTAAAGCAACAAAACCACAAGGTATAGTTTCACCTTTACTTGTTACAATTGCCTTAACCCTTCCTTCGTTGTTTCCTATAATTTCTTTTAACTCGGTACCCAATTGCAAATCAACATGGTGATGTTGTATTAAATTATTGATGATATTACTTTCATCTGCTGGTAGCACAGCATCCCAAAAACTATTTTCTCTAATTAAAAATGATACTTTAATATTTCTACTCAACAACATCTCTACAGTTTCAATACCAATTAACCCACCTCCTACTACTACGGCTTGCTGAATACCATTAGTATATTTTTCCATACTTTCAAGGTCTTGTAAATTGTATAAACCTTGTACACCTGCTAAATCTTGTCCGGGCCAACCAAATTTGTTACTCTTGCTACCAGTTGCAATTACTAAAAAATCATAATTAAGTGAAGTATCATCCTCAAGTATAATAGTATTTTGCTCTGGTGAAACTTTTGCAACATGAGCTTGTATTAAATGAATCCTATTTTTCTCCCAAAAATAGGGTTCGTAAGGTTGAGTATGTTCTTGCTTCATGTGCCCCATATAAATATACATGAGTGCCGTTCTGCTATAAAAATATTTTGATTCAGATGAAATTACTGTAATATCAAAGTCGCTGTACTTTCTAATATGTCTTGCACAAGTAATACCAGCAATACCATTTCCAATAATTATAACTTTTGAAGACATATTAAGCAGTTTAAAAATCAAACATAAAAAAATCGATTTTGCTAATGTAGTACGTTACGACATACGAAAACTTACAAGTAAAAGTTTTTATTTAAAACTAACCTTAAGGTAACACTATAAACACAAAACGTTGTAAAATTTTATTTATAAAACTTTACAACGTTTATTGAATATAATACCAATTTACTTTTGTTCGTTTAACGACCAATTGTAATCTAAATAACTAATGGATGCATTATCATTTATTTTAGTACTCGTATATTGGTTAATAAATGCAATTTTTGATTTTCCTGTCTTCTTAAAATCACCATTAAACCAATTAAAAATAGACGATAATTTAGGATTTTGAGCTGCTACTTCATTTTTACTTTTATCTGCTAAAAAATCTTTCGCTTGTTGATCTAATTGTTTATTGAGTGTTGCTGCTTCATATGCTTCATTCAACAATTTAGGACAACTCATTGATGCACAGTTGATAGCAAAGTGCATTCGAGGATCTTTGAATTTCTTTCTTAAAATTTTATGTTCTATTGTATTGAGCGTCATTTTTTTACCATCAATACTGAAAAACTTTTTATCCCATGCGGTATTAACAAAAATGATAGGGTTTGCTGCACCCAAATCTTTAATGCTTTTAACAGGATAATTATCAACAATTAATTTTACAGTAAACGCATTGTAAGCGTTGATCCAATAAGCAAATTTTTCATCTTTACTCCAATCGTTCGCAGGAGCATTGTTACTTAAAACGGCTAAATATTTATTCAACGCTGCTGAATCTTTTATGAAACCTTTATAATCAACCAAACCAGCGTTATTTACATGTTTTTTAAGTAATGTAGTCCATTGTTCATGTGTAATGGCATTGCCTTTCCCTTTTGGTACACCAGTTAAACATGAAGAAAACAATACCGTACTAACTATTAATATTAAATAGAATTTCATTTTATATAATTTATGTTGTATTAACGATTTACCAACTGTGTTAGATTTTTATTGCAACATTAATATGTTGACTTTAACAGTTCAAGAAGTGTTTCATAGAACTGTTGTACATTTATTTACATTATTATGCCAAAGTATGAAAATTAAATCATCGCTTTTTTTTATTTTTTGTTTGCCGCTAATTAGTATGGTGAGCAACAATAGTTGTAATGATATTAATATAAATAAAAAAATTGAACAAAATACAAAGCAACCAGTCATTGCCATAAAAGGCATAACGCTAGAAGCGCCGCCAAACCCAATCGATAGTATAGTTTTTAAAAATATGCAACGCATTAATGCAGATTGGGCCGCTATTATCCCTTTTGCATTTAGCAGAAAAGGGCAGCCTGCTATTCAGTACAATAGCCCTAGGCAATGGTGGGGCGAACGAGAAGATGGTATTATAAAAAGTATTGAACTAGCCCACCAACAAAAAATGAAAGTGATGCTTAAACCTCAACTGTGGATTGGTGGTGGGGAATATACTGGTCATTTTACTTTAGATGGCGATAGTAGTTGGGCAATTTGGGAAACTAACTACAAAAATTACATCATGTACAATGCGATGATTGCAGCAAAAACAAACACTGAGTTACTTTGCATTGGTACCGAAATGGATGAAACCGTAAAGCAACGGCCACAGTTTTGGAGTAATTTAATTGATAGTATTAAAACAGTTTATAAGGGCAAACTAACATATGCAGCTAATTGGAACTGCTATAAAGACTTTACGAATTGGCAAAAACTAGATTATATTGGTATTGATGCATACTTTCCTTTGAGTAATGAAGTAACTCCCACTGTTGAAAATTTATTACAAGGTTGGCAACCCCATTTTGATGCTATAAAACAATACACAACGCAACAAAAAAGGCCTATTTTATTCACTGAATATGGTTACCGTAGCATGAACCAATGTGCTTTTGAACCTTGGCAATCGTACAACAAAAGTGAAGTTAATTTAATAGGTCAACAAAATGCTTACGAAGCATTATACCAAAAATTTGCGAATGAAGCTTGGTTTGCAGGCGGTTTTATATGGAAATGGCAAGTAGATGATGCGAAGGCAGGTGGCCCTAATAACCATAATTATACGCCTCAAAACAAACCTGTTGAAGCCACTATTTCAAAATGGTACAGCAACAAATAATTATGCTTTTACATTGTATTTATCAAAGTAAATATATGCTGCTAACACACTAGCATACTCTAAAACGATGAGCCAAACATTTTCATGAAATGGGGTGTTACCATATGCGTTGTATGATAAAAAAGCAGCCGAAACCCACACCCATACATACTTTTTATTGGCCAGTATAGCTAACGGAAACAAATTAATTATATACCAAGGATGTACAGTTGTGGCAAATAAATAGTACAGTGTAAAAACGACTATAATCATTTTTAAAAAATGAACATCAGTTAACTGTTTATTTTTAAAATAGATAAAAGCATAAATGCTCAAAAAAAGCAACATTAAAAAAGGACCAATAAAACTAATATAATTGTACCCTTTAAACCACCAGCCTATTTCTCTTGCGACATAGTAAATAGATGCATTGAATTCAAAATTTTGGAAGTATAAGTTTAAACTTTTACTAAACCCATTTATAGATGCTTCACTTACAAAAGGTAAAAATGTTACTATTACGATAAGCAATACCATTGTTATAAACTGTATACTTTTTTTAAAGCCAAGGTATCTTACACATAATGGCAACAACATGAGGGGAACCAACTTAGTGATAATTGCAAATGCCCAAAATAAAGCAGCCCACAACATTTTTTTATGAAACAAGTAAAAAATACTACCTAACAATAAAGCTACCTGTACCACTTCAAAGTGAGCATTTCCGGCACCTTCTATTATTACCAATGGATGCAAAGCATATAGCACTAACAGCTTTTCATCTAATTTAAAATACACTAATAGCTTATATAAAAAATATACGGCTAACATATCGCCAGCGGCCATTATTAGCTTTATAATTATTATACTTGCAACGATTGATTTACTACCCAAAAAAGCACCCATCCAAAATATACCTTGCATGAGGGGTGGGTAACAGGTATAAAATTGTGGATGATTTATTTTGCTATGCAGCAATACCCAATAGTCTACAAGAGGAGTTGTAGTTGATAGACTAGCCAAATAATCATTCGGAGTAGTTAACATAGGGTTATTACCTGTAACAATTAATTGGCCATCCCAAATAAAACGATACACATCATCACTTAAAGTAGGCAATAAAAAGGCAGCTGTTACCCTTGCAACAATGGCTAAAATTACAATATGTTGGATGCTTATTTGTGAACGAAACTTGTAAAAAATAAATAATAAAATGTGTAGCAATACCTGCCAAAAAAGTATAGCAACGAATGCTTCTCTTTTCAAAAAAATTTGTCCAAAAGCTAATAAAACCAAGTACAACAATGAGAGCAGTAGCCAACTTGTTTTATTGAGGGCAATTTTAGGCATACTTAAAAATAGTTTTTATTATTTTATAACCAGCCATAATACTTCCTTTTATTGAGCCACTTACTTTACTTACACCTCCGGCCCTATGGCGATACTTTACAGGAACATTTACACAACGCAGTTGATGTTTTACAGCTTTAACTTGCATTTCAACCGTCCACCCATAATTTTTATCAACCATTTTTATTTTTTCTAGTGCCTCCCAAGTAATGGCTCTAAAAGGTCCTAAATCAGTAAATTGATGTTTGAAAAAAATTTTTATTAAAGTTACCGCCAACCAATTGCCGAAAACTTGTTGCGGTGTCATACTACCAGGCTCACGTAATTTTTTGATTCTACTACCAATAACCATATCAGCCTTACCTTCAATGATAGGCGTAATAATTTTTTGCATTTCATCAGGATAGTCACTAAAATCTGCATCTAAAAAAACCACCACATCACAACCTCCTTGCTGCCTTATATAATCTAACCCTTTTAAACATGCATTACCATACCCAGCATTTTTTTCGAACAACACGGTAGCACCGCAAGCATTGGCAATTGCTGCAGTATCATCTTTACTATTATTATCAGTAACAATAATTTCTGTACAAATATTTTTAGGTACAGCATTTATAACCAATGCAATACTTTCTGCTTCGTTATAAGCAGGTATTACTAATTTTATGTTTTTATTTAAATACATTCAATACTTTTTTGAGGCGCTTTAGTTACGAAATGCTTTGGCAAGTAGTTTGCATAAGTTAAATATCTTTAACACCATCAATTATATAAAACCATTACGTTCATTATTTGCGTAATTACAATCATTATAAAACATTATCATGAAAAAATTTACATTAGCTATCATAACATTATTATTGATTGCGCTACATACGCAAGCACAAATAAAAAACTTACAAGATTACTTTAATAAGGTTGATCAATTTTTAGCAACCAATGTAAAATCAGGTAAAGTTAATTACAAAGGCATTGCAAGCAACAAAACTAATTTAGATGAATTGATAGCATTTGCTGCTACAAAACAAAAATTTGGTTCAGTAAACGAAGAAAAAACTTTTTACTTAAATACTTACAATATCGCTGTAATAAAAGGTATTACCAATGCATATCCTGTAAAAAGCCCTATGGATATCGCTGGCTTTTTTGATAAAAAAACATTTACAGTAAATGGTGCAACTATCACTTTAAATGGTATTGAAAATGACATCATCAGAAAAAAGTATAATGATGCTCGAATTCATTTTGCATTGGTATGTGGCGCAAAAAGTTGCCCACCGTTACCATCATACGCTTTTAAAACAGAAAAGCTCGACACTCAATTAGATGCGTTAACCAAACAAAGTATACAAAATAGCAACTTCATTAAAATTGATAATAAAGCTTCAAAAGCAGCTGTATCGATGTTGTTTAATTGGTATAAAGATGATTTTATTAAAGCAAAGGGATCTGTAATAAATTTTTTAAATGCTTATTTAAAAACACCTTTACCTGCAACTACTACTGTTGAATTCTACACCTATGATTGGGCTTTAAATACGCAATAACGTTATTAAATTATTACTAATACATCATTATCGTTTTCAGTTAAAGTAAAAATCTGCTATGGCAGATTTTTTTGTTTGTTAAAGCAACTTAAAATTTCAATGTTTGAACATTTAATTCATACATTTACAATCTAAAAACCAAAATATTATGGCAACTACAAAAGCATATGCAGTACATAACAGTACAGATCCCCTACAACCTTGGAATTTTGAAAGAAGAGAACCCGGTGTTAATGATGTTGAATTTGAAATTTTATATTGTGGTGTTTGCCACAGTGATATTCACCAAGTTCGCAATGAATGGGGTGGCTCAATTTACCCAATGGTGCCAGGCCACGAAATTGTAGGCAAAGTAACCCGAGTGGGAACAGGTGTAACAAAATTTAAAGCTGGCGACACTGTTGGTGTTGGCTGTTTTGTTGACTCATGCAGAACTTGCGATAACTGTAAAGATGGGCAAGAGCAATATTGTAGCAACGGACACTCACAAACCTACAATTCATTTGAACAAGATAAAGTAACACCTACTTATGGTGGTTATTCAAAATCAATAGTAGTTAATCAAGATTTTGTTTTACATGTATCAGACAAATTGCCTTTAGATGCAGTAGCACCTTTATTATGTGCAGGTATAACTACTTACTCTCCTTTAAAGCACTGGAAAATTGGTAAAGGCCATAAAGTTGCTGTAGCAGGTTTAGGTGGTTTAGGGCACATGGCAGTAAAATTTGCTGTATCGTTTGGTGCGGAAGTAACCGTATTGAGTACCTCTGCCAATAAAGAAGCCGATGCTTTAAAATTAGGAGCACACAAGTTTGTTGTAATTAAAGATGAAGCTCAATTAAAATCAGTTACCAATTATTTTGATTTTATTATTGATACCATCTCTGCTGAGCATGATTACGTAACTTATTTATCGTTTTTAAAAACCAATGGGGTACAAATTTGCGTAGGTGCACCACCAACACCTGCTGCCGTTCATGTATTCAATTTAATTGGCGGTAGAAAAAGTTTGGCTGGCTCACTTGTAGGCGGTTTACCTGAAACACAAGAAATGCTTGATTACTGTGCTGAACATAATATAGTGTCTGATATTGAATTGATAGACATAAAAAATGTGGAAGATAGTTACAAGCGTATGTTGAAAGGCGACGTAAAATACCGTTTCGTTATTGACATGGCAACATTATCTTAATTCACAACATAAAAAGTTCAACATGGAAAAATTTGCATTATTAGCTCGAGTAGAGGCTAAACCAGGTAAAGAAGCTGAAGTAGCAGCCTTTTTAAAAAGTGCTTTACCACTAGCCGCAGCAGAACCCGATACGGTAAGATGGTATGGGTTACAAATTAACGAAAATACTTTTGGTATTTTTGATACGTTTGAAACTGAAGATGGTCGTAAAGCGCATTTACAAGGACAAATTGCCGCAGCCTTAATGGCAAACGCAGCTGAGTTACTTGCAAAAGACCCTGTAATAGAGTTTGTAGATTTATTGGCCGTTAAATAATTTTAAACAAAAAAAATAATAGTATGAACATTACTTTAGCACAAGCGGAAGCAGCTATTGCAGCAGCAAAAACAAAAGCAGCAGCGATTGATACCAAAATGGATATTTGTGTGGTAGATGCTGGAAGCAATTTAGTAGCATTTGCACGTATGGATGGGGCTTGGATAGGATCCGTTGATATTTCATTTAAAAAAGCTAAAACGGCTGCATGGTTTACCATGGATACTGCTGCATTATCACCGTTAGTACAACCCGGCCAACCATTGTACAATATTGAACATTCAAACGGAGGTTTAATAACTTTTCCTGGTGGCGTTGCAATTAAAAATGCAGCAGGTGAAGTAATTGGTGCTATTGGTGTTTCTGGTAGTACTGTTGAAAACGATCATACTGTTGCAGAAGCAGGTGCTGCAGCTGTAAAATAAATACATTTTCTTTTTTATTAAAAGCCACCTTAAATGAGGTGGCTTTTTTATTTTAAACTTATTATGTATTTGAAAGGTAAAGCTTTATAAAAAATGATTTAATTTTATGCCATGTCAACATATATTTTTATTACCATTGCATTTATTGCAGGTTTTATTATAGCATGGGTAGTACAATTAGTTACACTCACCAAATTGAAAAAAGAATACAAAAGTGTGCAAGGTTTATTAGAAAGTGAAAGACTAATAAAAGAAACTATGCAGAAAGAAAATAATTTTTTACTGCAAAGTGCCGATGCTGCATTGTTAGTAACCAAAGAAAAATTAAAAAAAGCCGAACTTTTCATTAAGGAATTGGATACCAACATTATTTTATTACAAAAAAGTAATGAAGAAACAGAAGCACTTTTAGCAAAAGGCGAACCTGCCATACATGAATTAAAATTAAAACTAATTGAAGCCAATAATACCATTTTAAGGTATAAATCACAGTTAGATGGCCATAAACCACAAGCATGAAAATTCAATTATGGAGCATAGGTAAACCTCATGAAAGTTTTGTAAAAGAAGGTATTGAGCTGTTTACAAAACGAATTGCAAATTATTATCCTGTTGAGTGGCACATAATTCCAATGCCTAAAAATGCAGGTGTTTTAGCACCTCAGGCTTTAAAAGATAAGGAAGGTGAAAGCATTTTATCAACCATTCAAAAAGATGATTATTTGGTGTTGTTAGATGAACGTGGTAAGATGTTTACGAGTGAAGCATTGGCACAGTTCATTGTAAATAGAAGCAATGAAAGTATCAAAAACATCATCTTTTTAATTGGTGGTGCTTATGGTGTAAGTGATAGCGTAAGTAAAAGAGCCCAACAAAAATGGAGTTTATCAACCTTGGTTTTTCCACACCAATTGGTACGCCTTATTTTAGCAGAACAACTATACAGGGCTTGTAGTATTATCAGAAACGAAAAATACCATCATGCATAAAAAAAATAGGCACATAAAATGTGCCTATCAGTTTGTATTTGTGTTTGTGTTATTTATTTAACCCTTACCCAAGTTTGCGTATTTCCTACACCATCAACATTGTTACCTACTACCCTAATTTCATCATTTGTAACAACCGTAATGGTTGCTGCTTGGTAGTTTAACGTACTCGTACTACAATTGCTTAATAAATTTTCAATGGTATAACCACCAGCCTTATCAGACTTAATATTTTTCCATTTAACATCATTTACCCTATAACATTGTGTATTGTTCAATAGTGTAACCAATTTGCCTTCTGATAAAAAAGGGGTTACTGTTACAATACTTCCTACTAAAGTATTTTCAGGTGTATTGGTAGTTAATTGCCATTTGCCATTTAATGAAAATACTGCACCGCCTGTGGTATTGGTAACTTGCCTTACAGCATCGCAACTAACTAAAGCAATTAATATTGCAACAATTGATAAAAGTTTAATTGATTTCATAATGTGTAATTTTTAATGTAATGAGCAAAAGCCAAAAAGCATACCAACATTGTAAATAAGATGCTGCTTATTATTGTTAACAAAATTTTGCATAATTATTTCATGTAGCTTTGAAATAAAAATTAGCATGAATTTTTCTGCATCGCCTATCACAATTATATTAATTGCATTGAATGTAATTATTTCATTTATTGGTTTCTCAAATGGAAATCTTGTAGAAAAAACAATTGGTTGGCCTTATTATGAAAAGCGTAACAAAGAGTATTACCGCATCATCACATCGGGCTTTTTACATGCTGATTGGGTACACCTTATTTTCAACATGTTTACATTTTATTTTTTTGGTCGCAATATTGAATTCATTTTTAATACAGCACATTTAGGTGGAAGTGTTGCATACCTAAGTTTATACTTTATCGGTTTAATTATATCAGATTTACCAAGTTATTTTAAACACCAAAATGATGAATACTATCGTTCACTCGGTGCATCAGGTGCAGTATCGGCAGTTGTTTTTGCAAGTATTGTATTTAGTCCTTGGGATGAAATTAAACTCTACGGCGCCTTCGGCATTTCCGCTTTAGTTTACGCAGTTTTGTATGTGGTGTATTGCATTTATATGGGCAAACGTAATATGGATAATGTAAACCACGATGCCCATTTGTGGGGCTCCATATTTGGCTTGGTATTTACTATGGTATTAATAGCTGTTATTCGTAATGATATATTCCCTTACATTCTAGAAGATTTAAAAAAGCTCAGTATTTTCGGTATACCTAGCAATCAACTAAGTGCAACTTTAGAATATATTTTGTCGACCCGGTAACTTTAAATCGATCATCAATACGGTGACCCACTACCCAAATAATTTTTTTATTTGATTCAATCACCAATACATTTTCTTTATCAATCATTGATACTTTTTGATCAATTAAAAACCGACTTATTTTTTTTTGTTTCGGCAACCCCAATGGGTAAAAATAATCGCCTTGTTTCCACTTACGTAATAACAAAGGGTATACAATATTTTTAGCATCAACACAAGCAATGTTTTTATCGTTGCTTATTTCAAAATTTGTTGGTTCAATATGTTGTAATAATAATTTTTTGTTGCTAAATACTACTGTTTTATCAGCCTCTTCAATTACATGATGCGCCATAGTAGCTGGTTGAAGTGGTGCAATGATCAACCAATTTCTGTTCTTTAAAATTCTATGGGTAGATGATAAGACGTATTTACCTGTATCACTTTCTAACAACTTAATAACCTCAATTGTTTGAGCAGCGGTGAAGTTATAAGGCTTACACATTTCATACACAATACTAGCCAGAGGTTTCATGGCTTTTAATTGATTAACTGCAATGTGTACAGCATCACCATTAGGTTGACAAATTTTGTTTAAAACATTTTGTATAAATTGATGGTAAATGAAAGCAACATCTTGCATTCGTTCAATATTATGTAACACATTATTAGTTGCTGCAGCATATACTTTTTCAATTGAAGGAATAATATCGTTTCTAAAATAATTTCGAGTATAATCGTTGCTAGCGTTACTACTATCTGTTACAAATGCAATATTATTATCTTGAGCAAATTGAGTCAACTCCTTTCTGGTGGCAAATAACAAAGGGCGTATTAACTGAGGCTGTTTTTGAGCAATACCTGTTAAACCATCAATACCGGTTCCCCTAAAAAATTGCATTACTACCGTTTCAACATTGTCGTTAGCATGGTGTGCCGTTAATATATATTTTAAAGGGGTTACATCATTCAGTTTACTTTGTTGCAACAACTCAGTAAACCATTGGTAACGCAGCTCTCTTGCAGTGGTTTCAATTGATTTTTTTTGTTGTGCAGCAATGGCCAAAGTATTAAAATGTTTTACAAAAATTGGAACATGAAGTTGTTGTGCCAATTTCATTACAAACGCTTCATCAGCATCGCTTTCAGCACCTCTTAAATTAAAATTACAATGGGCTATGGTTATATCATATTGTAAAGTATGGCACAAATAACAAAGCACAGCAGAGTCGAGCCCACCACTTACAGCCAACAATAATCTATCTTGTTTTTTAAACAGCTGATGTTGTTCAATGTATTGTTGAAAAGATGCGATCAGTTCCATTCAAAAAAATTTAAAACCTCAACCCTGGTCGATCGTTACGAGAATTTATTTGTCCTACGCCAATTAGTTGATCCGTTCTATCAGTGAAGCCTTTATAGTATACTAAAATGGTGTAATTATTTTCGGTTTCCCAATAATTACCTTCTAACGGATTGGTAAAATCAGGTTTATTATTATCATCAGTTAAAGTATATGTATAAGAATAATAACCTTGCTTCATGTAAACAGATGCTTCGTATAAGCCAGTAGTTTCATTAAAGCGCATTTTGTAGGGTTCCCTTAATTCGTAGTTGGTAAACTGTCCTGCAACGTATACATTTTTATTTTCATAAGGTTTACCTTCTGGCGGTACTAGTGAAAATTTTACCGTAGCATAATCGCCTTGCCAAAACGGATTAATACTTTCGTATGTGATGATATTGTAGGTACCATTATAATCAGGATAGTAAACATAGCGTTGGTTACTTCTATCAACATCTTTTACAACATACATATTGGTAAATGTTTTACCATAGTCTGCATGGTCAATACGATCACTTTGTAGGCGAAAGCTGCGTAAATCTAACCAGCGAAACTCTTTACCACCGGGGAATTGGGCAATATTTTCATTAGTATAATCTAACACACTCCCTCTTACAAAAGTTGGTGCAATATCTTTTTGTGCATTATCCCAACGGTTGTTTTGCAGTATCACTACTTTTACTTGTTGTGCTGCACTAAATGCATTAATGTTACTTAAACTTACTGTAAAACGCACTTTTTGGTAACTTGTAAAATTTTGGCTACCCAATAATTGTACAACGGCAGCACCAACGGTTGCCTTGTTCTCCACTACTAACAACCTTTTGGTGAACACCAATTTGCTGGTATCACCATCTAAAAAAACTTTCAATAAATAGTTGCCTGATTTGTTGGGCAACATATTTTGCTCCGGTAAAATAGCTTGGTAGTGAGTGTACCTTGTTAACGCAATACCTGAGTATCGATAAGTAGTAATACGGTTTTGTGTAAACCCTTTCATATAATCGAAAGGCGATAAATTAACAGGCTGCCAGTTATAATCGCATAACTGATAGGTATAATAATAACTTTTAAAATTTGCTTCTAAATCATCAAACTCGAGCTGTATTTTATCGCCACTGTTAAGGGTATACACAGGCAGTTGCGATTGGTTACCATACTGAAATAACTGTGCCGTTGCAATGTAAGGCTTGTATACTTTATCAGGCAATTGTGCCTTACTCTTTTGTAAACCAATAATAAAAATGGAGCAACTTAGTAAAACATATAATTTATTCAAACGCATTTGCGGTATTAATTATTTAATTTTGAAGGTACAACAAAATTAAGCCGATTTGAACGTTTCGTTCTTCATAGCAAAAAGATTAGCATCTGTTAAACAAAAAAATTTTAGTCGATTTATAATTGGCTTGGCCATAGGTGCCACTACTTTAAGTGTGGCCGTTATGATTGTAGCTTTAAGTTTTGTAAATGGTTTTCAACATGTAATTAGTACCAAAGTTTTTAACTTTTGGGGACATATTAGGGTGCAACAAAATATAGATGATAGAATAGGCAGTACAGAAGATTACCCAATTACTGCCGATGATAGTGTAGCCAACTATTTAAAAAGCTTACCTGGCGTAATAGCAGTTGAAAAATACGCAACCAAATCAGCCATTTTAAAATATGAAACAAGTATTGAAAGTGTATTTTTAAAAGGCATTGATAGTGCTTATAATTTTAACCGATTACAACCTTTTTTGTTAAAGGGTAAATGGCTACAATTTACTGATAGCGGTTATAGCAATCAAATTAACATCAGCAATTACACTGCAACACAGCTTCAACTTAAAGTAGGCGATAGTTTAGTAGTGTACTTTTTTAACCAAAACGATGGAAGCCGCAGGGCACGAAAATTACATATTGCTGGCATTTATAAAATAGGCATTGAAGAATTTGATAAAAACTTTGCCCTTTGCGACATTAACCTCATTCGTAAATTAAATAATTGGCAACCCAATGATATTGCTGGCTACGAAGTGTTGTTAAAAGATTATCAGCAAACCGATAGCCTCACTAAACAAATTTATAAGGAGTTACCCGATAATTGGTATAGCAAAAGTATTAGGGATATACAACCACAAATATTTGATTGGTTGCATTTACAAGGACAATTAAAAAATATTTTACTAGCTATGATGGTAATTGTAGCTGTTGTAAATTTAATTACCTGCTTAATTATTTTAGCCTTGGAACGTACCACTATGACGGGTATTTTAAAAGCAATTGGCGCCAATGATTGGACCATTCAAAAAATATTTTTATACAACACAGCAAGCATTGCACTTATAGGCATTGTAGCAGGTACCATAGTTGGTTTAGCAGTGTGCTATATACAACAAAAAACAGGCTTTATCACCCTTAATGAAGAGTCATATTATATGTCTGTTGCCCAAGCTGATGTTGATTGGGTGCAGGTTGTATTGGTAGATGTTGGTACTTTATTAATTTGCTTTGCAACGTTAATAATTCCTACTTTATTGGTTAAAAAAGTACAAGCTGTTAAGGCCATCCGTTTTAATTAGCCTGTAACAGAAAAGAGTATAATACCTGTTGCTACCGCAGCATTTAACGATTCTGCAGCACCAAATTTTGGTATGGTAATTTTTTCGTCAACCTGTTGCAAAATAGCATCACTAATACCTTTTGATTCGTTGCCTATTATTAAAAAGCCCTCTTGTAATTTTCCATATTGGCGTACATCTTTACCACCTAACACAGCAGCATACTTTTTAATATTGGTATGTTGTTGCAAAATTGATTGTAAGTCTGTATAAAAAAGATGCACCCTTCCTAAACTTGCCATGGTGCTTTGTACTACTTTCGGACTGTAACAATCGGCCGTTGCAGGCGTACAAAAAACATGTTCAATATTATACCAATCTGCAATGCGAATAATAGTACCTAAGTTACCGGGGTCTTGTATATCATCTAACAACAACGTTAATTTTTGTTGTAATTGGGTTGTTGTGGCTAAGGTTTTCTTTTTAAATACCGCCAAAATATGGTTAGGTGTACTAAGGGCAGATAATTTATGGAACTCAAAATCAGCTATTTCATAAATAGTAGGTAACGCTGTACTTTTAGGCAAATCATTCAAAAAACTGGCACCTTTTTGGGTACAATAAATGCCATCACACTCAAAATTATTTGAAAGCAATAGCTCCTTTACAACCTTTGGACCCTCAGCTATAAACTGATGATGTTCATCTCTATGTTTTTTGTGCTGTAAACTTTGAATATATTTGATGGTAGATTTATTAATCATTTTGAAATTGTTGCAGGTAAACTGCTTTAATATATCATGAACTTTTTTCGCCTTAAAAATATTGTTTTTCTAGTAGTATTGTTAACCTCATGTACAATTATTAGAAAAGCGCCTGCAAATAAACCATTTTTATACAGCAATAGTATAACATTAGTAGGCGGTAAATTTAATAAATTAGAACGCCAAGCTGTATTGCAACGTTTAAACAACTCATTAGATGATAGTTCGAGGGTAAAAGTAAAAGATGCTTTTTTTGTAATTCATACCATTAAAAGGCCCACTGCTTACGATACCGCTTTTTCAAGAATTTCGGCCATGAACATGCAAGCATCAATGTATCATTTAGGTTACTACAATGCAACGGCTAGTTTTACACAAGATACCTCAGGTAAAAAAGTGAAAGTAAAATATACCGTAATTGCTGGTAATCCTACCTTAATTGATACTTTTTCGTACAAACTTCGTAAACCCGATTTACAAAATATTGTACAAAAAAATAAAGATGAAGCCATCATCATCAAAAACAACCCCATCACCAAAACGGCTGTATTAGCTGAAATTAATAGGTTGGTTGATACATTTAGAAATAATGGTTACTATAAATTTACCGCTGCTGAATTGCGTATGAGAGGCGATACCAGCATTGCAGCTTTAACCACCATTAGTGATGACCCTTTTGAACAATTACGATTATTGAATGAAGCACAACAACAACGAGATTCACCCACCATTAAACTACAAATGGTTTTAATTACGCCAGAAGACACTACCAAACTCAACAAATATTATATCAACAAAATTTACATTTTATCGGATTATCGCCCAAAAGATGAA
The DNA here is from genome assembly GCF_042651465.1 of Ferruginibacter yonginensis. Classification (NCBI taxonomy): domain Bacteria; kingdom Pseudomonadati; phylum Bacteroidota; class Chitinophagia; order Chitinophagales; family Chitinophagaceae; genus Ferruginibacter; species Ferruginibacter yonginensis. The sequence goes on from NZ_JBHSCZ010000001.1 coordinate 738,809, forward strand.
TTGTATGATACCATCAACATCACCCAAACAAAAACAAGAAATTTTATTGTTCGCTACCACGAACGGTTGTTTAAAAACAGTTTGTTCGCAAGAAATATAACATTAAGAAGTGGAGAAGTTTTTAGGCAAGATGCTTATGTGAGTACCATAAATAACCTTTCAAAGTTGGGGGTATGGCAAAGTGTAAATATTAGAATTGTAGAAAATTTTGATGAGCCCAATAAAATTGATTTGGTGATTGAATTGTTAGTGGCTAAAAAATTCAGCTATGTAAATTCGCTTGAAGCTAGTTATGCCACAAGTAATACCAGCTCAACCTTAGGTGCCAATTTATTTGGTATTTCAACCAACTTTTCATTAAAAAATAAGAATATTGGTAAAGAAGCCATTAGCATGACACATGCGCTACGTGCAGGTATTGAGTTAAACAATCGTAACAATAAAAACACCAATAACCCCATCAACTCAAACGAATTAAGTTACTCAAACAATATTTTAATACCGAGGTTATTATTATCAAGAAACTTGATACGTAAACTAAAATTAAACAATGGTGAAACCTTCATAAACAGTAATGTTGGCTATAACAACCGCTTAAATTTATTTAGTTTACAATCAGTTAATTTAAATGCTGGTTATGCTACCAATTTAAGAAATGGAGCAAGGTTTACATTTAGCCCCATCAACACACAGTTTAGTTATTTATACAACCAATCAGACAGTTTTAAAACCATCATCAATAACAACCCATTTTTAAGATATTCATATAACACTTCGTTTACAATTGGTATTGCAAGTAGTTACACTAGTATTTTTAGAAATACCTATCACCCACTCAGCGAATCAAAAGAGCGTTCATTTAAAATTAATTTTGAAGAAAGTGGGCTCACTTTAGGCGCTATACCATTTGCTGAAAAATTTAAACGAAAATATGCCAAGGTTGATGTTGAATATAAATACAACGTTAACAAAAAGAAAACTGCCTTTGTTTATAGGGCTTTTGTAGGCGTAGGTGTACCAATAGGTTCGCAAGACACTACCCTACCGTTTTTTAAACAATACTTTGGCGGCGGAAGTAATAGTATGAGGGGTTGGCCGGTGAGAGGTATTGGCTTGGGTTCACAAAAATTAATTCCAAATATTCCCAACCAAATTACATTTAACGACAGAACAGGTGATATGCAGTTTGAAACCAATGCCGAATTTAGGCATGAAATTGCTCGAATTGTACCTGATTTAATCACTTTAAAAGGTGCTGTTTTTGTTGATATTGGCAACATTTGGAATATAAAAAACTCAAGGGCGGATGGAAGTTTTGACCCTGCTCAATTCAAGTTTAAGAACTTTTATAAAGAATTAGGACTTTCAGCAGGATATGGTTTACGTTTTGATTTTTCGTATTTGATTTTACGAACCGATTTTAGTTTTAGGTTTAAACGCCCTGAAAGTAGCGACATCAATAATGGCTGGAAAGCACCACCAATTGGCTTTAACGATGCTTTCAAAAAAATATTTTCTAAACAGTTTAGGCAATGGCGTTACGAAAATTTTAACTTTACCATTGGTATAAACTATCCGTTTTAAATATTATTTACCTTCAGCATAGGCTTGCATATACGCATACCCATCATTTAATTTTCCAGCTTTTACAATAGTAGCATGGTGAATTAATCGTGATGGTTTGTCACTAAACAAATCAGTAAATACATGTTTTATTAATTGCTCTCCAAAATACCTACTAGCATCTTTTGGTAATTCATTTGGCAAATTACCTACGGCCATTACATCAACTGAAGTGGGTAAATACGGAAGCGTTTTTTCAAACGTATTTTTATCAACTCCATACACAGGTTCCGCAATGGTAGAGTCGCCCAAATTGCATGGTACAGAACCTCCCATATCATCGGTTATATCAGCAATGGTTTGAATATTAAATTGAGGCGATTGTATTGCTTCTAAATCAAAAAGGCGATCAATTTTTTGTTCCCAATAAATACCATTCATTAAAATATCTGTAACGGCAGTATATTGCTTAAACGTACAATTATATTGTTCAGGATGATCATGAAAGTCGCTACGGCTGTACTTTCCAGTAACTTTGTGTTCATACAAATCACTGCCTTTTAAATGCACATACACTGGATAAACATATTTTTTTGCAAGATAATCTTCGGGTTCCACTTCATGTATGCCCAACAAGTTCATAATTTCTAACACACCATGTGCTACCCTACCGCTACCCGTAACAGCAATTTTTATAGGCGGAATTTTAAGTCCGAAATAAGTATGCATTAAATGCTGAAAACTGTTATTAGAATTTACCCTTACTAGTTTAAAAGCACCAGTTCTGTTACCATAAGCCATCATCCCATTATGGGCTCCCACGATACCAGCAAAAAAACCAAAGCCAATGATTCGAGCCCCATCTTCATGTTCTAAACATTCGTAATCAATAAGCGTAATATTTTTTTCGATGATTGCTTGTAACAATTTTTGATTGTATGGTTGCAACTTTTTAGTATGTGAAAAAAATAGGTATGTTTTATTAGGTATTAACAAATCAATAGGTACTTCTTTGATGCCTAATAAAATATCACAATCATGCATATCTTCTGTAACAGTAACACCAGCGGCAACATATTCAGCATCTTTAAAACACCTTGTAGCACTTTGTTGCACTTTTACAGTTATATGTGGGTGATGGGTTCGTATCCATTTACATTGTGCAGGCGTTAATGCTACCCTTGCATCTGCAGGTATTTTACCTTCTCGTATTAAACCAATAGTTATCATACCAATTTTTTGTGTGCGGCAATTTACAGCCTTCTTTTATATACTACGTACATTTGTGATATGAATTATTATGAATTGTTTCAAATACCTGTAAGCCCTGTAGTTGATAAAAAACTAGTAGCGCAACAATATATTGCTTTACAAAAAGCACATCATCCTGATTTTTTTACAAATGAAAGTGATACTGATAAAGAAACAGCATTAGCTACATCAGCAGCCATTAACAAAGGCTATCAAATTTTTCAGCAAACTGATAAAACCATTGAGTATTTTTTACAATTACAACAAATAATTGAGGCTGATGAAAAGTATCCACTACCACCGCATTTTTTGATGGAAATGATGGAATTGAATGAAGCTATTGATGAACAAAATGATACATACAACAAACAAATAGCATCATTTGAACAAGAAATGGCCAATGAATTAACGAGCATTTTAAACCGCTACCAACAACAACCTACAGATACATCGGTTTTAAATGATTTGAAACTGTATTACTACAAGAAAAAATATTTAAAAAGGATTTTGGAGAGATTAGATGAATAACGTAATATTGCACTCCAATCTCAAGTGAATGCCCATGTGGCGGAATTGGTAGACGCAGCAGACTCAAAATCTGCCGTTCGCAAGGGCGTGAAGGTTCGATTCCTTTCGTGGGCACTCAAAAAAATCTCAACATAATTTGTTGAGATTTTTTTTTACGATAATGATAACGTAAAAGTAGTTCCTTTATTTATTGCACTCGTTACCGTTATGGTACAATCTATGGCTTTGGCTAAGTCTTTTATTAAATGAAACCCAAAGCCCGTTTTGCTATTAACCATTGTTGCTTCATTACGCATGGCTTCTACCCATTCATGTTGTAAGCCTTTTCCATTATCAGTAATAGAAAGTACTGTTTTATTATTTTGCTTAAATACATGCCAAACAATTTGTGCATTTGGTATTTGCACCAATGCTTTCACTGCATTTGAAGTTAAGTTGTACATAATGGTTTTCAAATAATTTTCATCTGAAAAAATGGGCAGAGAATCATTGCCTGTAAATTGAAAATTTACAGTTGTTACCGTATCAAAACTACTAGCAATATATTGAAATATAGGCGCAACAGTCATTGCTTTTTTATTAGGCTTAAATTGTTCCATTTGCCCCTTACTCCATAATAACAGTGCTTCCATATTATCTAGCAAGCTTTGAGCTGCTTGCGTAATTTTTTGTTCACGTTGTTCAATTTGTTGTTGACTTAATAGACCTGGTTCTCTTTTTTGTAAGGCTAAAAAGTTCATCAAATTGGCGATAGGGCTTCGTAAATCGTGACTAATAATTGCGAAAAACTTAGCTTTTAATTTATTAGCTTCTGCCAGTTCTGTATTGAGTTGTAATAATTTTTGATTATGCTTTTTCCTATTATTTGTTTGGTAAACTAATAAAGCAACAATAATTGCTAATAACAATAAACCGCCAACCAATGTCCACCTAATTTTTTGTTGATTGGCAATGGTTAATTTATTGAGTGCAATTTCTTTATTACGTAAATCAATATCTTTTTGAACAGTTATTTGAGCCAATTTATTTTTTGCATCTTGTGAGTACAACGAATCATTAAGATGATAGAATAACCTAAAATTTTCTAAAGCACTTTTATAATCACCTTTTGCTTCTTGTAATTCAGATAAATTGCCTAAAAAAACAGAAAGGTTAGATATATTATTGGTTTGCTTACTTAAGTTAACACAACGCTCTAAATACATTTGTGCTTTTTGTAGCAGCTCATTTTTTGAAGATGGCAATATAGCATCTCTCTTTACTTTTTGCAAAGTATCATACCGAGCTACATCTAAATATAATAAACCGATGTTACCAATATTTGAAATAGATATTGGATTTTCAGGATTAATTTTATCCCAAATAGCTTGTGCTTTTAATTTGTAATTGAGGTTCAGCCTATAATCTTTTAATAAAATAGAATAGTTGGTATAAGCACTAGCCAAGCCCCTTTCATTAGCAGTTGAATCAAACAACACAATGGCTTTCTTTAAATAAAATAGTCCATTAGTAGTATCATTCATAGTAACATACTCACCACCAATTGTTGCATAACATGCAGCTAATAAATCAGGATCATTTTGTTGTTGGCGAATTTTTAATGCTGCAAAATGATTTTGTAAGGCCAAATTATGGTTCAACTGATCAGAATACACCAAGCCAATGTTATTGTAAGCCAACGCAATTTTATCATCATTATTCATGGCTTTTGCCACATCTAACGATTTTAAAAAATATTGTAGCGCTGTATCAAGTATTGTTTGATGTTGGTAAACCACACCAATATCATTTAAAGCAGCATGTATATTGAAAGTATCTTTTAATTGTTGCAAAATTTGCAATGCTGATTTTTGATATTGCAACGCTTGTTTAAACTGGCCAATATCACTATAAATATTTCCAAAATTTAAATTAAATACGGCAATACCCTTTTGCCATTTCATTTGTGTAACATGTGCCATACCTTTTTGGCAATAATATATAGCTTGATCAGTATTTCGTTCTTTAAAAAACTTTATTACAGCTAAGTATGCACGTGCTTTTAGTGTATCATTTTTTGCAATATCAATATTATGTAACAAATTATTTAAAACAGTCACATCATTCGTTTGTGCAAATAATAGTTGCATATTAATTACCAATAAAATACTCAGTATTAATTTCATACTATTGAAAAATTAGGCTTTATAAAGTTTAATAACTTGTATTAAATATAAATTTATAAGATTGAAATAGTTTATAATAATTGATCTACTGCATCTTTAAAAACCCTACCAATTGGTAACACAACATCGTTCAATAGCACCAACTCCTTAGCGGTAATTTTTTTTATATATCCTTTTTGCACTGCATAGCTTCTGTGTATGCGCATAAACTTTGAAAAATTAGGTTCTTTTAGCAAATTACCAAGGGCTTGCAAAACACAATATTTTCTATTGGTTGTAACGATACTGCTGTAATCTTTTAATGCTTCAATATACAGTACATCATGTAAATTAATTTTTACCTGATGGTGGCCATCTTTAATAAAAATAGTATCGCCCCCTAATTGATGGCTCAATAAATTAGCTTTTGTTTGCAATTCAACATAAGCCAATACCCTATTCATTGTTGTTGCAAAACGTTCACGTTGGTGTGGCTTTACTATAAAATCAATAGCAGCCATTTCAAAACTTTCTACCGCATAATCAGGAAAAGATGTTATAAAAACACAAGCAGGAATATTCATCAATTGCTTCCTAACATCTAACCCACTCATTTGTGGCATATCTATATCTAAAAATAATATATCGAGTGGTTCATGTTGCGCAAAAGCAAGTGCTTTTAGTGGATCATCAAACGTTGCCACAACTTCAATCGCTGGGTAATCTTTTAAAAACGATTGTGTAGTAAGTCTGTCAATATCATCATCATCAACCACAATACAGCGATACTTTTTGTTCATTGTACAATTATATAATATAAATATAAACCATTTTTTTATTTACAAAATCACCTCAGAAGTTGAAGAACATTTTGTGTTGTTAAGCGATAAAAAAGGTCGTTAAGCGATTAGCTATTTTAAAGGTTTTTTATAGCATGTAGGTTTGGGCTATCAATTAAAAATAGCAACCATGAAAAAATTATTATCAATTGCAGCACTCATTTGTTTGAGTTACTGCACACATGCACAAACCATAGTAGGAAAATGGAAATGTATTGGCAATCAATTAATAAATGATAACAATAAAATAACCGATCTACAAAAACAATTGGAAGCAACCATGCCCTGTGCAGCTAATACCATTTACATTTTTGAGGCTAACGGGAAACAGTATACACAATCTACAAGCGAATGTAAAGCTATTGATGCTGTTGGTGCAGTAAACTGGAGTATTAGTGGCAATACCATATACATAAGAAAAGGTACTTCAAAAAATTTTGAAACAAGCTATACACTTCTATTTCAAGGTAATAAAGTTGTTTTTACACATGATTATACTGATGCTGAAAAGAAAAAACTCCACATAAAAACAAAACGCATCATTATCACTTATCAAAAAATATAACACTATAAATAATAAAATTATGAAAAAGAACATCATCTTATTAATAGTTTGGCTTTGCTGCAACCAACTAGCAACTGCACAAAATGGTTTAGAAAACAAACTTAATAATGCCTATAAAAAAGCTGATAAAACCGTTAATAAAGCTAAAACGATTATCGCTATTTTTCAACCATATCTAGTAAAAGCCAAGGAGCTATACGGACAAGGCAAAGCACTAGCAAAAAATGTGAAGGGAAGTATTAAAAATGGTAATCAAAATAATAATGAAAATAATGGTTTTGTTACCACCAATACCACAGCACCTACAAACGAAAGTAATAACAATAATACAGCAAGCAATAACAGCGATTTTGTAACTGCTGACCCATATACAACAGCAACTACTGCTACGCCTGAATATTATTTACCCATCAATAACGAAGCTGCTATAAATAGCGATGGTAGTGGCAATTGGGGTAATCAAAACAATGGATTATATGGCAACTGTTTAGATGCTATGACAGGTACTGTTTTGGGTATGGGTGAAGCTGCTGAAAAATCAGGCACAATTGATTTACTATTTTTTGCACCGGCTGATGGACAAAATACTTACTATTTAATGACCCCGTCATTTGCAAGAAACAACAGCAGTGCAACTTATATGACACAACATACCAGTGATGCGGTCACAAAATGGAATGATGTTGTAGAAAGCGAAATTGCTTTAACCAAACTTACTATTGGCCAGTTCAACCAAATACAAAATAATAATCAAATAACCAGTGCAGTTAAAAATGCCCAAAATTATGCAGGCTATTATGCAAGTGTAGGCAACAAGTTAGATGGACAAGTATTCGGTTTAAAAACAGAATTAGAAAATAGAACAGTATACGCCCTTATAGCCATTGATAAACACATTGGCACTAGCGGTAATAACGGTTATTTAAAAATTCGTGTAAAAACTTTGGGGGTTGATGTTAATAATAATGGCACACCTGATGCGAACCTTTATATCAGATAAAACCATTCATAAAAAATCAACATACAGCATCATGAAAAAATATATCATACTCATCATTTGTATTTTATGTGTTCAACATCATACAAATGCACAACTTATAAAAACAACGCCAGCTCGTAAGCCAATAACGGCAATGCCTACCAATGCTATTTCAAAATTAGTGGGTGAATGTAGTACACCACAAACCGTTGCGGTACTTAACAACATCAACAGTGGTAGTTATTATGAAAACATTGTTATTGCTTGTTGCAATAGCGAACAAAACAAACCTTATGCTGATGCTGGCAGTAGGCTTATAAAAACTTGGCTTATCACTAACAAAGCAACTTTTACAGTCAGTTTTAAATTTAAACAAGGTTACAAACCAGAATCAGCTTCGTATAAATTTCAAGAGAATTTAATTACCATAAAAGCTGGTGAAACCAAACAATTTAAAACCATTGAAAACCTTGGTTATACCAATTACAATAGCAGCGATGATCACAATCTTAATTACATCATCATCAATCAACTTTAAAATATAAGACATGAAAAAAAATATTTTATTCACCATACTACATAGTTTGTTGCTGTATGCATCACATGCCCAAATTATAAAGTCTACTAATATTAATAAAAGTTTACAAACCAATAACAGTAGTATACAACAAAGGGTAAACGTTGTTGTTGATGAAGGTATTTATAAAATAAAAATCAATCAAACTGGTAAGTATATTGCCATTGAGGGCGTTAACAAAAACAATGGTGCCAAATTAGTACAATGGGATAATGCTGAAAACGATAACCACAAATTCATGATATCTAAATCAAACGATGGGTATTATCTTATAAAAGCAATGCATAGCAATCGGTATTTAAATGTTGAAGGTCAAAGTACGCAAACAGGGGCCGCAATTATACAATATGATTATGTAAATCAAGATAATTTAAAATGGATATTAAGTCGAGAAGCTGAAGGCATTGTAATAAGAAACAAACAAACCGGTAATCAAATCAGCTTAAGTGGTGCTTTAAACAATACCGCCAATGGTGCCACTATAATATTAAATAGCAATGAAGCGGCTGGCAAACAAACTTTTACTTTTGAGAGAGTAGATACTAAAAGTGTAAAAAATGGTTCAGGTACAAACAATGGAAATTTAAAACTTGCACCCAATTGGAGTAATAGAGAATTAAATAAACTGCTCGATGTAAAACCTATAGAATTAAATGTAAATGGTGTACGATATAAAATGAGCAACCAAAACAACTCTAAGTACAGAGGTAAAGCTATCAATGGTATGGTTTACACTCCTAGCAAAAAACCTGAAACTGATGAAGGCACAGAGGTACTACCCAATGGTAGTATTAAAACATGTAAAGTGAGCTACCAACGCCTAACATTAGAAACTATGGATATGGATGTTGTAAGTACTGAAACCATGGATAATATTAAACCAGGTATAGTTTATGATTTAAAAGATGTACAACGTTTAGGTATATACAAAGAGTATACAGCACAAAAAAATCCGATGACTTTACGAATAAATGCACCCAATATAGCTAACCCTGTTGTTAAAGTCAATAATCCATCTGATATTGAAGAAATGGGAAATGCCGTAAACGGATTGCTGAATAGGGTAGCAACTGGGCCACCACTTGGTATTGAAGAAAGTAAGTTTACACAAATAAGATCTGAAAATGAATTTAGATTAGCTATTGGTATTGGAGGTGGGTCGCCATTTGTTAATGTGAATACCCTTTTCAATATGAATAAGACTAGCAAAACTGAAAAGTTTTTATTTCAATACAGATGGATTGGATATACTTTAGAAGCGATACCAGCTAAAGAAGGTATTTTTGCAGACGCAGAACAAAATCAGAATGCAGCAGCAGTTTATGTTGATAAAATTGCTTACGGTTCAAGAATTTTAGTTTCGTTTGAATTAGATGAAAATACTGATTTGTTCAACAATCAAACTTCTATAGATGCATCTTATGGGCCATTTAGTGCAAATGCTAATTTTCTTTACAGTAATAGTAATAAGTTGAGAGATGTAAAATTTAAAATTATAAGTTGGGGTGTAGGTAGAGGTTTTAGTGGTAACATTATAAATGCTAATGGAATTGAAGATTTGAAAAATAAATTATCACAAATGATTTCGAGTTTAAAAAATGTTCCAAACGTACCATCAGCTTGGGGTAAACCAATTACGTATAGTTTACGCTTTTTAGATGGAACAACAGCAGTTGCAAGTAGTGGTTTAGATGAGTTACCACAACGCTTTTGCACTATTTCAGATTCTGTACAAAAGAAAAGAGTAACATTAAAAATAATATCATTAACACCAATTGGCGACTGCGATGCCTATGGTCAAATTTGGGCTCAGTGTTTTGATGGAAATGATAACCTTATTGCAGCAAGCAATAACTTAAATATGTTATTTGATGTGAGTAAAAAAGCCCATTTAGGTGAAAAAGGTGCTGTAGATGTAAATGGACTTTTTGGCAAAAAAGTAACCTTCTTATTAAATAGTAAAACAAATAAGTTAGACGGTGCCTACATTAAAATTTGGAGTTGGATCAATGACGATGATGCTAGTGGCGATGATGTTATGCAATTAAGAGGTGGCGTAAGAGAAGTATGGCGACCTAATTTTAGTCCGTGGGCCCAAAAAGTATATATACCTTTTGATATAAAACCTTCAGATGCGAAAAATTTCACACAATCATATGCTGAAGATGGCGATGAATGTGTACTTGAGTACATGATTTCGGTAGAATAATTTTAAAAGGCTTTTGATTAAATTCGAAAGCCTTTATTTTTTATAATCATTCACAGAGTTTTAACATCAAAACAGCATTATAAATGGTCATTATAAAAAAGGTATATAAGTATTGATTTATCTTTATAAAACTAAAACCAAAATGATGAAAACTTTACTTTATGTTATTTTGATTGTAATGGCTACATCGTGCAGCACATTATACAAAAATGGTCAAACGCCTGATGATTTATATGCAGCAAAGGGTAAACCAGTTGTTGAAAACTTAAATGATTACCAACGTAACCCCTCAAGTTATGAAAAACGCCAAATACGAATGGGCATTAAAGACCCACGCTGGCGTAATTTAGATCAGCAATATGACTACGACTGTACCTATAACCCATATAATTATGGCTACAATTATGGTTATTATTACAATCCATATTTTTACCCTTACCCAGTTTATGGATCCAATATTACTATAGTAAATCCCAAAAATACGGCTATAAGAAAAACAAATCTTAACAGTTACACGAACACCATTTCTACCTATAACAGTAATGTAAAAACAAATACATATACCAAATCAAATGTTATAAGAACATACAATAACAGTAACACTAACGAACCTACACGTTACCCAAATACATCATGGGATACGAGGAGTTTTAATCCACAAGTATCCAATAATGGCTCAACGCCTGGCGGCAGTGGTTCTGGTACAGGCGTATCAAGACCATCAAGGGGCCAATAATTGATCTGTCAAAAAAATATTAATATGATGCGTTTTATTTTTATTTTAATTGGGTGTACCATTCAATATAATATATGTGCACAAATACCTGAAGATGCCATACGCTACAGTTGGTTTCCGCAAAATGGTACTGCACGTACTTTAGCCATAGGAGGTACTATGGCCTCTTTAGGTGGTGATGTGAGTGCAAACTTTGTAAACCCTGCAGGTATTGGTTTTTACAAAACCAATGAGTTAGTTATTTCACCAGCTTTTAGTTTAAACAATATAAAAACAGATTATCGCTCTAATAAAACCACCGAAAAAAACAACCATTTTAATTTGGGTACATCAGGTGCAGTTTTTGCTTTTACCAATAGCTACAATACTGAAAAAAGTGGGGCATTTTCTATTGGTTTTACGCAAAATGCATCATTCAATAATGTTGTTCATTACAAAGGGCTCAATAACTATAGCTCATTCGCAGAACAGTTTGCAGAAGAGTTTTCGGGTTTAAATATTAGTATTAATGATGCATTAAATACAAAATCTATTGCACCTTATACAGTTGCACCTGCTTTATATACTTATTTAATTGATATAGATACCATTAATGGACGCCCAATTGTTAAAGCAGCACCTGAATATGTTTTAGAAAGTGGTAAAGCTTTGCTACAAGAAATGACCAAAACTACCAAAGGTGGTTTGTACGAATTAGCATTTTCGTTTGCTGGCAATGATGGTAACAAATGGCTTTGGGGTGCTACTTTGGGTATACCTATTGTAAACTTTCAAAGCAATACACTTTTTAGTGAAACTGATACCTCAAATGATGCTACAAATAAATTCAAATCATTTACATATAATGATAACTATACTACAAAAGGTGCTGGTATAAATGCTAAGTTTGGTGTTATATATCGCCCTAAAGCGTATTTCAGAATTGGAATAGCCGTACATACACCTAATTATATGTCGTTAACAGATGAAAGAAAATCATCATTAAACACTATACTTGAAGGGCCATCTAGCAACATCACTGTAAACTCAAAACTTTTTACTGATAATATTGAAAGAGGTAAAGCAGCATACATACAATCAATGCCATGGCGTGCCATTTTAAGTGCAGCTTATGTATTTAGAGAAATTACAGATGTTACTAAGCAACGGGGGTTTGTTTCAGCAGATATTGAATACGTAAACCACCGTGGTAGCCGTTTTAGCAGCAATGCTGAGGAACCAACTGATAACGATAAAACCTATTATAAATCACTCAACAATGTTATTAAAAATATTTATAAAGGCAATGTAAACCTAAGATTGGGAGGTGAAATAAAATTTAATACAATAATGGCTCGTTTGGGTTTTGGTTATTACGGCAACCCTTATAAAAATGCACCTGAAAAAACAAGCAAAACAACTTTAAGTACCGGCATAGGTTATCGTAATAAAGGCTTTTTTATAGACCTTACTTATGTGTATTTAATCAGTAAAGATTTTGATGTTCCTTACCGTTTACAAAATTTACAAACAGTATATGCCGCTGTAAATCAAAACCGAGGTAACATAGCTGCTACTATTGGTTTTAAATTTTAGGCAATAATGTTATAATATTTATGAATGCATCTGTAGGGTTAACCCAATGTACAGATGCATCTTTTTTAAACCAAGTAAGTTGTCGTTTAGCATAATGCCGAGTGTTTTGTTGTATTAATTCGTAGGCTTTATCTTCATTAATTTGTCCTTCAAAAAAATTAAATAATTCTCTATAGCCTACTGTTTGCAAGGCATTCAACGATTTATATGGTAATAATTGTTGTACTTCATTTGTTAAACCTGCTTTACGCATACCTACTACCCTATCATTTATTTGTTGGTATAACACAGCCCTTGGTAACTCCATACCAAATTTTAAAATATTGAAAGGCCGTTGTTTAGGTTGCTTTTTTTGTTGCAGTAAAATAGATATTCCAGTACCTTCTTTTACTTCTAAAGCCCTTAATATTCTATGTGGATTATGTATTTCACCTTTCTCATAAAACAGCGGATCTATTTCTTGAATTTGATGTTGTAACCAAGCTAATCCATTTTGTTCATAAGCTTTATTCCATCGCTCTCTTATGGCACTATCAATGGGCTTAATATCATCAAGCCCCTCACAAAATGCCTTAATGTATAAGCCGGTACCACCACACATAATGACTATATCATTTTTTTCAAAAATGGTAGCAACTTTTTCTAACGCATACTTTTCAAAATCGGCAGCTGAAATGGCATCGTTTATACTATGTGTATCAATAAAATAATGAGGAACTATTTGTAATTCTGCTGATGATGGTTTGGCAACGCCAATATTTAATTCTTTAAAACATTGCCTACTATCTGCAGATATTATAGATGTTTTAAAATGTTGCGCCAATGCAATAGCCAATGCAGTTTTACCACTTGCCGTTGGCCCAAGTATAATGATACAAGTTTTGGGAGTCATATTTTAATAAGACTTGTAAAGAGTCTTTTCAATTTTAAAAATCTTCCATTCCATCTTCTGATGATTCTTCCATTGGTTCATCAGTAGCATCTTCTTCTTCACCTTCTTCACCATAAACATCATCCATAGCAGTTGGTTTTAAATCGTACTTTTCTTCCATTTCAGTCAAGCGTTTATCAACCAATCCTTTTGTACCAAATTGCGATGGACCAATACCCTCACTTCGTACACAAGCTGGGTATTCAATTTTTTTATTTTCAACTTTATCAACATTGATGAGCTCCACCATAAAACTCCAATGTTTTACAAAATCGTATTCGTACACAAACTTTTGATTAGGATCTCTAATTTCGCTACCAATAATGGTTTCAGCCATTAAAAGTGGTGGGGCAACATATTTTTTATCGTAAACATCAACAGATATTTCTCTTCCTCTTTGCCATATATCGTTGCTTCTGTAAAATGTTGCTTGTTGTTTATTATCAAACTCATAAGCTTTTAAAATAGCTAAATGCAAGTCAAAAAAGCTTTGGGTATGCTTTACCACAATATCTCTATACACACTTTCGTCTTCTTGAAAATAAATTCTAAACTTTAAAATTGCCATGTAACGAAATTAATTGTTTTTAAAATGTGCTGTTGCAACTATTTACACATTGGGTAATATTTCTTTAGCTTTCTGCATCATAAATGCAAAGGCTGCATCGTAATCATTGGGTATTTCACCATCTAAGATAGCATTTCTAATAGCATCTTTTATAAGCCCTACTGGTTTTGAAGGTGCTAACTGAAACGTTTGCATAATAAGTTCGCCACTTATTGGTGGTTGCCAATTACGCAATTGATCTGTTGCTTCAACTTCGGCACAGCGTTTACGTACCAATTCAAAATTATCTAAATACCGTTTTACTTTTTGTTTATTTTTTGAGGTAATATCAGCTTCACATAATTTCATTAGGCTATCAATATCTTCTCCAGCATCAAACAACAAACGCCTTATAGCTGAGTCGGTAATGTTTTCTTTTGTTAAACTAATGGGCCTTAAGTGCATTTCAACCATTTTACGCACAAACTTCATTTTTTCATTTTGCGGTAATTTAAGTTGTGTAAAAATTTTAGGCACCATTTTGCCACCAACGGCTTCATGGCCGTGAAAGGTCCAACCATGGCCTTCTTCAAACTTTTTAGTAGCAGGTTTAGCTATATCATGCAATACAGCAGCCCATCGCAACCATAAATCATCAGTTGTTTGCGCTATATTATCAACCACTTGTAGGGTATGGTAAAAATTATCTTTATGGCCATAACCATCAACAAATTCGGCCCCTGCTAGGGCTACCATTTGCGGAAAAATAATTTGTAATAAGCCCGTTTTATACAATAAGTCAAATCCTATCGATGGCTTACTGCTGAGTAAAATTTTATTTAACTCTTCGGCAATACGTTCTTTGGTAATAATGTTTATACGCTTGGCGTTATGCACAATAGCTTCATAGGTTTGTGGTGCAATATTGTAATGCAATTGTGCTGCAAAACGGATAGCCCTCATCATGCGCAAGGGGTCATCACTAAAGGTTTCTACTGCTTTTAAAGGTGTACGTATTATTTTATCTTCAATATCTTTTAACCCATTAAACGGATCAATCAATTCGCCAAAATTATTTTCATTCAAGCTAATACCCATGGCATTGATGGTAAAGTCTCTCCGTAATTGATCATCTTCTAATGTACCTGTTTGAACAATGGGGTTACGGCTGTTTTGTTGATAGCTTTCTTTTCGAGCTCCTACAAATTCAAGTTCAGTTTCGCCAATTTTAATTTGAGCAGTACCGTATGTTTTATAAATATTTACATGGGTAGCTTCATTACCAAATAATAATGCCGTTTGTTCGGCCAAAGCAATACCATCACCTACACAAACAATATCAATATCTTTTGTTGATCGCCCAATTATTTTATCTCTCACAAAACCTCCTATCACATAACTTTCAACTCCTAACTTTTGTGCAGCTGCTGCTACATTTTTAAATATTCGCAGCTCATTATCGTTATACATTATTTTCATCTGTAGCAAAAATACTAAAGTTGCTGTACGTAAAGCCGCTATCACAAAAATGAAAGTTAATAGGTAACATGGCATTAATATTGTCTTTTACACACGACTAATGTTTTTGAACTTATTTATTAAAAACATTGCCATTTTGACGAACTAAATATAAATAATGAGTAAAGAATTTTTTTTACAAGGACAAGATGATGATATGGAGTTTATGCCTATTATTCCTTTAACTGAAGAAGATGATGAAAAGGCTGATGCACAGGACATTCCAGAAGAATTACCAATTTTACCTTTAAGAAATACCGTACTTTTTCCAGGAGTAGTTATACCAATTACTGTGGGGAGAGATAAAAGTATTAAAGCAGTAACAGATGCCTACAAAACTGACAAATTGGTAGGTGTAGTAGCGCAAAAAGACAGCAATATTGAAGAACCTCAAGTAAGTGATTTAGAAAAAATTGGTACCGTTGCAAAGCTAATAAAGCTTATAAAAATGCCTGATGGGGGTACTACTGTAATTATACAAGGCCGTAAACGCTTTGAATTAGAAAAAATTACTGCCGAAGAACCCTATTTTAAAGCAAAAATTAAAATATTAGAAGAGGTAAAACATAAAGGTGACCCTGACTTAGATGCTATTGTTGGTAGTGTAAAAGATTTAGCAGCGCAAATAATTGGTTTATCGCCCAACATACCGAGTGAGGCAGGTATTATTTTAAAAAATATTGAAAACCCCTCTTTCCTTATACATTTTGTAAGCAGTAATTTAAACTGTGAACTGAAGCAAAAACAGCAGTTATTAGAAATTAGTGACCTTAAAGAAAGGGCTGAGTTACTCATGAGCCTTATGCATACTGAACTACAGTACGCTGAACTCAAAAATAAAGTAACCAATAAAACAAGGGCTGAGCTTGATAAACAACAACGTGAGTACTTTTTGCAACAGCAAATGAAAGCCATTAAAGATGAATTAGGTGGTGATAATGTTGCTGAAGTAAAGGAAATGCAAAAAAAGGCTGAATCGAAAAATTGGCCAGCCGCCGCTGCTGAAATGTTTAAAAAAGGCATTGAAAAATTAGAGCGGATGCACCCTTCAACACCAGATTATTCAGTGGTGTACAACCATTTAGATTTGATGTTGGATTTACCTTGGAATGAATTTACCAGTGATTCATACGATTTAAAAAAAGCAAAAAAAGTGCTTGATGTTGATCATTATGGTATGGATAAAATTAAGGACCGCATTTTAGAATACTTGGCTGTTTTAAAATTGAAGGGTGATATGAAAAGTCCTATACTTTGCTTTATTGGCCCTCCCGGTATTGGTAAAACGAGTTTGGGTAAAAGCATAGCAGCAGCTATTAATAGAAAATATGTACGAGTAAGTTTAGGTGGTGTGCATGATGAAAGTGAAATTAGAGGCCACCGTAAAACGTATATTGGTGCTATGCCCGGCCGCATTTTACAATCGATACGTAAAGCAAAAAGTGGAAACCCCGTTGTTATATTAGATGAAATTGATAAGGTAGGAAACGACCATAGAGGTGACCCATCATCTGCATTATTAGAAGTGCTTGACCCTGAACAAAACAATACTTTTTACGACAATTATTTAGAACTAGAATATGATTTAAGCAAAGTATTATTTATTGCAACGGCTAATAACATCAGTAGTATTCAACCAGCTTTGAGAGACCGCTTAGAAGTAATTGATTTAAGTGGCTACGCTGTTGAAGAAAAAATAGAAATTGCTAAAAAGCATTTAATACCTAAAGAAAAAGAAATGCATGGCCTCAAAGCCAATAGCTTTAAAATGAGCGATGCTGTTTTACAAAAAGTAATTGAAGATTATACAAGAGAAAGTGGTGTTCGTGAGTTAGACAGACAATTGGCTAGTATTATGCGTTACCAAGCCAAAGAGATTGTATTAAGAGGTAAATTAAAAGCTACTATCACTAATAACGATGTTGAAAAAATATTAGGTAAACCAAGGTATAGTAACGAATTATACAAAACAGCTAATATGCCAGGCGTTGCTGTAGGCCTTGCTTGGACCTATGTTGGTGGTGATATTCTTTTTATAGAAACACAATTAGTTGAAGGTAAAGGCGATTTACAATTAACTGGCAACCTTGGTAACGTAATGAAAGAAAGCGCCAGCACCGCATTCACCTGGTTGAAAGCCAATGCAAAAAAAATAGGTGTTTCAGCCGATATTTTTAGTAATAAAAGTGCTCACATACACGTACCTGAAGGTGCTACCCCTAAAGATGGGCCGAGCGCTGGTATTACCATGATGAGTGCCTTAGCAAGTGCCTATACAGGAAGAAAAATAAAACCGTTTTTAGCAATGACGGGTGAAATTACCTTAAGAGGACAGGTTTTACCCGTTGGTGGCATTAAAGAAAAAATACTAGCAGCAAAACGCTCTGGCATTAAAGAAATTATTATGTGCTATATGAATGAGAAGGATGTACTTGAAATAAATCCGGCATTTATAAAAGGGATGAAATTTCATTACGTGAAAACAATGGCGCAGGTAATTGATTTGGCCTTGGTGTAAAAAAAGTTAAAACCCTAAAACTACGATAAGTAAAAATACGTAAGTTTGTGTGATTCAACTGATTTCATGTTGGTTGTTTTAAGGGTTAAAAGAAAAAACCCTCCATTTCAATGGAGGGTTTTTTATGTTTTATAACATACGTTTTCAATTACTTATATATTATTATTAATAAAATTAAAAATAATCGTTACTTTTTAAAAATTTTCAGCACTTAAAAAGGAAGCAATAAATGGCATTTAAATATTGCCTAAACCACCAATTTGCAGCCCAAAATGTGTAAATTTCTGCTAAAAACTATATGAGTATTTCTACTCATTTTTTGAACTGGTTAATTTTTATCTAATTGGTTGCGTTCAATCCAACTGATTTCTTTCTTTGAATTAAAAGCTTGTACAATACCAACTAAAAATATGGCTAAAACATTACTAGCTAAAAATGCTAAGTTAAAAGTGTAGTAATCTGAAATAGCATTGTAGTTGTACTTAAAAAATTTAATTAAGTCGAGTACCCAAAATATGGCCCAAGCAGCTAAAGCTGCAAAAAAAACGATGTAGCTAAATACTTTAACCGCCATTGATGATAACTGCTTTGTACGTTTATAGTAAATTAAATACACAGTTATAAATAAAATTGCTGGTACGCAAACAATAAATAAAATGTACAAATTATTAAACCAAGGCACATAGCTTAATACGCCAAAAAATAACCTTAACCCTAACATAATAAGTACCAAGGCCACTATAAACCCAACAAAAGAAAAAAACAACATCCCAAAAAGGCGAATGTATTTGCCATTATCATCCATAACCCATTATTTAAAGTAACTCAAATTTGTTTTTGGTGTTAGGTTGATTAAGCTTTCGTACATTAATTTGATGGTATTTTCAATATCATCTTTATGTAACATTTCAACCGTGGTATGCATATAACGTAATGGTATAGATATTAATACCGATGGGCAGCCATCGTTAGCGTAAGCAAACGACTCAGTATCGGTTCCAGTACTTCTACTAACGGCTCTTAATTGGTATGGAATATTCTTTTTATCTGCCACATCTTGCACAAAACTTAAAAGCTTATTATGCACTGCTGGTCCATAACACAAGCTAGGCCCTTTACCACAAGCACATTCGCCTTCAATCATTTTATTGATCATTGGTGTAGTACTATCATGCGTAACATCAGTAATGATAGCTACATCAGGCTTAATTCTTCTTGCAATCATTTCAGCACCACGTAAACCTATTTCTTCTTGTACTGCATTTACAATGTATAAACCGAAAGGTAATTTCTTTTTATTTTCTTTTAATAAACGAGCTACTTCAGCAATCATAAAACCGCCTACCCTGTTATCAAAAGCTCTACCTACAATATAACCATGTGCTAGTTCCTCATATTTATCTTCGTAGGTAACCACTGCACCTATATGTATGCCCAAAGCTTCTACTTCTTTTTTTGTACGGGCACCACAGTCTAAAAATAAATTATCAACCTTTGGTTGTGGCTCTTTGGCTTCGCTATTGCCTAAACGAGTATGAATGGCTGGCCATCCAAAAACGGCCCTTACTTTTCCTTTTTTACCATGTATTGCTACCCTCATACTTGGTGCAATTTGGTGGTCAACACCTCCATTTCTTTTTAAGTAAATTAATCCATCGGCTGAAATGTAATTTACAAACCAGCTAATTTCATCAGCATGGGCTTCAATTACCACTTTAAAAGGAGCATCAGCATTTATTACACCCACTGCAGTACCATAAGGATCTGTAAAAAAAGAATCAACATAAGGTTTAAGGTATTGCATCCATAATTTTTGTCCACCACTTTCAAAACCAGTTGGAGATGGGTTGTTAATGTAGTTTTCTAAAAACTGATATGATTGTTTATTTAAAACTGATGATACTTTGCTTGCTTTTGCCATTCGTAAAAATTTATATTACAAAGATAAATTAAAGCAACCTTTATAAAATTGTTTGAATTACTTAATAAGGAATAAAATTGCTCATTAAAAAATAGATGCGATATAAGTGGTAAGTGAGGTAAAAATCATTAGGCCATCTACAAAAAAATAATAAAATACATAACCCTGTGGCTTTTTAGATTGTAGGTATACCCACCAAACAACCGCAGCGGTTAATACAAATGCAAACATTTGTGCATCATCAAACATATACCAACGTAGTAAAATACCAGCTAGGCAATATAAAACAAAAACAATTTTTATAATAGTATCAATAGTACCAGCTTTTAAATCAGTTGCCAAACTATGTAACCCATGTTGTTGATCAATAGCAACATCTCTATTATCAAAAATGATACACAACAACAACATAAATAAAAACCTAGCATTAAAAAGAAGGGCGATACTAACAGTTGAAATATTAGAAACAAATGCAATAGATAATATGGTAGTTACATAAGCCCAAGTAAATGCCAATAATAATGTTTTAAAAAAACCAAGTTGTTGCAACTTTTTTGAAAAACTAAAAGGCAGCATGGGTAAGGCATACAACATCGTTAAAAAAGCACCAACAAATAAGTAAGGCAACAAAGCCAACTGTAAATAACCAAAAACCAAACAGCCCAAAAAACCGATGATATAAACAGCAACAAAAGAACTGTTTATTTTAATAAATTCTGCTACTTGTTTGTTTTTTGAAAAATACCATTTGCTTAATAGCCAGTAAAAATTGTATCCACAAAGCGTTGCAAAAAATACCAACGCATATAATGGCAATGAATACGCTGTATGTAATAATAGGTTTGTTTGAAAACATAAAGCCACCGCTGCAAAAGCAATAAAAATAGAATGCGATAAAATAAAACGTAACAAACGCATTATTGACAACGGAATAATACAGGTTCTCCCGTTTTTATAACATTGCTTTTATTCTTTGCAAAATCCTTTACATAAATTTCATAATAAATAGTGTCAACATGAATGGCGTTACCCGGCACTGGCCTACATTTTGTTGCTTTTTCCAATGAAGCGGTAACGGTTACTTTAAAATCCTTTCGAGTAGCACTTGATAATACCGGAAAAATAGCAGAGTCAATATCGTTGGTTAGTAAACTTTTAATGTATACCCAAGCGGTATCTTTACCATCATTATAACCTACATCACCTTCGGCATCAGTCAACTCAAAATTTACTGAAGGAAAAACAGCCGTTGGATCACTAGCATCTACAAAATTTGAAGTAAGTGATTTGTAAGTAATTTGAGGTGCTGTAGTAAACTTATCTTTCTTACAAGAAAAAAATATCGCTACAACCATCACCGCTACGGTAATATATTTCATGTGCTGTACTTTTAAAATTACACTCAAATTTAATGATTGAAAATGGTTTAACCATTTAATATTTTAGCTTTGTGTTTTTGATAACAAACAAAGCAGCGAATACAAATGACTATCATAAACGAGACGCTATTAAGGAATACGGTGCTGCATTGCAATCATCAAAATTTTGAAAGTGTAGCCTTAGCTGTTTTTAATTTTCAATATCAACATAATACTATTTACAGAACATATTGCGATTTATTAAAAATTAATCCACTCAACATTACAACAATTGATAAAATACCTTTTTTACCAATTCAATTTTTTAAAACGCAACAAATAAAAACTACCCATTTTAATGAAGCCATTATTTTTGAAAGTAGCGGTACTACTGGTAGTGTAAACAGTAAACATTTTGTAAAAGATGTTGCGCTCTATATAGAAAGCTTTACAAAAGGGTTGCAACATTTTTATGGTAACGTTGATGATGTTTGTATAATTGGATTATTACCATCTTACTTAGAAAGGCAACATTCATCATTGGTGTATATGGTACAACACCTCATTGAACAATCAAACCACCCCAACAGTGGCTTTTATTTGTATGATGTTGAACAACTAAAAAGTGTATTAGCGGTCAATGAAGCGGCACAACAAAAAACGATATTAATAGGTGTAACCTATGCCCTCATTGATTTTGCCGAAAAACATCCGATGCCATTACAACACACTATTGTAATGGAGACAGGTGGCATGAAAGGGCGTAAAAAAGAGTTGAGCAGAAAAGAAGTACATCAAATACTATCAACACAATTAGGCCTTACTCATATACATTCTGAATATGGCATGACGGAACTTTTATCGCAAGCATATTCAAAGCAGGAAGGTATATTTGATTGTCCACCATGGATGCGAATAGTAATAAGAAGTGAAGATGACCCTTTTGACATTACAACGAACATTGCTGCTGATACAAAACCAAAAATTGGAGGTGTAAATATTATTGATTTGGCCAATTTGTATAGTTGCGCTTTTATTGCGACAGATGATGTGGGTAGATTACATCCGCATCATCAATTTGAAATAATTGGTCGTTTGTATAATAGCGATATTAGAGGTTGTGGGCTGATGATATTATAGAAAATGAAAATAAATGACTGATTTTAATTAATTGATTCACACTATTTTAAAATCATAAATTATTTTTTCAAAAAAAACTATTGGCTGTAAGTATTGTCATTGTTAGGTTTTAGAAAAATGAACCTTTTTATTTAAAAAAAGATTTCAAATTTATTTGGCGAAATAAGTTTTTATCTTATTTTTGCACTCCCAACGAAACACGGGAAGGAAGAATTGGTAGCTCAGTTGGTAGAGCAATACACTTTTAATGTATGGGCCCTGGGTTCGAGTCCCAGCCAGTTCACTTGATAGGACAAGTCAGATAAACAATCTACTTGTCCTATTTTTATTTTACTGAAAGCCTCGCCAATACTATATATCAGCCGAACGGCTTCGTTCACTCTAGTGGTTCGATAATGATCACCATCAAATACCAATTTTTCGGGAAACATCGAACCAACAATTTGTCGCTTGCGCTCTGTGCCTGCATGAGCATACTCATTGCCTGCGTTTTGTAAGAATTTTATTGCACGTTCCATCAATGGTTCTAGGTTAGTGACTTGCGTTGATAGTGCAAGCTCTTGCTCTAGTTTAAAAATAGCCGTCTCACATTGCTTCTTTATAGCCCTGTAATCGTCGCCATCCATTGCATCGTTCATTAATAAATCTAATGCTTTCTTTTGCCGCTCCTGGGCCGCAGAAATCTGTTCTTTAATCTTAATTAAGCCGGATGATCTCTGCTTCTGTTGTTGCTCATATACATCGTTTAATATTAATTTATATAATTGCTGTACGGCCACGTTTGGCTGCCAGCTGTTTAACTCTGTTACAAACTTTTCATTCACTACCTCTGCCTTAAACCTAGCACCGCATTGGCTGGTGCAATGGTAAAAACTGTAGTACTTTGTACGCCCCTTACTCGAAGATGCAGTCAACAATTTGTTGCAACGAGGACAAATTAAATACCCTCGTAGCGGAAAGCGATCATCAACCATCACCTTTGTACGCTGTACTTTCTTTTTACCATCTAACACATCCTGCACCTGGTAAAACAAAGCTTTGCTTATGATAGGCTCATGCTGTGCCTCCACCAGTTCTTCTGGCTCTCCTTTGAAAGCTTCAATCTTTATAAGCCCGCAATACTCTTCGTTGCGTATGGCGTTCCAGAAAGTATTCTTCTTGCACTTCAATCCTTTCTCCTGGGCTTTTTTCCATACACTCTGAGCAGTAAATTCGCCAGTTGCCAAGGTTTGGAAAATCCAAACAATCAAAGGCGCTGTAGCATCAGGCGCTATGTACTTTTTACCATCCTCGGTAATTTTATTGCAGTAGCCTAATGGCGCCTGCCCCATGTGCCTACCTTCTTTTTTTGCACGACGCATACCTGCAAAAACATTCATTGCCCGGCGATCGTTTTCTACTTCTGGTGCAGCCAAGTAAAAGGCTAACATCATTTTATTTTCAGGCACTGATAAGTCAAGCGGCTGCTCTACTGCCTGCGGCTCTACGCCCAACTTATTTAAACGCCCTATCATTTGGTAAGCATCGCCTGCATTTCTGCTGAAGCGATCCCACTTAGTGAAAAGTACTAATTCGGCACTAAACTTTTTTTTACTCAGCTGCAATAGCAACTTAGTAAACTCGGGCCTGTTAAACGTTTTAGCGCTATGATCTTCAATGTAGGTGCCCACTACATCAAAGCCTTTTAATTCGCAATAACGCTCTAGCGTTTCTTGCTGGCTCCTTTGACTATAGCCTTTATCGGCTTGCTCATCAGTACTAACCCTGATGTATAGAATTACTTTCTTCATTGCTTAATATGTTTAATGCTGCTGAATAAAGATAATTCACAACCGCTTTCGCTTCATCAATGGTTACCACCATACCTCCAGCTTGCAACATTTGTTGCGCCTTTTCAGCTGTAATATGCTGCTTAATTGGTATGGTAGTAAATGAGCTCATGCTACTTCGTTTTCCTCAGTATCGTCATCAATTTTACTGCATGCAAAAAGAAATATTGCCGATAGCACTGCCACCACAATGAATAAACAAATAAAAAATAATTTCATACAAAAAGTTTAAAAAAGTGGCGGCGAAAAACCGCCACTCCAAACAAAAAATACACTTACAAGACTGGGCTCGTTCATAGTTTTGTTCCTTTAGTGAGCCCCCACCCTTCGGGAGATTTATCAACCATTACGCCTCAAAAACAACTGCGTTAACTTCTTGCTCCTTTACGCTTATCAACTGACCCTTACTGTCTTTAATAATTTTAAATTCTTTTTTATACAAATACAATGATCTTATTGATATGCCCAATTCTTTTGCAGCTTCAGCATCTGTTTTGCATTTATTTAATGCTTTCAACACCAGCCGCTTAATATGAAATTGAATGTTCAAAATTTCAATGTGCAATGCCATAAGCAACAATTTTTTTGGTGCGACGAGGGGACTCGAACCCCCGACCTGAAGGTTATGAGCCTTCCGAGATACCTCCTTCTCCACGTCGCATGTTATAATTTATATTACAGGATCAGCTACTTGTTGCCTTAACTCATTTAAGTAATCCTGCAGGCCACTGATATCGTTTGTACAAAGCCTAAACCCAATTTTAGATACATTTAGACTTTTCCTTAATTCGTTCAATGCTTTTATTTTCTCCTGAATAAAATTGATTGGGCTAGATACTGTTTTTGACTGTTCAATAGTGATGTAATAAACCATAGTGTATTTGCTTAAATCATATTTTTTTTCACCCTCTTTTATAGGCTCTGCAGCTTTTTCTTTATTTTTTGAAATCGCTTCTTCTATTTCGTTTAATGTGTTAAGCAACATTGCAAAAGCATCAGCAAAATCTTTTGCCCCGTTCACTTTTACATGAGTCTCTGGCTTTTTGGTACCCATATACTTTGCAGCAATTTCATGTACACTTTTTTCAGCTGCTTTCAATTCTGTGTATAAACAAGCCTTATTTATAAAATACTCAAAGTGTTCGCCTAATATGTTTGCTACTGCTTTTGGATTGGCACTATGTTGCTCGTAAATTTCTTTAAGCAATAATTCAGCAACATCAAAACTGATGCACGGAGTAGCACTTGCTACGCTTGCCCAAGCTTTTGCTAATAACGATTGGTGTGTGGCACCTACATGCTTAATGCGGCTTGTCATTTCTTTACGAGTAAGTTCGCTTATGCCTATCTCAATAGAACATGATATCATAAAATTGTTTTTTAAGAAGTGATTAATTTGCTAGCGGTTGCGGTATCTAGCTTTTTTGTATTGATTAATTGAATGACCATTTCGGCAAATACATCGGGTAAGCGGTTGCCGGTTACTGGGTTTACCTGGTGCATGTTCTCTAACAGTAACGTGTACGTATTGCCGACTTTCTCAAATGAATAGTTGGGTAACAACTTATTCATATCATTTAGCTGGAAGGCGCTATATGGAAGCTCACCTATTTTAGTTACAAAATTTACGTTGGCATATGCTTGGCGGTAGTATCCATCATGATCAAGCAGATAGCTATACAAAACCATTTCAGTTGGTGAAGTAGGCACCCAAATAAAAGCAGTAGGTGGTTTAATACCTGCCTCCCATAACTCTTTTGTTAAGTAAGGTGAAACAAAGCTGCTAAACAATGGGTGATTAGGAAGTGGTTGGCTCATTGCTAAAAGTTTTAAAAATGATTAAGTTGATTTTGGTGTAATTGCGCTGCAACAATATCTGCCCACCATTGCTGCATTAAATCCCCTTGATTAGTGAGGTTACGTTTTTCGTAAGAAAGGCAAACATTGCTATACTTAATACCAGGGCCCCATTGCTGTTGTAATAATTTTAGCGCATTCAAAGTATTGTAGCCAGTCAGCATGAGACTGCTTTGATTACTTAACATTTTACTAATAATGACATTGTCAATTACTTTAATAATTTGAACTTCACCTAGCTCAACACTTTTATATTTAAATAAACGAATTGCACCCACTACATTTAAAGCATGGTTAGTTGGCACCAGTATATTAAACACATCATTAAATATTCTGCCAGCGTACAAGCTGTTAGTTTCTATTACAATCATATCTAAGCAGTTTTAGTGTTATTGATTAAAGCATTGCGCTCTTGAATTTTTTGAGAAAAAAAAGTAAGCATTTTAATACCGGTGCTAATGTCCAATACACCGCCTTTTAAATACCTTGATATGGTTTGGGGAGTAGTATCATTTTCTTTGATGTACTCCTTTTTATCTTCTGCAGTAACATCTTGCTTGATGGCTTTTAACTTATTTCCCAATTCTTCCTTTTGTGTCAAAACTCTCGTTGTGTTCATTATTTAAACATTTTGTATTAACTTCATATTAATTACATAGCGAATGTACAAACAAAATGTTTCAAATGTGCAAACGTTTTGTTTTAACTTTTACACAAGTTATTAACAATGACAACAGGAAATATTATATTAAACGCAATCAGAGGTAAAGGCTTTACCATTGACGAAGCCGCTGAAAAGCTTGGTATCAGTAGGTCTAAGGTATATTATCAAACTTCAAAATCTATCCCAGATAAGGAGTTTATTGACTTGCTTTTAGAAAAAATGGGTATTGAGATTGTTCCGAATGATTTAGAACAAAATGTTTCAAAACGTTTTGTAGTAGGTGAGAACAAATCGTCTTATAATACTGCAAAAGATGAAATTATTGCTTCCCTCAAGCAAACAATTGAAGCAAAAGATTCAATCATTGAAATGCAACGCAACCGAATTGCTGAACTAGAAGCACAAGTAAACGCTACTGCGGTACGAAACTCCGCATAGCATACCTACGGGGTAGCAATACCCTGCTGCTGCTGCTGAGCTTATATGGTTGGTGCGATAACTAAGTGTACAGTACGGCTACTGGAAAAAAGGGTAAAGCGTTCATTTTGGGTTACTGAAATACGGACTGCGAAATTATAACCCAAACAAAAAATATAAATGAAAATTGGCATGTGTAAATGTTGTTTTAACACTGCCTTATGAAATAGATAAATTTTTAATCAATTAAAACAATACACCATGGCAAAAAAGAAAGATGTAAATGTTAACCTATTCAGGATAGAGTCTAACAACAAGGATTTTGAAAAAACAGATTTTGGCGATCAATTAATGAGCGCAAATATCAACAGCAGAATTATTTTACCAGATGGCTCAGTTAAGCAATTAAGAAAGTTTGAAAAAAGAGGAAATTACATTTATGGATCTATGATTCATAATCAAATGATCAATTTACCTCCTGCATTTAATGAAAACGACAACTCAGTAGAAGACTTAGATCTAAAAGACACACAAGGCTTGGCCTATATTTCAAACTTTATGTTTGATCCTGAGCTACAGATGTTAGCATATGAATCAAATTCAAAAGGTGTCTCAATTGGATCATTTTTAAATTTCTGCGAAAAGAATTTCAACATCCCTAGTTTGGTTGCTAACGTAGTCATTAACCCTGATGATTTTGAAAAAGTATTAAAGTTTTCAGTTATTAGAACATTGCAGGTAAAAATTGCCAGAATAGAAAATGGTAGTTTTTTTAAAAGTAAAAAGAAATCCTTAGCAGAGATAAGCAAGATTGCTGACGAAACTGATTCTAATTTAATGGACATAAAACTAAGTGTTGGACAAAGTAGAACAGAATCCCTTAATGTAAGAAAAGTTTTATCTATGATTTCAGAATTTCTTTCTTTTAAAGAAAATAAAGAAGTAAGTAAAATTTTAGTGTCTGGTAAAGAAACTTATGATGGATTAACTCAAGTTGTTGATTTAATTGATAGTAGAGTAAAATTCAAATTTGAAATTGAGATTGCTCGTTATCAAGGCTTAACACAAGTTTCTGAAATACACAGTAAGATTAAAGATGAATATGAAAAGAAAAAATTAATTTTGAAAAAATTCTACTCGAAAAAATCTTGAAATACTGCATAGAAAAATATTATCCACTAGCCATATCAGTTATTATTTTATTTGTTGTTTATAAGTACTCGCACTATTTATTACCAATGAAAGATTTAATTCCTGATATGGCTCGTAATAGCCTTTCAATTTCAGGCACTTTACTTGGTTTTTTGTTAACATTGCTAACTTTAATAAGCACAATTAATACAAGAAGAATGAGATTTGTAAAAGACAATCCTCATTCCAACTCCTTGCTGAATCAATATTTAAATATTGCTATCTGGTTTAATATTATTACTATAATTTTTGCAATAAGCATACTAGCCATAAAGATTTCAAATTTCAATTGCATAGTAGGTCAAGTAATTAACTACTGTTTTATATTCATAGTATCTCTTACACTATTATTAACTATTCGTTTTGCTAGGATATTTATTAAACTCCTGAAAGACCCAGTTAAACCCTAACCCTCCAACATCATCCATTCCATACGTATTTCACCAGTGCTAATAAGGCGGTAGCAGCCTATACTTACTATAATAAATACATTTAGTTGGTATCAATCAACTGAATACCACTTTTTACTTTGAAAATGTTTATGTAAAA
This sequence comes from Ferruginibacter yonginensis, assembly GCF_042651465.1. Taxonomy (NCBI): domain Bacteria; kingdom Pseudomonadati; phylum Bacteroidota; class Chitinophagia; order Chitinophagales; family Chitinophagaceae; genus Ferruginibacter; species Ferruginibacter yonginensis. The sequence continues at coordinate 768,215 of NZ_JBHSCZ010000001.1, forward strand.
TATAAGGGGACAATTAATTTTTTAATTAAATTACTTGTACACTTTTACCCCCTTAAAATTTAAACACAACATGAATGTTATCTATGAAAGCGAATACATAAGAGCCGACGGAAAAAAATTTTACCTTTTTATTTTTCAACTGCAAGGATTAGTTAATGTGCACATATGCGATGTTGTTGATAACAGGCCACAAATAGCCAATATTTTACATAACTATATAACTACGATAAATAGCAATAATTTAGGAGCATTAGTAAACGAAGCTGAAAACTTTGCACGAAACTTAGTTTAAAAAAAATCATTTTAATAAACCCTAACCTTCCACCATCATCCATTCCATACGCATTTCACCGGTGCTAATAAGGCGATAGCCGCCATCATATAGCCATACGGCTACATCTTCTTCAGTAAAAATAGCAGTGGTTAAAACGCCTTGTAATGCCTCAAATATTTCTTTGGTGCTTTTGGTGAGCATACCTGGTACTGGTGCCGCAATAGGCAGATAAGTTTGGTACAGGTAATTTTTTAAGAAGGCAACGAAATCAGTATGCTCTTGTGGTGGTGGCGGCTCATGGCCATCAAAATCATCATCAGTTGGTTTTCCAAACATTTTCGCAGATTTAAAAAGTGACAGGTCACTGCAAACACTCTATAAACGAGCCTTTCCGGACTTACACCGGTATGCCTGCCACACTGCGGTGTGGAGACTCGTTTATTAAAATGTTTGCTTTGCGAAAATACACTTATTTACCAAACAATGAAATCGCTACAGCTACAACTATAATAAATAAAATAAAACAGCCTATAGCTGTTGGAACTTCAGATTTTTTTATTTCTTGATCAGTAATTTCTGGCACTAAATCTTTAATAGTTTTTTGTGGCGTCGGTGTAAAGCTTTTATGTTCTACTTTTTTATCTCCTGGCTTATATTGATTACCACAGTTTAAACAAGTAATAATTATTTTGTTGCTTCCTATTGCACCTGCAGCTAATCCTATACCGCCAGTTAGTAAAGCACCACCAATAGCTTTTCCAGCAGAAAAGCCTTTTTTATCAGAATGAAACTGATCTGAACCACATTTTGGACAACTAATTTTAGGAGGATTTGTTTCTTGCATAATTGATTATTTATAAACTACTGAAGTTGGGAGTTCGTCAATACGTTTATCATATTGTGCTTGCGTTATTTGATTTTGACTCAAAAGATACTGTAAGCGTAAAAACTCGTTTTGCTGCTTTTGCAAAATCTTACTATCTCTTTCTTTCATTGCATTTAAGACCGCTACATTGATTATAAAATAAAGAGCTATAATTGAAGCGATCGAAATGAAAGTCCATAAAAAAAAGCCTGTTTCCATATTGTAGTTTTTGGTTAATTAAAGCACCAAAATACTACATAATTACAAAGGGCGCAACAGTAAATTCACGGTACTTTGTAGCGGTATAGTATCTTCTGTTTTTTCATGCAGAAACAATACATTGTTTAACTGCACCGTATTGCTGTTATTGAGAGCTTTTAAAAATTGCTTATCGGCCAGTACTGGTACGGTAACGCTTTGCTTTTTTTGTTTGGCTTCTATCCACTGCTGGTGGTTACGCTTGAGCAATCCATCATTACCTTCTAATACCAGGCTAAAATTATTGAGCCTAACACCGTTGTTGGTGGTGGTATGGTTCATGCTCATGGGCACTTCGTTACCATTGATCACTTGCTTTTTTATGAAGAAGATGCGAAGGCTAAAATCCTTCTTAATTTTTTGGTACTTGTTGTTGTAATAGCTACCGTTTTGGCGGCAGCCTAAGTAGGGCCTGCGTATGTACAATGCATTGGCAGGGTCAAGCGCTACGTAACTACATAATGTACTCATACCTATTTTGTAGCTATCGCCACCTTCTCCTTGTTTATATTCGCCCAGGCGTTCGCTCCAAGCATCCCACTTTATAGGTGTCGTAGTAGCATTGGCCACATTGTAATACATGTTTTCGCTTTCCACAAAAGCAATATCATCAGTAGTGAACGACCTGCCAATATTAAGCGTTGCCAAGTTAGGGAAGGTGCTCACCGTACCTACCATTGTTTTGGTGTTTATATCTTTCACCCGATCGTTTCGGTAGTCATCGTTAGCATCCCACTCATAATCTAAGGTGAAGCCCGTTTTATCAGTTTCATCTTGATAGATGGCTTTAAATGTAGCAGCACAGCGACTGCTAATATCAATCACCCGGCGGTTAGTAAAAACCTGTTGGCGGTAGCTTAATAATATTTGGTTGTTGCTAAAGTTGGCCTCTAAATTAAAAAAGCTGCAAATGGCTTTTAAAAACTCCGCCACCGTAATATCAGGCACATGATCAGCCGGAAAAATTTTACGGGTATAATCAGCATGGGCCACCACACTATAAAACTCAATGGCAGTGGTATTAAATATAAACAGATCGTTCCACGATGGGTTATCTAACACATCGCCAGCAATGCTATACCCTACGGCTGCACAAGCCTGCTCAAATACATATTTGAGTTTAAAGAAAGGTATGGTTCTATAATCAATATACTCAGCTGTGCCGCTAGTGGCAACTTGGTTAGGGTTGCTGCTCTTTGGCCTACCGAACTGCCAATCATTTAAACCTGCACCTGTGCTTACAATGTAGTTAACGGTATCTTTTACCAAAAACTCATTGTTGTAGCTTTTGCTGGTATCAAAAAAACTTTCAATACCAACTGGAGCAAAGCCAATGTAATCATACTGTGGGTACAAGCCTTTTGCATGATCAGTTGCAAAATCCCTGCAATCACTGTTGAAAGTAATTGTGCCGCCGAGCGACAAATCCCTCAACTTTTTATTTTTTATTTTGCTACCAAATAAGCCTTTATTTCCACTGATGCTGGCTTTAAATGTACCTTTTGTATAATCAAGCTTACCATCTTTTTCTGTGATAGTGAGCTTTGCAAATTGTAGTTCAGGATAGCCGCTATCAAACACATCAATAGTAAAGTAATTACTTTGTGTAATTACATTACCTAAGCGTTCAATAAACCCAAGCTTGCGGCGGTTGTTATCCGTCCAAGGCATATCAATGGGTATGCTAAATTCGCCACTGGTAAGGTCTTCATCAAACAAGTTGTTGGTACGTTCCATATCGAGCACCGTACCAGGTAATAAATCTAACCAACCGCTTTCCCTTTCGCTTCTTAAAAATAGTTGTAACATATAAATAGTTTATAAACCGCTGGCATTTTTAGCGGCATTGTATTGGTTATCGGCATCATAAATTTCTTTAAGCACTACCCTTGCTTTTAACTCTTTAGGAAATTGCTCAAATACAGCTTGTAATTGTGCTACCTGCTGTTGTGTAGCTTCCAGCGCCTGCAAGTTGGCAGCACTGTATTGGTTGCCTTCTGCTGCAGTAGCGCCTATAATACCACCCTGCGCCATCATACTAATTACACCAGGGCGAATAGTTGGCTTTGGCTGAGTGTACCAGCCTGAAGTAACCCTTGCGCCACTGGCAAAACTTACGCCTCCATGGGTGCTGTTAATAGCACTAGCAATTTGTTTGGGAGTGCCGCTCACCGTCATTGTGCGATTGCTATCCATGGCATTGCTATTGATGACGGCTTCGTTTTGCTCTAGTAACATTTCGGTACGGCCAGTTAACGGGTTTACCAAATGCAAGCCTCTACTTGAATGGCTGTGCTTTGGCCCGTTTGTGATGTGGCCACCTCTACCTAACTCAGGTAGTGGTGCATTAGTAGCAGCTGCAATTTGCAGGGCACCGGTAACGCCTGCTAATGCCATTAACGCAATATTTGGAATAGCTTTAGCAATACCCGCAGCTGTATTAATGATGGCCGTAAAAATAGCTAGGGCTTTTTCTCTTTTGGCTTGGCGAAGTTTTATCTCCTTTTCCTTACGCTCCTGCTCTGCATTCAATCGCTCAATTTCTTTATCGTACTGAGCCTGGCTCAACAATTTATTATCTAACTGTTGCTTGTAGTTACTACGCTTTTTATCGTTAGCTGCTCTATCTTTTTGCAGCTCACGATTTTCCCTGTTCGTAATAAATTGGTTTAAGGCAGTCAATGCTTCCGTAAAAGCATTTACATACTTCAATACTTCATCAACTTTCGATTGAAAATATTGGCGATCTAATTCCTTCAACTGCTCTTCTAACTCCTTCTGCTTTTCAACCTGCACCGCTGCTGTATCATTGCTATTTTCAATTGTGAGTCGGTACTTTTCTTGCAGGTAGGCTTTTTCAGCGTCTAACCTTGCTTTGCTACCTACCTTAGTACCTAACACATTTAACCTTGCAAATGCCAACTGACTATCAACCGACAATTTCTTGCGTTTTTCTTCGGCTGCTACCGTATCAGCAAGTTGTTTGGCTAATTGGTCACGTTTAAACTTAGTAATGTCGCCTTCAGCTTTCTTAAACGTATTGCTGTAATCGGTAGCAATTTGTAAGCGATTGTTAGCTGCAGATTGCTCCAGTAATTTTATCTCATTATCGTACTGTTCTTTAGTGGCTTTACCTTCCACATAAGCTTGGGCTGCTTGTTGTTTACGAGCATCGAAAAACTCGTCAGACAAGCGCAAGCTTTCTTCATACTCCTTGCCACTATCACGTTCAAATATTTTTTTATAAAGCGCCTGCAATTCGGCAGTACGTATGGCTTCAATATCAGCAGCGGCCGCTTTGCCGATGTCGGTATTTTTTTTCCAAAACTTAAGCGCTTTCTCAGTAAGCTCTCTATACTTTTCTTCAATGTTCGCCTTCTCTCTATCATCATCACTGAGCGTACCAGCCTCTGCTTTTGCCCGTAATTTTTTAAGTTCTTTTTGAAATACTTCAGCTTCTTTACGAAGGCGCTCTAGTTCTGCTGCCGCTTCTTTTTCTTTACGCTTCTTTTCTGCAGCAGCTGCTTTTATTTCTTCAGGAGTTAATATTCTACCTGTGTTACCTGTAGTAGTTGATGAATTTTCTTTGCTATTAAATTCTTTCTGAAAAGCAATTTCAGCGGCTCGTAAATCAGCCAATGCTTTTTTAAATTCTTCAGTACCTCTTTTACCTGCAGCAGCTAAATTAAATACATTGGTTTGCAACCTAGCAACAGTTGCAGTTGCAGCAGCTTTTGATTTTTTGGCTAAATCTTCAGTAGTTTCAGCGCTGATGTTATTGATGATTTCAATTTCTTTCTGAACAGCCTTACGCTGATTTTTAATATCTTCTAAATCGAATGGTCTAGTATCAGTAAATAAAACAGGGCCGTTGTCTTTTGCCGGATTAGCTGCTAATTCTTTTTCAAGTTCGACTTGCTTACTAAGTAATTTTAAGTCATCCTTAGTTTTATCTTTTAACAGCTCTCTTGAGGCTTCTAACCTACCACGTAATTGTAACAAATCAGTGTATTGCTTCAATATTAAAACACCTTCGCTCGTTGTTATATTTTCTGCTGTCAAGCCTGCTAAATAGGTTGGGTTTAAAGCAATCAATTCTTTTAATGCGGCCGTCTCCGTTTCTCTACTAGTAGTTTTCGATGTTATCAACGTAACTAATTCTCCAATCTTAGCAACTTCATCTGAATAAGAGTCTACGGCTCTTTCTGATACTTCTGCTAAAACTTTTGTTTTTAAAGCAGCATCACTAACATTCTTTGAATAAGAGTTCACAGCAAAAACGATGGCTCCGATAACTGTTACTAATAAACCTAGAGGACCAAGGCCAGTATTTATTGCAATATTCCATAACCTTTGTGCAGCAGTAGCTAATGTTATTCTTCCTATTAATAAATTGGTAATAGTAAAATAGGCGCTCTGGCTTGCAATTGCAATATTTGTGGCTACAGCTATTGCTCTAGTAGCTATAGCATTTGCAATTTTAACTGCTGTTGCTTTAACGATTGAACCTGCCAATGTTATATACCTGAAGTTCAATAACACAATACCCAAACCAAGTAGCTTTAATGCAGTTGAGTTTTCATCAATGAACTTCGGTATTCTACTTAGTGCACTTATAAAACTTGATACACCTTTAACAGCGCCCTGTAAAAAGTTAGTAATACCTGGGCTACTCACGAATGAGTTAAATTGTTTACCCAACTTATCTAAAGAAGCGCCAAAGGTTTCGTTCTTTAAAGCAAAAGCTTCAGTAATAGCCGTGGTATCTTGTAGGGCATTTTTACCTAACAATATTTTTTCACGTAGCAAATCGGAGTTGCTGCCAAGCTTTGCAATAGTTTCAATGGTACGAGCGCCTTCTTCTCCAGCACCTGCTAATGATGCTGTAATTTGCTCAAACGATGTTTTGTTTTTAACCAAGCCTTCACTGTATAGCAACAAAGCTTCAGTAGCATCGCTGCTAAATATTTTTCTAAATTCCTCGGTGCTTTTACCGGCAATTTTAGCGGCCGCAGGTATATCTGCTGAAATATTGTTGAGCAACTTTTGAATTGCCGTACTACTACTTTCGGTACGAGCACCCAATTCTTCTAAGCCAGCGCCTAAGCCGCTCAGTTCACCTAAACCAATGTTGGCGGTTTTAGCAATTCCTGAAAGTCGTTGGTCAAATTCTGCTATAAAGCCACCACTAGCCACACCTGCATTGGCAAGTTCAACAAAGGCATTACCCAGCCTGGTAATATTATCGCCTGTAACCTTACCATCAAAAACGTTTAATATTTTACCAAGTTGAGTGGTAATTTGGTCAGCATTGCCTAACTCATCACCGAGGGCAACTACTAATTTATCGGTAGCTTCTGTAAAGCCAAGTATATCATTTTTTGCAACGCCTAATTTACCAGCAATGATGGCTATTTCTCTTAATGAGCCTACAGCGGTTCGGGTATCTAACTTTGAAAGTGAGCTATTCAATTTCAAAGCTTCGTCAGCAGTTAAGCCGGCTACTCTTCGTAAGTCGGCCAGCTGATCACTTAGCTTTGCACTGCCGCTTATAATATTGGTAAATTGATTGCTTAAAAATTGAAAACCTAAGTACCCAGCGGCAAGGGCGCCAAACTGTTTTACTTCGTCTTTAATTTTGCTGAAGAAACTACTGAAGCCTTGTACGCCATTCTTAACATCATAGAGGCGATTTTCAACCTCTTTGATTTGTTTCTGAAGGTCTTTAAATTCATTACTAAATGGTACAGTAGAGCCTTTGAGTGCTTTGAGTTTAGCCAGTTCGGCAGTAAGCTCTTTTTGATTTAAGGAAGTAAGGCCAATCTCTTTTTTGAGTTTGTCCATTTCAGCCGTAACAGTGGCCAGCTCCTTCTTTTTGTCGATGTAAGCCTGTGTGCCTCTTTTGAGGCCATCCATTTCAGCAGCTATATCTTTCGATTTTTTGCGGAGTTCATTCAGCTGATTTTGGGCGGCGTTGCTATTTACATTTACCTGAAGGTTAACAACATCAGTACGTACACTCATAGGGTAACAGCCGCAAGCTTAGGGTTGCGACTGTTACAAATTTGCTCAATGGGTACACCTTAAAAAAGGACAGACTACACAGGTATGTAGCCGGCTCCAGGGTTAAGACTAATATTAATAAATAACTCAATTAACAAATTCGTAGGCGAATATTGTTGACGATAATAATTGATGTAATTACCAATAAATATTTCTGTACCTACCGCAGTAAAACTAAGTGCTGTATTGGTTTCATTTGTTATGCTACCGTTCCGCTTTTCAATTACATTTGAATTTGCACCAATGGTAACGCCAAGCCCTGTTGCATCTTTAGGTATGGTGCATAATGGGTCTGCAAAAAATTGAATATAGTGATCAGCTCTTCTATTAAAAAATACGCCACTTTGATTTTCAATAATATTGCGTAACACCAATTTTGCGTAGAAACCATTACCTAAACCAACGTTACCCACATTAATGTATACCGTTGCAGGTGCAGATAATGCAGTAGGATTAGCCACTTCGTGTATGGTATAAGTAAATGAATCAATGCCATTGAATAATGATGTAGGCGGCTGGTAAGTAACTACACCTGGCTTAGTAACGGAGTAAGTACCGCCTTCAACAGTAGCACCACCACTTACTTCATCAACCTCAATAGCATCGCCATCTACATCGTAATCATTATCCAACACAGTACCTGGTAATTGCTGTGGTGTGTTGTAGCCAGCAGCTATATAAAACTGATCATCGTTGGCTACTGGTAGCAAGTTGGCAAAAGCTTCAATGGTAACGGTGCTAGTAGCACCCACACTAATAGGTACACTGTCAGGGTTACACAAAACAGCACCTGTAATAATGATTGTAGCCCTGTCTGGGTCAATGGAAGGATTATCAAAACCTACCACTTGTGAGCCTGCATTACCGCTTAATGTAAGGTTAAATACCTCCACACCATTATCAATAGTAACTTTAAGCAAGTCGTATGGGTACGGCATAGCCCACACAATTTGCAATTTGTTTTTGGCGATTTGCACCACCATAAATTTTTCCAATGCCGGACAAGTAGTGTCTACTTGCAGCATGTTTTCAGGAACGTAAAAACTATTACTAAAGGCATGTTGCCACTCAACGGCCATACTAAACAGGCTATCTTTATTTGTGTAGAATTTTACCGTTTTCTTATTGATATTAACTGGTATAAAACGTTGTTGTTTTATTTCGTAGGTGTTACGGCTCAACAATAAATCACGAAGCGAATCAAATTTTTCTTTGGTTAAAAAGTTGGTTGCGCCAACAAATTTTTCAGTTTCTTCGATAGTAACACTTAGTTGTTGCGCTTGTAGTACAGCATTGCGAATGCCTGATGGCGGTGGAACTATTGAAGCTTCACTACTACTATACTCTGCTTGCATTTCAATTTCTCCCAACACATTAAGTGTTTCGAATGCGCCGAAGCTATTGGTATAGGCCAATGCCCTTCCGTAATTATTACTATGCAAATCGCTTGATACTTTTGCATTGGTAGCTATTGGAGAGAAATAGTTTCTATAATCTAAATTATAACGCACTGGCGCTGCAACTAGTACGTCATCTACATCTAATACGGAAGCTGTATAGCCTACAAGATCATAACTCTGCAATTTTAAGAATACATTGGTGGCATTACCTACACCGGTTTGTTCAAATATCGAATACAAGCTTATATTAGCCATGTAGATGCCCCATTTTTCTGATGTTGCATTAACGGGTATGTTGACAGTTTCTGTACTGTTATCGCTATAGAAATAAACAATTCTTAAAACCTGTGGTTTCAAAATATCATTACTATAAAGCCAGGTTAAATACTTACGCTCATAAGGTGCAATGAGCTGCAAACCCTTGTGAAAACTTAATGGTATTTTCAAATAAAAAATTGCTTCGAAAAAAGCCTTGTAATGATACTGCTCATAGCTTAAGCCGCCTTTCAACACTGTAATTGTATCACTAACAATAGGGTCTCCAAAAGCTTGCCCATCTTTATCAATAGTTGCTTTTACCCTAAATCGAGCGCTTTGGTTAGGTATTTTAATCGGCTCCAGCTGGGTGTAACGAGGTGTATAAAATTGTAAATATGCATCAACAACGGTTTTAATATCAAAAGCGATAACTCCGTTATTATCCGGGTATAAAATTTGATTATCAACGGTGCTGAATACACCACTACCATTGCTTACTTCTTTTTCTACCGCAATATTCATCTTCAAATTTTGCCTACGCTCAATAAAGCCATAAGGCAAAAAACTGAACGAGTACGGCAATTCGTTGCCGCTAAAATTAACCTCATAGGGTTGCTTAACTAATTGAATTTGGAGCATTTTGCATTTGTTTTAATGAGGCAATAACCGCCTCTGAAAAGCCGTATGATAACTTACTGTACAGGTAGTTTAGTTTACCGTAAACTATACCGCTGTATATTTTCTTGCGTTTGATGGTATTATCCTTAACGAAAACTTTACCGCTTTGGTTGCGACTTTTTAAATTAACGGTAGTTGATTTTAAGCCGCCCAATGGATGGCCACGAGCAACGCCCATATCTAAAAAGCGGCCATATTCTTTAAACAACAATTCGCCAGTAGCACTACTACCGCTTGACCTTGCTCTATCAATAACGGAGTTGAGCAAGGCGCCAGTATCTTGCGACTTGGTACGAATAATAGCACGTTGAATGTAATTAGCACAATCAGCAACGTACTCCTGCACACATTTTAAAATAAAGGTTTGCTTTAAATCGCCATTCATGTTTCAAGTGGTTCTTCTTCTTCAGTGGTTAAAATATTACCCTCTTCAGTTTGAATAATTACTCCAACATTTGGCGCTAGCTGTATGTCGCCTGCGTATAATCGTATAGGCGAATGATTGGCCATGATGGTACAGGTGTAACCCTTAATACCATCTTTAGTGGTACCCGTACTAAAATCTGCCATTACATAAGCAGGGTTACATTCTGTGCCTACTTGGTAGCGCAAATGCCCGGCACAATCAGCATCATACACCAATGCTATGCATGGTTTATTGATGATGTTTTTTATAAACTCATGCTGCTCCGCATAAGTACCTGGTAAGATGGCTTCCATCATTACATCAAGGTACTGACTACCTTTATCGCCTGCCGTTTTCGCCTCCAGCTTATTTTTTTCTGGAGCGGTGGCAAACTGGTAAAAATGCTTGCCCTCCATAAACTCATGGGTATCTGCAATAATTACTGATGCTCCTGGCGTATCAAAAGGCGGCTCGGGTTTTTTAACGGTGGTAAAATGATCTAGCGGTGCTAGAAAAATAACGTCGCCTAAGCCCGTTATTACGTTTTTGAGGGTAACTAAACTAATAAGTTCCATAATTAAATGAAGGTACCAGGCTCGGGAGCAGTGGTTATTTTTTTTAGGTTATTGAAAATAAAACTGAAGGTGCAACGCCAGCCAAATTGGCGATCGAATACAGGACCAACCGGCATTACTTCAAGGCTATTAAAGTCGAATAATTTAAAGGGCGAATTGCACATGTCTTTATCAGGACCATAATGATCCTGCCAAATTTTTGCAAGTACATCCTGCATTATGCTTTCAGTAAATGTGAATGCTTCTTGCACTTCATTAAGGTTTTCTGGGTTGGCTGTTGCGTACACACTAAAGCCACCTGCATAATCACCTACTACACTATAAGCTTGCTCTGATTTGCTTTTCCACTCATACATCTCTACCAACAATGCAGGCCAATCCACTTTACTTTTTAAGCCGGTGATTACTTCTTCAGAACCAAAGCGGCCAAAGTGCTTGCTGCCAATAGGAGCATCGCCAGTTTCGGATGCAGGGTCATGCCGTAAGTCTTTATGCTTTACGGCCATTTGGCGAAAATAATCGGTGTAGTTATTGACGTTCATATTTTTTACGCATTTCTTCAGCCTGCTCGGCTTCGAGGTTCATATCAAATAAAAATTCTTTGGCTAGCATGGCTCGTATATTTTCACGTAAGCCATTTTTAGCACCAGCTCCAGCATGTATGCATTTGGTAAACGCCGTTAAATCAGGCGTTGTACTTGTATTACTACCACCGCCATAAACCTTAGGAAAATATAAAGGCAGGTTATTGCGGCAGCCTGTGTACCACATGTATATGGCAAATAATTGCGGTAAAGGCAAAGCTTCAAAAGCAGGTATACGGCTTTCGCATTGCTTCGCTTTGTAAGGAGCATTACGAGGGCGCCATAAAATGGCGGCTATATGTGCAAGCTTGTTAATGCTAGGCTCTTGCACCATTTGCATAAAAAACACTTCGCAATCCTCCATTTCGCCGCAGGTGATGCTATCGAAATCGTCGGCTGGACCAATCATTCGCTTACCACCAACGGTTAAAGTTGGGTACGGGTTAATAGTGCGATTGTTAGTGGTATATAAAAAGTTAATGGCGTCAAAGCCTTGTGTGGCTGCGGCTTCAAAATCAAGCGATTCCTTCCAGGTACTTGGTAATTCAATGCCATTCTGTTTGGCTCTTTGCTCAATAATACTGGTAAGTACTACGGCTTTACTCACAGGCTCACTGTTGCCATGGTTAATTTGTGCAGCTGCAACTATCTCTAGTTCAGCAACGGTGAGTTCGTTCCAATTTTCGGGGAAGTCGATGGTGTGGCTAAACCCACCAGTAACGTATAGTGTTATTGAAACCATCCCACTAAAGTATAGCGGTGTAGGGTGCTATTAAAGGACAGATTTGATGTCATGGATGATTTGCAAAATCCCCTCCCAATTATCGTAGATTGAAAAGGCAATGGCAACAATGCCGAATATCCACACCCAAAGTGGCTGTGGACCGTCTTCTTGTTCAAGTATGGGTAGCTTATCGGTAGGCACGGTATATTTTTAAGTAGTCTTGCAAAAAACGCTAAAAATCAATTTAGTAGCGTTTTTCGATAGGGCTTACGATGTTGGGGAATTTGAAATTCTTCCTCCTTAAACCGCCGCCCCATTGAAATACCAAAGTCTAAGATAGGAACAAAAAGCTACATTAAAAACCTCTGTCCACCCGAAGCCCAATAACAAACCGATGCTAATGGATATTGCTTCTGCCAGATTATTGAAAAATACAAAGTTGTAAAAATCTTGCAAAGTGAGGGTAATTACCCTTTTTTTATTTGTTATATTAATTATTACAATTTATATTTGCAGGTAATTTCCCGCTTATGTCAAATTTTGAAATAGATAATTTACTCAAGTCTGTCTTTGATGATAAGTCAAAGGACATTGATTTAAAGCAGCTTTTTGAAGATAAGTTGCTTGAATATGATATTACAAAAACAAAAGCGTTTAATATTCTTAGTATTGATAAAGATGTTTTTGAAGATATAATAAGTGGTTCAGCAAAACAACCTAGCATAATAAACGTCTTAAAGATCGCTCAATTTCTTGAAGTTGAATTAAATGACATAGTAAACGCTGTATTAAAAAATCAAAGTAAAGAAAATATTGCTGCACTTGAAAAGGCAAAAAAAGTATCATTTATTGTAAAGAATTTCGATATCAAAAAGCTAGGCAAAATTGGTTTTTTTTATGATACAGACAATGTAGATATCTTAATTGAAAGAGTATTAAATTTCTTTGGATTTGATAGCATTAATGAGTACGAGACAGAAATAAGTAAACCTTTGTTTAGTAGTTCAAGAAGAAATTTTTCTGATAAGATGAAAGACTTTTGGATTATTTCTGCTCATCAGTGTTTCAAAAGTATAAATAACCCCAATAATTTTAATCGTGAGCAATTAAAAGAACTCATAGTAAAGATTAAGCCATACTGTCAAGATGTTGAAAATGGACTATTAACCGTTTGCAAAGCTTTATACAGTATTGGAGTTACAGTCATAATTCAGCATCAATTAGTAAATACTCAAGTACGAGGTGGAACATTCGTAGTTAATGGAAAACCTTGTATTGTATTAACTGATTTAAATAAAAGGTATCCTACAATTTGGACGACTTTAATACACGAATTGCATCACGTACTATTTGACTTGGAAATTATTGAAAAAACTAATTTTCATTTAACAGGCGAGCCTGATTTATTCTTAATTGAAGAAAAAGCAGATGATTTTTCTATGGAGTATTTTTTTGGGGTTGATAAGTTTAATTTTATAAAATCTCATATAACTAATAAATTCATAGTAGAAAAATTTGCCAAAGAATCAGAAGTTCATATATCATTTGTTTATTCAGCCTTTAGATATTATCAAGATAAATTTTACAAAAAAAATTATTACGGTTCATTTAATGAGTTTTTTCCAAATTCTTCACTTGCCATAGCTAAAATTAATCCACTTAATTGGAAGGAAAATAATCTCAAAGACGTTGCTTTAAAAATAAAAGAAATTTTTGAATTAAATACATTATAAAATGAAAGATAAAAACATAAAAAAACAAGAGAATTTATCGGAGTCTGAAATCGAGAGATTAGAACTATTGAGGCTTGTAAATGAAAAAAGAGGAAAGCAATTAACAATTGATTTAGAAACAGGCGGACTAAACGAAATTGACGAGTTGAAGCAAATGCTAGGCAAAGTCTTTGAAAGCCCTGATGAAAAATACAATATTTATTATAAGGGAATAAGAAATACTTTAATGACTTATTTACCAAAAGGTAAAGAGTTTGAGAAAGTACGTGAGATTATTTATGATGAAAAAAATATTTTCTTGTCATTGGGCAAGAAAAAGTCTGATAATGATGGCATAAGAGGTGGAGACGGTAGAATGACCTTTCAGCCCAAAATGAATGAAATGTTAGATTTAATTATTAAATGGGTTTCCGAGTCGCAAAACCCTTTTGTACTTTACACTATGTTGTATAATCTGAATGAAGAAATGGGGTATGGCCACGAAAACTATGATGATTCAACTCGAGGTTTTGCAAACGCAATGAAAAAACTATCTGAAGAAGTTTAGAATTTAGCATAGCTTTCATACAAGGAGCTCACTTATCAAATACTATTTATCACTTAGCAAAATTTTTGAACAAATAGTTTCATAACATTTAGAAAATTTTAATACTTAAGTTCTCTTTTGAAATAAAACTTTATAAAGAGTTAGAAAAAAATCATTTTAAAATACTACGCATTTTTTGGGTGAATATATTCCGGCCGCTCTGGCCTAATTTCATATTCAATCATCTTAATTAATTCAGCAACATATTCAGCTGAACGTGGGCTTTTAAATTCAAAGCTTTGGCCGATGATCTTCCATGGCGAACGTTTTATGAGCAGTCGCTTCTCGAGTTTTAGGTACTGACCTTTAGGCGTAGTCAATTGAAACCGTAGTACTTGCAACGATTGATAATATAAATTACAATTGAATTTATAGTTAATATATCGTTTACCATTGTGTACTGGTAGTAATATGGTAAAGGTGTTTTTCATTTTGCTAAATTAATTAGCAAAATGAAACTAATCATCAATTCTTGAAAAAACAATTAATTCACGATCGTTTTTTTTCATGGTCATTTTTGTAAAATCATTGTTTACTGTTAAATCTAGGCTTCTTAAGTATGTGCCATCTTGATGTTTGTAATTTATTCTTTCAATCATAAAAATCTTCTTATCAATATTTGTGTAGAAAAAATTAGTCATATTGTATGAGATTATTGTATCGAGCATTAAAATGTCATCAACAACAACTCTACCATTACCAATAACCATATTTAGCACTTTGTTATTGGGATCATTTGGATTTAATGGATTTGTTTCACTCTTTTGCCATTTACCGTTAATTAAATTGACATCTTTACTGTAGCTGTTGTTAGACATTTCAATCTTCAAATCTTTTATTTCATTTTCCTTGAGATGTAATTGCTCTTTTAAGTTTATAACCTCTTCTTTAAACTCTGATTCATTTGCTATGATTTCATCTAATTGTTTATATGCATTATTAGTTTTTTCAATCTGTTTAGTAAATTTTTCCATTGGCACTTTAGCACCCTCTGAAAAATATAAAACTAAGTTTCCACTCCACTTTGTAACCAAAGCATCAAAACCCAATATTGCAATTCTAAACAGAGGATATAAAAATGTATAAGCAAGTGCAAGCAACAAAGGAGTCCACAAATATTTCCAATTTGAAAAATTCTTTTCAATCAAATCAATGTATGAAGTGTAATTACTAAAAGGTAATTCTTTGAATTTATAAAAGATAAGTCCTATTGTTACTCGCCAATTTACAATTAGCCAAGAAATTATGAATGATGATATAAAAGGAGATTTAAGTCTGTTTCCAATCTCTTTAAAAAAATCTGTAATCTTGTCCATAAGCGGATTGTTTGTACAATTATAATTTAAATATATAATATAAAAAAAAGCCTCACTAGATAGTGAGGCTTTTTTATATCTTTCAAATGCCTATCCGTTAAACATGGCAAAGTGCATTCCATCTTTACGCTTCCAGTCAGCGCCACAATAAATGCCACATTCTCTCATGGTTTGCAGAAACCCTGCGGACCAGCGCACTGCACCTTTGAGTGGATTTTCTTTTGCGTTCATATCAATGGCTAAAGCCCAAGCATGTAATGACAATACTTTTAAACCTACTGACAGCCGGTGGTTATAACAGCCATCAAAAGTTTTTATTTCGGTGTGCTGCCCACGTTCTTGCAGCTTGCGAAAAGCTACTCCCAGTACTTTTTTAAAATCTTTATTGATCAGCATTTTATCTGCAGGGAACCAAGGAAAATCTTTTTTCACGTTCCAAACTTCACAGTACTTGCGCTGGTAGGCTGCACCAGGTTCGCCATACTCGGCAATGATAATGTCACGAGCCGTTAAGTGAGCAGCGGCTTCAGCCAAACTCATTAAACTAGCATCTTCTGCAATAGATGCAATTAAGGCTGCGGATGTTAAGGATTTCCAACTCATGACTTGATATTTTTTTTACGTTTGATTAATAGAAATAGCAACACTATTGTTGCTAAAAAAAATACAGCAGCAAGCGTAAAACCTACTACCAACCACTGTTGTTTGGTAGCAAGTTTACTTGTCAGCTTGTTCGCCTCAGCTTGCAATATGGTTTCTTCGCCAGTATCTTTTCGGTCGTTGGTTATAGTGGTGGTAGTTACAGGAATATTCACCAACACACCTTTCTTTTTCGAAGTATCAGTAGGTATCGGCGACTTACTATTACTATTTTTTTGGGGCGTTGCTTTAGCAACTTGGCCAGCATTTTCAAGCCGCTTATATTCATCTGCAGAGAGCTCTAGTAATGCAGCTTCTTCACCTGGTGGTGGACACTCAACAAAGTAAGGCACCAACACAGGTTTAGTAACGGTATCGCTTTTAGTGATAGGGTTATAAAACCGCTGCTTTGCTACTTTAGCCACTACTTCTGGGTAATGGTTAGCAGCTTTATTCGTTTGTTTGGCTGCCTTATTTGCCGTATAACAGCTGCTTACCATTATGGTTACAGCTATTAAGTATTTAAACAATTTCATAAGGGTAAAAATTGAACCACAGCAAGGCTTTCGCTTCGCTGTGGTTGGGTGACTAACTGCCTTTTAGGTTGTCAATTTTGATGGTGCCGTTAGATAAGCCTTTGGTTTTGAGTCTGCTCAAATATGAGTAGATCAATGGACCAAACACATTGAGCAAGCCGAGAATAATATCGAGGCTTTGATCCTTTAGCTTACCAGCAGCAATGAGCAAGCCGCCAACAAAAACAAATGTGCTACGAATGGTACTTTGAAAGCCCTCTAGCGTTGATGTTTTATCAACAAAGCTCCATACCATAGTAATAAGTGCAAGTGTATAACCAATACACTGCTCCCAAAGGGATGTATCGATTACATTACCAAACAAATTTTTACCGATAAGGTAGGCGCCAAGTGCCATGAGCAATGTACGCAACAGGCTGAGTGTGGTGTCTTTTGACATTTTATTTAGGGTTTAGGGTTTCGCAATATCTTGCAGCACTTCTAGCTTATTGTTGATGACTCTGTCGTTGTACAGAATGCTATCAACTAACCTGCGTTCATTATCGGGCAATTGCTTTGATAATTTGGCAATTTCATTGGCTTTGGCGTAATCAGTACGCTTACCGTTGCCGCTCAAAATAGAGGACGCAACTAGAAGTGCTGCAATGAATAATAACTGTTTCATTTTATAGTTTTTTAAGGGTGGTGTCAACCTTTTGTTCGGTTTTATTCTGCATTTGTATAATCTCATGTAGTACTTTTTCATGCGCCTTACTGTTGCTGGTGTAAGCATAAATTAAGAACACATTTAAAGCCATCGAAAAACCGAGCATCCAACGTATGAGCCCACGTTTTTGAGAATCTCTGGTAAAGCCAGCGTCGATTAATTCGGCGGCCTGTTCTGATAAGCTCATTAGTTACGGATTGGTTTGTTGTTTAAAAAATATTACCAAGTGGTGAGTGCTGTACGAACCCAAGTATTATCTGCAGGGCAGTAATAAATAAATTCTGACGTGAAGCGCACCTCTCCTTTTTTACCTGGTGCGGTAGATGATGCAGGCGCTTCTTGATTTTCAATAACAAGCCTTGTAAAATCTTTTACGGCTTTCGTTGTTATTACTTCAAACCTATCACCAAAACTGCCAGCATCATCGCTCACTACATATTGGTAAAATGATCGCTTTTTGTTGGAAAATTCAGTTGTAATACCGGTGTATTTATCCCTCAGCAAAATATTTCGATGTATATAAGAAGCAACATTATTACCAGCGGCTATAGGCTTTATTTCTAAATAATAAGTGCCATTACCATAGCCACCACCTTTATTCACTCTAAGAAAAAGTGTATCAGGAAAAGTGAGGCTATTCCTACGTTCTACTACTAAATTGTAGGTTGTGCCATTGGCTGCGGTGCGCCTTCCTGTAAGTGGAAATGGTGAAACATTCTGCACGTCCATATTATCAAACGCATTGCTAAGCTGCGTACCATAATTAACGACTAAGCCATTTAACTGGCCTAATTCAGGGCTGAGCGTTGTGTCTTGCCATGCGAATAAACTTAACGATTCAAATTCAGGTATAAGCGATTGTTTAAATCGAAAAGTGTCCACATCAAAATGAGCTGCTATACTATTTAAGGAGAGAGCAGCAGTATCAATTAACAATTTTAAAGCATTGGCCAATCCATTTGCATCAATCTTAACATTACCATTAGATGTTAGAATTTTTGTTGATGCTCCGTTCGGCTGAAAGTTATTGATTGAAATCTGATGCTTATTTACATTAACGCTAGAGTTACGACTAATGCCATCACTAGCACCTACATTAAAGCCAGTTTCAATTTCTGCTGAAAAATTTATGGCATCGGTAGTAGGAAAATCATTACCATCACCTGTAGTAAAAAACGAAAAAGTTCTCGAATCGCCAACATAAGGCATACCCATTTGCAGGTTAAACCTAGCACTGTTGCCCTGTATACCATTATCTGCATTAAATGTAATATTCACATTGCCATCTGCATTTGCAGGCACATTGTTAACTGACTTCAGCAATACACCAGAGCCGTAAGGATAAATTAAGTTAGCATTATCCTCTGTTGATGGTGACAATGTCGTACTTAAGCCATTATTGTTGTCATAAAAAGTTTGGCTGTACGAACTAATATTATGCTGATAATTCTCTTCAAAAACAGAAATCACTGAAGCCGACGGCTCAAACTTGATAGTAGGGCTATTCGTTGCACCTAAATACAACGGACTGTTAGCTACATAGCCTTTGGTTAATACCTGGGCTAATGTTGGCTTAGGTAAACTGTCAACCAATATTTTTTTTGTGGTACCAGATTTTACAATTGGCAAAAAACCGCCTAACGGGTTTCCTGTCAAGGTTGGCAGCTCTGAAATTTTAATAGGTGTGGGCGTTTGTGCCATGGTAGTCGTGGCAATTGTGAGCGCCAACAACATTAAAATTGATTTTGTTTTCATTTTATTAGGGGTTTTTAAAATATTCCAAATACGCTGTTTTGTTCATTTCGGCCGATGCTAACTGTTTGGCTGACGTTACCCGGCCATGTAGCAAAATCGGTAGCATTTTCTTTCAAAAATTTACCAGCATTTTCAATCCAACTCTTGCCAGTATTCTTGCAAGTCTCAATCAAAGCATTGATGGCGTTGGCATCTGCTGCACTTCGGCTGTTTATATTATCATTGGTACTACGTGCACCAGCCGTACTAAGCGTTAAGCCATTCTCTGCAATTTTTACATTGAGCAAAGGCACAGCTGCGGCAACAGTTAAATTGGCGATGGCATTTTTGAGTTTAAACAATAACACTTGCTCTTTTTCGCTTAAAGCTCCAGCACCGTTGTACTTCGTTTTAATGTCTGCAAACAATGCATCGCCCAAGAAATTACGGATGCCCATCTCTTCCACCGCCAACATTTTTGGCTTCATAGCAAAAAAGTTGCGGTATGGACTTGCCGAAGGAAAGAAGTCGTTAAACTCACTAGCCTTGCGAATAAATAGGCTCTTGTATGTTTTATAAGCATCACTATTCGCCCATAGTTCATAGTTGTTGATTTCGGCTTCTAAAAAACTGATCAAGTTTTCGGTGGCCGCTTCGGCTTCTAACAAATTAGCTTCACGGTAGTTGGCTAATTGGTATTGGTAGGCTGTTTTACTGCTTTCGGTTTCGCTACGTTTAAAACCTGCATCTGAAAGGGTTGCATCTGCCTTAGGAGCATGATAGTAGCACACATACGGAGCAATTACCTTACGGCATTGCTCCAATAATTCTTTTAAAGGACCAGGCGCTAAGGTTTCATCGGTTGCATTTTTGTAAGCTTCATTCAAAGCATTGTATTGCTCTCTACCCAGCACAGGTATAATGTGCTTATCCTCCACATTTTGAATGGTGGATTTGATAGCGAAAAAATTAGTTTCGCCCAATGAGCAGTACTGCCTTAATATGATAGATGTTTTAAATAACATTAGCTTACAACTTTTTTTGAACCGGCGCCAGTGTCCAGTGTGGTTAAAACTGTATCTCTGAAGCGGAAGACAATATCTTCACCCCACTCGTTAAAATCTCTTACTAAATAGAGCGGCTCTAGCATTATTTGGCGCTCATGTGCTAGCAAAGCACTGTGCACTAAAAAAGATTCTCTGATGTCTGAACCGCCGCTGCGTTGCGAACCAGTACCAACGGTACCAGCCCCAAAAATGGTAGGGTTTACCTGCATGGAAATTAATATTTGCAATTCAGCAGCTGACGAAGTGAGCAACTCTTTATCAATGTTATTCTTGCTCTCAATAGGCGTAATTTTTATACGGCTATGCTCTGTATGATCATGTGGCGATACATCAAAGAAGCTTACAAAAGTTTTATAAGCATTTTCATCGCCGCTTAGAAATTCGTTCATCTCCTCCAGTAAATTCTTCTTTGCAGTTTTGCGCTTCTCATCATCCATCGCCTCCCAAGTTTCGGGACCGAATTTTTTCGGGAAATAACTTTCAGGTATTTCGATGTGGTATTTGATGTTGAAAGCTTTGCTATACATCGACTTCAACAATGATGGTATTTTACAAGCAATTTCAATCCAACCAGCTAGCCTTGCGCCATCCCATGCAGGTACCTGGTAATACGTTTTATTAACACTCGGGTAATTCACTGGGAGTATGGCGCTCTTAACTTTTTTGTTACCACTTTTCAACTTTTCAGCAATTGCTTTTGTAGATTCCAAAGCATCGTACATATCTATACAATCTAACGTAGCCACATATTTGCTCTCAGCTTCAGTAAGATTTTCGGGATTTTCAATGAGGTTTTTTGGTTTCTTTTTTGGGTCGAATTTGGCAAACTGATCACTAGCCAAGCCCCATATCTTAGACAAATAAACACTCTCAATAACACCGCTATCATTCATTTGTTTAAAACGAGCATCGCAACTCTCTTGATGCACAATGTTGGTGATTTTTTTGCATTCGTTATCTAAAACCAACTCGGGAAAGCAGTTACCAAACCATACCCAATCTTGTGTATACTCCAATAAAAAGCGGTTAAACTCACGACTTCTAATGAAGTTGTACACCTGCCTATTCTTTTGATAATCGAGTGGCTTAAAAATTTCTTCGCCTTTATCATCCATACCGTCCACGGTACCAGGTATAATACCACCGCCCATTAGTGCACGAGCTTTCCAGTCTAATGCGGCCTTACCTATGCCGCAATAACCCATGAGGCGTTCGATGTTCTGTGGGAAGCGATTGTCTTCACCCCACTGAGCAACTTGGAACGCACTTTGAATCTTCTTAACGATTGGTGCGGTTCCTCTTGCCGAGTTCGTCGCAAACGTTCCAGCTAATGCGGATGTTTGCGAAAAGAATACGGAAGCATTGCCACCGGGCAAGTAGGCAACGGGACCATCGAATACTATGGAGCTGTTCTTCTTCATATTACTGCAACACCATTAATGTGTGTGATAAGGGGCGGATGAATTTTTCTGATTTGTTTGTTGGGCATTTCAACATTTCGAGTGAAATGATCATGGTGGCGTGGGCGCACACTGAAGGGGTTGCTTACTTTTTCATGGGATGGCTTTACGTTTGCATATTTTCGGCAAAGACGCACTTTAGGAAGCTCCAGCAACTGACCCCCTGTTCCTGATTTCACATCGGCTGTAATACAGCGGATGTTACACCAGTTGCCAGATTCGAGCACCGCTAAAGCTTCTTTAAGTGTGTATGATTGCATAGGGTACACAAACGTATAAAACGGAGTGAGGGCAAAAAAGGACAAAAAAAGAAGCCAACCATTTAAACTTTTTCTTTGCTACTTTCTTTTTGAAAAATTGCGAAGTGCAGCGAAGCAATTTTTTAAAAAGAAAGTAGCCGCTACATGAGCGGCTACTTGGTAAAGGGTGGTAAAATATTAGTTTAAAAAATCACTAGCACTTGTACAAATTTCAAAAGCTTTTCTGGTGCGTTCGTACCCAGTGCCGAACATAATGGAGTTAACTTTTGCGTCGTTGGTTTTGTAGTCTTTGCAATTTTGGTAATATCCTGTTATGGCGTTGTATACTCCAAAGATGGTATTTTGTGTTGTCGGCATCTGCTGCGTTGGGCTGCTCATGGCGTATTCGTATACATCATTTAACACGTTTTCAAACTGTGTTGAAAATTGTACTTTTTTACCCTTCACGATTTCGGTAAAAACTTCTTTGTTGGGTGCCATCGCTAAAGAAATGAGTTTTTTTATTTCGGCATCATTAACCCGAACGTTTGCCCATTTATTAAATAAATATTCTAACTGTTCGCCTGTGGTTTCAGTTATTGCAATAATTCGGGCGGCTTCTTGTAACTTCTGTTCTGCGTTGGCGGTGTGCTTAATATATACGGCGTTGGTGTGGTTACGTAGTGCCATGTTTAAAGTATTGTTGCAAACTATTCTTATAGGCGTAAAAGCTGCCATAATTGAGCCGCTGCCATCATGCGAAGTAGTAAGAAAAATATATTTTTCGATTTCATCACGTCTGCCCACTTTCAACACATCAGGCATTTTTGCCGTAATAAAAATGCGCTCCCCATTTCCTAAAACGCCTGCGGTTTCATATTTAACGCTGCCCTTTTCAACAAGGCTATCAAAAAAACTAAAGGCCGTACGATTTTGCACAACTTCATACTTACTGCCGACAATACCCAAAATTTGGTTGGTATCTGTTCGCATCGTTGAAAAAAAGTTGTTGATGCGTTGGGTGTTTTCATTTTGTAAATTTCCGTCCTGGTCGTATTCGGACGTAAAAAGCGGCTGCTTTGTTACTTCAAAATCTGCCTGCGCCATTATTATCGCTTCTTCACTACTTATTGGATAGTCGGGCAAAAGTCGCCCGAGTTCATGCCATGCTTTTTGCTTTACGCTAAAAAATGAGTGTTTGCCGGTCTTTTCGTTGTAGTTTAAATTATGCATAATTGAAAGTATTTGAGGTGGTTAAACGTTCTTGTTCTTGTTGTTTTAAAATGCGGCTGTTAGCTTCTCTTATAATGTAGTCGGCTATTTCGTAACCGAAAAAAAAGGGTGAAAATCCGCCATTGTGCTTTCTGTAATAGTGGTTAAAGTCTGCCATGTTAAAGTACTGCCCTGCGCTTAGGTCGTTCAAATATTGTTGGCAAACCTCGATGGTTTGTTGTTTGTGTGACATGCGAAAAAAATTGAAAGATGATTAAAAGCCCTACCCCATGAAGGGGCAGGGCGTGAAGGGTTTACCATTTTAGTTGGTCGGCTAAAACTTGTGCTTTTTCGGTAACGATTTTAAAAACCAATTTTGTTACCTCTTTGATAACATCGGGGTTGGTTGTTTTAAATTCGTGTCCTTCATCATCTGATAAAATCAATTCGGAGTTATCCCGATTGTGGGCAGTTTCGAATTTTTCCAACTTGGTTTTGGTTTCAGCAAGTTTCAAATACCTGCGTTGTTGGTCAATCAAAACATCAATTTTGTGAAGCCTATCCTCGAGGGGTGGCAGTTCGTCCGCAACTTTTAATTTTTCAACTTTGGGATTTTGTACGGGTGGCGGTGTTGCCGTTTGGGCGTTTGTTACGGTTGGCGTTTGTCCGTTTGTTGGCTTGGTGGCAGTAACTGCCGCTTTTGGTGTTACCATTTTTTAGATGCCAGTTTTTAGCGAGGGGGCTCACCTCTTTTGTTAATTAATATACTGTAAGTTACTGATTTTTAACGGTTTAACCATAAAAAAACGCAACTTTTTTCGCATTTTTTTTAATTAATTTTTTGATAATCAACCCTTTGCAATTTTACTTTTTTGAGAAAAAGTAAAAATCGCAATAAAAAGCACGACCCGCACTAAGAAGCGGAAGCGAACGCCTAAGGCGCAAACGGGGCATATATGAGGCGCAGGGCGCCTCCCTATGTGAGGCGAAGCTCCGCTAAACCCTATGTTTGCCCATCTCCGCTTAAATTTACCTAGAAGCGAAGTGGGCGTACATACAAACGCCCCAACGAAGTGGGGCGTGCATTAGGGATAGCAGCAAGTACCTTGTACTGCGTATAGCCCGGGCCATCGGCAATGCCATCATCAACCAGTTAGTATCATGTCTCCAGTAGTGGAACGTTCTCCATAACTTAATCCTGACTCTAGTATTCCATACACCAACATGTCTCCAGCATCACTATAATGCGTTGATTCTTCAGCTGGAAAATTCGGATCATGTTCAGACTTCTTATTCTTACCAAATCCATCCTTTTTAGCCTCAGCTTGTGTCAAACACATACTTAATAAATACTTGTCTGCATTCTCTCTATTCACTCTAAACTTCAACTTATAATAACCATTCTCCGACAACAGATCACCCCACATTCTATACTTTGCTTCATGACTTGGTGCCTGCCCCATATACATTGGTATCACAATCCAACCACGTTTCCTTAGTCCACCAATAACCACATCAGCCTTCTTTGTTTCGTTATCATCACCGACTGCCGTATGATCATGCCAATAGTACACTAACTTGCGCCTGTGTGGCTTATAATACTTGTCAAACAAATCAATCAACTCCTTCAGCTTAGCTGGGTATAAGGCATGCAAACCTTTAATAACCTTCAGATACTCTCCATCTACCTGCGCTACTGTCATAGGATGAATACGGCGGTTGTAATCAATGGAGATGTGCAACGGCTTATCAAAATTCAAATCGCTATCACGCATGCAGTTTATGTTCGCAATAGCATCTAGGTTATAATCTAATCGCTCCAGGTAACTATCATTGTTAGCAAAATAACCATGGTATTCTTCGTCAAGATCAGGGTAAAACCCGTTTTCCATACGCATTGGGCGTATGTTTAATATCTGTGTATCAAATTGAAACTGTGTAGTATCTCGCAACTGCTGTTTAATATAATCAATTCCAAGTGCATGAATGTTCTCAATCGTAGAAGCTTCATGATAGTAGAGAAGCCCAGTTCTTAACTCTTTTAGTTCATCGTTGAAGATGGCGATCTGTTCATCAATAGCTAATTTGACTGGTTTGCTTGCACTAGGATAGTGCTGCTTTAATTGATAAATACCTGCTTGAAGATTGAGGATTTGCTTAACTTTTTCTTTATCGGATTTCTCCGACATATCTAGAATCCAACGGCCTGCAGTACCAACAGGCATATCCGTTGTGAAAGTCATTCCATGGTGATAGATGTTATCTTTAAAGGCTATAATCTTACCACGGTTGGCAGGTATCAATTCAGTCTTAAACTTTTCTTCATTGAGAAGTTTTGCCTCATCGCCAATGATCCAATCAATTGTAATACCATTGGACGAGCCTTTTCTGTCCTGGCTTACTAAGTGAGCACCGCCACCATTAAACCAGCTGGTAAAATATTTATATTCTAAAGGCGGCCTATAAGGGCCCTTCCAATTCCATTTTTTAATCCATTTTTGTGAAGGGCGTTGACCAATTAAGTAATGCTCATTCAAACGATACCCTATCTTCTCCCAACCATACACCAATGCAGGGAGCGTCCTCGTAAGCAACTGATTATACGTTGCGCCTAATGTTACGCCTGTACCTCTAGGCATTGTTTTAAAATAACACTGTGCTGATTTATAAGCCAACACGCCTTCACTCTTACCCGTACCACGACCAGCTACCAGCCATTCAACTGGTGCTGATACGAAAATACTTCGCATCTGCGGCGGATTAAAGTGCATTTGTCTATTCATGTGGAATATCAACAAACTCTAAGTGCTCAAACAATTTAGGGTTGAGTTTAGCTTTTCTTTTATTATTAATAACATCCATTAATTCCTTCAGATCAACTTTGTCTGCACCGATTAAGCTAGGATTGAAAGTTGCTTCGATTGTATGACCTTCAAAGCTTTCAGCGTTGTTCTCTTCCTCTTCTTCAATCATCGCTAATAATGCGATCCGGTTTTTCTCCAATGCAGCTGAAGCTTTTAGATCGCCCAAAGATTCAGCCTTACGTTGTAGGTTTCGATTAACCTGCAGCTGAATATTGAGCTCGAATTTTTTGTTGACGTTTATTACTGAAGAAAATATTTCTTTCGTCGCTTTTAAGTCTTCATAAGCTTGCGTAAGTTCAATATTAAATAGCTTCATCACAGAATTAAGAATATCTGATTCAGTGTATTTGCCTGATACGGATTGATTGTAAATAAATTGGTAGCGCTGGAGCTTATCTTGCTGCTTTTCTGTCAATTTAATATCAGCAATACGGTTGCATAGGTATTGCTGAATGAGCTGCCAATCGTTTGTACGTTCTGCCAATGACTCTACACTTCTAGCTATTTTTGCCGCCTTTTGTTTGAGGGCATTGGGTAGCCCAGGCTGTCTGCTATCCATGGTCGAGTAATTTTAATTTCGCTTTTTCTAAAATATTTGAGACCATTGTTTGTGCCGGACTACTACCGCTCTTTGCTAAGTCAATGATACTTTTACGGTGCTCAAATTCGGATGTATAAAAACCTTTGTAATAAGCCCTATAAGCGGCTGAATTTTCATCTTGCATCAATGCCCTCATTAAATCTTTATCTATCTCTAATGCCAATGCAATGGCCATAGGGTCGAAATAACAAGCGCCCATCGTTTCAATTTGTTTTAAAACCTCGTCATTGATCTGCTCTGAAGATGTTAGCATTGTCCATTGTTTTATTTATCCAATCAATATGAAAATCGCCAATGGCTTTATCCATTGTAACTACGCCTGCCTCAATTTTAGGGTTGGTTGTCCAGTTGCTGCTGGTAACGATTGAGATAGAAATAGCTGCCGTTTGTATTACACATACTTTCGCATGAATGGCCACCATTGCAATTTTATTGGCATTCATTGCCGCTAATTGGTATACTTCAGGGGTTCTTACTTTAGCCCTATAATCAATCAGCATATTAAGCGAGGCAATAAGGCCCTTTTGCTGTGCCATTACTAACTGCCTTAGCGGCGTTTCTCTGAGTGCATACGTAGTCATGTAAATAGTTGCAGGATTGTATTTATTAACTAACTGCATCACCAAGTCGTGCATACTCCAATCGCCTTTGCTTACATAGTGCACAGACTTACAAGGAGCAATTGCTCCTAGTAAAAGCTTTAGCCTTTCCGGACTTTTACAAATGATTGGTCGCTCTACATCGTTGCTCACTGCAAACACTGTAGAAGGATCAGCTACTACTTTGTTGTTTGTTGTGAATTCAATAAGCGCCATTTTGCTTCAAGTATTTTAATGTTATCCTGGTGTTTTTGCATGAGGTGCAACCGCTCTTCAGTAGCCGGTTTATCTTTTAATTTGTTGTAAGCTTTCCGGGCATTGTTGAGCGTTTGTTTAACTAAGTGATCAGGTAATGCTTCATAAGGGTCGTTCTCTATATCTACATATTCCTGCGGCATTCGGTTATGTTCTTTCACGTAATCGGCTACCTCAAATAGTTTAGCGGATTTAACTGATAATTCAACCACTTCAATGGCCAGCTTACATCGTTGCTTTACGAGCTCTCTATTATTCTGATCCTGCCAATCTTCTACCTTACATAATGCAAATAATTCTGCTCTTTTATTCATGTACACTTTATAAAGCTTTGTTGCTTCTAAATGTGCATTTTTATATAGATCGCTTTCGGTAAAAGTTGGCTTTGGTTCATCAACTTTATTTACAGCAGGAGTTACAATCCGTTTTGATATAGCAGGTATTTTAGGAACGGTAATTTCTTTAGGCTGTTGAGCCTTTAACTCATGAAATATCTTGGTGAGCTCAGCAACTAAACGGTGGCGATTGTACACAGAACTACCCTGTGCAAAAACTTGTTTTAATGCTACATTTTTACTCACCTGGTCAAATATTGCAACCCCTGTGAAGTACTCTCTTGTGCCGTTGAGCCATGTTCTTATAACCTCAAACATGGTACAAAATACAGCCGCTAAAATAATTAGTAAAGGACAGTTAACGCTTGATGCGCCCTGTGTTGATTTCGTTGGTAACGTATTCCTTCATTCGGTCGTACACCTTCGCAAAATCAGTTGTCATTGCATCATCGCCCCATCCATCAACACGAGTAAGTGTAAAGCCTTGAATAGGTTTCCACTCAAATAAGTATAATGAAATGGGGAATAACAAATGCGTTATAAAGATTGCTTTTTGCTTTGGATTGTCAACGTGGGAAGTGAGGAACTTCGGATAATTTCTTGCCATATTTAGTTGCCAATTTTAGAACAGGTGGCTCACCTGGTTGTGAAGCAAAAGTATAAAAAAAGCTGCTCAATAGAGCAGCTTTTGATAGTTGATTTAAGGGATGAATATTTTTACTAAGGTAGGTAAGTAATTTCGCCTTCATACAATTGCACATAGCCATTGCTGTAGGTTAATTTTCCTTCATAGCCTTTAACTCCATCTTTGGTAGTACCTGTTGTGAAGTCAACACTCAAGTAAGCTTTAACGCAATCACATCCTAACTGGTAGAACATATTTGCTTCACAATTACTGTCTTTAACAAGCGCCACTAAAGGTACGTTCATTAAATTTTTAACTGTTTCATGCAATTCTGCGTAAGAACCTGGAATGAAAACACTAGCTTCAAAATCTAATTTTTGGAAGCCTTTATCACCAATTGTTTTAGCAGACAATTGGTTTTTCTCAGGCGCTAATGCAAATTTTGCAAAGCCTTTGGTTGGCAAAAATTCGTGATCTTCTTTGATACGAACTTCATCCCCAGGGTTAGTGAAAGGTGCTTTTGGGCACTTGATACCATCCACTGCAAAGTCTGCTTCTCTTGCAATTAAAACGTAATCAGCAACGCCTGATTGTACGTTTTGTGGTGTTTTTAAATTGGCATATACGTAAGCCATTGTTAAATAGTTTAAGGGTTTGTAATGGGATTAAAGAAGTGGTAGATTAAACCACTTCTAATAAAATATTTTGACCTTTTACACTCAAAATTTTAGCGATGATTTTCTCATCAGTTGCCGCCGCAGCTGCAGTGATAAGAATTGGTTCTTCGCCTTCTTCAACGATTGTAAATACAGGTATTGTCCAACGAAATTCCTTGCCTTTATGCTTCAAGTTTTCCTCTGGCAATTTTGGCAATTCTTTTTTGGCAGCAGTTTCAATTGTAGTGGCACTACTAACCACTTTTTTAAGCGCCTCGTTCTGTTCAGCCAAAGTTTTATTGGCTTCAATTAATGAAGCAATAGCATCGTCTTGTAGCTTTTGTTTAGCAACAACCGCTTCTAATGTTATTTCTGACACGATTTTTAATTTTAATGTGATTGAATAAAGGGTACGGATTTTAAAGCTCACCTTACGGTGATGAAGTAGCTTACGCTACCTCACCATCGCTGGTAAAAATCATTTTCGGCTGAATAAAGCCTAAGCCTGCATGCCATTCTGTGTAGATGGCAATTTTGCGCTTCTCTTTTTCAATCTCGAAATTGTCGATGTTACCAAAGCCTTTCACACCAAACAATGCGTTTGGTTTTGGTGTACACCAAATACGGGTTTTGCTTGCCATACTAGGGCGACCTGCAATAGTGATATTGTCGTAATCAACCACTTTATCATAACTCACATCGCCTTGTTTATAATTCATGTTGTATTTAGCACGAACGCCTCTGCGGTATTTCTCCCTCAAGCTGCGGTTCATGTTTAAATCCATAACCATATAGCGGTAACGCTCAGGTATAGAACGTACGAATAACTCAACTTTTTCAACAAACTGTACGTCTGTTAATGTGTTGATGTTGCCTAAAACAATTGGCGCTAATGCACCTGCAGCAATGTAATCGTTCAACAATTTTTCAACCCCATCCATCACTTTACTAGGGTCGCCTGCAGTACCTGAAGTAGGTGCAGCATAAACACCTTTGTAAAATGCCTTCATCTCTAAGTCTTCCTTAGATTGCTTCATCAAATACATTTCGATGAACCAACGGATGAACGGCCATGTAGTTACATCCGTATTGTTGTTAGCTAAAAAGCCTAACCAACTGCGCTGCAACTTATGAGGATTGAACTCTGCATCAATCTTCATTTTGAATAAAGGAATACGAACTGGTTCGAATTCAACACCACCACTTGGGGTGAAATCGTCCTGATATTGTTGTACAATTTCTTGCACTTCAACGTTCGCTTCATCTAAAATTGTGTCTTCCGTCGGAACGGTCGTGAACGCATTCTGCGTATCCATGCTTTCATATGGAAGCATGTGCAAATTGGCTGCGCCCTGGCCTTGATTTTGGTAATAGGCACCAAAATCATCAATGATCTGTTCTACTGATATCGTAGTGTCTGCCATTTTAATTTAGTTTTATAGGGTGGGTTTAAAAATTTTGTTTAGGTGGATTAAGACCTCTGTAACGGAATGCCCATTGCTAGTGCAGCTTTGTTTGCCGGGTGTTCAGGATCGTCGAAACGAACACCTGTTTTAGCTCCCTTAGGATCTGCATTTTCATCTGCAGGGGTTGATAATGAAGTACCAGTTTTACCGCTGCTTTTTCCATTCAATTTGGCATTTTCCGCCTCTAGTTCAGCAATACGTTCAGTATGTGCTTGAATAGTGGTGGCATCAGTTGCAGCAGCATCTTCTAATGCACTAATACGAGCAGTGTTAGCTGTAATAGTTTCATTTAACTTAGCAGTTGCAGTTACATGATCTTGAATAGCAGTAGCGTTTGCAGCTAAGGTGCTTTCAATGGTGGCCGCTTCTTCGGGTTGCAAAAACAAACCTTCTGTTGTGTCTGGCTCTTCGTTCCAGCCCAATGTTGAGCTGATGTTTGGATAGTTTGGCATTATTGTTTTAGATTTATAAGTTGCGTAATACGGTCTACAACACCCGATAGTGGCTTAATGCCATCAATCAAGCCCATTGATTTGGCTTCTTTAGCGTTGTACATTTTGCCTGTGAAAGGCTCATCCCCTTTAGCTTTCAATCGTGGGCCACGACTTGCAGTAACTGAAGCTTTAAACTGATCAACCAAAAAGGCTAATTTATTTTTTATGGCTGCATCATTGCCTGCAAGGGCATCGTAGTAGTCTTTATTTTTATCGGGTGATTGTGGTGCGTAGATTTCGAAAATCTTGATGCCTTCATTGGCGAAATACTCTGTAAAATCATATAGTGTGGTATAGGCGCCTATGCTACCGAACATATCAGTTGCTTGGGTGCAATAGATTTCCCTACCGCCTGCAGCAATCCAATAACCGGCACTTGCGGCCATACCATCTTGTATTAATGAAACAACGGGCTTCGTTTTATTGGCTGCTCTTATAGTGTCATAGAGCATACCTGTACCATCGGCTTGGCCACCAGGGCTGTCGATGTTTAAAATAATACCCACCACTCTATCACTTAATGATAGGCGTTGTATTAAATCATTAATTTGGTTGGTACCATAACTGCAGATATCGCCATACTTCAAAACAGGCCCTATGATGTTGACCATTGCAATGGAATCATACGGCAGCCTTTCAGGGCTTTGGTAAGGATTCAATACAAACACATTGGTTACCTTATTAGCGGCTGCTGATTTTACTAAAACTCTTTTGGGGGTTTGTTGTCGTGAGGTGAGTGCAACTGGCTGATGCTCCTCCATGTTGCCTCGTATCATACTAAGCACCAATGGCAGCTGTGAAGCTGCGTATTGGCGTTCAATTAAAAAAGCTCCTCTTAATAGGGCGGATGCGGTATGAAAGCTCACTTACTTACGGGTTAATTAGGCAACAAAAATGCCTTACCCGAAAGCGTTAATAAAGGACATAAAAGCTTATGGAACGTAGAAAGCGACTGCGTTTTCGCTTACATAATTGAGTTCCCAAGCGATTTGATTTTGATTGGTACTAATATCAGTATTGAAAGAAAAACGCATACCATCGCTATTGCTACCAATCAGCAACTGACTTTTATTAAGCAACGTTACCAATGTAATTAGTTTTTCATAACGCAAGGTTTCTAACCTACGAAATTGTACTGTTGTTAATTCATTCAACAAACCTTCAATGGAAATTTCGAAGTAGTCGCCAGCCCTGCTACTCTTTGATTTTGAAGATATTTTACAACTATTAGGTATTAATGGAATGTCAATCATTGAAGTCGTTAATACCAAAGGCTCGTTAATTTCACCAGTAATAAAGTTGGTGAAAATTCTACTACTTAAAGTGTGCAATGGTGCAACTTCAATTTTGCAAATACCAGGAACATGGGCTCCGGTTGCAATGGTAATATTTGAATAGGCAGGCTTCATATTGTGAAAGTAAACTCAATTTATGAGCGGTAGATTTTAGGGGACATTTACGGCAAAAGTTTTCGCAAAATAGAGGGGACAATTACGGCAAAAGTTTTCGCAAAATAATTTTGTTAATCAACATCTTTCCGGCGAAGCAATGGCATGTTACGCTTTACACGGCTGCGGTAATAATCTTTCTTCATGCTGTCAGTACTCCAATCATCTTCATCAATCCCTAACTGGCGTCTAACTACTCTAAGGTTTCTTTCAAAGCCTGGGTTCATAGTGATCAGGTCATCCATCATTCGGTGAAAGCGATGCTTCAGTAATAGCTCTACAAACTTATTGAACTGGCGAATATTGGTGCTATTCAAATTACAGCCATATCGCCTCATTTTTGAAACAGAAATATACACCTTAATGAATGCCCCGTAGTTACATTCAGCATCTGCTTTATCAGGGTTGGTATTACGCTCTAATAAACTCAATAATTGATTATAGATTACGTGTGCACCTGGTGCTAATTTAAGTGTATCGCCTAGCTCTTTATGCAGGTAAGCTTTAATGTAAGGTTTTACGGCAATTTCAATGCCTACGTAGCCAGTCATGGTGGTTCGATGTATTTTTAAAAATACTAAATTTATTCGAATCTTCTGCGGCTAATGCTAATTTTTTTATCAATTACATCAGCTGTTTTTTCAGCAGCTTTTTTGCCAATGATGATCATTAAAAATAAAATGGCATATGCACCTGTGCAGAAGCCGCAAACGTACCAGGTAATGGCATCATTAAAAAAGAATGAAATGGCTGCAATGGCTGCCAATGTTATAAGGTAAGGCAAAGTAATTTTAATGTTGTGTAGCATACATATAATTTTGTGGGTTATGAATAATTTGTTGATCTAATTGTTTTAACCAGTTACTTCTGCAAAGGTTTTGGTAATGCTCTATGCTTGCAATCGGCATATCTAACAAAGTTTTGTATAATATGATACCCTGTGCATCGCTCAGCTTTAGCTTTATTTTTTGTGATGGCCTAGCTGCTAACTTCTTCAGCATAAATTCTTCCAGCTCTTGCACCACCGCAACAATCAATTTTGATTGTAAAAATTCCGGAGATACTTTACTCTGCCGCTCTACATTTAACATCAGTGAACGACTAAGCATAGGCAGGTAGTTAATGAGCACCGCTCCAAGGCAGTTGAGCTCGTGGTATTGCGTGATGATTTGCATGTATAGTTTTTTGAATTGCGTAAATGCTTACGTTAGCCGCCATACAGCGACCAACCAGTTTCCCAATGCTCGCCTTTTCTGTCTTGCCAAAAAAGTAACGTAGGAAAAATAACACCATCTTCAAATTGATACAAGCCAGTTGGCGTTAATTGCATCCATTCACCATCTGTAAAATATTGGTGGGTTACTTTTTTACCTTCCCGCATTGCTTGAATAGCTTCCGACTTAGATAGTACGGCGGCTAACAAGCCATTTTGTTCTATGGCGGCTGACGAATTACTATTTGGCATTTGAATGAATTTTAACTGTGAATAAATATTGAGCGATAGTACTGTATTTGCCGCCACAGCACAAAGCGGGCAGAACGTTGGCTGCTATACTATCTTATCAATTTCATCAATGACCAGATAATAATATGCCTTCGTCTGGACGATTTGAGTTAATAAATCTTCTGACGTCCCTTTTATGGTTGGGTTAGTTTGCAAAATTTCTTCGCATTCAGACTTTGCACATTTTTTTGCAAAATCAATTTCTTGAGCAGGAGACAATCCAGTATTCACAGGCATTATATTCATATAATGACCAAACCTCTCAATCGCTTTTAATTTAGGTATCATATTTTGACATTTACGCTGATTAATTAAAAGCAGCTGTAGGTTATTAATTAATTTTTTTTCATTTCAACGGACGGAAAGCTATTGCCTAACCATCGCCAATGATTTACGTTAGCTGTAAGTCTACGACCCTCTACCTGCATTGACACCTAACAAGGAATTGAACAATTGCATTACTTCGCCATCCCCAGTAATTTTGTGAACAGCACTTTGAAGTTGCAAAATTTCATTTTCTGTAAAAGTTTTTTCTTTTTTAATTTCATAAGAAATATCTTCCAACAGATTTACAATTTCAGAAGTATGGCAAATATCTCTATCAATTCTATTTACTTCTACATTAAAATCTAATTTTTGTGCTATTCGGTAATCATTTTTTAAATCAACTCTTTGCGACTTGAACGCTTCTTTTTTTTTAATAACAAAATCCAATACTGCTTTCATTTTAACTTTATTTAAAAGTTTGATTATTAATATATCTCCCACTTTCCTAGTTCCACATCGTATGATCTTTTCAATTGCATGCCTTGAAATTTCATCAAATTCGGCATTGAACAATAGCCAAAGCATTCATGCATTAACTCAATAAATTTTCGTCCGTCAAGCGGATGCATAAGTATTACTGTTGGGTATCGTTTATTTTTAAAAATGAACTCATGATACTCATGAGCTATATTTCCTAGACTGACAGGTGTTAGATCAGATTTAACAGGATTAGAAAGTTCTCTTGTCTTTGCTAATTTTTCTGCATCAATTATTAGTTCTTGAATGTTTCTGAAATCTCCTTGTTTCATAAAATGATTTTAATGATGTGAATTTTTAAATTGATGAAATACTGAATTTGGAGGCAATTAAGTAAAAACTGTCTGCTGTGACCTAACCACTCTGAAATTGTATTTTTCACGCCAATAACGCCAATTGTTACCACTACCACTAATAAAGTTTTTTATCGCCTTTGTTCTAGTAGCAGAAAAAGTTTCTGCAACTATATAGGTATTCCCTGTTCTCGGATGTCCAATGTTTATGACTACCCAACCATCTTTAGTTATTTGCATTTGTAATAGTCCATTATATTGAAGTGTTAAAATTGGCTCACTAAGCCACCGATTGTTTTCGCTTCCTACAAGTATTTTTTTACTCGTGTTCGACCCGTAGCGTATGGGTTTGGCAACCCTTTTGCAGCCTTGCCAACACTTCTATTGCTGCAACAGGTACGTATTTTAATTATTTAATTTCCTCTGTAGGTAACTTCGGAATTTTATTGTTGTTCATAAATATGGGAACCTTATTTTCCGTAGGAATGTAGTAAACTGCATTTTGATTTTTCTCAATATTGTCAATCCACAGCCATTCTAAATAAGCCTTGTTATTCTCTAAGCTTTGCCCAATAATTTTATTGGCGGCAGCAATACCAGACGCTCTTATCTGATCAGCTTCAGCATTTAATTTAGCTGACTCCAAATTTGCTTTTGCAGTTTCAATAGCTACTTTCTTACTACTCTCAGCCTCAAGCAACATTGATTTCCCGTTATTTTCAGCATCAAGCCTACTTTGCTCTCTTTTATAATTTCTATACCATGAGCATGAGGAAAGACTCATAAATAATGATGTACTGATAATTAAAATTGTTAACCTTTTCATTTTTAAATTGGGTTTTATAAGTCCGCCCAGAACTATTTATTTATTAATCTCTTTATCATTTTGATACCCTAATGATTTAGCTACTTGATCGCTATTGTTATAGCCATTATCAAAAAGAAATTTTGCTGCATCAAGTTGCATTCTGTAATTGTTAACTATTTGGTTAGAAACTGCTACTATACCCCTTGCTTTATTCATTTCTTCATGAAGCTTATCACCTGTTGTATCTTCATCGGCAAGGCGCTCTAATTGAGCGAATAGGGCATTGTTTAAATCACTCATTTTATTTTTCATCTATCTTCTTTTTTAATTTGTTAATTAATGCAAGGGTTGGTATAATTTCTGCTGGTATGTGATGTTTTGAATTTCGAAGCATATTTTCTTCTCTGCTGATCATTTTTAGATTTTCGATTACCACATTTTTTGAATCACCATCTATAAAAACAATAAAATTTCCTTTGGGTATTTTACCGTGAGCTTGCTCCCATATGTACACATGCTTAAACACTAATTTTGTAGATTCTGCAATTTTAATTTTTACGTATTCTCGGCCTTTTATTTTACGAATAACTTCAGTACCTAATTTTAAACTATTGGCTGGAATATGACCTTTTTTAAAAAAAGTGTGTTTAGATTTTTCGTAAACATCGGGGCACATTTTAATGCCTTTATTTGCTGGAACAAAGCCAGGTCTGCGCCTATGTGAATACCCTATGACTTTCAAACGCTCCCCTTGTCTTGCCAACTCCATTTTCTTAAAAGCTTCTGATTTTTTTAGTCCCATTTTATAAGCAACTTTGTATATGGTTCTAACACTTCTTTTTAAGTGATCTGCAATTACAGAAGTATATTCATCTGCATACTTACTTTTCAAAAAATCTATATCCTCTGAACTCCAACCATTGATTGTTTCAACATTCATTTCAATAATTTTTCTTTAATAATTTCATTAACCTTACTGCTTGCCATCAACACAAATTCATAGTCATCATATTTGGCTATTACATTGTATTTCGCCTCTTTCATTTGCTGCATTTTTAGCTTTAAAAATTCATGCTTAGCATCGCATCGCTGCTCAAAGCTTCTGCCTGGGAATGATGGAAAAAATATATCCCACTCAAGTATTTTATGCCCACAAACAAATAGTTGAAGCACTGCCATTATGGTGCTACAATTAATGGGTTTGTTGAATGCTCACTTGGTGCAATAATTAATGGCTTTACTGACTGCTCACCAGCTGCCCTTGTATTGTACAGGTGTATCATCATTGCGGTGAGAATACCAATCTGGTAAAATCCTTCAGAACAGTTGCTTGATATTTGAAAAATGTTCTGATCATCGTTCAACTCAATAAACTTGACTTTACATTCATAGCGCTTAGCTGCTTTAATGTGTCGCTCTAACTCTCTTTTAAAATTCGCTGCTGGTATTACTAATGGTACCTGCACTTTAATATGTTGCATCATTTTATTTAATTATGTGTGTGAAAAACTACTGGGTTTAAGTTGGCTATAAATTCTTCAACGTTTTGCTGAAGTCGCAAGTTGTCGCAATGGTATTGGAGTGTTCCAATGCCACAATCGGCAGTAATTAATTCTTGGATTTGAGAAGGATGCCAATCGTCTAAATTTCTGTTTTCAAGTTCTGAAATTTCAATACCTAAATCCTCAATTTCATTTTTGTATAAGTACATAGCTTTATGATGATCATGTTTTAACGCATCTAAAAACTCCAACATTTCAACATCATCTATGTAGCGATCTAGCATTATTTTTCTTAAAATTTCGAAATTCTCATTGAAACTTTTTTCTGATTCAAAAGCCATGATTAATTTGATTTTAATTGTTTTTTGTAATGTTGTTTTAACCAGGTGCCACCATGCAGTTGCCTTACTTTATTTTTGTTGATGACATAAACACCCTTACTTATTGTACGGAGTACATCTTTTATCGCTCTAAAAGTTTCGTAGCGTACTCTCAAAACTGGATTAAAGCTTGCATCTACCACACGTATTTGTGTGTGCGACATACAGTTGATTTTGCAACCATCTAGCAGATGGACCAGCAATTTTTTTTGTAATGGTGTCATGGCTGAAACTGCATTTTTTTAGTTAATTTTTTAATATTCTCAGCGACCTGCTCTTGTGTTATAGTAGCCTCTGGCGTTGGCTTAAAGTCTTCTAATCGTACAATCTTTTCCTTTCCATTACCATCACTAACAAGCTTGAATTTGATGGCTTTTTGTTCTTCAGAAAAAACAATACTATCCAGCTGATCAAATGCACCACCGCTGTATTTGGCAACAATTTTTCCTTGTAAGGTTTCGCCAGCTTCAGTTACCATTTGTTGCTTCATATCATAAATGATTGCTGACTGTATTTTTCCGTAAAGCTTCTCACAAATGCCAATTCTGTCAATACAATCTTGAAAGCCTTTTTGCCTATTTAAAACTCCTACTTGAATGTGGCCGTATCGCAGTTGCGAAATGGTGCAGTTGGCCAACTCTTTACCGTAATGCGTTATGGCAGCACGGTTTTTAAAATAAATCTGCACCTTAAACCTGCTGTAACGCTTACAAAACCTTATTTCTTCTGCCTTTGCTGGGGTCATCTGTTGAGCCATAATTTTCGTTTTGTTGCCGCCTAAGTAACTTTAAGTAACTTAAACTGCTACTTAAACAATCACTTATATGTTACTGAAATGGCTTATGATAAAAGCTATCCGCTATGCGTAGACTCCAATTTTTAAATTAGGGGGAAGGGGCAACGATTTTTCTATGCCGCTTCAGCGTTTTTCTTCTCATGTTTTTCCATTTTTTTCGATGATTTTGTCTGAACATAAACCTGTGAGCAAAGTCTCCAGGCGCTTCGTTCTTGACTAGGTAGCCACTTGCTTATCTCCTTTCGCTTGCCTTCAGCATCAACTATGTACAGCTTGCAGTTCTTATTAGATATAATGAGGCGATCTTTAACCTTAATAATGCCCTGCTCTAGCATTACCTTCTTCATGTAGCTTACACTCTGTGTGCCTTTATAATTGTGATGCTCGGCTATTCTTGCAATACCTCGGTTAATGTCTGCTCTGAACTTTTGGATTTTTTCGTAGATGTCTGACCCATATATGAATGCCTTCTCCTGCAGGTCAAGTAACGAAACCTGGAAGTACAGGGGATCGTTCACTAATTGCACAGGGTCGCAACCTTTTTCTTTTAAAAGGTGCATAAGCCAATCTTTTGTGTCTGGATTTTTGTCTAGTTTATAAACCAAAGCTTTGAGTTGCTTAAACTGGTTTGCTCGAATTTCTTCGGCTCTTAGGAGGTATTGAAACTGCTGCTTGTTACCATCGGTAGCATCGTATGTAATTGTGAAAGTGCCGTCGTAATGTATACCAAGTACATCGGCCGCTTTTTGAAATGAGGTTAATGTTACGTTGAAATTTTTATCAACCTTCACCAATTCTAGTCTACACAGTTCTTTTAAATGGCTTCTGAATGAATTTTCTCGAAGCTTTAAGTACTGCAGTAAATATTGCTTCTGATTAATCCAATGCTGAATAGTACCACTGGTAGTTTGTGCCTTCAGCAAAAAGAAAGTACTCCACACCTTAATAGATCGGTTGGTAAAGTAACAGCTGCGCTGTTCTCTTTGGCCGACTAGTTCCTCAGGTGCACCGTTTAAAACGGGCACTTCGAAAATAACTTTATCCGTGTGAGCAATATGCATTTTGCTTGCAAAAAGGTTACAAATGGGGTTGATAATCTGTATCTTTGCAGCCGTAAAACGGGTAAGAAAGCATTACAAAAGGCATATTACTCACATGAAATTAGGCAGCTAACGCAACGATGGACTTCAAGTCGTGTATAAAAAGGTTCGAAAAAAGTACCTCTTTGTTCACTAAGGGAGTTCACAAAAGTGAACTCCTTTTTTTATGCTTTAATTATCTTCATATGAACGATTTTTTTAAAGGCAAAACAGTTGCAGTAACAGGTGGTAGCGATGGTATCGGAAAAGCACTTGTAACATTATTAATACAGGCTGGTGCTAATGTAGCCACTTGTGCAAGAACTCCCCAAAAATTAGAACAATTAAAAACTTTGTTTGCAGATAAACCTTTTTGGTGTGTACCTGCTGATGTAAGTGTATATGAAGATTGCAAACATTTTATTGAAGGTGCTATTGAGCAATTTGGCTGTATAGATATTCTCATTAATAACGCAGGTATTTCTATGAGGGCTGAGTTAAAAGATGCGGATGTAACAGTATTTAAAAAAGTAATGGATATAAACTATTTGGGTACGGTGTACTGTACCAAATTAGCGTTACAAAGCATCATCAACAATAAAGGCACTATTGTAGGTGTATCATCAATTGCAGGTTACAGAGGCTTACCTGGTCGCAGTGGTTACTCAGCTAGCAAGTTTGCAGTAAATGGCTGGCTTGAAGCTGTTAGAACCGAATTAATACAAGAAGGTGTAAATGTAATGTGGGTTTGCCCAGGCTTTACACAAAGCAATATCAGAAATGCTGCTTTAAATGAAAAAGCTGCGGCACAAGGTGAAAGTCCGTTAGAGGAAGGTAGCTTAATGTCATCAACTGAATGTGCACAACATATTTTAAAAGCCATTGAAAAAAGAAAGCGAACCTTGGTGCTCACCTTTACAGGTAAGCGTACCGTTTTTATGAATAAATTTTTTGCAGCATTAACTGATAAGCTTACCTATAATTTCTTTTATAAAAAAGGCAAACTTATAAAATAGCAAAAGCCTATTCTACTTAACTTGCAGCAAATTTTTTAAATGCCATTAGTAACCCTCACAAGCGATATAGGTGTACAGGATTTTATGCCTGGTGCTATTAAAGGGCAGTTAATGCAAGCTAACCCTAGCTTTAATGTTATTGATATTACGCATTTACTATCGCCATTTAATTATCCGCAAGCTGCGTATGTTTGTCGTAATGCCATCAAAAATTTTTCTGCTGGTACTTTCCATTTAATACTTATAAATTTATTTCACGAAAAGTTAGATCATCTTTTAATAGTTGAACATAATGGCCATTATATCGGCTGTGCCGATAATGGGCTTATCACTATGATTTTGGAAGAAATTCCACAACAAATTGTTGGCATACCACTCGAAAAAAATCAATCTATCAACGCATTGTATTGTACCAATGTTTTAGCAAATGCATTTAGTAAAATAGCGGCCGGTGCTAGTTTGCAAAGCTTGGGCGATACCAATGTTTCTATTAACGTAAAAAATCCACTACGACCATTATTGGGCAATGATTGGATTGAAGGTCAAATTATTTTTATTGACAACTTTGGTAACGTCATCGTAAACATTAGTAAAGAGGCTTTTGAAGAACAACGGAAAGGAAGACGATTTGCCATCGTATTTAAAAGAGATGAAAGTATTGAAAAAATTAGTGAGACTTATGCTGATGTGCCTGAGGGTGAAAAATTAGCTATCTTCAACTCAGCAGGTTATTTAGAAATTGCCATGAACAAAGGGAATGCAGCGAATTTATTTGGGTTACAGAGTTACTCTGAACACCAACAAAAAACATTAGGACCACAGTTTATGAACAACAATATTTTTTACCAAACCATTAAAGTACATTTTCAATAAACATTAAAATCAAAAAAAATGAAGCAACTATTATTTGCATTGTGTATCATGAGTGCCGCTGCTGTAAATGCACAAGTAAAAATGCCGGCACCTTCGCCTAAGCAAACCATTGTACAAGATTTTGCATTGGGTACCATTGAATTAACCTATAGCCGTCCTGCAATTAAAGGGCGTAAAGTATTTGGTGATTTAGTTCCTTTTAACGAATTATGGCGTACAGGTGCCAACGCAGCCACCATCATTAAATTTACCGATGCTGTAGAAATTGGCGGTAAAAGAGTTGATACAGGTTCTTACGCTCTATACACCATACCTACTGAAGGTAGCTGGGAAGTTATTTTAAACAAAGGCATTACCAACTGGGGTGTTGATGGTTATAAAGAAACTGAAGATGTAGTACGTTTTAAAGTACCATCAATGAAAGTAAAGCAATCATTAGAAACGTTTACGATGCAGTTTGCTAACATTAAACCAGAAAGTTGTGAGCTACATATTATGTGGGATAAAACTGCGGTGGCTATTCCAATAACTGCTTTAATTAAAGACAGGGTTAGGGCACAAATTGAAAAAGCTATGGCAACAGATAAAAAGCCATATTGGACCGCTGCTCAATTTTACAATGAATACGATAACAATCCTAAAAAAGCATTAGAAGCCATTAACGGTGCGGTGGAGCAAAACCCTAAAGCATTTTACATGTGGATTTACAAAGCAAAAATTGAAAAAGCAATGGGCGACAAAGCAGCTGCTTTGGCTAGTGCACAAAAATCATTAGCACTTTCAAAAGAAGCTAAAAACAATGATTACGTAAAAATGAATGAAGATTTAATTAAAACGTTGAAATAATATAAAATTCAAATATTTTAAATAATGCCATGTTACAACATGGCATTATTTTTTTTGAATAAGTTAAACAATGGCTGCATCATTAGAGCAAGTAACACCACTAATAATGCACCAATAACATTCAGCCATAAAAAAGAAATAACATCTAGTTTATAAATAACAATTACAGCTATTTGAGCCAGTATTGCCGCTGTAAAAACTGCATTTGCTTTTATATGCTTTATCCAAAAAGCTACTAAAAAAACACCTAATATTACCCCATAAAATATGGAGCCTAAAATATTGACCGCTTCAATTAAACTGTTACCAATATTTTGTGCAAACATGGCAATAATAATACAAAATATACCCCAACCAAATGTATACCATTGCGATGTAGTATAATCTTGTAAATCAGTACCCTCCTTCTTAAAAAACTTTTTATGAAAATCAATCATGGTACAGGCCGCTAAAGCATGCAAAGCGCCGGCAATACTGCCCCAAGCGGAAAGAAAAATAACTGCAAACAATAAACCCGTTAACCCAATAGGCAAATTATCTTTCACAAATCGTAAAAAAATAAAATTGGTATCATTAGCATCATCACCTGGCAAAGCTTGCTTTAATACAGCTTTATATTGAGCCCTTATGATGTTGGCGGCTTCAATATTTTTTGCAGTAATAGCTTTGTTATATTGTTCCGTTAAAATTTGTAACTCACTGGCATAAGTAGTTTTTGATGCCGCTTCAATTTTAGTATCATC
This sequence comes from Ferruginibacter yonginensis, assembly GCF_042651465.1. Lineage (NCBI taxonomy): Bacteria > Pseudomonadati > Bacteroidota > Chitinophagia > Chitinophagales > Chitinophagaceae > Ferruginibacter > Ferruginibacter yonginensis. Next base: position 811,515 of record NZ_JBHSCZ010000001.1, read on the forward strand.
AAAAAATACAGGTGCTTTGTGGTATAAATAAAATGTAAAAATTAAAATACCTAATAATAAAATAAAAAACTGCATTGGTATTTTCACCAATCCGTTCATCAACAAGCCTTTTTTACACTCTTGCGTATTTTTTGCTGTTAGGTATTTACCAACCTGACTATGATCTGTACCAAAATAGCTTAATGCTAAAAAAAAGCCCCCAATTAAGCCACTCCAAATGTTGTATTTATCTTTCCAATTAAAGCCGTGTTCATCAAAGCCTGAGGTGATCACATTCATTTTTCCATATGTGGCTGCTTCGTTAATGGCTGCTTTAAAACCCATATCAGCTGGTAACATTTTTACAGCGATGTAACCAATTATAAACAACGAAATAAATACAATTATCATTTGCAGCTTTTGGGTATGAGCCACTGCCCTAGCACCTCCTGTAATAGTATAAATAATTAATAAGCCACCCATTAAAATATTGGTGTAATAAATATTCCATCCCATTATGGAGCATAAAATTAATGATGGTGCATAAATGCTCACACCCGTACTCAAACCTCTTGACAGTAAAAATAAAAACGATGTAAATGTTCTTGTTTTAACATCAAACCTGTTTTCTAAAAATTCATAGGCTGTAAACACTTTTAATTTGTTGTATACAGGCACAAAAAATAGGCTGATCACCACCATGGCAATAGGCAACCCAAAATAATATTGAACAAACCGCATACCATCGGTATAGGCTTGTCCGGGCCCGGTTAAATAAGTAATGGCACTTGCCTGCGTACCCATAATGCTTAACAGTACTAAATACCAAGGCATGTTACGGTTACTTAAAAAATAGCCTTCTAAGTTTTTGGATGTATTGGTTTTATAAATACCATATAAAATAATACCTGTTAACACCAATACCAGTATAATCCAATCGTACAAACTCATATTATTGTTTTTTGGCGCTTTCGGCAATGGGTGCCAGTGGCAACAGTTGTTCGGTGCTTTCGCTTGTACGTCTCGGCCTTTTGCAAAGGCCTGTGGGGTACCGCTGCAGCACCGCAGCCCTTCAACTTTATATCATTATTGATCGATGTTGTACACTATTTCTTTTTATTTGCAATTAAATTGGCAAACAAACGATACGCACCTGGCACACCTGCTGGCAACTCTCTAAAAAATACCAATCCTGTATAAACAAATCTTCCTTTACCATAATCAGCAATAATTAAACTACCGTCTTGGTTTTGTTCACCAGGGTCTTTCATGCTAATAATTTTTTTGTAGGCTGGGTCAACGTTTTCAGCATTGTAAATACTGCGTTCTTGTATCCATCCATCAAAATCACTTGCAACAATTTTATTAGGGAAATTTAATGCAGGGTGATCAGGAATTAAAAAATTAACCGCTGCTGTTTCATCAGTTATACGGTTTCTACTAATCGTAAAAGGAAAAGGTGAAATATTTGCCTTTACTGGGCCAATACTATTATTTGTATTGTATTGCGTAAGTAAAACACCTCCAGTTTTAACATAGTCCATTAATACAGGGTATACATTACTCAACCAAGTATGAATATTATAAGCCCTTACACCCGTTATAACAACATCAAATTGTTTTAAATTATTGGGGTTAATATCTTTCTCCGTAAGTATGGTAACGGTATAGCCCATTTGTTCCAGTGCCTGCGGCACTTTATCGCCAGCACCTACAATGTAACCAGCCTTTGTGCCTTCTGTTTTTAAATCCATTTTGAGTACTTTCACCTTATCTTGATAATTGTAAAAAATATCAGGAATATGATCGTAACTAATTTTATGTAACGAACCATACTGGTGCTCATAAAAAGAAGCCGCTACCATTTCGCCACCAATAGTTGTAGTGCTATTATTAGGCAATTCGTTACCATTTATGGTATAAATAAATGTACGTTGTTCATTTTTTTTAAGTGTTAATACAGAGTCGAACAATAGCTTTTGTTCATTATTAAAACGAGCTAAAAATTGTACCTTTTCGTTTAATGCAATATTGCTTTGTACTTCAAACTTGAGGGGCTTTTGTTCGCTTTTTTTATTGTTTGAAAATATCATTAATTGTGGCGAAACATTTATAAAAGCAGGAGCAACCAATTGCACAGGCTCATACAACTCACCTTTTACAGGGTCAGTATATTTATATGATACTGGTTGTGTAAATTCAAATGTATTATCATCAATTTTTATAGAAAATGAAGCCGTTGTAGTAAAAATTTCAGGCGATCCAACTTCTGTTAAATCTGCCACGTAGCTTCCTAATTTTTTGGGTGATACTAAAAAATAAGGCTGTGTTACTTTAGTATCTGCCGGTACAAAAACAGTTTTGATGATTTCATTATTTTCATTTGATACTACTTCTTTAAAATTAACGGTACTACCCATACATGAAATAGTAATATTATTTACATTAGTTACAGAACGATTAATAAAATTAAAACGAAGTTTCATACTATCACCAATGGTATTGAGTTGGTTCACCGCTGTTACTTCAGCATAAATACCTGCACAATTTTTAATTATTTGTTGTATCAGCATTTTACGTTGTGGCGTAACAAAAGCTAATGTAGCCGCTTTATTATACAGATCTATTAAGCTTTTTACAGATGCCGATGGGTTTTCTATTTTATATGATTGCAAAATATTGCTCACCATTGCAAAATAATCACTGGCTTCAGGTTTATTAAATGGGCTCACATCTATCCCATCCATTAAATCATAAACAGGTTTATCACCTTTAATAGTTGTAAAATATTCAATAGCTTTACCACGTTGTGCTGGCACCCCAAAGCCTTGACTTTTATGCCTGCTCCTACTTTCGGCAGCCATTTCACCATAACTTTTTCCGATGATAGGGTTGTACAAACCACAATCAATTTTAAACTGATCTTCTTTTGTAGTGTTCGTATTGCCGAAGTTAAATGTATTCCAAAGCAAACGCTTGGCTTGCCATACTTGCACATATTTTAATTGTTCAGGAAACATGGCTGGGTTAGCAGCAGCATCAAACGCTTCACCAGCTAATATTGCAGAAGCGGTATGGTGCCCGTGGCCGCCTTCGCCTGTGGTTGGGAAACGTGTAATAATAACATCTGGCCTAAACTTTCTTATTACCCAAACAACATCTGCCAGTACCTTATCATGCTCCCAAATTTTCATAGCTTCCTCAGGGTTTTTACAAAAACCAAAATCATACGCTCTTGTAAAAAATTGTTCAGCGCCATCAATACTTCTGGCAGATAACAATTCTTGCGTACGAATCAATCCTAAATCAATGCCTTGTTCATCGCCAATTAAATTTTGGCCACCATCGCCCCTTGTTAAACTTAAATAACCCGTACGTACTTTTTTTTCGTTGGCCAAATAACCTAGTAAACGGGTATTTTCATCATCCGGATGAGCAGCTACGTATAATACAGAACCAAATACTTCTAACTTTTTTATTTGCTGATAAATATCAGCAGCCGTATTTTTTGATGATGTTTGTGCGTTTATGGATGTACCAAAAAAGATGAATAACAAACAGCTGAATATAACTTTCATTTTCATGATCTTATTGTATAGAATATAACTTCAAATAAAAGATGAAATTAAAGTCAAATACCGAAAAAGCCATTATTATTTTATAAATGCTTATTAATTGCAATTAAACATGCTACAGAAAATAAAAATATTATTACCATTTAAATAAATGCATTTTATAAAGCAGGTTATATTGTGTTTTTACCGTTACTTTAATTATGAGCAATAGGGTATTTTACGAAACTAGGTTAGCAACACTTCAACAACAATTAAAAACACACCAAAAACGTACAACAACTTTTGCGGTAGTTAGGTTAGGTAATGTATTTGCAATAGTATTATTAATGTATTTTTTATGGTCGCATTACCAATGGTTGGCCATAGTAAGCACTGTAATTTTAATAGCAATATTTATAAGAATTATTTATAAAGATGTTGCGAATAGGGCTGCCATAAAGCACCTTCAACTATTAATTACAATTAATGAAAATGAATTATTGGCGTTAGATGAACAATACCATCCTTTTAAAAACGGACAAGCATTTACACGTCATGATCATTTTTACGCCAACGATATGGATATATTTGGCGCTGCTTCGTTGTATCAGATGATTAACCGTACAACCTCCGAAATTGGTGCCGCTACTTTAGCAAATTGGTTATTACAACCTGCTACTATTGATACAATCACTAATCGACAAGAAGCTATAAAAGAACTTTCAAATCAACAAACATTTACACAACAGATTCAAGCTTTAGGTAAAGCCAATTTTATTAAAAACGATACGATTGCATCAATCAACAAATGGCTGCAATCGCCCAACCAATTTTTACAATACAAACATTGGCAATGGTTGCGTTGTGTGTTACCTGCTATAAGTATCAGTATTACCGCTTTGTATGTAGTTGATATTATTACCATCAATTGGTGGTATCTCTCCCTTTTTATTTTTGCTGCAGTGGCGTTTCAATTAAACAAAATTATAGCCCCAATTCATAACCAATTGAGCCATATTGTTGATGAATTAAATATTTTGTCGCAAAGCTTGGCTTGTATTGAAACGCAAACATTTCATTCACCCTATTTACAACAATTACAAACGCAATTAATTTCTCAAAACAAAACAGCATCTACCCAAATAAAACAAGTCACTAAAATTTTAGAAAGATTAGACCTTCGTTACAATGTTGTGATTGCCATTCCGCTCAACATTTTGCTATTATGGCATTTACAGCAGATACTCGATTTAGAAAAATGGAAAATGAACCAGCAAGCGCATTTAGACAATTGGCTGCAAACCTTAGCCACATTTGAAGCGCTCAACAGTATGGCAGTACTACATTTCAACCAGCCAAATTGGTGTTTCCCCGTTTTAAAACAGCAACATTTTTTTATGAAAGCTACTGCATTAGGGCACCCACTTATTAAAAGTAATAAACGTGTAAACAATTATATTGATATTGAAACAGCAGGACAAATAATGCTGATAACCGGTAGTAATATGGCAGGCAAAAGCACCTATTTACGAAGCATTGGCATCAATACAATTTTAGCCATGGCAGGCGCTCCTGTATGTGCAAGTCACTTCGAATTATCGCCAGTACAGCTCATTAGTAGTATGCGAATTGCTGATAATTTAGAAGAAAGTACCTCTACTTTTTATGCGGAACTAAAAAAACTTAAAACCGTTATTGAAAAAGTAAATGCAGGTGAAAAAGTATTGATTTTACTAGATGAAATTTTAAGAGGTACCAATACACTCGATAGGCATACAGGCTCTAAAGCACTTATACAACAAATCATTAAACAGAAAGCAGCTGCTATTTTAGCAACACATGATGTTGATTTGGCTGCGTTACAACAACAATACCCTCACCAAATTATGAACTACCATTTTGATGCTCAAATAAATGGCGAAGAGTTATTTTTTGATTACAAATTGAAAGATGGTGTATGCACCAATATGAATGCCAGCTTACTCATGAAAAAAATTGGGTTGGATGTATAAAAGCTTATGCATTTTTACCTTTTAGCATTGGTACAAATGAAAAATTTTCAAACAATTCTTCACTATAACTACCATCAGCTTTTTTGGTTAAACGTAGCATTTGTTGGGTTTCGCCTTCACCCAATGGAATCACCATCATACCGCCTGTTTTTAATTGAGCAATTAATTTGGGTGGAATAATAGGTGCAGCAGCAGTAATTAAAACTTTATCAAAAGGAGCAAAGGTTGGCAACCCTTCAAACCCATCGCCGTAAAAAAATTTCAGGTTGGGGTATTTATCTTTAAAGATGTATTGCTTCGTTTTATCGAACAATTTTTTTTGTCGTTCAATGGTAAACACTTTGGTACCTAATTCAGCTAATACGGTAGCTTGGTAAATACTTCCTGTACCAATTTCTAATACTTTATCGTTTGGCTTTAATTGCAATAACTGCGTTTGGTACGCCACTGTGTAAGGTTGTGAAATGGTCTGATCGGCATCAATAGGAAAAGCCCTGTCTTCATAAGCAATATTATCCAACGCACTATCCATAAAAAAATGACGTGGAATATTGTTCATAGCCGTTAATACAGCCTCATCTGTTATACCTTTTGTACGTAATAGTTCTAGTAATTTTTTTCTTAATCCTTTGTGGCGGTAAGTATCTTGTAAAATGCTCATGATTGAAATGCAATTTAAAATAAATGCCAGATTTCTCTGGCATTTATTTTAAATTTTTATGAAGTGTTATTTATAACGAGGTGTATGCTCATCAAAAAAAGTTTTGACTGATTTATTCCACTCGTTTAATTTTTCGTTACGCATATTGTTGAGTTCATTATTATTATTGTTATACACTTCAGCAGCTTTATTGATATCATTTACCCCTTTATTGTAAGCATCAATATCTTCTTTTGATTTGCTGCTTTTCTTCTCCATTTCTTTTTTAATGTTCTCAAATTTTTCTTTTGTTAAGAAGAAGTCGCTAATGGTTGATGATTTTTCAGCTTCTTTCACATAAAAATTAAGCATGCTTTTACAACTATATACAATACTTTTATCGCCATTAAAACCAGTCATGGTGCTGAGTTTCACCAAACCTTCTTGTGCATATTTCAACATTGCGCTTCTACTCTGCTCCATACCTGTCATATTACCTTTTGCTATGGCAGCTAGCATATTTTTCTCTTGTATATATGGTTTAAAAAATACCAAATAAACTTCATGGTAATGTTTACTAACTCCGCCAACTTCTTTCATCATTTCGTTGAGGGCAGATGTTGATTCTACTAAATTTACTTTGTTATTGGCAGCAAAAGTTTTTGCAGCTAACGAAAGTTTGTTATTAGCTTCTGATAATTTTTCTTGAATTTTTTCTTGCAATAAAAGATAAGCTTCCATTTCATCATAGCTTTGCTCAGCAATCTCTTCCATATTGATGATTTTATTGTAATCATCATTCATAACATTGTAATAGAATTTCATAAAATTTACAGCAGTGTCACGGTAACTTTTATCACCATTATAACCGGGCAAAGCTTGAATATTACTTTTAGCTTCTTCAATTTCGGCCAATAATTTGTTACGCAAGTTCTCTACCTTACGTTCTCTTTTACCGTGAGCAGAAGCACTTACATACGACATATATCGCTTTGATATATTTTCTTGTTGTTTTGAAATAGCATCCATGTATTGCCCAGGATTTGTAATTTCTTGTGCTTGTAAATGCGTAAAGCTCATTAATAAAAACACCACAAAAGCGTATACAATTTTCATAAAGTTTTAATTTTTAATGTAGGTTATAGTTTCAAATTTTTATTTACTGATCCAATCATAAAATATTTTACAAGCCTCTGCTATCTCATTATCGGTATTAATATTTTTGATATAAGTGTCATTTGTTTTTTTATTGGTGGTAGTTCCTAAAGAAATTCTTTCTTTATCAAAACTGTTGTTCTCCACTTTTAATAAAGTAGCAACAGCTTTTTCATCTTCATTTAAAAAAGAAAATAGTTCTTTGTTGTTTTTGTTGTAAGCCGTATAGGTTTGCCATTGCAACGGAACAGTTGTTCCATTTTGGTAATTTGCTAAAAATTGTGATGCCGTTGTGATGTTTTTAAAATAACTATTTTGCTTTATACGTTCTTCACTTTTTAACTTCAATTGTTTTGTTGGTAAGCCTTCTAAAGGTTTGTAAAACCCCATTTTACTGGTATCGGGCAATAAGGCACTTTCATTTACTTTTTCTTTGAATGAAATGTCAGCATAAATATCAGGCAACAAAATATCTGGTATTACGCCTTTCCATTGCACTGTATTACCATTTATTCTATAAAATTTCATATTGGTTACTTTTATAAAATCAGCGTAATCTGTTTCTTTTTTACCCACAAACGAAGTATCTAAAGGCAAAATTTCTTGTCCGGTTCCTTTACCATATGTAACACCCCCAACAATTAAAGCCCTATTATAATCTTGTAAAGTAGCACTCAAAAACTCACTTGCACTAGCACTAGCTCCGTTTATTAACACCATTAATGGTCCATCATAAATAGTACCTCTGTTGGGGTCTTTTAAAAACACGGCTTTACCATCTCTTTCTTTAATTGATGCAACAGGACCAGCATCAATAAAAATTCCTGCAAGTTGCATAGCTTCCCAAATGCTACCACCGCCATTGTTTCTTAAATCTAAAATGAGCCCACTAATATTATCTTTTTTGAGTTTTAAAATTTCTTTACTGATGTCATTGGCACAACCATCTACTTGTTGGTTTTTTCTTCTAGCACCTTCATCTCTATTATAAAAACCGGGCAGGTTAATGTAACCGATGTTGAAGGCATCTTTTATAACAAAGCTCTTCACAATTTCTTCATCATCGCTCACTATTTGTTGCGTAAGCACTACTTTTTTAATTTCATTTGCTACAGTTCGTACAGTTAAGGCAATTTCATTATTACCTGCACTTTTTAATATGGCCACCACTTCTTTATTTGATAATTCGGTAACATCCATTTCTTTTGAAGCAATTTCTATTTTTAATAACACGTCGCCTTTATGTAGTTGTCCGCTTTGCCAAGCACTACCACCTGGTTGTAAAAAATCTATGGTTTTATCGCCTTTATCATTTGTGTTAAAAGTGAAACCTGTAGTGTATTCCATTGCACTCACCTCAGCGGTGAATGCTTCTTTCTCTTTTAGATTAAAGTAATTTGAATGTGGGTCGTAACACCAAACAATATCATTCAAATATTCATCTTGCTTATCACTTAAAAAAAGTGCAGGTGTTTGTAATAAATCTGATAAATAAGCTTTCTCTTTTACTTTTAGTTTGGAACGTTCTTGTTGTTCAACAGTATTAAAATCTGCTGGAGGTACAGCAGAAAGTATAATTTTTTGTTCAATGTATTTATTTGTGATACGTGATAACAGTTGCCATTTTAAATACTGTTGCCATCTTTTTGCAAGCAATGCATCATTGATAGCATAGTTTTTTTGGGGCCATTCAAGGTTATCTACTTTTGAAAAATCAACGGGTTTTGATAAAAAACTTGTTACAATACTATCAGCCTTTTTTATTTGTTGTTGCAGTAATTGTGTTGATACGTCAAAAAAACGCCATCCTTTACCATTCAATTCATCATCTAAAGTAGTGGTATAGTTTTTTAATTGGTCAACTTCTTTTTGCGTAAAAAAGAGCTTTTCATCATCCAACGTATTCATCCATTTTTTATACAGCCTTGCAGATGATGAATCGTTCCATACCAAGGGTTGGTAATGGTATTTGTCCATAAACTTAACCGCCAATAAAGCTTTTGATTGTAATGTGTTGCTATTGCTAGGTTGTGCCGTACACAAAAGCGGAAAAAGCAGCGTAAGCAAACAAATAATTTTATTCATAAAAGGTACCTATAGGAAAATAAAAATAATAAAAGTTCTAATAATTACAATAAAAAAACGATACAAACCAACATTAAATTGTTGTTAGTTTATATCGTTTCATAACAATCAACCAGGTTATAAATTCATTTCTTTAATGATTACTTCAATTTTATCATCTAATACTTTTTCAGTAGCATGAAAATCCGCAGCACTTGCCAATGTAGTATTCACACTAAAATAAAATTTAATTTTAGGCTCCGTACCGCTTGGTCTTGCTGATATTTTTGTACCATCTGCTAACTCAAACTGCAACACATTACTTTTTGGAAGGGTTATTTTCCATTCTTTATTTTCAACTAAATCTTTACCAACTTGCAATTCATAATCAAGCAAATATTTTACTGCAATACCATTAATAGTCGCTGGCGGATTTTTTCTGTAACCTTCCATCATTGCTGCAATTTCAGCAGCACCATTCATACCTTTTTTAGTGATGCTGATTAAGCTTTCTTTGTAAAAGCCATACTGCACATACAAATCAACCAATTTATCGAACAACGAACGACCTTTATTTTTTTCGTATGCCGCCATCTCACAAATAATAGCCACTGCACTTACAGCATCTTTATCACGAATTTTATCACCTATCATTAAGCCAAAACTTTCTTCACCACCAATAATATAATTTTCGGTGCCTTCTTTCTCAGCAATTAATGATGAAATCCATTTAAAACCTGTTAATACATTATAGCAAGCCACGTTATTTTGTTCAGCAATACGATCAATTAAATCAGTGGTTACAATTGTTTTAATCACCATATCATTTGGCGCTGCAATACCTTTTGCTTTACGAGCTTCTATCATATAATTAAAAGCCAGTAAAGCGGTTTGGTTACCATTCATTAAAATCCATTCGCCTTTATCGTTTTTAACGCCAATACCTACTCTATCTGCATCGGGGTCGGTACCTAGTAATATATCAGCATCTAATTTTTTGGCTTGTTCTAACCCAATACTCATGGTTTCTTTTTCTTCGGGGTTAGGGTAATTTACAGTGGGGAAATTACCATCTGGCGTACGTTGTGCCTCTACAACATGAACATTGGTAAAGCCATATTTTTTGAGCACATCAGGCACCAACATAATGCCTGTACCATGTATAGGTGTATACACAATTTTTAAATCATGCTGTGCCGTACACACTTCTGGGTAAACACTTAAGCCTTTCACCATATCTAAATAAAGGGCATCTGTTTCTTTCCCAATAATTTCAATATTGGCTTCGCCACCACTCCATTGCACATCATCTACCGATGCAATTTTTTCTACCTCAATAATTACATTTTTATCATGCGGCGCTACCATTTGTGCTCCATCATCCCAATAAGCTTTATAACCATTGTACTCTTTGGGGTTATGGCTAGCCGTGCAAACTACACCACCTTTACAGCCATAATGCCTAATAGCAAAGCTTAACTCTGGCGTTGGGCGAAGGCTTTCAAATAAAAATACTTTTATACCATTGGCAGCAAAAACGTTGGCGGTAATTTCTGCAAACGTTCTGCTATTATTTCTACTATCGTGTGCAACGGCCACACTAATTGCACCTGAAAAACATTTTTTTAAATAGTTAGCATACCCTTGTGTGGCCATACCAATAGTGTATTTGTTAATGCGGTTGGTACCAATACCCATTAAGCCACGTAGGCCGCCTGTTCCAAATTCTAAATTTTTATAAAAGGCATCCGCCAATTCATCGGCATCATTTTCTTGTAACTTTTTTATACCCTCTTTTGTTTCGGCATCGTAATTACCTTCAAGCCATTTATTTACATTGGCTGCTATTATTTTTTCCATATTGCTGGTTTTAACATCTTCAAAAATATAATATTCGTATCTGTTTACAGTATATCTAGTATTTTTGTTTCAAGCATTTTATCATTTTTCAACATCGTTGTGTCACTCACTTCAACATTTAAAACATTATTCATCTTTTTTTGCAGCACACTGCCCTATTTGAGGCTGTTTGCTCAAGTTGGTAATGTACCTGATTCAACTGCTGTAATAGATACTACGCAAACAAAACCCAATTTAATTGTAAACAACAATACAACCTACCCTTTTAATAAAAAAAGAGTAAAAACAATTGCTATCGCAAATATTGCTGGGTACAGTGCTGCTATGGTTGGTTTGTATGCCGCTTGGTATAAAGATTATCCGCAGAGTAAGTTTCATACGTTTGATGATAACAGCGAATGGTTACAAATTGATAAAATTGGCCATGCCTATAGTGCTTATGCGGAAAGTAAAGCTAGTATGGAGTTATGGCGGTGGACGGGCATTAGCCGTAACAAACGCATTTTAATTGGTGGCTTTAGTGGTGCCTTTTACCAAACAGCTATTGAAACACTTGATGGCTTTAGTGCTGAATGGGGCTGGAGTTGGGGCGATTTTGCGGCTAATATTGCTGGTAGTGGTTTATTGGTGGCACAAGAGTTTGCTTGGGATGAACAACGCATACAGTTTAAATTTTCGTTTCACCGAAAAAAATACAACGATGCTACTTTAAATGCTAGAAGTAATGAAATATTTGGTAAAAGTGGCGCTGAACGATTTTTAAAAGATTATAACGGCCAAACCTATTGGCTCAGCACTACACTAAAACCTTTTTTTCCTAAAAGCAATATACCAGCTTGGTTGCAAGTGAGTATTGGCACCGGTGCCGAAGGTTTATTTGGGGCCAATAGTAATTATGATACTGATAAGCTAGGCAATGTAACTTTTAATAGGCCCGATATTAAGCGGTACCGCCAATGGTATTTAGCACCCGATATTGATTTTACAAAAATTAAAACGAAAAAGAAAGGCGTAAAATTGCTTTTAAATATATTGAACATTGTAAAGTTCCCTACCCCATCATTAGAATATTCGAGAAACGGGTTTAAATTTAATTGGCTACATTTTTAAGTAGCAAGTAGGCATCATTTTGCTCCTTTGCTTATAAAATTAATGTAACAGCAGTTATTATGATGCAATGTAAAAATTCTCTCTTGTTGGCCTTACCAATAAATCTTCTGAAGTAAAATTTAAAATGTGCTTGAGTAGTTGCTTTAATTTTTGAAAATTATCAGGCTTACACATGTAGTAGTTTGCACCTTTTTTATATACCTGGTCCATGGCTTCTTGCTGACAAGAAGTTGAAAAAATCACCACAGGTACATCTTTATAATTATCATCTTTCTTTAAATCTTCTAAACATTCCATACCATTTTTTACGGGCATGTTTAAATCTAAAAAAATTAAATGTGGTTTGGGTGGCGTATTTTCATCAAGTGATTGTAGCAGTAACTCACCATTATTGGCAGTAGTTAATTTTACCTCATTGTTCACTTCCATTAATGCCTCTTCAAACAATAAACGATCATCTGCATCGTCATCAGCTAAAAAAACAGAAAGCATTTCGTTGGAAACTGTACTCATTTTACAAAAATAACTGTTTACATTAATAATATTTGGTGATTTCTATTAATATAAAAATGTTACAAATAATTGACAATCAAATGTAAATATTTAATACAACTTATATAATTATTTTAAAATATATTACTCATTTATTATAGATGCACCCTTTACAACACCTTCATTAACAGTAACCACAATATGCTGTGCCGTTGTAGTAGCAACTGATAGGCCTACATAATTTAATGCCACAGGAAAAGTTTTATGCATCCGCTCAACCAACGCCAAAGTTTCTATTTGTGAAGGATGTTGATTTAGCAATGACTCAATTGCATACATCATTGTTTTACCACTGTTTGCTACATCATCAATTAACAATATCGCTTTATTATGTAAGGCAATAGGCTCACTTAATGAAATATCAGTACAGCTTTTTTTATTAATAGTTAAAGCGATGGTATGTATGTTTCCTTTAAAATATTCTTTCAAATAATGGGCTATTTTATGAGCAATGTAAATACCATTTTCCTTTATACCAATGATAATAATTTCGTTTTGGTGCAAATTACGTTCAGCAATTTCGAGTGCCATTCGGCGTAATTTTTTATCGGCAGTTGTTTCGGTTAAAATCATATTAGGTTAGCTGTTTTAAAAAGTAGCATTAAAGCAACATTACTTTTATTGATTCATAAAATTAAGTCCTTATGATTAATAATGAAACTGTATTTACTATAACTTTACGCTATATAATTTAAACTATGCATTACTTAGGTCAAATTGCGTTTGTGTTGTTGTTTGCTGCGGCAGTAGGCTTATTCACCAAAAACATCACTCAAATTAGAAGAAATATTTTTTTGGGATTGCCTGAAAACTTAAACGATCAAAAATCGTTGCGTTGGAAAAACTTAATGTTATTAGCATTAGGCCAAAAAAAGATGTTTAAAAATCCATTTGTGGCCATAATGCATTTAATTATTTATGCAGGTTTCATTATCATTAATATTGAAGTTTTAGAAATATTGATTGATGGAATTGCAGGAACACACCGTATATTTTTTGAAACCTTAGGTAGTTTTTACACATTTGCTATTAACTTTTTTGAAATTTTAGCTTTTGGCGTAACAGCCGTATGTGTGGTGTTTTTAGCTAGAAGAAATATCATCAAACTAAAACGTTTTATCAGTAAAGATTTAAACGGATGGCCTCGTAGCGATGCCAATTATATTTTGATCACTGAAATTGTGTTGATGGCATTGTTTTTAACCATGAACGCAACTGACAGTGCCCTACAACTCAAAGGTGCTGAGCATTACAAAGCAACAGGCGACTTTGTAATTTCAGGCTTTATGGCACCTTGGTTTAGTGGTTTTTCTGTTGAAACACTTACCATTATTGAACGTAGTTGTTGGTGGTTGCATATTACGGGCATTTTCATTTTCTTAAATTATTTACCTTACAGCAAACACTTGCATGTAATACTAGCTTTCCCTAACGCATATTATGCCCGTTTACAACCTGTAGGTGAAATGAACAACATGGTGCATGTACAAAATGAAGTAAAGTATATGATGCAACCAGAGTTAGCACCAACAGGTGAAGCTGCACCAATGAAATTTGGCGCTAAAGATATTTTTGATTTGAAGTGGAAAAATTTGTTAGATGCATACTCATGTACTGAATGTGGAAGGTGTTCAAGTGCATGCCCAGCAAATATGACAGGCAAATTATTGAGCCCACGTAAAATAATGATGAATACCAGAGATCGTTTAGAAGAAGTAGGTAAAAATATTGCAAAAAACGGCTCGTTTGTAGATGATGGTAAAACATTATTAAACGATTACATTACGGTTGAAGAATTGAGGGCTTGTACATCGTGTAATGCATGTGTTGAAGAATGTCCGGTAAGTATTAGCCCACTTGAAATTATTTTTGAACTACGCCGTAGTTTAATTATGGAAGATAGTAATGCACCACAAGAGTGGAATGGCATGTTTAGTAATATTGAAAATAATTATGCACCATGGAAGTTAAGTCCTGATGAAAGAGACAAATGGGCAACAGAAATGAATGCTTAAAATACCCTCAATTGGGTATAAATTACAATACAACAAACAATACTTTTACCAAAACAAACCAACATGAAAAAAATATCAAAATTGTTATCAGCACTAGTTTTATTACTATGTTTATCAATAACAGTTAACGCTCAAAAAACAGCAACAGAGTGGTACGATAAAGGTATTAGTTTAAAAGAAAAAGACCAGTTTAAAGAAGCACTTGAGGCATTCAAAAAATCAGCTGCTATAGATGATAAAAATGATAAAACATTTTACCAATTAGGTTGGTGCCTTAATGAATTAGAAAATTATAACGAAGCAATAACTGCTCTTAAAAAAGCAACTGTTTTAACGCCTGATTATAGTGCTGCATATTACGAGTTAGGTTATGCTTACAAAAACCAGCAAAAATACAACGACGCTATTGTTAGTTATAAAAAATTTATTGAATTAGAAGGCGAAGACCCAAGTGGCTACAAACAATTAGCTTTAATTTATAATAAGGTTGATAAAATTGAAGATGCGATTGAAACATTTAAATCAGCTTATTTTTATGATGCGGAAGATAGTGATTTACCATTTTATATTGGTTATGATTATAATGAATTAGGCAAATACGACGAAGCCATTACTTGGTTAAATAAAGCAAACGCTATTAAAGAAGAGTTTGAAACTTTTTATGAACTAGGCTTTGCTTATTACAGTTTAAAGAAAAATAATGAAGCGGTTGAAGCTTACAATAAATCGATTGCAATAAAACCAAATGCCACTGCTTACACTGGTTTGGGTGATGTATACAGGAGAAATTTTGACCCAATTAAAGTTGAAGAAAGCATAGAAGCTTATCAAAAAGCTATTACCTTAAACCCAAATGCTGGGGGCGCTTACTACGGTTTGGGTTGGCTTTATAACGATACCCAAAAATATAAAGATGCAATTCAACCACTTAAAAAAGCACTCGATATCAACAAAAACAACAGCTCTGCTTACAGTGAATTAGGGTATGCTTATTACATGACAGACAATAATGATGATGCTTTAAAAACTTTAGAAAAAGGCATTGAAATTGACAAAGAAAATGCCCTTTGCTATTATTACAAAGGCTTTGTATTTGTTGACCAAAAAAAGAAAAAAGAAGCAACTGCTGTTCAAAACGAATTAGCTAAACTTGATAAAGATTTAGCCAGTAAATTGCTTGAAAAAATAAACAAATTGTAAATGCTGAAATATTTTATAAAAAAGCCCATCACAAAATGATGGGCTTTTTATTTACATCTTTTTACAATGCTTGTTTCTTTTTAAAATTAGAAATAGCATCTTTCTTAGTGAGCATCTTAAATAATTGTATCAATGCAGTAATTGTAAAAATGCCCCCTATTATCCAGTTTATGTACTGTTGACTATTACCAATTTTTTCTACTAAATATTTGCCACCAAAAATAAATACTGCATTACCCATTAGTGTACCTAAACCAATACCAACAATGTAACTGTTGTATTGTGATGGTGATGGCGCTAAAATTTTTTTCTGAAATAGTACTGTACTCCAACCAAACCAAAAAGGTATTTGAACAGGGTTTATTGCACACATAAACATACCTAATAAAAACCGATGCATATTGTTATTGAGCACCACATTTTTTGAAGCACCATCACCTTTCATTGCTGCTAAAAAACTACCTACTGCCAATGCTATGATGATGCCTAAAGTGATCCACTCTAAAATTTTCATTAACCGTTGTTGTTTCATAATCCAATCAATACCAATTAATGAAAACCGTACATAAATCATTTCAACAATTAATGACCCAACTGAAAACAATAAAGCATTGTAAATACCTTCATATATACCAATTTGCATAGCTGCCACATTTAAAGTACCTAACGGCAGCGACCCTAAAAAACTGATTCCCAATCCCCAACAAAAAACTTTAATTAATTTTTGCATAACTATTTGCAATTATAATGCTTTTGCAAAAGCATTAATACTAATTTTTACTTTATTTGAAAGTACAGCACTACTACCCCCTACGCCAAATGTTTGTCTATTTATTGTGAAACCACCTGTTAAAAATATACCGTCATTTTTTTGCGTTACTACAAATGGAAACTCAACAGCAACCGTTTTATTCTTAATAGTTAGGTTACCTTTTAAAATGTAATGATGCGGCTGGGTGGTTGCTAAAATTTGTGTGCTCACCAATTGCATGGTAGGATAATTTGCTACATCAAAATAATCTTCTTTTTTTAAATGTTGGTCACGGGCTTTATTATCAGTATCAATAGTAGCTACTTGTAAGGTTACATTAACTGTTGCGTAACCCAATAATTGCGGATTTAAATTGATAAAACCATTTATACCACCAATATCGCCACCGGTATTGATACCAAAGTTTTTAATTTCAAAATGGCATTTACTAGCTTCATTAACCAATTGGTATTTTTGACCAAATGCCTGTAAGCAACAGCAACAAATAATACACATCACAAATTTCATAACCTCAATTTTTAAAATGTAAAGTAACTCCAAAAAGCGTAACCACTAAAAAATCGTTTAAGGTGCATATATCGTACATTGTAGTACCATTATTTTGTGGCACGTTTCATGTACCTCTTGCAATAACATTATTGTGTGTTGCAAGTAAACACTGTTCATCAATATTAAAGTTTATACAAATAACTTTAATGAAAGATTATAAAAATTATACTTTGAGTAATATAGTTTCCATAGCAACCGGCGTACCAGCGTACAAACATTTACAGAAAGATTTATTCAATTTTGCTGATGCCACTTTTAATAGCAACGAACAAGACAGTAGAAAACTTCGTTTTTTATACAACCAAAGCGGTATAGCATATCGCCATTCTATTATAAAAGATTTTTGTGTACCAGCAAGTGAACGCAATTTTTTTTCATTAGAAGATGGCAAAACCCAAGTACCAGATATTGCACAACGCATGGCATTGTATAACCAATTTGCAGCGCCACTTTCAGTGAAAGTAATTGAAGATTGTATTGCACCTTTCATCAATAAAAATGATATTACACACCTCATTACCGTGAGTTGTACGGGTATGAGTGCTCCAGGGTTAGATTTACAAATTATGGAAGCAATGGATTTGCCGAATAACATTGTAAGAACATCCATCAATTTTATGGGTTGTTATGCTGCCATACATGGTATGAGATTGGCCGATGCTTTTTGTAAAACCAACCCTAATGCCAATGTAGTAGTTGTTTGTACAGAATTTTGTACGCTCCATTTTCAATCTGCTTACACAGTTGATAATTTAACAGCTTCACTTTTATTTGCTGATGGTTGTGCTGCCTTTTTAATGCAAGCACAACATCAACACAAGGGCTTACAACTACAAAATTTTTATGCAGAAGTTAGTTTTAAAGGTAAAAAAGATATGGCTTGGGAACTATCACCCACAGGTTTTTTAATGACCTTGAGTGGCTACATTCCCGAACTTGTAAAAGCCGATTTTGATAAACTAGTAACCAATGCACTACAAAAAAGTAACTTAACAAAAAAAGATGTTACACAATGGTGTGTTCACCCTGGCGGTAAAAAAATATTGCAGAGTATTGAAGATAGTATGCACTTGCAAAATACAGCATTACAATTTTCTTATGATGTATTGAATGATTACGGCAACATGAGCTCTCCCACAATTTTGTTTGTATTAAAAAAGATTTTAGAAAATTTACAACAAACAAATGCCACAAATGAAACTATATTTGGTGCAGCATTTGGGCCAGGCTTAACAATGGAAACCTTCACTGCAACTTATGGTTAATGTAACTTACAGGTCAACACAAACCGAAATTTTAGATGAACCTCATCTTCCTTTCGAAGATGTTATTCAGTGTATGAAGGAATTAAATAGCATCAACACTTTATTAGGCGGACATGCTATTACAAAAGTTGCAGTAAAACAATTTCTAAAAAACAATTCAAATAAGCCTATTCAAATTTGTGAAATTGGTTGTGGTGGTGGCGATAATTTAGCTGCCATTGATAGCATAAAAAATAAACCAACTACAACCTATATTGGTATTGATTTAATTGAAGCTTGTACTGCATTTGCAGCATCGCAATACCCACAACTACCAGCAAAATGGATAGCCAGCGATTATAGCAAAGTAATATTCGAAAAAAAGCCTACCCTCATTTTTTCATCGCTTTTTTGTCATCATTTTAGCGACGAGCATTTGGTTACCATGTTGCAATGGATGTATCATAACAGTGAACAAGGTTTTTTTATAAACGATTTGCAACGGCACCCCATTGCTTATCATCTTATTAAATGGCTTACAAAAATATTTTCAAAGTCGTACATGGTAAAAAATGATGGACCAATTTCTGTAACCAGAGGATTTAAAAGAAAAGAATGGGAAATACTTTTTCAAAAAGCAGGCATTCAACAATACAAAATTCATTGGAAATGGGCTTTTAGGTATTTAATTATTTGTAAAAAATAATGGAAACAATCGTATACGATACCGCAATTATTGGTGGTGGTTTAGCCGGATTGAACCTTTCCATTCAATTGGCTCAGCAAGGTTACAACGTAGTACTATTTGAAAAAGAAACTTACCCTTATCACAAAGTTTGTGGTGAATATATTAGCTTAGAAAGTTGGCATTTTCTTAATAACGAAATTGGTATTCCATTAGAAACAATGGATTTGCCGATCATAAAAAAACTATGGGTAACCAGCCCTAACGGCAGCGCTTTACATGCACCATT
Organism: Ferruginibacter yonginensis; assembly: GCF_042651465.1. Lineage (NCBI taxonomy): Bacteria > Pseudomonadati > Bacteroidota > Chitinophagia > Chitinophagales > Chitinophagaceae > Ferruginibacter > Ferruginibacter yonginensis. The sequence goes on from NZ_JBHSCZ010000001.1 coordinate 831,195, forward strand.
ACAATTGGGAGGTTTTGGTATTAGTAGGCATAAGTTAGATTTTGAATTGAAACAATTAGCCATACAAAAAGGTGTGCATTTGTTAGATGATTGTAAGGCAACAGATGTAATTTTTAACGACGAACTATTTACCATACACACAAGCAAAGGTATTTTTAAAAGTAAAGTTTGTGCCGGCTCATGGGGCAAGCGCAGCAATATTGATGTAAAATGGAAACGACCGTTTCTCTCAAAAACATCAAGCAGGCTCAATAATTATGTTGGCATAAAATACCATGTCACCATGGATTTTCCTGATGATGTAATTGCCTTACATAATTTTAAAGATGGGTACTGTGGTATGTCAAAAATTGAAGATGGCAAATATTGTGTTTGTTATTTAACCAAAGCAACCAACCTTAAAAAAGCAGGTAATTCAATTGAAAAAGCGGAACAACTGATTTTATCTGAAAATCCACATCTTAAACATACTTTTCAAAACATGAAAAAATTGTACGATGCACCGCTATCCATATCACAAGTAAGTTTTAGTAAAAAGGCGAATGTTGAAAATCATGTACTCATGTTAGGTGATGCCGCTGGTATGATTACGCCTTTATGTGGCAACGGTATGAGCATGGCCATGCATGGCTCAAAATTAGCAGCGCAAGCTATATCAAGTTTTTTAAAGGGTAATGTTACAAGAGCCACTATGGAACTGCAATACAGCAGCAACTGGCGTAAACAATTTGCTACTCGTTTAGCAACAGGTAAAACCGTTCAATATTTATTCGGCCGAAAATTAGTAACCAATATTTTAGTGAATTGTATGAAGCGTAGTAAGCGACTTACGCAATATTTAATTAGTCTTACCCACGGCAAACCTTTTTAGCCAATTTGGGCATCAACAGCTTTCATATGCTTCATAAGGGCTTTCGTTGCTTTTAAAAATTTGTACCCTTTTACAAACGACCATGGTTTAATACCCTTAGCTGCATTGTATTTACTTATTTCATACAAGGCTTTCCAATGTTTTAAAATTTCTTTGTGTGCTGCTCGTAAAGTGTATCCGGTATCGTAAAAATGATTAGGCTCAGCACCACAACCGTTGTATTCTAAAATAGTAAAATTTTCGCCTTGCTTTAATTCTTCAATACTATTGCACATAATATCATACCTACCATAAAAAAAGTCATTGATTTGTGTACTAAGTCCATCAAATATGGATAACAATTGATCATCAATTTCATGTTTCAAATCTATGAAATGAGCGCCCCTGTTATGATTTGCAGCATAACTCAAAATATATTTTTCGCCAACCGGTATTATATTTTGCCAATTATGTTGGTGCTTAGTATACAATTCATCTATACGTAACGAAGCTTTAGGGTGTGCCTTCATTAAAGCCTCAAGTGTGCTGTTACCATCACCCACAACATGTAATGGAATTTTATGCAAAAAACCAGTGATAGTTCCTTTTACTGCAGCTGGGTGTTTAATATGAAATACACTTACCTCAATAGGAAAATGTACCATTTGTTGTACAATATACTCAACCGTAACAATGCTGTGGTAATGAGCAAGTGCCGCCTCATCATCAATTTTCCTGAAAAGAATGCCTTGTCCGCCCACTTCAGGCTTTACAATAAATGGGTATTGTATATCGTGTTGTTGTAGTGTTGCTACAATACTTTCAAATGTTTGCTGAGGTTGTACATTAAACGTAGTTGGATATAGGTGTTGTGGCAGCAACGCATACATTTCTTTTTTGGGTTCACCTTCCATACCACCAAAAGTTAATTTGGGGTTACTGGGTGTAAAAAACCAAACAGCTTTCGATTTTAACATGTACCAAACCCACATTGGCGCCACAGGTGCATAAATGAATGCAAATGGCCAAGCTTCCCAATTCGTAATTTTTGCTAATAGTTTTTTCAAATCTTCAATTAATCTGCAAAAATAAATCCAATACGGCAAACATCCATAACAAAATGTTAGTTACTTTGTTGTACAAAATTTTTGAAGTGTATGCAAGTACCAATTATGGCCGAGTTAATGGCAGCAGGAGAAACACCTGAAATACTTTTTTGGGTAGGTTGTGCAGGTAGTTTTGATCAACGAGCACAAAAAATCACCAAAGCCTTTGCAACAATTTTAGATAAAACAGGCACTAAATATGCCATTTTAGGCAAGGAAGAAATGTGTACTGGCGACCCTGCACGTAGGGCAGGTAATGAGTTTATGTTTCAAATGATGGCTTATCAAAATATTCAAATATTAGATGGATATGGTATTAAAAAAATTGTAACTGCTTGTCCGCATTGTTTCAACATTTTTAAAAATGAATACCCTGCATTGGGTGGCAATTATGAAGTAATTCATCATGCAACCTTTTTGCAACAACTTATTGATAGCGGTAAAATAACCATGACAGAAAATGGTGCCTTTAAAGGTAAAAAAATTACTTACCACGATAGTTGTTACCTCGGTAGGGCCAATGGTATTTATGAAGCGCCTCGTAAAGTGTTAGAGGCATTAGATGTGGAATTGGTGGAAATGAAACGTTGTAAAAGTAATGGTTTGTGCTGTGGCGCAGGTGGTGCACAAATGTTTAAAGAAGAAGAACATGGTGATGTACGCATCAATATAGAACGTTCAAATGAAGCCTTAGCCACTGGCGCTAGTGTAATTGCAGCTGCTTGTCCGTTTTGCAATACGATGATGACCGATGGTGTAAAAAACAAAGAAAAAGAAGACGAAGTAGCTGTTTTAGATATTGCTGAATTAGTAGCAGCTAGTTTATAATAATTTATTGCGAAAAAAATTAGCATGATGTCGTTTGATATAAGTGAACATTTACCTGAAGATTTTGCAGCATCCTCAAGGGTATGGATTTACCAATGTAACCGTATTTTTTTTATGAGTGAGTTGCTTGATATTGAAACCATGTTACAAGAATTTGTAACGAATTGGAAAAGTCATGGTACCCCTGTAAAAGGTTACGCTAACATATTTTTTGGAAGGTTTGTTGTACTAATGGCTGATGAAAATGCTACGGGTGTAAGCGGTTGCAGTACCGATAGTTCAGTAAGGTTAATTAAAGCGATTGAAAGTAAGTACAACGTGAATATGTTTGATAGGTTGTTATTAGCTTTTTACATAAAAGACAAAGTAGAGCAAATTCCACTTTCGCAATTAAATTATGCCATTACCAATAATTTTATAACACCTGATACGCTTTATTTTGATAATACCATCCTCACCAAAAAAGATTTAATGGAAAGATGGCCATCGCCAGTAAAGCAAACCTGGTTGGCTAATAAATTCGTATAGAGTGTAAGTATTACCCCTGTTTGGGGTAATACTTATAATATCATATCATAGTTTTGAAAAGATTTATTCACATTAAAGCATGGCATGATTTTACGTTTTATATAAAAAACACATACGAATGCAGTTGAAAATTAATGGCTCTTTATTTTTAAAAATTGTATTCAGTTTTTTAAGTTTTACATCTACCTACTTTTCATTTGCACAGCAACGTCCAACTAAAAGTATTGCTGAACCTTCTAGCTTTCAAAAACCTTTTTTATACAAGGTTATTTTTGGCAAAAATAATCGTAGTATTTGGTCTACTCAATTAGATACAATTTCAAACATCAATACCAGCTTAGCACCTATTTACAAGGGATCGTTTATTGAAAATATTGCAAATGATGAAGCTAGTACCACACTCCCATTTCACTACAATATTATTGCGCCATTATTAGCAGCAGCAAATATCAAAAACGTCAATTCAAAAAATTATAACTGCATCAATACAGCAACGTTATTACAAAATTTACTTACCAGTAATCAATATAGCGTTGATGATGAACTGTATTTAAAAAATAGACTTTTTGATATGTGGGTGGGTGTATACGACCATAATGAAACACAATGGCAATGGGGCATTGAGCAAACTAATACTGGTACAAAATATTTTCCTATTGCAGTCAATTACAATACTGCTTTCACCACATCTAACGGAAAACTTACTAATTTATTCAATAGTGTAGCTCAACTAAATACTATTCATAGTTTTAAAAATAAAATAAAAGATATAGCAATTTTTAATGAAGCCAGCATCCACATAGATCAACTTTTACTGAACCAACTATCACTTACGCAATGGCAACAATTAGCAGCTCAATTACAAAACAGCTTAACAGATAGTGTTATCAATAATGCTGTGAATAATTTGCCAGCTAACTTCAATGCAGCTACAAAAAACAATATAGCTTTTACTTTAAAAAATAGGCGTACACAATTACAAAAATGGGCTACTGAATATTATTATTTTTTAGCAAAAGAAGTGGTAATACCTACTACTGCGGCAAACGAAATTTTACAAATAACACCTGTAAATAACAACGCTTTAAGTATTACCATCAGTAATGCTGTATTGAATAAACTAGTATACAAACGTGTTTTTAAAAATAACGAAACCAAACAAATTAGGTTGTACAGCATAAACGGTGAAGATGTATACCAGCTGCCCAACCAAACCAATGGTTTAAAAATAATCATCATCAGTGGTGCTGCTAAAAATATTTATGTAAAAGATACTAATCAAATTACTCCAAATTCAAAAGTGATTATTTACGATTATCAACAAACACTTACTTTTCAAAACATCAAACAAAGCAGCGATAGCAATATCAATCGTTATCATTATGATGATTTTAAGTTTAGTAAAAAAGGAGTCAGTCCTATTTTTTATTACGATAATGCCGATCGTTTTTATTTAGGTATCATTTATAAATTAACGCAACAACGTTGGCCCAAAAAGCCGTTTGCTTACCAACATTATATTGATTTTAGGTACTCCATTATGCAAAATGCTTACAGCGGCACTTACAAAAGCACTTATAAGGCTATTACTGGTAAATGGGATTTAAATAACTACATCAATTACGATGCAGTGCGTTGGACCAACTTTTACGGCTTAGGCAATGCATCAACCTTAAACACCAAAAACAGGGACTTTTACCGCATGCGTTCCAAAGAATTCATTGTAAAAATGAACCTCGAAAAAACGATAGCCAATCAACAGAAATGGAGCATTGGTGGCAGCTATAAAACCTATCGGTTACTAAATGATAGTAGCAGATACATTGCTAAACAAAACATTTACAACACACCTTCTTTAAAAAGTCATGAAAGTTTTGTTGGGGCTGATGCTACTTATATTTACCAAAAAATAAATGATTCACTTATACCCACCAAAGGCTTTGCACTAAAAATAAAAAGTAACATTACCACCAATACAACATCAGCCGCTACCGTATTTAAAATTGGTACAGAAGCCAATTACTTTTTACCACTTTCAAAAAAGTGGAGCATTGTTTTAAGGGCTGGAGGCTCAACTTTAGCTGGTAAACCACAGTTTTTTCAATATGATTATGTGGGTGGTACTGAAACCTTAAGAGGCTACCAACGTGAACGTTTTTATGGTAACAGTACCATTTTTAACCAAAACGAAATACGCTATTTTACCAATGTTCAGTCATACCTTTATAATGGCCCAATTGGCTTTTTTGGATTGTATGATGTAGGTAAAGTGTGGCTAAAAGGCGAAACAAATCGTATTTGGCACACTGGTTATGGTTTGGGATTCACTCTTGCGCCTTTTAAAAAATTGATTGTTTCAACATCTTACGCATTTTCAAAAGAAGATAGCAACCTACATATTGAATTTAGTAAAGCATTTTAACGAATATTAATACTGTCAACATGTCATTTTTAAAGCAGTAAAGGTTATCTTTGCAGCCTTAATTTAGTTTACAGCATGGATGCGTTACTTACAACGAAAGAGCATGATGAAGCACGACAAGGTGAAGCTTTTGCACCTTTTCAATCATCTTTAGATACTACTACCAAAAAATTTTATATAGAAAGTTATGGCTGTGCTATGAACTTTGCTGATAGCGAAGTAGTGGCTTCCATTTTAGGTGAGCAAGGCTTTGGTGCCGTAACCGAGCCAGCTTTGGCCGATTTAATTTTAATAAACACCTGCTCCATTAGAGAAAAAGCAGAAGCAACTGTACGCAAACGTTTAACGGAATTTAAAAAATTCAAACGCAGTCGCCCCGGTGTAGTAGTAGGTGTGTTAGGCTGTATGGCTGAACGCCTCAAAGGCACTTTTTTAGAAGAAGAAAAACTTGTTGATATTGTTGTGGGGCCCGATGCCTACCGCAGTTTACCTGGCTTAATTGAAGAAGCTTATGGAGGACAAAAAGGGGTGAACGTCTTATTAAGTAGAGATGAAACCTATGCTGATATTGCACCTATACGCCTCAATAGCAATGGCGTAACCGCTTTTGTAAGTATCATGAGGGGTTGCAATAATATGTGTTCATTTTGTGTGGTACCTTTTACAAGAGGAAGAGAACGTAGCAGAAATGCCGCAAGTATTGTAAGTGAATGCGAAGCCCTTTTTAACGATGGTTATAAAGAAGTAACGTTGCTCGGCCAAAATGTTGACAGCTACTACCAAGCACCACAACAACAAGGCGTTGACGAAGCCATAAGCTTTGCTAAATTGCTTGAAATGGTGGCCTTAATTTCTCCTGATTTAAGGGTTCGTTTTTCAACATCGCACCCAAAAGATATTACTGATGATGTGTTGTTTACCATGAAAAAGTACGACAACATTTGCAACTACATACATTTGCCTGTACAAAGCGGCAGCAGCAGAATATTACAATTAATGAACCGTACCTACAGCCGTGAATGGTACCTTGCCAAGGTAGATAGAATAAGAGAAATTTTACCTGATTGTGGTTTATCAACTGATATGATTACTGGCTTTTGTACAGAAACAGAAGAAGACCACCAAGCATCATTATCATTGTTTGATTATTGTAAATACGATTTAGCATACTTATATTATTACTCTGAACGACCAGGAACACTTGCTGCCCGTAGGTTTGAAGATGATGTACCATTAGAAACTAAAAAAAGAAGGCTACAAGAATTGGTTGATTTGTACAGAGGGCATTCTTTGGTTTCAATGCAAAAAGAAGTTGGTAAAACGTTTAAAGTATTGGCTGAGGGTTTTTCGAAAAAAAGTGATGAACAATTGCAAGGTCGAACTGATCAAAACAAAGTAGTTATTTTCGATAAAGGGCAACATAAAAAAGGCGATTACGTAAACATAAAAATTACGCATTGTACAGCAGGTACCTTGTTTGGTGAAGTGATTAATTAATAAATTTCTGTACTAAAAAAATTCATTGAAATGGATTTACAATCAATAAAAAATAGGTTTGGCATCATTGGTAATTCGCCATCGTTGAACTATGCCTTAAATGTAGCATCACAAGTATCTAATACTGATTTGAGTGTGCTCATTAATGGCGAAAGTGGTGTTGGTAAAGAGGTGTTTGCACATATCATTCATGCTTTATCTGCCCGTAAACACAATCCATTTATTGCTGTAAACTGTGGTGCCATACCTGAGGGCACTATCGATTCTGAATTATTTGGTCACGAAAAAGGCTCATTCACCGGTGCTACAGATAGCAGAAAAGGTTATTTTGAAACCGTAAACGGTGGCACCATTTTTTTAGATGAAATTGGTGAAATGCCGTTGGGTACACAAGCTCGTTTATTAAGGGTTTTAGAAACAGGTGAATATATAAGAGTAGGTAGCAGTAAAGTACAAAAAACAGATGTACGGGTAATTGCAGCTACCAACAAAGAGCTGTTAGAGTACACCAGTAAAGGTAGGTTTAGAGAAGATTTATATTATCGTTTGAACACAGTACCTATAAGGGTTCCGGCGCTTCGTGATCGTAAAGAAGATATTATTTTATTGTTCAGAAAATTTACAACTGACTTTGCTGATAAATACAAAACAAGTAGCATACAATTAACTGATGAAGCTCGTACTATTTTATCACAATATGCTTTTCCGGGTAATGTTAGAGAACTTAAAAATATTGCAGAACAAATATCCGTTTTAAGTAAAGATAAAAACGTGAATGGCGAACAGCTGCGTTCATTTTTACCACAAAACAATAACCCACGTTTGCCCGTTTTAGCAGCTAGTAGTAGTGCAGAGGCTCAAAGTGAGTTTGCCAACGAAAGAGAAATTTTATACAAGCTCTTTTTCGATATGAAGAAAGATGTAAATGAACTCAAAAAAATGTTTTTTGATATTTTACAAAATCCTACCGCAGCAGCCAATGCAAGTTTTAGCAATGACAGTAACACTTTTAGGGAACTGAGCACCATTAATAACAACAGTGGGTTTACAAATGCTGCAACACAACCCGTAATTTTACACCACGATGCTAGTGTTGATATTCAACACCATGAAGATGTGGAAGAATCACTCAGCATTATGGATAAAGAAAAAGAACTGATCATAAAAGCACTTAAAAAACACCGAGGCAAACGCAGAGATGCTTCGCTTGATTTAGGAATTAGCGAACGAACCTTGTACCGTAAATTAAAAGAATACGATATTGAAGATTTGTAAATATTATAACAACCATTTCAATCATCTTTATCAAAAAAAATGTTACAAACTATCATTAAAAAAATACCTTTAATTGCATTATTACTGCTGTTGTGTTGCGTATTTAATTACGCCTCATGTAAATATTCATTTAGAGACGCATCGCCTATTCCTGCTGAGGTAAAAACTTTTAGGGTAAACTATTTAGAGAATAAAGCACAGTTTGTAAATGCACAATTGAGTCCACAACTTACGGAGAGCTTAAAAAGAAAAATCATCAACATTACTCGTTTAAAACAAACGAATGAAGATGATGCTCATTATGATATCAGTGGTTATGTAAGCCAATATTATCCATCAACGGTTAACATTACAAACAATGCAACGAGTACCAACCGTTTAAATATTGGTTTTCACCTTATTTTTAAAAATACACTCGACCCAACAAAAAATTTTGAAGTAGATATCACACGTTACGAAGATTTTTCTGCACAGCTTACTTTATCTGATGCTGAAAGTAGCTTAACTCCTAGAATTGTTACGGGTATTGTAGATGAAATTTTTAATAAAATATTTTCAAATTGGTAATTTAGTAATATGCAAGCAGCGCTATATAAATCTATGTTTTCAGGTTCAGCCAATGATGCTGACTTTCTTCACAATATTACTAAACAACACCCCTATTTTGCGGTGGCACATTACTTTTTATTAAAAAATAAAACTGTAAATGCAGCTGATTATAATGAAACTGCCAACAAAACAGCCTTGTTTTTTGATAACCCCTATTTATTGAATGCGCAATTAAATAATATTGATCAAAAAGTAAATGAAAGTACCATTACCATAGAAGATGCTGATGATACTGATAAAGTTGATGAAAATGCAACTAATGAAATGGTAGAAGTGGCTACCACTAATGATAATGCGCTTACACAAATAACAACAACTGCTGCACCTGCAAAAGAGCCGTTGCTTTTTGAACCGTTGCATGCTACCGATTATTTTGCATCGCAAGGCATTAAATTAACTGCCGAAATGTTGAAAGATGATAAATTAGGCATGCAGCTCAAAAGCTTTACATCATGGCTTAAAACCATGAAAAAAGTACATCCTGATAAATTGCCTGAAGTAAGCAAACAAATTGAAAAAGCAGTGCAATCTTTAGCCGAAAAAAGTAATAACGAAGCCGAAATTTTAACGGAAGCTATGGCAATTGCCTATGAGCAGCAAGGTAAAAACCAACGAGCTATCGATATTTATTCAAAATTAAGTTTGATAAATCCTGCAAAAAATACTTACTTTGCAGCCAAAATTGAATCATTAAAAAAGTAACATGTTAGTAATATTCGGAATTTTAATCATTGTAGCATCTGTAATTTTAGGTTTCATTGTGTTAATTCAAAACCCTAAGGGTGGCGGTTTATCTGGCTCTTTAAGCGGTATTAGCAACCAATTAATGGGTGTAAAGCAAACAACAGATGTATTAGAAAAAGGTACTTGGATATTTGCCGCAGTAGTTGGTATTTTATGTTTAGTATCACCAGCTTTTATTCCAAAAAATGCCTCTTCATCTTCTTCTAATGATGATTTATTAAAAAATACTGTAGCGCCGGCTGCAAAACCAGCTGTACCTGCAAATACGGGCACCATGACAACTACACCAAAAGTTGATAGTCCAAAAAAATAATTTACATTTAATTTATATAATTGCCCTGCTTTAGTAAAGGCAGGGTTTTTTATTTTTATATTTTCATACATTACAGCATATTACGTACAACATCATTTAATGAAAAAAACTATTACTTACATCGCCGTTATTTTGGTATTACTGGGAGGCTTTGTAGCTTGGCAACTATTCGGGCCAACTGTTTCAAGCCCAGTCAGTAAATTTTTTTACATCAAAACAGGCACTTCTTATGAAGATGTAGTGAAGCAATTAAAGAGCGAAAACATTATTAGCAATGGTTTCTTTTTTGATAAAATAGCCAAACAAGTAAAATACCCAAACAACATTAAACCAGGTAAATATGAAATTAAAAATAACAGTAGTGTAATAAGTTTGGTACGTATGCTAAAAGCAGGTACACAAAGCCCTGTACGTTTGGTCATTAATAAATTGCGAACTAAAGAAGATTTAGCTAGTAAAATTGCTAAAAATTTTGAGTGTGATTCAACAGCAGTCATACAATTTTTAACCAACAACGATTCATTAGCAGCTTATAAGTTAGATACCAATACTGTAATGACAGCCGTAATTCCTAATACCTACCTTTTGAAATGGAATACTAGTTTTGGTAAATTATTCAATCGCTTGTACGATGAATCTCAAAAGTTTTGGAACACTGAACGTTTACAAAAAGCAGCACAAAAAAACCTCACAACCCAACAAGTGTATACTATGGCAAGTATTGTAGAAGAAGAAACAAACATGCCGAGTGATAAGCCATTAATCGCCAGCGTATATATAAATCGCATAAACAGTAACAATAAATTAGAAGCCGACCCAACTGTGAAATATGCCATGAGAGATTTTGGTTTAAAACGCATTTTAAAAGGGCATTTAAAATACCCATCGCCTTATAATACCTACCAAAACCTTGGCTTACCGCCGGGGCCTATTTGTACACCAGCCACTACTACCATTGATGCTGTGTTAAACGCACCTACTACAACTTATATGTTTTTTGTTGCCAAACCCGATTTTAAAGGCTACTCAAACTTTGCTACAACTTATGCTGAACATTTAGTATTTGCAAAAGCATACCAACAAGCATTAGATGAATTGATATTGAGCAAACAACAAAAGTAAATGAACAAGTGACCAAGTTTCAACGTATCATATTATCATATACGCCTATCCCTTTTTTAATACGAAAGAGTAAAAACTGGTACCCTCCTGGGTTTGAAGGCTTAGCATTGTATGATGTGTTACAATTTTTTAGGAATCAAGTAAAAAGACAAGGACTTACAGAAAGAGCCTCAGCCATTGCCTACAATTTCATCATGGCCATACCACCCTCTTTATTATTTATTTTTACGTTGATACCCAACCTTCCGTTTATTTCAAAAAGAACCATCAAAGTTCAACTACATAGTTTAATCAGAGATATTATTCCATCGCCAGATTATAATAAACAAGTAATGGTTTTTGTTGATAGTTTTATTGATGGCAATAAAATTGGGTTACTATCTTTTGGGTTATTACTAACGTTGTTCTTCTCGTCAAACGGAATGATGGGTATTATGCGTTCTTTTAATAAAAATTATGTTGGTTTTGAGCAACGCAAAGGTTTACAAAAAAGAGGCGTTGCACTACGACTTACTATTTTAATTTTTGGATTGTTGCTTGCCTATTTATTGTTATTAATTATGCAAGGAGCCTTATTAAAAATGGTTGTACAAAGTACCACTGCAAGGGCTGTGATCACTTATATTCGGTGGGGTTTAATTATTGTATTAGTATACTTAATAATTGGTGTAATTTTTAAATATGCACCAGCTGTTCAAAAAAGATGGCGCTTCTCCTCACCAGGCACTATTTTAGCAACTACTTTAAGTCTTTTTTCATCATTAGTATTCTCCATTTTTGTAAGTAATTTTGCTCGTTACAATGCATTGTATGGTTCTATTGGTACTATTATGATGGTAATGGCACTCATCTTCATCAATTCGTTAGCGTTACTCATAGGTTTTGAATTGAACGTAAGTATTCACTCTTTAAAAGTAATGGCAGCTGAAAGAGCAACTGTTAAAAATGAAAGCTAGTTACTGTAAGTAACTTAACGGTACATTATAAATGCAACATTAATTCAATCTCCAAATTTCAAAATTCAAAGCAGTTGCAAAAGTTACCCAACATAAATAAGGCACTAGCAACCAAGCAGCTGTTTTTGAAACTTTCCTAAAACTGATGATGGTACATGATATTAAAATAAACATCAAAACAATATCTATTAAAGCCCAACCTGGTTGTCTGTAATAAAAAAACAAAAAGCTCCATAAAAAATTTGCCGCTAATTGTAACCAATAATAGGTGTAACCGGTGTAACGCTTTTCTAACTTAGCATGGCTTTTCCAAATAATGTAAAAAGCTATACCCATCATTATGTAGAGGGTTGTCCACACTGGGGCAAATACCCAACTTGGTGGGTTAAAACTGGGCTTATTTAATGTTACAAACCATGTAGTTACTGAGCTTTGTGTAAAATAACCTGATATAGCCCCCACTGCTAATGGTATTGCAATAGAAATAATGAGTTTGAATATATTTTTCAATGTATGTAATTTTAAAAGATGAATATGCTTTAATAGTAACTTAAATAGTGCCAAATTTTTTATAGTAAGCAATTATAAAACTGGTTACTTCATCATAACTCAATATACCCATTGGCTGTTGGTTACTTTGTAAAAATTTACTGTATAAAAATCGAATAATAGGCTCCATAAAACTTCTATGAGCATTATAAAAAGCCCTACGTTCTTTAAAATCTTTCAAAACGTCGGGTGCTAATAAACGTTGGTATTTTCTGGCCAACATGGTATCAGCAATATATAAAGTACGATTAGCATAAGTAAACAAATCAGTATACACCGCATATTTAAAACGTTCATCATTGCTAGCTGATGCGGCTAAATAACCTACAAAATTTGCTTCCATTTCTTTTGCATAGCCTAATTGGTGGGCCACTTCATGACAAGCAGTGAATGGCTGCGTAAAAGCAGGTACGGTAGTATTCACTTGTGCCTCTCCTGTTATGGGGTTATAGTATCCTAAAAAACCAGTGTAGTTGCCTACCCAACCCCAAAGTGAAGTTTTAATGGCAGGATGATGGTACGTTAAAAATGAGTACTTTTTTGATACATTTTGATAGGCAGCAACTGTGAATGAATATAAACTATCTGTTGACAAAGGCTTACATTGATGCACCAATAATTGAGCCTTTGAGTGGTTTATTTTAAATACCAATACATCATTTATGGCAGCCAACTCTTTAACGGTATATTCATCCAACGATAATCCCAATTGCGTTGCTATGCCTTGTCGGTTATAATTAATACCCCAACATACATTAAAAATGATGTATACAACAGCCAATGTTTGAATAAACTTGAACAAGGGTTGCCAAAGCAACAACTTCAACCGCTGTAATCTATTTGGCTTCCAAAAAAATATAAAGCATTGTACTAATTTATAAAGTAGCCAAATAATAAGTAATGCCCATAAAATATCACCCAAACTAAAGGGTAGCCCACCCACACAAAGCCTAAATGTATTGGCCAGTTTAGGATAAAATTGAGTACTATAACCTTCTTCCACTCGTTGTACATCGCTACTATACCATCGTATAAAAATGTACATAAAGAGCAATAATAGGAGTAAATATGAGGGTCGTTGGCTTTGTTTCATATATTTATGTAAAATATTTACCAAAAATGAGGCATTTTAAGCACTATAATGCAGGTTAACTTATAAAAATTAAAAATAAAGATGTACATTTGCAATCCTTTAAAAAGAAAGCCATGGGAACTAAGCGGTTGTACGAAATTGCTTTTGTGGGTTTAAAAATGGGTGAACACTCATTTGAATATGACTTGAACACGGCTTTTTTTACAGATAAAGGTGCTGAAGGTATTGAAGAAATTGAGGCGAACGTAAAATTAACACTTGAAAAAAATGTTGGTTTCATGTTACTCAAATTTGCAACAGGTGGTAAAGCAGCAGTAAACTGCGATCGTTGCGGCAATATCCTCAAAATAGATCTTTGGGATGAGTTTAATGTAGTAGTAAAATTAACGGATAATGCGGATGAGGCAAATGAAGAAGAAGAAGATCCTGATATTTTCTACATTGAACGAAACGAAAGTCATTTAGATGTTAGCGATTGGTTATACGAATTTGTAATGCTAAGTATACCCACTCAAAATGTTTGTGGTAATGATGCAGCAGGCCATTCACTTTGTAATGAAGAAGTGTTGAATAAACTCAAAGAAATGGCAGCAAACACTGAAATCGTAAAAGAAAACAACATCTGGAAAGGATTAGATAAATTTAAACAAAATTAGTACGGCTTAAAAACCTACTTTTAATATTAATTACTCAATACTAAAATAAACAAGTCATGCCAAATCCAAAAAGGCGCCATAGTCAGCAACGCAGTGCAAAAAGAAGAACGCATTATAAGGCAACTGAACCAACTTTAAGTATCGATGGTACTACAGGCGAAACGCATGTACGTCATCGTGCACACGTAAGTGAAGGTAAATTGTACTACAAAGGAAAATTAGTGTCTGAAAAAGCGCCATTAAGAGCAGTATAATTTTACTGATTAAAATATTTTATTCCAGGGTTGATGATGTTACACAACATTTTCTGCTTTGGAATTTTTAATTTTTAAATTTTCTTGTAATGATCACTATTGGGCTCGACATGATGGGGGGCGATTTTGCGCCACTTGAAGCAGTGAAAGGTGCGGCAGCTTTTTTTGCCGAAAACCACACCACTGTGCAACTAGCTTTAATAGGTGATGAAGAAAAAATAACACCGCTCCTTGCAACTTATTCTTTACCTGCTACGCAGTACCATATTGTACATGCACCACAGGTAATTGAAATGCACGAACACCCTACAAAAGCATTAAAAGAAAAACAACAAAGCTCCATCGCTATTGGTTTTCATTTATTAGCTAGCGGCAAAATAGATGCATTCATAAGTGCCGGAAATACAGGCGCAATGATGGTGGGTGCTTTATTTAGCATCAAAACTATTGAAGGTGTATTACGACCAACCATTGGCGCCTACATGCCCCGTGAAAATGGTTCGTTAGGGTTGTTGGTTGATGTTGGTTTAAACGCTGATTGTAAGCCAGAAAACCTCAACCAATTCGCTGTACTAGGTTCTTTATTTGCTGAACATGTTTTAAAAATTAAGCATCCTAAAACAGGGCTGGTTAATTTAGGTGAAGAAGAAGGTAAAGGCAATATTTTAGCACAAGCAACCTACCCTTTATTAAATGAAAACAAGCACATCAACTTTATTGGCAATATTGAAGGTCGTGATATTTTAATTGATAAAAGTGATGTTATGGTTTGTGAAGGTTTTACAGGTAATGTAGTATTAAAACTTGCTGAAAGTGTGTACGATATTGTAAAACGTAGAAATATTACCGACGAACATTTTGAGCGTTTTAATTTTGAAACCTATGGTGGTGTACCTGTTTTAGGCGTTGCAAAACCTGTAATTATTGGCCATGGTATTAGTGGTACCACTGCTTTTAAAAACATGATCAATATTGCACAACGCATGATAGAGGTTGACCTAACCGAAAAAATAAAAGAAAGTTTTAAATAACATACACATTAAAAAAGCCCGTTAATAACGGGCTTTTTTAATAAACTTTATGCTTCACTATTTTACTAGATATTTTCTCTGAGCAGCATATAATGCTATAAATACAAATGGAATAAGTGCAAAAAAGTAACTCCAAATACTGGTGAATTGACTTAAGCCTAATAAAACAAAATTACCTACAACAGGAACTATTTGACCAGCACAGTAAATAAAAAAGCCATCTTTTTTGAGTTTACGCATCATCATAGCACCAACAAAACATAAAACAATACCCACAATTCCTATAATTAATACAGGTGTTAAATTTGCCATCATAATTTCCATACCTGCCCTACTTTTTTCTAACTCAGCTAATTTTTCTGGAGGCAAACTTGAACTATTTTCCATTGCTTTATCTACAAAGCCTTTGCTTAACTTCATTAACCATGGTGTACCTAAACTAAAAAGGGCACCAAATGCACAACCTATAAAAGTTAATATCGTTAATACATTCAACCCTTTAGGTAATGTTTCTGTTTGATATAATTCACTAGAAATTTGATCAACATCTTGTTTGTATTCATTCATATTTGTTAGTTTTTAGATGTGAAAAATAAGAAACTTTTACCATACCAAATATGAAATTTGATAATCGGTTTACATTGTACATTTGCAACCCATGCAACCACTTTTACCTCATTACATTTTAGGCGAACAATTTATTGTATCAGCACAACGTACGCTTTTTTGGGAAGCACAACAAACATTGATTTTATCTGATTTACATTTAGGTAAAACAGGTCATTTTAGAAAAAGTGGTATAGCCATACCCCAAAATATTTTTAAAGAAGATTTACATAAGTTACTGCAAGAAGTACAGTTTTTTAAACCTAAAAAAATTATTATCGTAGGCGATTTATTTCACAGCAGTTTTAATAAAGAGTTTGAGTTATTCAAACGTTGGCGTAATGATATTGATTATGTTGCTATTGATTTAATAAAAGGCAATCATGATATTTTACCTGCTCAAGTTTATACTCATGCTAATATACAAGTAATACCATCGCACCATATTATTAATGGGTTTTGCTTTACGCATGATATGGCCGATGTAAAGCAGGTAAAAGCCGAGTATTTTTTTAGCGGTCATATTCACCCCGGTATCAACATCAAAGGTTTGGGCAAACAATCGTTACAACTAGCCTGTTTTTATTTCACCGAAAAATATGCGGTGTTACCAGCATTTGGCAGGTTTACAGGCACACACACCATCAAACCCCAAAAAGGTGATCATGTGTATGGTTTGGTTGAAAATAAAGTAACCAAAATATATTAAGCTAATTTTCTACGAGCCAACTCTTTCTTAATTAAACCAAGTTCTCTACCTGTTTGTCCGGCTACAGAACTGTTTTCTTGTGCCCTGCGCATCAAATAAGGAATCACATCTTCAATAGGCCCAAAAGGCAAGTACTTACTAACACTACAACCGCTTTTTGCAAGGTTAAAAGTAATGTTATCACTCATGCCATACAATTGTGAAAAATGAATATGTGGATGGTTATGCGGCAATCCCTTAGCGTCTAACAATTGTGTAGCACGTAAGTTACTGTATTCGTTGTGCGATGCAACAATTACGGCAATTTGTTCAATATGTTCAATACAAAAAGCTACCGCTGCATTATAATCATTGTCGCTGCTTTCTTTATTAGGTTGTATGGGCGATGGATAGTTTTTTTCGGCTGCACGTTTTCTTTCTTTTTCCATGTAAGCGCCACGTACCAACTTCACCCCTAACACAAATGACCTGCTCATTGCAGCTTCATAGCTATCTTTTAAAAATGCTAACCTATCATGGCGGTATAATTGAATAGTATTGTACACTACTGCATTGGTGGTATTAAATTGATCCATCATTAATATGGTAAGTGCATCTACTGGGTCTTGAATCCAAGTTTCTTCAGCATCTACCAACACACCAACTTTTTTATCGCTACCTGCTTTGCAAATTCGCACTACCCTAGCCACTACTTTTTGCCATTCAACTCTTTCAATATCGCTTAATTGAGCAATTGCATTTTCATACCGTTTCATTAAAGTGCCTTCAGCTTTACTCATGGCTGCATCAATTTGCTCAAGCAACCCAAAACGTACCAAACCAGTAACTTTAATACTCATAAATGGTATGTTCTGTTGCGTTGTAGCATAATCAATCACTTTTATAAATTCATCTGCTGCATGGTCAAAACCACTTTCGCCTTCTTCGCCACCTTCAACACCATAATCTAAAATAACTTCTACATTATACGCACCTAGCTTTTGTGCAACTGGTGCAGTTTCTTGCAGAGTTTCGCCACCAACAAATTGACTAAAAATGGTTTGCTTTATAATTGATTTTGTAAACGGAATATTCCATTTAATGGCTTTTGGCATTAATGATAAACCCATATTAACCAACCAAGGTTTACCCATTGATGAAAATAAAAAATGGGCTTTTTTAAGCTCTTTATTGCTTTTATAAGCGAAAGCATATTCAGTATTATCAAACGATATCATATAAAAAATTATACGCAAAAATAGGGAGTTTACAGCTGCAATAGTGCAGTACTGTTGGTTAAACACTATACATTTACTTCATGCGTAAATATTATGCCTAAACCACTGTTTAAACTTTTTACTGTGAACGAATGCTTATAATTTGCAGTATAAAATATGTAAGTATGACAGCAGTGAGTTTGATTTTTCCACACCAACTATTTAACCTCAAAAAAATAGCTCCTTTACAACAACGAGTTGTGTTGGTTGAAGAAGCCTTATTTTTTACCCAATATAATTTTCACCAACAAAAACTGGTGTTTCACCGTGCCAGTATGAAACAGTATGCAGCACATCTTACAGAAAATGGTTATAATGTATTGTATATTAATTCAAATGAACCAATACATGATATTTCAAAACTAATACCTCACCTAAAAAAATCATTAAAGGTTACGGATATTCATTTTACTGAAGTGGTTGATAATTGGTTGTACCGTCGTTTAAAAAATGCTTGCAAAAAGCAACAAATACAGCTACATCAACACACCACACCAGCTTTTCTCAACACATTACAAGAGGGTAACCAATTTTTTGATTCAAAAAAAAGGT
Organism: Ferruginibacter yonginensis; assembly: GCF_042651465.1. Lineage (NCBI taxonomy): Bacteria > Pseudomonadati > Bacteroidota > Chitinophagia > Chitinophagales > Chitinophagaceae > Ferruginibacter > Ferruginibacter yonginensis. The sequence goes on from NZ_JBHSCZ010000001.1 coordinate 850,151, forward strand.
ATTTTCAAACAGATTTTTACATCCATCAACGCAAAACCAGGGGTATTTTGTTAGATGATGGAGGGCAACCTGTTGGCGGACAATGGAGTTATGATGCTGATAACAGAAAAAAATATCCATCTTCAGAAAAACCTCCCAAACTAGCGTTTCCTTCTACAAATACTTTTGTGAAAGAAGCACTGCAATATGTTGCAACTAATTTTGGCAACAACTATGGTGTTACAACAAATTTTATATATCCTATTAACGAACAAGATGCACTGCATTGGTTAAAAGATTTTTTACAACATCGTTTTGAAAAATTTGGAGTGTATGAAGATGCATTAGTGGCAAATGAACATTACCTGCATCATTCACTATTAAGTCCGTTATTAAACGCTGGTTTATTAACACCTCAACAAATTATTGATACCACTTTACAATTTGCTGCAAAACACCAAATACCATTAAACTCAACAGAGGGTTTTATTAGGCAAATTATTGGTTGGAGAGAGTTTATAAGAATGGTTTATGAACGTGAAGGCAGCAAACAACGCACCACCAATTACTGGGGTTTTACCAGAAAAATACCTGCTACATTTTGGACTGGCAACACAGGTATAACACCTATTGATAATGTAATAAAAAAAGTATTGCAAACTGGTTACTTGCACCACATTGAACGCCTCATGTTACTAGGCAATTTTATGTTGCTATGTGAGTTTGACCCCGATGAAGTGTACCGTTGGTTTATGGAATTGTTTATTGATAGTTACGATTGGGTAATGGTACCTAACGTATACGGTATGGTGCAGTTTGCTGATGGTGGCCTTATGACCACCAAACCATACATCAGCGGCAGTAATTATATCACCAAAATGAGCGATTATAAAAAAGGGGAATGGACGTCCATTTGGGATGCGCTGTTTTGGCGGTTTATGCATACACAACGTACTTTTTTTTCAAAAAACCCACGTTTGGGCATGTTGTTAAAAACTTTCGATAAAATGGATGCTACCAAACGAAATCAATTGTTAACCACTGCCGATGCTTATTTAGCTTCGCTAGATGATGCATTTGAAAAAAAGTAACATTACATCATCCATAAATCATTGTTGAACAGCATATGAAAAATGTAAAAAAACAACACCTTCCACAAAAAATTTGTGTTGTGTGTAACCGACCATTTACTTGGCGAAAAAAATGGGAAAAAGTGTGGGATGAAGTAAAGTATTGTAGTGATAAATGCAGGGGCGAAAAAGGCAGTAAATCACAGTCATAATATTGTTAAGGTTTAAATTGACCCTAACTTATTGGGTTTAATATTTTAGCTTTGCGCCCAAATTGAAAGTATGGTAAAAAAAGCAAGTGAATCGTTGGTGGTAATGACGGAATTGGTATTACCCAACGACACCAATAATTTTGGAAACTTAATGGGTGGTCGCCTCATGTATTGGATGGATATTGCAGCTGCACTTGCAGCGATGAAGCATTGTGCCGCACCAGTAGTTACAGCATCTGTAGATAATATTTCATTTGAAACTCCAATAAAAATTGGCAATGTAGTACATATTGAAGCCAAGGTTACACGTGCTTTTAACAGCAGCATGGAAGTACATATGAATGTATGGGGTGAAGATGCTATTCAACAATACCGTTACAAAAGCAATGAAGCATATTATACATTTGTAGCACTTGACCCAAATGGTAAACCAAGAAGCATCAATGCCTTGGAGCCAGAAACGGATGATGAAAAGAAGCTGTTTGAAGGTGCTTTAAGAAGACGCCAAATACGTTTGATATTAGGTGGAAAAATGAAGCCTGAAGATGCAGATGAATTAAAAGCATTATTTGTAAAATAAATAAAAAAGCGTTCAATTAATGAACGCTTTTTTTATGTGGTAACTGTTTGTTTTGGTATAACAGGCATAAATGCTTTACTCTGTTCAATAGCATCCATTACTTGTGCTAAAATAGCTTCGGTACTATCGTCAAAATTAATGTTAAGTGGCGCTTTAAAGGTTACTTGTAAAGGTGTACCTCTTCGTTTAATCACAAGTCCTTTTTTGTTAAAAGCTCTTGAAAAACCTTTAATAACAACAGGTATTACAATGGGCTTCGTTTGTTTAATGATATGTGCTGTACCTTTTCTACCTGGTGCAAAAGCCTTAGTGGTGCCTTGCGGAAAAGTAATCACCCAATTATCATCCAAAGCTTTAAAAATTTTCCGAGTGTCTGAAGGGTCTAAACCTCTTCTAATTTCTTTGCCACCCTCATTCCAAGTTCTTTTAACAGTAAGTGCCCCTGCCAAAGTAAAAAATTTGGTAAGCAAACTACTATTCATGGTTTCTTCAGCGGCAACGTATTTAATTTTGGTGAATGGCCATAGTAAATAATAAGGAATACCTAATTTGTTTTGTTTGCGCCACTTTACGGCGCAGAATATATGTATAAAAGCTATAACATCGGCAAAATATGTTTGGTGGTTACTTACAAATAACACTTTCTTTTTAGGTAAATTTTGAAGATGCTCTGTGCCACAAATTTTAAGCGAATTAATGATATTTAAACCCGGATAAGTAATAATGCCTACAATAGCATACACCAACCCTTTTATAATACCAGAATCCTTTATCTTTTTCATTTACGCTTAATCTAAATCTCTAAAAAAAGAGTGAATTTAAAGAAAAAATGAAGTTTATACATTTCATTTTTGTTATCCACCATCAAAAAAGCTTGTTCTTATAATGTAAGAAAGCTATTCATAAGTAATACCATACTCATTTTAAGTAAAAAATACTATCTTTGCAACCCGTAAAAAAACAACGGGATAATTTTATGTCATTTAACATTCACAAACAACTAAACGCAGAAGGTCAGGAGCCAACGGCAGCACAAGATGCACCGGAAGCAGCTGCGACAACAAACCAACCTGAGGCTGTACAAACTGCCCACGATGATTTCGATTGGAGCAGAGACAAACGCAACGTATCATCTTACTCAAAAGAAGAGAAAGAAAAGTACGATGTAGTTTACGACAACACTTTCAAACAAATCAATGATGGTGAAATGATTCAAGCAACTATTGAGTCATTAACTAAAACTGATGCGGTTGTAAACATTGGCTTTAAAAGCGATGGTTTAATCTCTTTAAACGAGTTTAGAGATATTCCGGGTGGCGTTAAAGTAGGTGATGTTGTAGAAGTAATGGTAGTAGAAAAAGAAGACAGAGAAGGTAATTTACACCTTAGCCGTAAATCTGCTCGTATTACCCGTGCTTGGGAGCGTATTGTTGAAGTTAACAAAACTGGTGAAATTGTTACTGGTTTGGTTACTAGCAAAACCAAAGGTGGTTTAATCGTTGATGTATTTGGTATGGAAACTTTCTTACCAGGTTCTCAAATTGATGTGAAACCAGTTACTGATTACGATCAATTCGTTGGTAAAACCATGGAATTTAAAGTGGTTAAAATTAACGAGGCTATCAAAAATGCAGTAGTATCTCACAAAGCACTTATTGAAAGCGATATTGAAGCTCAAAGAGCTGAAATTATTGGTAAACTTGAAAAAGGCCAAGTTTTAGAAGGAACTATCAAAAACATTACTGATTTTGGTGCGTTCTTAGACTTAGGTGGTTTAGATGGTTTATTATACATTACTGATATTTCATGGGGCCGCATCAATCACCCTGCTGAGGTGTTGAAAATGGATCAGAAATTAAACGTGGTTGTTCTTGACTTTGATGATGATAAAAAACGTATCAGCTTAGGTTTAAAACAATTAACGCCTCACCCTTGGGATACTTTATCTGACAGCTTAAAAGAAGGTGAAGTAGTAAAAGGTAAAGTAGTTAATATTGAAGATTATGGCGCTTTCTTAGAAATTATGCCAGGTGTTGAAGGTTTGGTACACGTAAGTGAAATTACATGGGCTAATACACCAATCAATGCGAAAGAGTTCTTCAAATTAGGTGACGAATACGAAGCTAAAGTAGTAACCTTAGATAAGGATACCCGTAAAATGAGTTTATCAATTAAGCAATTAACTGAAGACCCATGGAGTACCATCGAAAACCGTTTCCCTGAAAATAGCAAGCACATGGGTACTGTTAAAAACATTACTCCTTACGGTGTGTTTGTTGAATTATCAACAGGTATTGGTGGTATGATCCATATCAGCGATTTAAGCTGGTTAAAGCGTTTCAATAACCCGAATGAATACACTAAAGTAGGCAACGAAATAGAAGTAATGATTTTGAGTATTGATAAAGAAGGTCGCAAATTACAATTAGGCCATAAGCAAATTGAAGAAGATCCATGGAATAGCCTTGAAGATACTTTTGCAGTAGGTACTGTACATGAAGGTACTGTTAGCAAAAAAGATGATAAAGGTGCTGTGGTACAATTACCTTACGGTTTAGAAGGTTTTGCTCCTACACGTCATTTGATGAAACAAGATGAAAAAGCGATTGCACAAGACGAAATTGCACAATTTATTGTGATTGAGTTTGACCGCAACGATAAACGCATCGTATTAAGTCATACAAGAATGTGGGAACAAGAGAAAGAAGAAGAAAGACAAGTAGAAATGAAAGAAAAAAGAGCCGAAGCTGAATCAACTAAGAAAGCGGTGAAAACCATTCAAAGCAAAGTAGAAAAAACTACTTTAGGTGATTTAGGTGCATTAGCAGATTTGAAAGCTAAGTTTAGCAGCGATGAAGCAGATGCAGCAAAAGGTGAATAATTTTTACGAGTTCACATAATAAAAAAACCTCTCAATAATTGAGAGGTTTTTTTATGCTTATAAATTTTAAATATTTATTAATCGAATGACCCTTCATTTAAAAATACTTTCGTCATTTCATAAAAATGATTTTGTAATACATGTAATGGAATAGGTTCCATAATATGACGTTGTTCATCTCTATACCAAATTTCCATCCTTGAAAAATCGCCTTCTTTCGGTATTAATATTCTAAAAGCTCCTTTCATATATTTCACGGTGCCATCATCATTCACAAGTTTATGAAACTTAAAATTGGTGAGCTCATCATCAGTGATAGGTATGGCTTCTAAATGCCCTTTACCCATATCAAACCAAAAATCTTGTACACCTGAGTTAATACAAATTTGTTTATCTGCGTTGTTTATTTTAACAATTTCTCCTCGTTTTTTATCTCCTTCATGTTCTGCTATAATATGGCCGCCTTGTTTTAATTCGCTCAATTTAATCATGGTAGTAATGTTTTAATTCACTATCAATTTAATGAAAATAAATAATACAAATAAAAATACTTCTCAAAAAATAAATGTGGCTTACTCACTCCAACTCATTACATAACCTTCATTTTCAATAGCAATAGCATCTACCGTAAGTTTTAAAGGCCTAAACGTATCAACCATTACCGCCAATTCTTTGGTTTCTTTAGCACCTATACTTTTTTCTGCTAGGCCAGGGTGAGGACCATGAGGTATGCCAGCAGGGTGTAGCGTTATCATACCCCTTGTAACATGTTTACGGCTCATAAAATCACCATCAACATAATATAATAATTCATCACTATCAATATTGCTGTGGTTGTAAGGAGCAGGTATTGCTAAAGGATGATAATCAAACAACCTAGGTACAAATGAACAAATTACAAAAGCATCCGTTTCAAATGTTTGATGCACTGGTGGCGGCTGATGAACCCTACCGGTAATAGGTTCAAAATCGTGAATGCTAAAAGCATAAGGGTAACAACATCCATCCCACCCTACCACATCAAAAGGATGTGTGCCGTAATGTATACCATACAACAACCCCTGCTTTTTGGTTTTGATGATAAAATCACCTTTCTCATCAATTGTTTGCAAATTTTGTGGTACACGAATATCTCTTTCACAATAAGGAGCATGCTCCATTAATTGTCCGTACTTACTTAAGTAACGTTTAGGGTATCTTATAGGTGCATGTGATTCTACAATAAACAATCTATTATCTGGTGTATCAAAATGAATTTGATAAATACAGCCCCTTGGTATCACCAAATAATCACCATAAGCAAAGGCTAATTCACCATAACATGTTTTTAAAACACCACTTCCTTCATGTATAAACAGCACTTCATCACTATCAGCATTTTTATAGAAATAACCTGTCATACTTTGTTGCGGAGCCGCTAACACAATATGGCAATCATTATTTACCAACACTGCTTTTCTACTTTCTAAAAAATCAGCTACTGGCTTTATTTTAAACCCCTCTAAACTGCGGTGTTTCAACATATGCTCTTCAGCAATTTTAGGCGACACATCAATAGGGTCATCGCACTTAACAATTAATGTGGGTGCATAAGTATGGTACAGTAATGAATAATCGTTTGAAAAACCTTCGGTAGAAAATAATTGTTCTGCATACAAACTACCATCGGGTTTACGAAATTGTGTATGACGTTTGTGTGGAATTTTTCCGGCTTGGTGGTAATGAGCCATATCAAAAATATTTTTGAATTACATTGTTAGATGCACGAATTTACATCAAATTAAATGAACAATTTTGACAAGAATTGGGTTAATGTCTGATACGCATGGTTGGTTAGATGAGCTGGTACTCACTCACTTTAATGAGTGTGATGAAATTTGGCATGCTGGCGATTTTGGTCCAAATGAGGTAGATCAAAAAATAAAGGATCATTTTGAGAACACCCTTAAAAAACCAATAGTTTTTAGAGGCGTTTATGGCAATATAGATACTCCTTTGCAACGGCAACAATATCCTGAAAATTTATTTTTCACTTGCGAACAAGTAAAAGTTTTTATGCGACATATTGGTGGTTACCCTGGCAGGTATGCACCGGGTGTAAAACAGCTCATACAACAACAGCAACCGCAATTATTTATTAGCGGCCATTCGCATATTTTAAAGATAATGTTTGATGATACTTTGCAGTGTTTACATATGAACCCCGGCGCTGCTGGCAAACAAGGGTGGCATAAAATAAGAACCCTCATTAGGTTTACTATCGAGGGCGCCAATATGAAAGATTGTGAAGTAATTGAATTAGGATCGAGATAATTTATTTGCCGCCATTGGCTTGTAAATCTGCCCTACAATTTGCATCTAAAGTTGGTATGGGGCCTGTCAATATAAGCCCACCAATCATTGTTGTTTGTGAAGCATAATACATTAAACAATTGGTATTATTACAATGGCTACCGTTAGCTGCATCTTTATGGGGTGTTACCATTTTAGTACCCAAATCAGTTAACCCAAGTAAATGCCCAAACTCATGCTCCGTTACAACGGTTTCTAATTTAGTTCGGCTGGTTTGGTTTAAACCACCACTATTGGCGTTTATAGTAGCTGCAAAAATTACCAACGAAGTATTTTTATAAGCAATACCCAATACATTGTTTTGTGTAAACGGAGCATCTGCATACAACACATACACCGCAATATTTTTACCGTTATTAAAAGCAGTTCTGTTGGTGTTTTCAATTTTTACAATATCATCTATCGATAAACTAGCTTTACCAGAGGCAGCAATGGGGGTTTGAATAATGGAAATACCCTCAGGCTTGTTCAACAAACTGTTTAAAAAATTGGTAAGGTTATTCAAGGCAGTTGCATCTGGTGCAAAGCCAGGCATATATTGCAGTTGTATGGTTAAGCTCGTAAATTTATTACTACTCAAAAAATCGTTGGCAGAAGTACCTAAAGTTTGGTTGTTAGCGCTATTAGTACCATTAACTGCATCTGATTTTGAACATTGTGTTAGGCTTAATAAAAGGGAAAATAATAATAGATAGTTACGCATTTTCATATAAATTATTTATCTAAAAAATTGATGTATGTAACCATTACAAAAAGTATCCCAAAAAATTAATTCACCCAATCTGCAATAAAAATATTGGTATCTCTTGTGCCACCATTATTACGGTTACTGCTAAACACTATCTTTTTACCATCGGTTGTAAACATTGGGAAGGCATCAAAACCTTTATCTCTTGAAATTTTTTGCATGTTTTTGCCATCTAAATCAATCATGTACATATTAAACGGAAAACCATATTTGTATTCATGATTGCTGCAAAAAATAACATGCTTACCATCTGGCGTAAAATTAGGTGCCCAGTTAGCTTGTGCTAAATTGGTGATGGCATGGGCGTCACTACCATCTGCGTTAGCTATCCAAACTTCCATATGAGTAGGTGCTACTAAATTTTCTGCTAATAACTCTTTGTACTCTTTTACCTCTTCAGGCGTAGTTGGCCTGCTTGCTCTCCATAAAATTTTAGTACCATCGGGGCTAAACCATGCACCACCATCGTACCCCAACATATTGGTAATACGCTTTACATTTTTGCCGTTTAAATCCATCGTGTATAGTTCCAAATCACCATCTCTCATAGAAGTAAAAACCATTTTATCGCCTTTTGGTGAAATGGTAGCTTCAGCATCATAACCGTTTGTTTTGGTTAATTGTTTTACTATTTTACCATTTAAATCAGCTTTAAAAATATCCATTGATTGGTAAATTGGCCAAATGTATTTATTGCCATATTTTTTACGATCAGGCACTGGCGGACAAGCAGCATCAGCTAAATGTGTAGACGCATACAAAATATGCTTATTATCTGGGTAAAAATAAGCACAAGTGGTACGACCAGTACCAGTGCTCACCAACTTTGGCTCAAACTTTTCATTGTCAGTTTGCGGCACTTTGCCTAACCAAATTTGATCACACATAATACCAGTTTTTGTATCTGTTTTTTGAAAAACTAAATACTTACCATCTTTACTAAAATATGCCTCTGCATTATCGCCACCAAATGTTAATTGACGTACGTTTTTAAAATGTACTTCACCTGCAAAATGGATTGAATCAGCAAAAACTGATTTTGTATCAAGATTGTTTTTGTTGGTTTTAAAGGCCATCAACAACACCAAAACGGCTACAACTACTGATGATAATAAATATTTCATGTTTATTCTTTTAAATTATTTAGATGTTGTTACGTACTTCAAATAAAGCCAACACCCACGCAACTGAATCATTAACGAAATTACTACACATCAAATAGCGAATTGTCAAAGAATTGTAAACTAACCATTTATAAATCTTTATTTTTGCGCCATAAGTAATAAATATGAAATTATTTTATTGGGCAATAGTAATACTTAGTTTGGGCGCTTGCAAACAAAATAGCCAACAAACAGCCGCAACTATTAAAACAACGCCAGGTAAAACTGAAGAGGAAACTTTAAAAGCCGCATACGCTCAATACCCTGACTCAGCTAGTACATTACAAAACCTTGTTGAATATTATACTTACAATGAAAATTATGATGCAGCCTTAGCCACTATCAACAAAGCCATAAGCCGAGATAGTTTAAATGATACCTATTGGGATATGCAATCTATCGTTGCTGGTTTAAAGGGCGATACTGCATTAATGATTAATGGTTTACAACATGCTATTGATATTATACCATTACCAAAATATATAATTTCACTTGGTGCCGTATTTGCTCAAACCAAAAACCCAATGGCCTTACGTTTAGCAGATGCTTTATTAGTAGCCAATAAAGCAAATGCAGCGGTGGAAGCAAACTTCATTAAAGGTTTGTATTACAGTTTTACCAATCAAAAAGATTTGGCGATTCCCTTTTACGATAAGTGTATTCAATTACAATATACTTTTATGGATGCTTACATTGAAAAAGCTTTGGCGTTGTACGATTTACAACAATATCAAAAAGCTGCAGATGTGCTAATTAAAGCTGTAACCATTCAAAATAATTTTGATAAAGGCTACTATTATTTAGGCCGTTGCTTTGAAAAACTCAATAAAAAAAGCGATGCTATTGAAGCATACCAAACAGCCTTATTTTATGACCCCAACTACATTGAAGCACAAGATGCTTTAGGTAAACTAGGCGTTAAATAAACATCATTAAATAAAAATAACAATACAATGGCACTTATTGCACCTTCATTATTATCAGCCAATTTTTTACAGTTGCAACAAGATTGCGATATGCTTAACAACAGTGTGGCTGATTGGTTTCATATTGATATAATGGATGGTATTTTTGTACCCAACATAAGCTTTGGTGCTATGGTAACACAATTTATTATCAACGCTAGTAAAAAGTACAACGATGTACATTTAATGATTGAAAAACCTGGCGATTATATACAAGCATTTAAAGATGCTGGTGCCCACAATATATCTGTACACATAGAAGCTTGTACGCATTTGCACCGCAATATTCAACAAATAAAATCATTGGGGATACATGCAGGCGTTGCTATAAACCCACATACCAACGTAGCACTTTTAAAAGATATTTTAGTAGATATTAATGTGGTTTGTGTAATGAGCGTAAACCCGGGTTTTGGCGGACAAGCATTTATACCGCATACCTTACAAAAAATAAAGCAACTACGTAAAATGATTGATGAGCAAGGCTTATCAGTAAAAATTGAAGTTGATGGTGGGGTAACATTGGCTAATGCCACCGCAATTATTGAAGCTGGTGCAGATGTGTTGGTGGCGGGTAATACGGTTTTTAAATCGCCTAATCCTACAGAAACTATTGCAGCTTTAAAAGCATTATAGCATGTGTTATGTAAACGGGTTACAGGTAAGTTACCAAACATATATTAAACTAAAGGGGCAACAAAAAAAAGTTGCACCCACACAACAACATTTAGCGGAACGCCCTGCTGTAAAAGGGTTTGATTATGGTAATTGGTTGGTCATTAAACCTACAAATAATGATTGGGATATCGCCACTATGCAATGGGGCTTTCTTCCAAACTACATTAAAAATGAAACCCAAAAAAATGCCTTTCGTTTTGGCTATAAAGATGCTAACCAAAAATTTCATACTCCTTACACTACTTTAAATGCCATTGGTAATGAATTATTAAAACCTGGTAAAATATTTAGAGAGGCAGCTTTGCATAGACGTTGCTTAGTATTATCAAGCGGCTTTTTTGAATACCGACATATTCATCCAATAAGTAAAAAAACGGGTAAACCTTTAAAAACTGCTGTAAAATACCCCTATTTTATTGGTGTTAAAAATGAACCAGTATTTTTTATGGCAGGCATTTATGAAACGAATACTGATGTTGAAACAGTTGAAACCTACGACAGCTTTGCCATTGTAACTACACAAGCCAATAAACTGATGGCCCAAATACATGCCACCAAACTAAGGATGCCTGTTATTTTAAATGAAACACTTGCTACCCAATGGATAGATACCTCCATTGATGAAACCATCATTGAACAATTAGCGCAACATCAAATAAACAGTAATTTGTTGCATGCCTACCCTATAGCCAAAAACTTTATTGAAACACAAGATATTTCACCATTTAATTATGGCAGCGAATTACCAGCTTTGAAGTATTAAAAAATAGTATTCCCATCAATACATCAATATTTTTTTTACCTTCATTGCATGAGAATGTTTACCATGCTAATGGGCTGTTTTTTATGTGTACTCACCGCAACTGCTCAAACTAAATATGCTACTGTAAAAGGAATTATTGTTGATGAAAATGATAATCCTATGAGTAAAGTAGCTATTACCATTTTGGGTAAAAACTCCAGCATTAATAGCAGCGATAGCGGTTTATTTACTATTAAAGTACCTGCACAAAAATCATTAGCATTAATTTTTAGTTTTGAAGGATATGCTGATCAACAAAAAAACTTTTTTTTGAGTAATGATGAAACAGAAACCATTGTAATTCAAATGAAAAAAAATGGTAAAACATTGGAAACTATTACCATTGCCAACGAAAAAGAACGTAAAGAAGCAGGACTTATTAAAATCAATCCGAAATCAGCTATTACATTACCCAGCACCATTGGTGGTGTTGAAGGGCTAATAAAAACATTGGTGGGTAGTAACAACGAACTATCATCGCAATACAATGTACGTGGTGGCAACTATGATGAAAATCTTATTTATATCAATGATTTTGAAGTATATCGTCCGTATTTAGTAAGCAGTGGCCAACAAGAAGGCCTAAGCCTTATTAACCCAGCACTTACCCGAAACATTAATTTTTATACTGGCGCTTTTCAAAGCAAGTATGGCGATAAAATGAGCAGTGTGTTAGATATTCAATACAAAAAACCTACACAATTTAATGGCAGTGTGTACGCTAGTTTATTGGAACAAGGTTTACATTTAGAAGGCAGTACAAAAAACAATCGCTTCAATTATTTAGTGGGTGTTCGCAATAAAAGTAATCGAAATTTATTAAGCAGTCAGCCTACTAGGGGAGCATATATACCCTCAGCATCAGATGCACAAGGGCTACTCTCTTACAAAATAAATAACAAATTACAGTTAGATGTTTTGGGCATTTATTCGGTAGCTCGTTTTACATTTTTACCAGAAGCGGTTAAAAAAACAGCTTCTGTTTTTTCGCCATTTTTTACAGCCAATATTGGGTTAGATGTATTTTTTGATGGACAAGAAAAAGACAACTACAGCTCCAGCTTACTGGGCATTACGTTATTGCAAACGGTAAATAAAAAAACCAAATTAAAATGGATGGTAAGCAGCTTTAAAGATGTTGAAAAGGAAAATGTTGATATTGGTGGGGCTTACCTTTTCGGTGATAGAGATTTTGATAATGCTAGTGCTACATTCGGCCAAATTATAAATCCACTCGGCGCCGGCTACAACCAAAATTACAGTCGTAATAAATTAAATATTGATGTACTCAATGTTGGCCACCGTGGATATTTTGATGCCAAAAAACATTATCTACAATGGGGCGTAAATGTTGAACAAACCAAAATTAAAGATGCATTACAACAATTTGAATTTAGAGATTCAGCTGGTTATTCATTACCGTACAACCCAACATCGTTAACACTTTACAACGTTCAACAATCAACCGCTTCACTAAATATTCAAAAATACAGTGGCTTTTTTCAAGATAATATTAACATCAGTAAAGGTAAAAGTGATATCAATGTACAACTAGGTGTACGTTTCAATTACAACAGTTTAAATAAGCAAACTTTAATAAGCCCAAGAGCTCAAATAAGCTTAAAACCCAATGGTAAAAAAGATGTAGTTTTTAAACTTGCTGGCGGTGTTTACAACCAACCTCCTTTTTATAGAGAGTTGCGTAATTACAATGGCGAACTCAATACCGCCATTAAAGCACAACAAAGTGTACAAGTAGTAACTGGGTTTGATTATAATTTTAAAGGGCCGGGTAATAGAATATTACGCCTTACATCAGAAGCCTATTACAAACAATTATCACAGGTAATTCCATACGATATTGATAACGTAAAAATAAGGTACCTCGGTGCTAATAATGCCAAAGCTTATGCAACAGGTATTGAGTTACGTTTGTTTGGTGAGTTAGTGAAGGATGCTGAAAGTTGGGTAAGTGTAAATTTTATGCGTACCAAAGAAAACATCAACAACGATTTTTATTTCGATTATAAAAATGCAGCTGGCGAAATTATCACTGCAACAAGTACTGATCAGGTTGTTAAAGATAGTATTCGTAGAGATGTTGGTTTTGTGCGTCGCCCAACAGATAGAACCATCACTGTTGGTATGTATGTTGAAGATTATTTATCAACCAACAAAAACTTTAAAGTGCACTTAAACGCTATTTACGGTAGCAATATGAGCTACAATGTACCCAACTCAGTAAGGTACCGTAACGGCTTAATTATAGCGCCTTACATTAGAGTTGACATGGGTTTTAGTGCATTACTTTTAAGTGAAAAAAGTGTAAGAAGAAGTCATAGCCCTTTTAAAAACTTTGATAACATTTGGGCAAGTGTTGAAGTATTTAATTTAATTGACAGGGCCAATACCATTTCATTTCAACTCATAAAAGATTATTCTAACACAGTGTACGCTTTACCAAATAGGCTTACACCAAGATTGGTTAATTTTAAAATTGTAGCTAAATTTTAAGCTTTTTTTACACAACATCATTTAATAATGTGCATAATTTTATTGTACAGTAAACGATTGCTATTTATTAAATTTGAATATCTAATAAACAACAACTCATTCCAATTTTTTAACGCTCAAAGTTGTAACAATTGACAGAAACCATTATCAATTTAGAAAATGTTAACCCTATTGAATTTTTCGGAGTAAACAACGGCAAGCTCGACATTCTGAAAAAAAAATTCCCTCTACTTAAAATACTCAGCAGAGGCACACAAATAAAATTAAGTGGTGCGGCTGAACAAATAGAAGAAGCAAAAGAAAAAATAGATTTACTCATCAAATACTTAGAACGTAGTGGCCATATGAGTGAAAATTATTTTCAACAAATATTAGGTGGCGATGATGAAAAAAGCATCGACAATTTTATTGATCGCAACCCCAATGATGTGTTGGTGTTTGGACCAAACGGTAAAACCGTAAGAGCCAGAACAGCCAATCAAAAAAATATGGTACAAGCTTGTGACAAAAACGATATTGTTTTTGCTATTGGCCCAGCAGGTACAGGTAAAACCTATACTGCTGTTGCTTTAGCTGTAAGGGCACTAAAAAATAAAATCGTTAAAAAAATTATTTTAACAAGGCCAGCAGTTGAAGCTGGTGAAAGTTTAGGGTTTTTACCTGGCGATTTAAAAGAAAAAATTGACCCGTATTTACGACCATTATACGATGCTTTAGATGATATGATACCAGCGGATAAATTGGCGTATTACATGAGCACACGTACTATTGAAATTGCTCCATTGGCATATATGAGAGGTCGTACTTTAGATAATGCATTTATTATTTTAGATGAAGCCCAAAACACCAATGACTTACAAATTAAAATGTTTTTAACACGTATTGGCCCTAATGCAAAAGCCATTATTACAGGCGACCCTACACAGGTTGATTTACCAAAAAACCAACAAAGTGGTTTATGGAGAGCCACCAAGTTATTGCGTAATATTGATGGTATATCTTACATAGAATTAGATGAAGAAGATGTAGTGCGTCACCGATTAGTAAAAGCTATTATTAAAGCGTACAATAAAGATGATGCCAACGCTTTAGCTGAAAAAGAAGCGGAACAAAAAGCCCGACAATCAAGAAATATTTAAGCATAGTAAATGATGATCCCCCATTATTTTAAAAAGAGGTGGCTACTCAGCTACCTCTTTATTTTTTTTATAAGTTGTACCAACCAACAAAATAAGGTTACCACCATTTCTTTCAAGGATAGTATTGCACTACAACAAAAAATCAAAATAAATTTAGTTGAACTACAATCTATAAAAGCAACCATACAAGCAGGTGACATTATTACAAGAGAGGGCAATGATTTTACCAGCCAAAGTTTAAAAAAACTCAACCGTAGAGATGAAACCTTTTCACACATTGGTATTGCCAACATCGAAAATAATCAACTCTATATTTACCATGCCATTGGTGGCGAATGGAACCCCAACCAACAAATAAAGAAAGAAAGTTTTGAAACATTTACAAACCCAATTGATAATAATGCCATGGGTATTTATCGTTTCAATATTAACCCAATTGCAAAACAATATTTTATTGAAAAGGCCATCAATTTTTACCAACAAAAAATAATATTCGATTTGGATTTTGATTTAAAAACAAACGATAAAATGTATTGTGCAGAATACGTTTACAAAAGCTTTGTACAATCAAAAAACAACGAACTAACTTTTAATCATAGCCATATAAAACAATTTGAATTTATTGGGGTTGATGATATTACTTTACACCCTCAGTGTAAAAATATATTGTTGTACGTTTATAAATAAAAATGATATTTTTGAAACAAAAACTAAAACTAGAAAAATGAAAAAATTATTATTTGCCATTGCTGTAGTATCAACAGCTTTATTTGTAAGTTGTAAAGGAAGCAGTAGTGGTAGCCCTGAAGCAGTGTTGTCACAATTTTTTGATGCAATGAGCAAAAAAGATATGGCTAAAGTAAAAGAATTATGTACGCCAGAAAGTGCACAAATGTTAGGCTTTATGGAAATGGGCATGAAAGATGGTGGCAAAACAAACGAAATGGAAAAGTACGATAAATCAAAGGTTGATTTTGGTACGCCTGTAATCAATGGCGATAATGCAAAGGTACCGGTGAAAGATAAAAAATCAGGTAGCACCATCAACTTCCCAATGAAAAAAGTAAACGGCCAATGGAAAGTTGCATTTGACAAAACCAGTGTTATGGAAATGGGTATGGAAACCATGAAAGATAAAAACATCAACCTAACAGATTCAATTTCTAAAGGACTAGATGAATTAAAAAATATTGATGCTGACACTTTGAAAAAAGAAATGCAAAACGCATTGGATACTGCAAAAAAAGAAATGAAGTAATATTTCATTTTTGCATAAAAAAAGCACTTCTTTCGGAGTGCTTTTTTTATGCTGTTAAATACATGCTTCCATTTTAAAATAAGCTTACTTTTACAATTAAAATACTTTAAATGAAATACAACATCATTGCTATAGTTTTATTTTGCACATTTTTAAGTTGTAACAGTAATGAGCAAAAAACGCCTACTACCCCAATTGATACTGGGAGAGAATTTATAAGAGCTACTTTAGATGGTAACTTTACCACTGCAGAAAAATTATTGTTGAAAGATGAACAGAACAATGAAATGTTTTCATCGTACAAAAATTTTTATGAACGTTTACCAGTTGAAAAAAAGCAAGCCTATAAAAATGCATCATACAACATCAACACATTAACCGATGTAAATGATTCAACCACCATTATCAATTACAGCAATACCTATATGAATCAACCTATGAATATTAAAGTTATTAAACGTAATAACCAATGGGCTGTTGATTTTAAATATACATCTGCAACTGATACTTCATTAACTAAATAATACCCTACAATATGTATGTTTTACACCCTTGGCATGGCGCTGAATATGGCTTTGATGCCCCTGAACAAGTTAATGCACTCATAGAAATACCTATGGGCAGCAGTTGTAAATATGAAATTGACAAAGCAACTGGTTTATTAAAATTAGATAGGGTTATATATTCGTCTTTTCACTACCCTGTTAATTATGGTTTTATACCACAAACGCTGGGTGATGATGGTGACCCACTTGACATTTTGGTAATGTGTAGCGAAGCCATTAACCCTTTATGTTTAGTAAAAGCTACTGTAATTGGTAATATGCAAATGATTGATAATGGCGAAAAAGATGATAAAATAATTGCTGTAGCCACCAACGATCCATCAGTAAATCATATAAAAGATATTAATGAATTACCTGACCATTTCTTTAATGTACTCAAAAACTTTTTTGAACAATACAAAGTATTAGAAAATAAAGTAGTTGAAATTGATGATTTTCAAAACAAAGAAGCTGGCTATAAAGTAATTGATGACGCTATCAAAATGTATAAAGATCATTTCAATGCAAACGGACAAGCAAAAAAATAAAGATATGGATACTCAAACCATCATCATACTGCTATTAATTGGCCTTGCAGCTGGCACACTAAGTGGTGTAGTGGGCATTGGTGGTGGTATTATTATTGTACCTGCATTGGTGTATTTTTTAGGATTTAGTCAACGCATGGCTCAAGGCACATCACTGGCTATTTTGCTTTTACCCATTGGCTTATTAGCCGTAATTCAATTTTACAAAGCTGGTTATGTTGATGTAAAAGTTACAGCAACCATCGCCATCGCATTTTTTATTGGCAGTTATTTTGGGAGTAAAATAGCACTTACCGTACCACAAGAAGTATTAAAAAAAATATTCGCTATTTTATTATTGGTTGTGGCCGTTAAAATGCTCTTTTTTGATAAATCACCCAAAACAGAAAAAAATACTTCTATCAACAGCCCATTTCCTACCTCACAACCTGAAACCTAATTTTATGGATTTTTTGTAAAATAGCATCTTTACAAAAAACACAGTAATTACATTTGAAAATACCGCTACCATATCAAGATAAAGATGATCAATGGTTATTGCAAAACTACCTCAACAGTGGCGATAATGAATGGCTTGGGCATTTACTGCAGCGGTACACAACTATATTATTTGGTGTGTGTATGAAATATTTAAAAGATGAAGTTGAAGCTAAGGATGCCGTGCAACAAATATTTTTAAAAGTAATTAATGAAGTAAAAAAATACAAGGTTGATTATTTTAAAAGTTGGCTATACATGATTGCAAAAAATTATTGCCTTATGCAATTACGTGCAAGCAAAAAAACAACTTACCCCATAACAGATCAATTTACCGCTGATGATGAGCTTGCCAATAAAAATAACATCATACAAAAAGAGCAATCATTACAATTGTTAGAAAAGGCATTGCAACAATTAAATGAAGAACAACAAGTTTGTGTAACTTTATTCTATTTACAAAAAAAATCATACCAACAAATTATTGAAGCAACCAATTACAGTGCCATGCAGGTAAAGAGTAATATACAAAATGGCAAACGCAATCTTAAAATAATTATGCAAAGATTAGGCAACCATGAATAACGATTTTGACCATAACGCCCCTTCATACAACGATGATAATAAACCCAATAATCAAAACGATTGGAAATCATTGCATGATGCTTTACATGATAATGATGATTTTGAAACTGATGCTGAAGAAGGGCTTCAACACATCAATAAAGAAGCATTACCTACCATTGTTGCTCAGTTAAATACACAATTACATCAGCAAATAAAAAAGAAGAAAAACATCAACAAGAAAAAATTGATGGACCAAACCAGTACTTATATTACCATTATCACTATATTAATTTTGGTAGTGGTAGCTTATATCGTGATCAAAAAATTACTTCCTTAACGCTTTCTTTTAACCCCCTCAAATAAAAAAGAGGCTGCTCAATTGAGCAGCCTCTTTTAGTATGGTTTATTTACTAAGTATTAATATTTAATAAACCTTGTTGATCTAATTTCACCCTCAGCATTTACTGCTGTAATTTGGTACGAACCTGCACCCAATTGGCTAAAGTTCATATTAATAGGGTTATTACCGGCTATAATAGTAGTTGATTGTTTCATTACAACTTTACCAGTTACATCAGTTACATTAATGTCAACCTTACCACCTTTGGTTGTAGTTAACGTTAATACAGCTGTTGTTTTAACTGGGTTTGGAGCTAAGCTAATCAATTCAAAACCTTTCTCTTTATTTAACAACACTACTATACTACTGTACCTAAATGTACCATCTAATGATATTACTTTCAAACGATAGTAATTAGCACCTGCTAAAGGCGCAACATCAGTGTAGTTGAAGCCTTGTAAACAACGTACGGCTGTAGCTACTTGATCTTGTATTGAGGTAAAGTTTCTACCATCAGCACCTCTTTCTAAGATAATGCGTACGGAAGGTTCGCTAGTACAAGTAACTTTCCAATCGAGGTAGTTAGCCGAAGCCAATTTGCTACCACGGAAGCTTTCAATTGAAATTGGTAATACAGTAGCAAACTTACCACCAATTGCAAATTCAGAGAAACCTGTCATACCTGTTCTACTTACCACTGGAGCAGTTGCAGTACCAGTTGCCGTTACATGGGTACCATCTAAAACCCAATCACCACCTGCACTCGGACGTTTAATTAAAACTAAACCAGTTAAGTCTACAACATCATTAGCACCATTACCTGTAAAGGCTGCGGTATAATTACCACCTGCTAAACCATCAGCAGCATCAACAAACCATGAGCCTTGTGCACTTGCATAGTCAACAATTAAAGCGCCTTCTGTTAACGGTGTACTGTTAGGGAAGTTAGGAGCCACACTTGAGAAACGTGCTGTTAATGTACCACCTGCTGTAGGAGCAGTAGTGTAGTTGATAGATGCATTTTTTAATAACGAAGTATTACCAACTGGGAACACTCTAGCACCTGTTGTGGTACCAATCCAACGTTTGAATGGACCATTAATGAAACCTGCAGTGTAAGATAGTGAACCAGTATTTGAAGCATTAAAACCTAAGGTTAACATGTTGGTAGCATCAGTATTAATTCTTCCCGCAATCATTGATAATGTTCCACTTATACGTATCGGTGTTAATAACGTTACACCAATTGAACTTGAGTTATTTATTGTTAAAGAAGTGATTTCAGCAGTTGCAGCCGTTGCAAGGTTTGCATAAACGCCTGTCCCACCAATAGTTTGTGGATTTGTATTAGCAATACCTGTAGTACTATTTGCTGCAATTGTAGTTAAAATTAATGTACCCCTATTAATAAATGTACCATTATTGATAATATTACCAGTTACTGTTTTTGCTAATGATGTACCTTGTATAGCGTCAGATAAAGTACTACCTGTATTGATTGTTAAATTACCACCAATGTTTATGGCACCTGCACCAGAAATTACATTGGTATTTACGGTTCTGCTTGCAGCTGCACCACCATTAATGATTACATTGCCTAATTTCAACATACCTGATGATATATATGTATCAACGTAAAAACCGGCAGTAGCAGTTGAAGTATTCGTATTTGTGTTTCCTCCTACGATTAATGTATGGTTTGTACCAAAAGCGTTGCTTGTTGTTGCAACTTCATAAGCAAATGCAGCACCTCCATCCGTAGCAGCTGAACCGCTAAAATGAGGATCAACAATTGTCATATTTCCATCCGTAACACCTAAGTTACTAGTGTAAATACCTACAATGTCAGCTGTAGATGCTACGCTTCCGCCAGCTGTACCATCATTACCATCAACAAATATATCACCACCAGTTTGGTTAAATGTTGAAGAGGCATTCATGATGAACGAACCATTTTGGTTTAATACACCACCTGTTACAGCTAGTGTACCATTATTAGTAAGTACCCTATTGCCGCCACCTACAGTACCTAGTGTTAACTCCCCACCAGTGTTAATGGTTAATGAAGCACCCGTATTAATTGTAACATTACCGCCAATATTGCCGGTGTTACTTACTGTAATAGCATTAGCAATCGTAACTGCCGTTGCGTTGGTAGGCGGTATATTACCACAAGCCCAAGTAGCTGGGTTATTCCATTCTCCATTAGCAACAGTAGTGAAAGAGGTAGCTGCTGCTATTGCATTAGCTGCTGCTGCAGTACCTGTTACTGGAATGGTTGTGCTGTTTACAACTAATGAAGTAATGTCAGCATTTACTGAAGCTGCTACTGTTGCGAAGCAATCAACATCATATACTACCCAGAAATAGTTATTACCAGTTGCTAATAATTGTGAACCTGTAAAACTCAAGGCACCTGATGCAGGGTTGATAATATCTGTACCAAATTGGGTTGCATTACTAAATGTTGTGGTTGTTGTATAATAACACTTCGCTTTTGCAATATCAGTAGGCGTTGCATTGGTGGCTGTAAAATTCACTGTTGTTACAGTACCTGGGCAAGCAGCCGAACCAGCTATTAAAGCTCTTGAAAACTGAGCATTTACTGCTCCTACAAATACCGCAGTAGTACCGTTAGGGTCTGTTTTTGTTGGTGCATATAATGCTGTGATCGCTCTAGTACCAGTTGGGTTAACGGTTGTTGGAGCATATATATTACCTGCGATTGTTACATTATTTACTTCTGCATCTAAAACATTTGTTGCGGTTGCATTACAAGCCACATCGTATACCAACCAGAAATAGTTAGTAGCAGTGGAACTTAAAGTTTGGCTACCAACTACGTTAAACGATCCATTTGGTAACAAAACATCTGTACCAAACTGAGTGGTGGTTGCAAAAGTAGTAGTCGTAGTGTAATATACCCTTGCTGCTGCAATATCAGTAGCAGCATTGGTTGAACCATTGGTATTAAAAGTAATATTAGTTAAAGCACCACAAGCAGTAGCAGGCACTGAAATTCTCACTATTTGCTGATTTACACTACCATTTGTAACAGCAGTTGTTGAAGGTTGTGTAGTAGCGAATAATGAAGCCAAGCTTGTAATAGTTCTTGTACCAGTTGGGTTAGTTACTGTTGGTGTATAGTTTGAAGCCCCAACCGTAAATGATGTTAAACCAGCATCAATTACGTTAGGGTTAACTGCATTACATGCAACGTCATACACTAACCAGAAGTAATTTCTGGTAGTAGTTGATAATGCTTGATTACCAGTTACAGAAAATGTTGCACCTGGATTTGCAAGGCTACCGAATAAATTGGTAGTAGCAAAAGTGTTAGTTGTGGTATAGTATACTTTGGCATTTGCAACATCAGCTGGTAAGGTACTTACATTGGTAAAATCTAACTGAGTTAAATTTTCTGGAGCACATGCTTGTGGTATATCAATAGCTAAAACCTGTGCATCTAATGCTCCTGCTGTAACAGCTGTTGTGCTTGGTTGCGTTGTAGTTGCAGAATTGTATGTTGCTAATGTAACTGGCACATTACCACTTGTAGTAGTACAACCATTTCTTGATACTTGTACTGTGTAAGTTGTATTTGCAGTTACACCTACAGCTATTGGGTTAGCTAATGTAGCATCGTTTAAAAAAGTACTTGGCGACCATAAGTAAGTATATGTTGGTGGTGTAAAAGTGTAAATAGTACCAGCAGCAGGGAAACTAGTTGCTGTGGTTGTAGCCGTACTATTACCAGTTACAGCATTCAAGTAAACACCTGCTGCGTTGGCAATACCAATTACGCCATTTTCACCAGCTGTACCTAATCTTGCACCATAAATAATATCAATTCTACCAGGGTTTGCACTCGTACTACCCCATAATACGATTTGTGAAGTAATATATGATGTAGCACTAGTAGCACCACCACTTGCACCTGAATTATTGGTAAATTGGAATACATACTTGCCACCAGCAGCAGGACCATGCGTTAAATTACCACCATTTGCTGTATTCAAATTGGCATCATGCCCAAATGCATAAATACCATTTTGGCTTAAGCTAGTTAAAGAACTAGGAATATTTGTAGCTGGTGCAGTCGCTGCCATTTTTAACCAGCCGTTTGTGTTAGCAGAAAAACCATTATAATTAACACCTTCAAAAGCAAAAGTAAAACCTGGCGTTGGTGTTATTTCATTTGATCCATCATCTGTATTTCCTGTAGTTACAGTTGTTACAACTGTTGGAGTAGTGATGGTTTCTAGTGACGCACCAGTTCCTGTACTGAATGTGTAGGCATTTACAGTAGTCGGCACATTTACTTGCAATTGTGTATTTCCTCCACTACAAACTGAAGTTGGTAAAGCTGTCGCACTTGTAATAACAGGTGATGCAGATACTGATATTACTGATGTAGCCGTATTTGTACAACCATTGCCATCAGTACCTGTAACAGTATATGTTGTATTACCTGTTGGTGATGCTGTTACTGAAGCGCCTGTAGTAGCACTTAAGCCTGCAGCTGGCGACCATGCATACGTACTAGCACCGCTTGCTGTTAAAGCAACCGGTGAGCCACTAGGGCTACAGAAAGATGCTGAAGTAGGTGTTACTGCTACCGTTGGTAAATTATTTACTGTTAAAGTAAATTCATTGGTGATATTTGTTTGACTAGACACTGTACAAGTAGTTTCAAGTACATAATAGAAAGTACCACTTGTAAGTGCACCAGTTGTGTAAGATGCAGTATTAGCTCCTGTACCGCCAGTAACATTCACATAAGGACCACCTGAAACCGTAGCAACTTTCCATTGGTAAGTAATACCTGTGCCATTAGATAAACCAGTTGCATTAATTGCTTGTGTTTGGTTTACACATTTATTAACATTTGCAGTCGTAATTACACCAGCATTTGGTGTACCTGTACAAGTAATTACACTTAAAAATTCATCAGCGCCAATATCTGGTACTGTGGTACTTCTTGTATCACCATCATAATCGTCGGTAATACCACTAATAACATCAGCACCACCATCAATAGCCGTAGCAACTGTTGTATTAATGTGCAAATAAGTAGCATCACTACCAGTTGTGCTCAAAAATGGCGGATTTTCTGAAATTGATGCAGCATCTCTTGCAGCTACTCTAGTTTTGTAATCAGCTAAAGTAACATCGGTATTAGTACCATCAGTGAAAATATTAGGTGCAAAAAATAAATTTTTGTTTGATGCTGCATTGTAAGTTGTTAATGTTGCAGTTGACCTTCTATAAGCCACTGTTAACCCTGCACCATTACTGGTTGAAGCATTTACAAAAATATTATTACGTAATGTTAATGTTGGTGTTGTAGATGCTGAAATAGCTGATGAGCCAAATAATGCACCTGTGCTAGTTGCATTTAAGTAAACAGTATTAAAATAAATATTAGCTGTTGTACCACCAGTTACATTAATACCATTAACTGGGTTAGCTGCGTTGGCAGCGGTAGCCCTTAAATCACCAATTATATTATTATATGCTGTAATAGTAGTACCAGCAGAGATTAATAGCCCATTTACAGCAGTAGAAGCATTATTACCAGAAATATCATATATTTTATTTCTGAAAACATTTGTATTAGTTGCTCCAGAAACAACAATACCTGATGAAGTAACAGCACCCGTTGATGATAAACCACTTACTTGGTTATTGTTAATGTTTATATTAGCTGAAGTATTTGAACATATAATACCAATAACCGCTCCACCAGTACCTGATGAAGTTAGTCTAGCAACTGTATTATTGCTAATATTTACAGGATTTGCAGTATTCGCCGTTGCACCAATATTGATACCTGTTATAGAGCCTTGACCATTTATATTGCTAACAGTATTATTAGATAAGGAAGAATTGCCATTCCAATAAGTAAAGTTCATTCCAATTAGAGTTCCTGTTACTGCAGTCCAATTACTTAAAGTATTACCACTCACTGTTCTTGCAGGCGCAGTTCCACCATCAGTATAATTTAAACCAGTAATTGTAGTAGTACCAGCCACTGTAATGTTAGAAAAATTATTTGAGGTACAATTTGATACAGTACCAGTAACTGAGCTACCGTTATCAGACACTAACAATACAGAACCTGATGCTCCTAATCTATTGAATCCTGTTACAATAGAGTTTCCACTAACTGTTTTAGTTTGTGTACCAAGAGTAGCGGAGTAAGTTATCGATACAAAAGTAACAGTACCAGTAGTATTAGCGGTTAAGTTTGTAAAAGTATTTGTGTTAACAACTAAGGATAAAGCAGGAGCGGCATTAGAAATATAAGTTTGAGTACCACTGCCCACAACATTATGTACAATACCCCTAATATCATTATTTGAAATTGATACAGCACATGTATTAGTTGCACCAGTAGCTGTTACAGAAATACCAGTTGAAGCACCAGTGTTAGTATTAGAAAAAGTAACAGCTCCTGCTGTAGCATCTCCAATACTATTATTGTTGATGTTTAAATTATTAACTACCCCATTAGTTTGTTGTTGTATACCTGCAAAAGACCCTGTAGTTGCAGTAGAAGTAAACCCACGAACAATGTTATTATTAATATTAAATGTACCTGGAGCAGAACTATGAAGCATTCCTAACATAGTAGCAGATGTAGCACCTGCACCAGTAACTGCACAATTAATGATACTATTATTATTACAGTTTAATGTTGCTGTAGCTAGAGCTGTTAACCCTTGCAAACCTATACAAGTCATTTGACTGGTTGTAGGCGCATTTGTTAGAGTTACTGTGTTGTTATTATAATTTGAAGTAAAAGTTAAGCCAGTAGGCTGCCCAGTTGAGTAACTTTTAAAAATACCTAAAAAACCTGTTGTAGTTAATGTGGTAATGTTTGTAGCACTTATGAGTGTATTAAATGAAACATTCTCACTAACTTGATGGTTCATAAAAATACCTGCATTACTTCCGGTTAAAGATATAAAACCAGAGATTGTACCAGACACCAGCCCACCCCAGTTTGTCAAAGTATTACCTGTAGCTAAACTATTTCCACCTACGTCATTACCGTTATCCATAGCTACTGCAGTACTAGAACCAATAAATGCAATACCATAGTCAACATTGCTAATACTATTGCTGTATACTTTATTACCAGAATTGGAACCAGGAGCTGTTGTGATATCAGCAGCAGTTGTAACAACTGTAGAACTATGTCTCACATTACTATAAATACCAATGGTATTTGAATAAGCCCTGTTTAAACTAATCGTATTATTTTGAATAGTATTATTTTTTGCACCATCAGTTAAGGTAACATAAAACAACGCCACCCCAAATTCAGTCATATTATTAGTAGCAGCGGCTGTAGTGGTATTACTTGCATTTTCTTGCATAGTAAAACCAGTAATAGTTACCCAGTCTGCTCCAACTAATTTAAAAATTGCATCTGTTAATACACCACTAGCTTGCGGTGTTGATGCTGTAACAGTATTACCATTACCAATAATGGTAACTTGGTTCGTACTGCTTGTTGTTGTTAATATGGCTGTACCTGCACCGCCCAATACCAACCCACCAACTGGGGCCGATTGTGGGTTACCTGCTAGTACGTTGATAATAACGCCGCCTGTACCTACACCCTGTGTGTTCAGGTCAGTTATTGCAGCAGCCAAAGTTGCATAATCACCAGGTATATTTTTTGTACCAGTGAGTTGCGCATTTGCAGCAACTACCATCAATGATGATAGTAAGATTAAGTAAATCTTCTTCATAATAAATTAATTAATAAAAAATTGATTTTGGTTGTGAAAACCCTAAGAAAATTTACCGTTTTGGTGAGGTAAAAAATATAAGCAGTTAGTTTTTCACGTGATGAATTTACTATTAATATTTAGTTTTCCAAATTATTTGTTAAGAAATTATGAAATTTTAGTCATTACAACACAATAAAAAATAATATAAAACGTTCGCAAACGTTAAAGCAATAAAAAAAGTGCCCCTTGAGGCACTTTTTTTATATAGAATATTTTCAAATTAAGGCTTGGTTTGTAGTTTATCGCCTGTTTGTTGCATTTTTTCGCCTGCCTTCTCTATCAATTTACCTGCACCTTCTTTTGCATTTTGAGCGCCTTCCTTCAATTTATCAACGCCTTGTTGCATGGCTTGGCCAGCTTTGTTCATAGCATCTACAATTTTTCCTTCTTTGGTCATGGCAATACCATTGGCATGTATCATACCGCCTTCTGTTAACTTAAATGATGTACCATCTTTCAAAGTTACTTCACCATTTGGTTGAACAGTAGTACCATTACTCAAAGTAATAGGTTTTTCAAATGCAACTGCAACACCATTGGTATACACCACCATTTTACCATCTTTCATCATCATATCACCATCAGCCATGTGCATACTTGCATCCATTTTACTATTAGCGATTGAATCGTTTATACGAGCTTCTTCAGCCATTGATGCGGCACTATCAGCAGCAGGTGTTTTAGGCGTTTCGTTTTGTTGGTTGTTGCAAGCGGTGAACATTATTGCCACTGCTGCTATCATTGTTATGCGTTTCATTTTTTAATTTTTTTGATTAAATATTTTTATGTGGTACATATTATTAAAATTAAAATATTATAAGAAGAAAAAACAAATCTTTACAAAGACGATTTTCTTGCTGAAAACTATTTTTTCCTAAAAAATAAGCGAACCGGTACACCTTTAAAATCAAAGTTTTCTCTCAATTTATTTTCTAAATAATTTTGATAGGGCAACTTTACATCATCAGGATAATTACAGAAAAAAGCAAAAGTTGGTGCATGTGTTGGCAATTGTGTTACATACTTAATTTTTACCGCATTACCCCTCACTACTGGTGGGTGAAAAGTTTCAATGGCTTTCAACATCACTTCATTAAGCTTGCTGGTTGGCACTTTACGTTGGCGATTTTCAAAAACTTCCAGTGCAGCTTCTATACTTTTTAATAAACGTTGCTTTTCTGTAACAGAGATAAAGATAATAGGCACATCAGAAAATGGTGCTAAACGTTGCTTTAATTGTTTTTCATAATCACGTGCTGTATTGGTTTCTTTTTCAACCAAATCCCATTTATTTACCAATACTACGATACCCTTACCTTTTTTTACAGCCATTGCAAAAATAGATAAATCTTGTGCGGTGATACCTTTACCAGCATCAATCATTATTAAGCAAACATTGGCTTCATCCATTGCTTTTATGGCACGAATTACTGAATAAAATTCAAGATCTTCATTCACTTTATTTTTTCTACGAATACCTGCCGTATCAATTAAAATAAACTCTTTATTGAAAAGATTGTAATGTGTGTGTATGGTATCTCTTGTTGTACCAGCAATATCACTTACAATGGTACGTTCTTGACCAATTAAGGCATTGAGCAACGATGATTTACCAACATTTGGTTGACCAATAATGGCAAATTTTGGGATTTCTTTTTCATCTTCAGCAGCATCACTTTCAGCAGGCATTAAAGCTACTACCGCATCAAGCAAATCGCCTGTACCACTACCGCTTATTGATGATACAAAAAAAATGTGTTCGAAACCTAAGCTATAAAATTCGCTGGCTTCTAACATACGAGCATGGTTATCTACTTTATTTACAACTAAGTATACAGGCTTGGTACTTCTACGTAATAAATCGGCCATGTTTTCATCTAAATTGGTAATACCAGCTGCGGCATCCACCATAAAAATAATAACGTTGGCTTCGTCAATTGCAATATGAACCTGCTTTCTAATTTCTTTTTCAAAAACATCATCACTACCGGCTACAAACCCACCTGTATCAATTACATTAAAAGTACGGCCAATCCATTCGGCAACACCATATTGTCTATCTCTTGTTACACCGCTTACATCATCAACAATGGCTTTACGTTGCTCAAGCATACGATTAAAAAAAGTACTTTTCCCAACATTTGGGCGACCTGTTATTGCTACTGTAAAACTCATATTAATTACGATTTTTGAATTAAAAATTACAAATGATGCTTTTAAAAAATTGGGCTATCATTCATGATTCAAATTCTTTAATTTTTAATTTATTTTAAAACTTTCGAAACACTTATAAAGTAATTCGTTAGTAATAATTTTTATTATTTAGTACCCGTATTCCTTCAAAAACATATCACTGTCTCTCCATTTTGGACGCACTTTTACAAACAATTCTAAAAATACTTTACTATCTAAAAATGCTTCTATATCTTTTCGTGCAGTTGTACCCAATTGCTTAATCATGCTACCATTTTCTCCTAAAATAATGCCTTTTTGCGTATCACGTTGCACAATAATTTCTGCTCTAATTTTTATTAAAGTAGTTTTTTCTTTAAACTCTTGTACTAATACCGTTGTGTGATATGGTAATTCTTCATGGTATAATTGAAATATTTTCTCTCTAATAAGTTCACTCACAAAAAACTTTACAGGCATATCGCTCAAATCATCACCTTCATAAAACGGATGACCTTCTGGTAAATACACTAATATGCGTTGCAACAATGCATCAATATTGTCTTTTCTTAAAGCAGATATTAAAATAACTTCTTTACAATAGGTTTGTGCTTCAAAAAATAATTTTGCCTGCTCAATAGTGGCTTTATCTTTTACACTATCAATTTTATTAAGCACCACAATTACTGGCGCTTTCAATCTTAATTTTTGAAAAATTTCATGGCTTTCTTGAACAGGTTCGCCAGCATCCACCATTAATAAAGCAACATCGGCATCTTCTAAACTACCCTTTACAGCCTGCATCATTTTTTCGTGTAGTTTGTATTTTGGGTCGATGATACCGGGTGTATCAGAAAAAATAATTTGATATTCGGGAGATGTTAAAATGGCTTTTATACGATGCCTAGTAGTTTGTACCTTATGCGATACGATGGCCATTTTTTCGCCCATTAATGCATTAAGCAAAGTACTTTTACCTGCATTGGGTTTGCCAAAAATATTTACGAAACCTGCTTTCATTATTGTGGTTTTAATATAAGTTGATTACCACAAACAAGCTATTAAAATGAAGGAGGTAATCATTGTTTACCAATTTTTATTGATAAACAAAAAAATTCCTCAAATCAATTGAAATGAGGATTTGATGTTGTTGCGAAGACTGGGATCGAACCATTGTTCGCCACGGCGGATAAGAGCCCAACTTCAAATTTATTGTACAAAAAAAAAGAACTTAAAAAAATGACTCGACTTGCGGTTGAAACATTTTAATGTTGTGAAAACTGAAATCGAATCATTGTCCGCCTCGGCGGATAAGAACCCAACTTCAAATTTATTTTACAAAAAAGAACTTAAAAAAATGACTCGACTTGCGGTCGAAACATTTTAATGTTGTGAAAACTGAAATCGAATCATTGTCCGCCACGGCGGATAAGAGCCCAACTTCAAATTTATTTTACAAAAAAGAACTTAAAAAAATGACTCAATTTGCGGTCGAAACATTTTAATGTTGTGAAAACTGAAATCGAACCATTGTCCGCCACGGCGGATAAAAGCCCAACTTCAAATTTATTGTACAAAAAAAAGAACTTAAAAAAATGACTCGACTTGCGGTTGAAACATTTTAATGTTGTGAAAACTGAAATCGAATCATTGTCCGCCTCGGCGGATAAGAACCCAACTTCAAATTTATTTTACAAAAAAGAACTTAAAAAAATGACTCGACTTGCGGTCGAAACATTTTAATGTTGTGAAAACTGAAATCGAATCATTGTCCGCCACGGCGGATAAGAGCCCAACTTCAAATTTATTTTACAAAAAAGAACTTAAAAAAATGACTCGACTTGCGGTCGAAACATTTTAATGTTGTGAAAACAGAAATCGAATCATTGTCCGCCTCGGCGGATAAGAACCCAACTTCAAATTTATTTTACAAAAAAGAACTTAAAAAAATGACTCAATTTGCGGTCGAAACATTTTAATGTTGTGAAAACTGAAATCGAATCATTGTCCGCCACGGCGGATAAGAGCCCAACTTCAAATTTATTTTACAAAAAAGAACTTAAAAAAATGACTCGACTTGCGGTCGAGTCATTTTTGTTGTTGCGAAGACTGGGATCGAACCAGTGACCTTCGGGTTATGAGCCCGACGAGCTACCGCTGCTCTACTTCGCACTGCAAAAGTAAGGGTATTCATTTTATTAGCCTAATTAATTTACATTCTTTTATAAAAATTTATTTTAAATACATTTACGCTGTTAATTAAAACATCACATGTATGAAAATCACAAAACGCTTGTGCTACTTTATTTTTTTAGCATTTGTAAGCATGCTTTTTTCATGTAAATCAGCTACAAAAAAAATAGAAGATAGCTTATACAGCAGGCACTTACAACGCAACATGCCCATAACAATTATAAGTACTTCTGTACCTGATAATAAAAGTGATTATAACCTGTTGTTATTTAACCAAACAAGTATGTTAGATGTAGTGAATGCACAAAAAATAATAGACAGTCTCTTTAAGAAAAAACAAATTCAGCCATTGATTGTAGTAGCATTTGAAGGGAAAAGTGGCCCCATCAACAACGAATATGGGTTATCAAATATGGATAATAATGATGCAAAAAAATATAAAAAATTACATGATTTTATTATCAATGAATTATATCCGTTTGTAAAGAAAAAAGCAGGTGTAAGAAAATTTAATACTGTGGGTATACTAGGCTTTAAAAATGCTGCGGTTGCTGCTTTTGATGTATGTTTTAATAACGATGAAAAAATAAATAAAGTAGGTATGTTTTACCCAGACTTTACCATTGAGGCCGCTAATGATAGCATTACATTAGCAAACATTGGGGCTTCAAGAAAAAGACCTACCATTAATATTTGGGTAACAGATGTTGCAACTTCATTCACAACAAAACAATTTTGTGAAATGATGCAAGAAAAAAAATCAATTCAAAACTTAACCTACTACCCTACAACCGAAGTTTTTACAAACAATAAAAACAGATTACATCAATTCGCTGCATTTCTATTATGGGCTTTCCCCCAATAAAAAAAGCCCTGCAATAACAGGGCTTCCAACATGTTAATCTCTTAATTATCGCTGCACTTTTGCAAAACTACTAGCACCACTTGATTGTTGGTTTTTTATAACAGCATCGCCTTTATAAAAAATATTACTAGCACCACTTGCGTTAGCCGATATGTTTTTTGTGACAGTGATATTAATGTCGCTAGCACCACTAGCTTTTACATTACAATCATCAATAATTAACCCATAACTTTTTACATCACTTGCACCACTACACTCAAAATTAGCTAGCTTAACCGTACCTGTTAATTTTGCATCGCTTGCACCACTTAATTTTACATTGAGTTCGTTGGTAATAATTTGTCCTTTTAAATTACTAGCACCACTTAATTGCACATTCAACACAGGCACATTTAATTCGCCTGCAATAACGATATCAGCCGCACCTGAACCTTGAATTTGATCAATATTTTTAAACGCTACATAAACATTTAATTTATTATTACCGTTGTAACGCATTCTATCACCACTATAGTTTATATACAACACCCCATTTGATACGTTTGTTTTAATAGCATCAGCAAATTTTTGTTCACTTGCACTAACCGCAACAGCCGTAACATCAGCCTGACTTAAATATACATTAATACCAGAAGATACTTTGATGGCGCTAAAAGTACCTTCAATGGAACGTACCGTTGCGTTTGCATCAACCACCAATTGTTTTTGTGCATTTGCTGTAAAAAAACTCGATAAAAAAAGTAGGTGAAAAATATATTTCATAATAATTAAATGATTTGTTTTAAACAATTAAAGCCTACGCAAAGTTGCACCGCTGTTCAATTTTTTACCTTCAATTTCTGGCTCACCTTTGTAGCTAATTACCGCACCACTTGTACCTTTAACACTTAAACTTTTCTGAACATCAATTTTAAAAACCGAGCCACTTGTTGCGGCAACGGCACATATAGAAGTTTTTAAATCAGTTGCTGTACAAACCGCCCCACTGCTGAACTCAGCAGCTACATCTGTTGCTGTACCTGATAAAGTTGCCGTTGCACCACTGCTCATATCAATAGTTAGTTTAGTAGCTTTTATATCAGCTTTCAATTGGGCACCACTAGTAACATCTACTAATAAATCATTTGTATTTGCGGTATTAGTAGTACTTATGCCGGCACCACTACTAGCCATTAATTTTTGAATGGTAACATAACTTACAAAAGCCTTCAATTGTGCTTTTTTACTTTTAACGTAATTGTTTTTTTTACTATCAAAATAAATTTTAAGGATGTTATTTTCAACAACGGTTACAATACCATTTGCATATGCCTCATCAGCTGCACTTACAACAACAGCTTCAGTAGCTGCTTGTGTAATTTCTACTTGTATACCAGTTGCAGCGCTAATACCTGTAAAACCGGTGACGTTTCTAGTTTGTTGTACTTGAGCAAAACTAGCAAGTGATACCAAAACTAATAATGCTGTAATTAAATTTTTCATGATGCTTATTTGATAGTTATTTTTATTGAAACGTACCACAAAAAAAATAGTTACAAAAAAGTTGAAATATTTTGAAAAAATCTCCTTTAACTTTGCGACTCGTTCTTTTAATAACTGTCTGAATCTTCCGGGGTGCTTCTACAAAGAGGCTGAGATGATACCCGTAAACCTGCTCAGGATAATGCCTGCGAAGGGAGCTAGAAAAATGCATAATACCGGTGTGCCTAACCCGGAATGTTCAGCAAAAAAAATAATATATGAAATATTTATTGCTGTGCATGAGCGCCTTAGCCATAGGGCAAACAAATTATGGCCAAAAAAATACGCTTTTTAACGACACTACTTTTTTGCAACCTGTAGAGGTAAATTCAGTAAAAGCTACTGATAAAAATCCCTTTGCTAAAACCAACTTAAGTAAAGCCGCTATAAAAAAATTAAATATTGGGCAAGATTTACCGTTTATTTTAAACAACACACCATCTGTTGTTGTTAATGCTGATGCAGGTACAGGCATAGGTTACACAGGCATACGCATTAGAGGTACAGATGCTACCCGTATTAATGTAACTTTAAATGGTATACCGTACAATGATGCTGAAAGTTTAGGTACTTTTTTTGTTGATATTCCAGATATTGCTTCATCAGCTAGTAGTATACAAATTCAACGAGGTGTTGGTACATCAGCTAATAGTGCCGGCTCTTTTGGTGGTAGCATTAATGTAAACACTAATGATGTTGTAACAAAGCGTAACATCGAACTTAACAGTAGTGCAGGCTCATATGGCACTTTCAAAAATACACTATTGTTTAACAGTGGCATTTTCAATAAACATTTTACGGTAGATGCTCGTTTGAGTAATATCCGATCTGATGGGTATATTGAAAGAGCAGATGCTCGTTTACAATCTTACTACATTAGTGGTGCATATATTGACAAAAAAAATACGCTTCGGTTGAATGCTTTTACTGGTAAAGAAATTACTTACCAAGCTTATTTTGGAGTAAATGAAACAGCCCTTGATACCAACAGGCGTTACAATAGCGCAGGTACCGCAAAACCTGGTGCACCATACGAAAATGAGGTTGATAATTACAAACAAACGCATTATCAATTGTTTTATACCCATGAGTTTAACCCATATTTAAAAAGTAACATTGCTTTTTTTCTTACAAAAGGTAAAGGATATTATGAGCAATATAGGGCCGATGAAGATTTAGTTGATTATAATTTACCACCCGTTGGTACTACTACTTCTACTGATTTGATTAGAAGATTATGGCTTGACAATGATTTCTACGGGACTATTTTCTCATTAAACTATAACCGTAACAAAACACAACTTGCTGTTGGTGGAGGTTACAATAGGTACGAAGGCAATCATTTTGGTGAAATAATTTGGGCACAAAAAGCCAATACCGTACCTGCTAATTATCGTTGGTACGATAAAGATTCTCGTAAATACGATGCCTCTTTTTATGCAAAATGGACCCAAAATTTAACACCCGAATTACAAAGTTATATGGATGTACAAGTGCGTAATGTGCAATACCAAAATAATGGTTTTAGAAAAACACCCAACATTAGCATCGACAAAAACTTTACATTTTTTAACCCAAAAATTGGGCTAACCTACACAAAAAATTATTACAAAGTTTTTGCCTCATATGGCAGGGCCGTAAAAGAACCAAATAGAGATGATTTTGAAACAGCTACCAACCAACAACCAAAGCCAGAAGTATTAAATGATTTTGAAACGGGCATTGAGTATAATAAAAACAATTGCAGCTTTGGAGCTAATTTTTACTACATGTTGTATAAAAACCAATTGATATTATCAGGTAAAATAAACGATGTTGGTGCATATACCCGTTTGAATATTCCTGATAGTTATAGAACAGGAGTTGAACTTTTTGCTAATAGCACTATCAATAAATATGTTGCTGTTGCAGGTAATGTTACAATAAGCCAAAATAGGGTAAAAAACTTTACAGCATTTTATGATAATTATGATTTTGGCGGACAAAACAGTACTTTTTACAAGTCAGCACCATTGGTACTTTCACCGAGTACCATTGCCTCTTTATCAGTTAACTTAACGCCTATTAAAAATGGATATATTAACTTAACCAGTAAGTATGTAAGTAAACAATATTTAGATAATACTGGCAACAATAATGCAGCATTGGATGCGTACTTTACACAAGATGCAAAAGTTGGTTACAATATATTTGGAAAGTCATTAAAAGAAGTAAACATTTATGTTCAAGCTATCAATGTTTTTTCAAGATTGTATGAAGCCAATGGTTATAGTTTTAGTTATTTACTTGGCAATAAATACACTACCGAAAACTTTTACTTTCCTATGGCACCAGCAAATTTTGTTGCAGGTATCAACATCAGATTATAAAATATTTCAAAATAAAAAAGGCAAACCGTTTGGTTTGTCTTTTTTTATATAAACTATAAAAATTATGCTTCACTTTGCCATGCCAACATACCACCTTCAACATTTACAACGTTGGTAAAGCCCATGGTTTCTAGCATCATAGCAGCCTGCATACTACGTTTACCGCTACGGCAGTAACAAATAACTTCTTCATTTTTTAAATGCTCAATGTCATCCACTTGAAAACTCATTACTTGTCCTAACGGTATAAAATGACCGCCAATATTAAATTCATTTCTTTCATCAGGCTCTCTTACATCTAACAAATGCAATGCTTCATTATTAGCTAGCCTTTCTTTTAAAGTTTTTACAGAGATGTTATTCATACTTTAATTATTTGGAGTGGTTGTTTTATTGCTGGTTGAATCAACTAACGGAACATTATCTTTCGAAATCCAAAGATCAACAATTTGGCCAGAACGAATATATACGGGCCGTTGATCAACTGTGAAACGAGTAGGCATTTGTCTTACAACAAAGGCATTGGCCGTATCTGATATTGAAGAAGTATAAACAGTTGACGCTAACATTAACCCACTTTCTTCTAACACTGCTTTTGCTTGTTCGTACGTTAAGCCTACTAACTCCGGCACCATAATTTGTTCGTTAGATAAACCACCACCAATTACTAAATCAATGGTGCTTCCCCAAGGCACTTTTGCACCAGATGCTATAGTGGTTCCTTTAAATTTTTGTTCTAATACGGAGCCCATCATAAAATCGGGCTTAAAAGTGGTATCGCCCAACACTAAATGGCTTCTCTTCAAAATATCTAAAGCATAACTCAATGATTTACCTTGCAATGAAGGCATATCAATTAGCGGCAAGGTTACCCTATTTACCGTTAATAGCACTACCCTATTTACTTTTACAGTGCTATTGGGTTCAGGAAACTGCTTTAATACTGTACCCATTTTAGCAGTATCGGTATATACAGAATCTTGAATAACTACTTCAAATCCTTTACTTTCTAACAATTTTACTGCTTCAGCAGTAGTTTTGCTCGTTACAGCAGGTACAGTAAGGTATGAACCATGTTTGGTAATAACCCCAAGCAATTGTAAAAAAGCAAACAGTAACAAAGCTGTTAAACCCAGTATTACCAATATGTTTACCCAAAGTGGTTTGCTCGTTATAAATTTAAACACAACAATAAATTTAGATTGTGAGGGTGCAATATAATCATCACATAAAACATTCTTCTAATAAAGCACTATAAAATTCTTTTAAAGTGCTACCCATCGCTGCTACTTGTTGGGGTACAATACTTGCGGCACTTTGCCCTGGTACTGTATTAATTTCAAGCATATACGGTTCTTGCAGGGCTTCGTTGTAAATAAAATCAATACGTACAATACCTTTACAATGAAATACTTTATAAATTTTTTGTGCTGCTGCTTGTATTTGCGCTACAATCTTATCGCTTGCTTGTGCAGGTGTTACTTCTTCACTTGCACCTTCATATTTTGCTTCAAAATCAAAGAAATCATTTTTAGATATAATTTCTGTCATGGGTAAGGTAACAATAGTGCCTTTTGTTTGGTATACGCCAATAGTAAACTCACGGCCAGCAATAAATTCTTCTACCAACACTTGCTCATCTTCATTAAAAGCTTTTGCTAGTGCAGGTGCTAAATCATCAGCATGGTTCACTTTGCTCATACCAATACTACTGCCACCGTTATTGGGTTTTACAAATACCGGTAACTGTAACTGTTGTAAAATAGCAGCCGCATCCATTCCATCATTTTTAAAAAGATGTACCGACTTTGCAACATGTACACCAGCAAAAGCAGCTACAGCAACGGTATACCGCTTATTAAATGTTAGGGCCGATGTTGCTGCATCGCATGAAGTGTAAGGTATTTTTAAACAATCAAAATAGCCTTGTAATTTTCCATCTTCACCGGGGGTACCATGTAAACCCACCAAAACTGCGTCAAATGTAATTTTGCTTCCGTTAATAGTTAATGAAAAATCATTTTTATCAACCAATATTTTTTCACCATTGTTGGTCATGTGGAACCAACCGCTGGGGTGTATATCTATTAAGTAACAATCCCATTTATTGGTATCAATATTTTGTTGGATGGTGGCGGCGCTTTTATAAGATATTACGGATTCACCAGAGTAACCTCCTGTAATAAGGGCAATTTTTTTATTCATATAAATGTTGAATTGGGTTATTAAGGTTCATCTGAACCTATACCTTCGTTGTTACTTTGTAATATAAATTTCCACTTACCATCATTTTGTTTTTTCCAAATGGTAACATAATTGCCATACAACACAGTATCTGCAACACTTGGTACAATTTTATATATACCATAAGTGTAACCCAACTCACCCGATTCAGCAATATGTGCTTCTGTAGGTTTCCAGCTCATTACAAAGCCCGTATCTTGCAAGCCAATAATATAATCAACTGCATCAGCCCCTGCCAATGGCAATGCATCGGTTCTGAGCATAACACCATTGCTGTCAATAAAATTCAAATAAGCATCTTTCAAACCCTTAGCTGTACAAGTTTCAGCAAAAGCCTCATCAACATCCATCAATGCTAATTTTGCTTGTACGGCATCATTTTCAGCTGGTTTTTTGTTAGGTAATAAACAAGATGGTACAGCCAAAGCCACACAACATAAACTACCAAAAATGATTCGATGTAACATAACAACAAGTTAGCAAAAAAGCTTGGGAGTAGATACAAAAAAGCGAAAGCACATAATACTTTCGCTTTTTAAAATTATTTAATTAAATGTGTAAACGGTTCTTTTTATCCATTAAAGCTTCAACAGTTTCTACATAAGCTTCATCAGGCACACAACAATCAACCGGACAAACTGCGGCACATTGTGGTTCTTCATGAAAACCTTGACATTCTGTACACTTATTGGTTACAATGTAGTAGGTATCTACCGAAACAGGACTGTTACGTTGATCAGCATCAATAGTTGTACCATCCATTAAAGTAAAACTACCTTTTATTGACGTACCATCAGCAATTGCCCACTCAACACCGCCTTCGTAAATAGCGTTATTAGGACACTCGGGCTCACATGCCCCACAGTTTATACATTCATCTGTAATCTTTATAGCCATCTGTCGTAATTTTGATGCAATTTAATAAGAACCACATGATCTTACAAGAAAGAATTGAAATATTAGAAAAATTGGGGCAGTACCTTCAAAAAAATACCCCTGAGTGGCAGCAAGCCAAGCAGCTAGCCTATCAAAAAAATGGGTGGTTCACAGAAGCTTTTATTGATGCAGCTACACAAAATATTATTACTCATTTTTTATCGAAAACCGCTTTGCAACAATGGGTTACTAAATACCATTTAGATGATAATATTATACCCAAAAATGTTGGCATTGTAATGGCCGGAAACATACCAATGGTGGGCTTTCACGATATGTTGGCTGTATTTGTAAGTGGACATTACCAAACAATTAAATTATCATCAAAAGATGATGTATTGTTGAAACATGTAGTGCAGTTTTTAATTACGCAAAATAACGAAGTACAACACTATATTTCAATTGCTGATATGCTCAAAGGCTGCGATGCCTATATTGCCACAGGTGGTAATAATGCCGCTGCCACATTTGAAACTTATTTTGGTAAATACCCACATATTATTCGCAAAAATAGAACCTCTGTAGCCATACTGAACGGCAGTGAAACAGCTGCTGAGTTAGCACTTTTGGCAGATGATATTCATTATTATTTTGGTTTAGGGTGTAGAAATGTCACCAAACTTTATGTACCCAATAATTATGATTTTGTGCCAGTATTACAATCATTTAAAAAGTACCAATATTTTGCTGACCATCATAAGTACAAAAACAATTATGATTATCAATTATCTATTGTATTGTTGAATAATGTGTACTATATGACTAACGAAGCCACTATGCTTATTGAAAACAAACAATTGTTTTCGCCTATTAGCCAATTGCATTATGAGTTTTATACAAATGTAGCAGATGTTGTTGCAACATTAAAAAATAATGACGATGTACAATGCATAGTAGGCAAAGGTTTTGAGCCTTTTGGTGCTGCACAACAACCATCAATATTAACTTATGCTGATGGTGTGGATACGATGCAATTTTTACTAACTTTATGATCTACGAAAGTCTTACTAATTAATTGTTAAATAGGTGTAGCGGTCAATATCATTTTGTCAGTGTATCGTTACTTTGTTATGCAAAGGCATGTTTTTTGAAAACAATATTTAAAATCAAAGATTTAAAAATTTATAAAAATGAAATTCAAACAAATTGCATTTACGGTTGCCATTAGCGCCATTACTACGTTAGGCGTTGTTTGGGGTTACAGTAAATATTTAAAAGAATCGAATGCATATGGTGGACAGTTAGCCGGCGTTTTACCAGCAAATTATGCAAAAACAGCAGGTTATAATGACGGAGCTCCATTACCTGCTGGGGCAGTTGATTTTACCGTACCATCACAAGCAGCAATGCCAGCAGTGGTGCACATCAAAACAAAAACAAACGCAAAACAAATTTCGAACAACTTACCTAAAATTCAGCGTCAACAAAATCCTTTTGCCGATTTATTTGGTGATGATGATATGTTTGAACAATTTTTTGGGAGAAGAAATAACATCATTCCTGAACAAAGAGCATCTGGCTCAGGTGTTTTAATTAGCGATGATGGGTACATTGTTACAAACAACCATGTGGTAAACAATGCAGATGAAATTACCGTTACTTTAAACAACAAAAAAACGTACAAAGCAAAAGTAATTGGTGCTGACCCTGCATACGATTTGGCAGTAATAAAAGTTGAGGCAGCTGGTTTACCTTATTTAATTTACGGTAATTCTGATGATGTAAAAATTGGTCAGTGGGTGTTGGCTATTGGTTACCCTTTAAATTTAGAAGCAACCGTAACTGCAGGTATTGTAAGTGCAAAAGCTAGAAGCCTCAATTTAAATAGAGATAAAGCAGGTGCACCAGGTGTTGAATCATTCATACAAACAGATGCTGCAGTTAACATGGGTAACAGTGGTGGTGCTTTAGTAAATACCGATGGTAAAATTATTGGTATCAACTCTGCCATTGCTTCACCAACAGGTTATTACTCGGGCTACTCTTATGCTATACCTGTTAACATTGTAAAAAAGGTGGTAGATGATATCATTAAATTTGGTACGGTACAAAGAGCCTACATAGGTATTGCTTATGCAAACCCAAGTGAAATGACGGATGAGCAAAAAACAAAAGTAAATATACCGTTAGATGCTACAGGTATTATAGTTACAGATGTACCAACTGATGGTGGTGGCTATGCTGCTGGCATTAAAAAAGGTGATGTTATTTTAAAAATAAATGGCGTAGCAGTAAGCAGTGGTGCCGAAATGCAAGAGCAAGTAAGCCGTTACAAACCAGGCGATAAAATTACCATAACCTACAGCCGCAATGGTAAAGAAGTTACAACCAATGTTACTTTAAAAAACAAAGCAGGTAATTATGATGTAGTGAAAAACGAAATCATTGCCGATAAATTAGGAGCCGATTTAGCAACACTTGATGCCAAAAAAGCCAAAGAATATGGCGTAACGGGTGGGGTAATTGTAAAAAGAATTAAAGCTGATGGCGCTATTGAAAAACAAAGTCGTATGAAAGATGGCTTTGTTATTTTAAAAGTAAATGATAAAATTGTAAACA
Organism: Ferruginibacter yonginensis; assembly: GCF_042651465.1. Lineage (NCBI taxonomy): Bacteria > Pseudomonadati > Bacteroidota > Chitinophagia > Chitinophagales > Chitinophagaceae > Ferruginibacter > Ferruginibacter yonginensis. Next base: position 891,633 of record NZ_JBHSCZ010000001.1, read on the forward strand.
CCGTTGATGAACTTAAAGCAACCATCGGTAATAATAAAGATGTTACGGTGAGTGGTTTTTACCCAGGTTACGATGGGTTGTATGAATACCCTTTTTCACTTGATGATAATTAATTAATAAAATTGAATTCAAAAAAAACCGCCTTTATAATGGCGGTTTTTTTATTGGAAAAATGCGATAACTAAGTAGCGAACACTAAAAAATTACCTGCCGTTAATTGAACATTTATTTGATGTGCAACATACATAACTTCATTCGTAAATATATTGGTGTAATTACCTTGTAATGTTGGCCAGTCAATCGTTTCATTAATTTCAAATTCATTAAAATTGATGAACACCACTACGGCATGTTGCTCATATTGTAAATGGTATTGCAACATATTTTTGGCTACTAAAGTTTGGTTAATGACAACATTAGTATGTGGTATATTTTGATACACCGCATGCGATTTTTTTAATGCAAATAAAATGCTGTAGAATGTATGCAGTTGATTAATGGGTTGCCATTCAATACAATCTTTATCAAAAAATTGTAGTCGTTTGTTCCAAGGTAATTCTTGTCCGCTATACAACAATGGCATACCAGTGTAGGTAGCACTAAACACCGCTAGCGCCTTGGCGAACATACCATATTTTTCATACTCAGTGCCATTCCAAGAGTTTTCATCGTGGTTGCTGGTAAAAAATAAACGGGTGGCGGTTGAGGGAAACGCTTGTTGGTACCACTGTAATGTAGCCACACATTGTTGTAAGCTCATTTCTTTTTTATGAAACAACTCCATGTGGTGCATCCATTGCCATGTGTATGAAATATCAAAAGCTTGGTGATAGCTAGGCTCTTCTGTTTCAGCAAGCCAAATCAAATCTTTTTTTAAGGGTGACAATTGCGTTCGGGCATGCTTCCAAAAAGCCAGCGGTGTTAAATGGGCTAAATCTGCTCTAAAACCATCAATATCAAATTCGGTTATCCAATATTGCATCGCATCTAACATAGCTGCTTGTTGGGCTTCATTTGTATGATCTATTTGAATAACATCATCCCAATCAAAAGCATTTTTAAATGCGCCATTCTCATCTCTCAAAAAAAAGTCAGCATGGGTGTTTGTCCACACATGATCCCAAGCTGCATGGTTAGCTACCCAATCAATAATTACCTTCATGCCCATACTATGAGCGGTAACAATTAAATTTTTAAAATCGGCTACTGTACCAAATTCAGGGTTTACCGCTTTATGATCGGCAATAGAATAATAACTCCCCAAACTACCTTTTCTATTTATTACGCCAATGGGGTGTATAGGCATCAACCATAAAATATCAACCCCCATGTGTTGTAACCTTGGTAAATGTGCTGCAAAAGCATTGAAGCTACCTTCTGGCGAATATTGCCGAATATTTACTTCATATATGTTGGCTGTATGTAAAAATGTAGGTGCTGTAAATGAACTATTAAACATGTAAACTATTTATGTGTATGCTAAATTTAAGGCTTTCATTGCAAAGCATTTGCCATAAAACGTACCTTTGTAATCAATATTTATTATGAAGCAGTTTACTATTCCATTTACTTATAGAAGTCCACTCATTACAGCTATTAAAAACAATCGTAAAGAGGCTGATAAAATGAAAAAAGATTTTACGCCTACTTTGCTTGATTTGGGTAATACACAAATTTACCTAGCTCGACATTTTGGATTTTGTTATGGTGTTGAAAATGCTATTGAAATTGCTTTTAGAACAATTGATGAAAACCCAGGCAAACGTATTTTTTTGTTGAGTGAAATGATACACAATCCACAAGTAAATGCCGATTTAGTGGCACGTGGGGTACAGTTTCTACAAGATACTAAAGGCAATATGTTGATACCTTTTGAATCGCTAACGGCAGATGATGTAGTGATTATTCCTGCATTTGGTACTACATTGGCGATTGAAGAAAAATTAAATACCATCGGCATCTCTACAAAAAAATACAACACCACTTGCCCGTTTGTTGAAAAAGTATGGAACCGAGGCGACCAAATTGCTAAAAAAAATTACAGTGTTATTATACATGGCAAACCTTCGCATGAAGAAACGAGGGCAACATTTTCACATGCTGCTAAGGGCACACCTACGGTAGTGGTGAATGATATGGATGAAGCAGTGGCATTATCAAAATACATTACCGGCGAAAAAAAGAGTACTGAGTTTTATACTGAATTTGAAGGTCGTTTTTCAAACAACTTCAACCCACAAACTGACTTACAGCGTATTGGTGTAATTAACCAAACTACAATGTTAGCAAGCGATACTCAGGCTATTGCTGATTTTTTAAAAAGCGTAATGGCGCAACAATACCAACTTACTGATCAAAATATTGCAGACCGTTTTGCAGATACCAGAGACACCTTGTGTTACGCTACCAACGATAATCAATCTGCCGTATATGGTTTGTTGGAGCAACCTGCTGATTTTGCCATTGTAGTAGGTGGCTACAATAGCAGCAACACCAGCCACTTAGTGGAGTTATGTGAACAAAAATTGACTACCTATTTTATTAATGGCGCTGATAAAATTAATGACGATAACAGCATCAATCATTATAACTTACACCAACACAAAGAGTTGGTTACAACACCATTTTTATCAACCGATAAAGCTTTAAAAATTTTAATAAGCAGCGGCGCTTCTTGTCCTGATGCTATGGTGGAAGCCGTTATCAACAAAATAGCTTCTATGCGTAATTGTACTGATGCGTTAAAAAATATAACAGCAACATTTGTTCAAAACAACTAAGCCATTGGTTTTTTAACCCATTCTAATGCCAATGCCAATTGCTCTTCCATAGTGAGGTTGCTATTGTTAAGTATAATAGCATCATCAGCTTTTTTAAGTGGACTTACTTCTCTGTGTGAATCAATATAATCCCTCATTTCGAGGTTATGTTTTACTTCATCTAAACGTACATTAGGGTTTTTATCATACATTTCTTTAAACCTACGCTCTACCCTTATGGCAATATCTGCCGTCATAAATATTTTTAATTCGGCAGTAGGAAAAACAGTGGTACCAATATCTCTCCCATCCATTACAATGCCTTTTTTTGCACCCATTTTTTGCTGCTGCGCCACCGCAAACGTACGTACAGCAGCTATTGCAGCAATATCACTTACTTTATCAGCAATGATTAAATCTCTAATAAGGTACTCTACATTTTCATCATTCAAATAAATTTCAGAATCACCCGTTTTGCTATTGGGTTCAAAATGTAACACAATATTTTTTAGCGCCTCGGCAACCTCAGCGTCATCCGTCCAATCAATATGATTACGCAAAAAATACAAAGTGATAGCTCGGTACATTGCACCGCTATCAATATAAGTGTAGCCTAATTTTTTGGCCAATTGTTTTGCCAAAGTGCTTTTACCGCAGCTTGACCAACCATCGATTGTAATTATTATGTTGTGTGACATGCAGCCGCAAAAATCAAATAAATTTGGGGCATCACAAAAATAAATTGAGCATTAATTTAAAATAATTGGTTTTATGGTGGGGGCTTTCAACTTTTGTGCAAGTAGCAGCAGTTGTTCGGGTCATTCGCTTGTACGCCTCGGCCTTTTGCAAAGGCCTGTGGGGTACCGCTGCTGCCCCGCAGCCCATCAGCATTTAATTATGCATCAACCAATTGCCAATGAAACATAGGCAATAGTTCTTCAAAATATTGAACAGTCGTTATTTGAGGCGGAATAAAATTAGCTTCAATTTTATTAATTAAAACAGCATCAATACCCAATGCTTGCGCAGCAGCAATTTCACTATTAGCATCATCACCAATTACCAAAACCTCATGGGGCAATAACTTTTTTTGTTGTAAAATGGTTTCAAATATATCTTTCTTGGTAACATGTGCTTTTGTATGATCAATTATATAAAATGCTTCAAAATCATTTTCAATACCCAATTGTTGTATTTTACTTTGTTGCAATATTGTAAAGCCAGCCGTCACCAATATTTTTTTACAAGGTATATTTTTTAAAACTACATAATCATCAAAAGGCTTCAATGTTTCACTAATAGTAAGGTTTTGTAATATTCCTAAACATTCGGTCGTTAATACATCATCAAAATTAAAATGTTGGGCAACGTATTGAAAAGGTTTTCGGGTAAGCATTCGTTTTATAGAATCGATAGTTGCATCATGCTTACCACTATTTTTTATAAGTGAAAGTATAGGTGCAAAAAGCTGGTCGCCCATACTTTTTACAGGGTATACAGTATTATCTAAATCAACAAAAATGTATTTTTTTATAGGTAACATAACAACCAAATATAGCTAAATTAAAAAAGGGAACACTGTTAACAATGTTCCCTTAAAAAAAATAACCATTCGTTAATTTTTAGATTTACCTACTAAAAATAGGATAAGTGCTACCACCAAAACAATGGCAATAATACCCGTCCAAACCCCAGCTTTAAATATACCTCCAATGGCGGCACAACTACTGGTGGTCATTATTATTAAAAGTAAAAAAGTGGCAATAAAATAATTGGAGCGTTGCATAATATGTTGGTTTGTTAAAGGAATTGTAATAACCTATATCATACCAAAATATAAAACATGCTTTTAATATATTATTTTACGAGGTAGCAGCAAACCTAACATACTAAATTGGAAATTATATTACACAACTGTTTATGATAGCCACCGCCAACGGGGAAAAATTGTCGCTATCATTCATTAAAAAAGCTCCACTTTGCAGTGGAGCTTTTTATTATGCTTCAGATTTTTTTTCTTTCTTTTTTGGTTCGTCTTTGTCTTTAAACCTAAACTTAATTTTTTGAGTAGGTTCATCTAACTCTGCCACCAATACATCGCCTTGCTTAATGGTCATATTTAAAATTTCTTCCGCTAACGGATCTTCTAAATACTTTTGAATGGCTCTGTGTAAAGGCCTTGCACCAAACTGGCTATCGTAACCTTTATCAGCAATAAATGATTTAGCTTCTGGCGTTAATTCCATTGAAAAACCTAAGCTGTTCAAACGTTTCATTACACCACTCATTAAAATATCAATGATGTTGAAAATATCATCTTTCGTTAATGAATTAAATATAATTACATCATCAATTCTATTTAAAAACTCAGGGCTAAATGTACGTTTCAACGCTTTTTCAATAACCGCTTTGTTATTTTCTTCGCTGTTTTCCATACGGCTTGCCGTTGCAAAACCCACCCCATCACCAAAGTCTTTTAACTGACGAGCACCAATGTTTGATGTCATTATGATCATGGTATTTTTAAAATCAACTTTACGACCTAACCCATCAGTAAGCATACCATCATCTAACACTTGTAATAAAATGTTGTAAATATCTGGATGTGCTTTTTCAATTTCATCTAACAAAATAACACTGTAAGGTTTACGACGCACTTTTTCAGTTAATTGTCCGCCCTCTTCATAACCCACATAGCCCGGAGGTGCACCAATTAAACGGCTTACGGTAAACTTTTCCATGTACTCACTCATGTCAATACGAATCAACGCATCTTCACTATCAAACATTTGACGAGCCATGCTACGAGCCAACTCCGTTTTACCAACACCTGTAGGACCTAAAAATATAAACGTACCAATAGGTTTTTTAGGGTCTTTTAAACCTACCCTATTTCGTTGAATAGCTTTTACTACTTTGCTGATAGCATCTTCCTGACCAACAACAGCACCTTTTAAATCGTCGCCCATTTTACGCAACTTATCTGTTTCGGCCTGTACCATGCGTTTTACAGGAATACCCGTCATCATGTGTATTACTTCAGCAATATCTTCTTCCTCAATAGGGAAACGTTTGTTTTTACTTTCTTCTTCCCAATCAATTTTTGCTTTTTCTAAATCTTCTTGCAAACGTTTTTCAGTGTCACGTAATGCAGCAGCTTCTTCAAACTTCTGGCTTTTTACGACCCTATTTTTTTCAACTTTTATATCCTCAATTTTCTTTTCGAGTTCAATAATACCTTCAGGCACATTGATGTTTTTAATGTGTTTTCTTGCCCCAACTTCATCTAAAATATCGATAGCTTTATCGGGCAGTAAACGATCCGTCATGTAACGGTCGCTCAATTTCACACAAGCTTCAATAGCTTCTTTGCTATACGTTACACTGTGATAATCTTCATATTTACTTTTAATATTGGTCAATATTTCAATAGCTTCATCAACAGATGGTTGCTCTACCAATACCTTTTGAAAACGACGATCTAATGCACCATCTTTTTCAATATGTTGACGGTACTCATCTAAAGTTGAAGCACCAATGCATTGCAATTCGCCCCTTGCCAAAGCCGGTTTAAAAATGTTTGATGCATCTAATGAACCACTAGCACCACCTGCGCCCACAATGGTATGTATTTCATCAATAAACAAAATTACATCCCTGTTTTTCTCAAGCTCATTCATAATGGCTTTCATACGCTCCTCAAACTGGCCACGGTATTTTGTACCTGCAACCAATGCTGCTAAATCTAAACTCACTACACGTTTATCAAACAATACACGGCTTACTTTACGTTGTACAATACGCAATGCCAAACCTTCAACAATGGCAGTTTTACCCACACCTGGCTCACCAATTAAAATAGGGTTGTTCTTTTTTCTACGAGATAAAATTTGAGATACCCTTTCAATTTCATTTTCACGACCTACAATCGGATCTAACGAACCTGTTTCTGCCAAACGGGTAATATCTCTACCAAAATTATCGAGTACTGGCGTTTTTGATTTTGGCAAATTTGCAGCGCCTGGTTTTTGCTGTTGTTTTTGACCAAACTTTTTACTTTCATCATCAAACTCATCTTCATCATTAAATTCTGAACGGGGCATATCTGATGATACAAAGCCTAACTCATTTTTAAAACCATCATACTCCACATCAAATTGATTTAAAATTTGTGTAGCAATATTTTCTTTATTCTTTAAAATTGAAAGCATTAAATGTTCGCTTTCAACATTCGTACTTTTAACTGCTTTAGCTTCTAAAACAGTGATACGAATTACCTTTTCGGCCTGCTTTGTTAAAGGCAGCGAATTGATGTTTGCAATATTTTTACCGGTTTTATCTTTTACGGCTAACTCAATTTCTTTGCGTAGTTCATACACATCAACATTGAGTGCTTTCAATACTTTTATAGCGGTGTTTTCACCATCTCTAATAAGCCCTAAAACCAAGTGTTCAATTCCAATGAAATCATTTCCCAGTCGTAATGCCTCTTCTCTGCTGTAAGAAATTATTTCTTTTACCTGTGTTGAGAAATTATTGTCCATTCTTTAAATTATTTTACTGATACAATGTTAACGAAAAAAGAAGTGCTTAAGTAATAAAGAAATCAAAAATGTTGATATGTGTACAAGATATTTTTAAAGTATTTACGAAAACAATTTGTACACCTATTTAAATAAGATATTTTTATAACTTACGTTTTTAATCGATAGTATTATGATAGTCAAAACAGATACCAAAGAGAAATTTACGGTTATAACCATACAAGAAGCCACATTATCTGCTAATATGACAGCTAACATCAAGCAACTTGACTCATACGGCCAACATGAAATTCCACATATCGTAATTAATATGACGGAAGTAACCAACATAGATACCGAAGCAGCACAAGCTTTGGCCAACCTACAACAACAATTTTATGAACGCAACCAATCATTTGTAATTTGTGGGTTGCAACCAGCTGTTGAGCAAGTTTTTGAAACCGCTGATTTATTAGATGTGATGAACGTAACCCCTACCGAAAGTGAAGCTTGGGATATTGTACAAATGGAAGAAATTGAAAGAGAATTACTAAGCGATTTTGATGATGAAGAAAACTAAGTATTGATGCAGCTATTTTTTGCATAAATAAGTCTTTCATAAAAACCAAAACGATTGTTCGCTATTACTATTTTAGGAAATAACTCTGCCATACCAGCACATGGCCGTAACCCTACTGCTCAAATTTTACAAACTACCGATGAAAATTATTTGATAGATTGTGGCGAAGGCACACAAAACCAACTAGCTAAATATAAAATTAAGCGTAGCAGAATCAACAATATTTTTATTTCGCATTTACATGGCGATCATTATTTTGGCTTAATTGGTTTAATTACAAGCATGGGTTTAATGAGCCGTACCAACGATTTACATGTTTATGCCCCTGCAGCACTTGAAGCCATTATTAAAATACAATTAGATGCGGCTGATATAGTACTGCCCTATAAAATAATTTTTCATGCATTAAAAGCCGATGAACTCATTGCAAGTGATAAACGAGTAACAGTTCATTCATTTAAAGTAAACCACCGTATTGAGTGTTATGGATTTTTGTTTAAAGAAAATAAAAATCCTCGAAGTATTGTACCCGAAAAAGCAAAAGCTTACGAAATACCCGAAGCTTTTTTTAAGCAACTACAACGTGGAGAAGATTACATTACCAAAAAGGGAACCATTGTACCCAACAATGCTGTAACAGAACCAACTGCTGCTGCAAGAAGTTATGCTTACTGTGCTGATACTATTTACGATGTTAGCATAGCCGAAAAAATAAAAGGAGCTCATTGGGTGTACCACGAAACCACATATTTAAAAGACTTAACAGAACGGGCTGCAAGCCGCTACCACTCTACTACAGAACAAGCAGCTAGCATTGCAACATTAGCAGGTGCAAAAAAATTATTGATTGGTCATTTTTCTTCAAAATATGAAACACTTGATGATTTTTTGATTGAAACACAATCGTTTTTCCCAGAAACGGAGTTAGCCATAGAAGGCGTAACTTTTAGAATGTAACAAGAGGCCTGATAATGTAGTTATTACCATTAGCCAATAACCAATTTGTAGCTTGCTGCAAAACTTTTTGTGAAGGGTAGTTTTTACCATAATCATTTAAGTTATAAATGACCAGTTTTGAATGAAGGGCAACAGTGTCTATTGCAGCATTAATATTTGCAGCAGTTGCAGCAGTTGCAGCAGTTGCTACATTATAAACAAACAATTTTCCCTTTAACTGTTTATATAAACTAATATCAAAATCTTCAACAAAACCTAAGTATGATTGATGATTGAACCACAACATGCTTTTGTTAAATATAGTAGGATGATGTGCAGCTTGCAAGAGTACAATGGCTGCCATATCATTTAATCCAATTAAAATAATTGGTTGTGCAATGTTTATTGTATGCTGATTATTTAAGAGAACGGAAAGTGCTTTATTAAGTAAGCTATCAATAATAACAAAATGCGATTTGTTTAAAATTGTATTATCGTTAATGGCTACATCAACAATAATAGTATTGACAATACTGTCATTGGCAACAAAAGCCGCCAACGCCTCATTGAATGAAACGTTGGCGGCTTTTACACAAACAATACTAATTCTATTTTTGGAAGTAACTGTTGATTTTGTTTTGCATACAATATTAAGCGATACATTATGGTGTAGCATATGTATAACCGTATCGGCAATGGGTACTTGAGCTTGTAATTGCAGCGTAGTAACCATAAAACATATGATAGCAATTAAAACCCTCACAGCTGGTTATGTATGGCTAAATACTTTTTCACATCTTGATGAATAACACCGCTTAAAGGCACACAAGGCAAACGTAACTCATTTTGTACAATACCCATTTCAAATAAAAATGCTTTAGCGCCAGCAGGATTATTTTCTGCAAACATTAATTTATAAGCATCTAACAATTGGTTATTGATGGTTACAGCAGCAGGGTATTCATTGGCTAAACAATGTTGTACCATTTTTGAAAATGCGGCAGGAAAAACATTCGCTGCCACACTTATTACACCACTCATACCACAAGCTATTTGAGGTAATGCCAAAGCATCATCACCACTAACTACAGCAAAGCCTTCAGGTTTGTCTTTTAAAATTTCCATACACTGCTGCAAATCGCCACTGGCCTCTTTTATACCTGCAATATTACTTACTTCATGTGCTAAACGTAAGGTAGTTCGTGCATCCATATTTCTACCTGTTCGGCCAGGTACATTGTACAAAATAACAGGCTTTGGTGAAGCTGCTGCAATGGCGCTATAATGCTGAAATATACCTTCTTGTGATGGCTTGTTGTAATTAGGACTAGCACTTAAAATAGCAACAGCACCATCTAATGGATATGTTTTTAAATCATTAATAACCGATTGCGTATCATTTCCACCTATGCCTACCACCATAGGCACTCTACCTGCAATATGCTTTTCGGTAAAAAGTATAATAGCCTTTTTTTCTTCGCTTGATAATACAGGGGTTTCACCAGTTGTACCTAAGGTAACAATATAGTTTACACCATTATCAATAATATGATCTATCAACTTTGCTAGCGCATCATAATCAACCGACAAATCTTTTGAAAAGGGTGTAATTATTGCAACACCAGTACCTTTTAAAGTATTGTATAAACTCATTCAATTATTTTTTACAAATGTAAGTATATAAAAACTAGGTAGCAGCAAGCTCCCCATAACAACAATACAAAAATGGTAAAAAAAAGAAGCACTTTTGCCACACCATATTGATGAGGCAATATGTGTGATGTAATTAACTATTGATGATGGCTGATTGTTGTAAGTAGCGATTGTTTTCGCTGTAAATAAATAAGCATGAACCATTTTTAATGGTTTCAATAATGGGCTTATTTAATTTTTCGGGTACAGCAGGGCACCCCCAACTTCTTCCTAAATAACCTTTACTAAAAATATAGTTTTCGCTTACATAAGGGGCTCCATGCATTACAATGCTGCGTTGGTAGGCTTTATCATTAATACCATATTCAATGCCTTGCAAATGCAACGAAAAGCCATTACGACCCATATAAGTATCAGCAGTGGTGTAAAAACCTAAACTGCTCTGTAAGCTTTCGGGCCTGTTTGAAAAATTAGTTGCCATTGCTTCGCCACTGCCTTGCCCATGTGCAACATAAGTATTAAACAATACCTTATAATTTTTTACATCAATTACGAATAAACGCTTCTGGTTTGAGGGCTTTGAAAAATCAACAATTGATAAAATGTTATCGTTGGCAATTTTTCCTTTTAATTTAAGAAAATCATATCCCTTATAAGCATATTCAAATGCTTGTATTGATAAACCACATAAGTTTAATTTTAAACTATCGTACATTTTATCAGCAAAGGCAAAAGCATTGTTTTTTGTTGACAAAGGTGCTGGTACAATAGGTTTATACGCAACTTTTTTTCCGGTTGAAAAGGCAAATGGTAAATGCAGCATAAACGTACACATAGCTGCAATAAAAAGATACACTTTTTTAAACTTTAAATTTTTCATTTAAATCATTGATATTGGTATAAACCAAACGATTAATAAGTGTAGCTATTGTGTCTATATAGTAAAATTTAGTAATTAAAAGGATGGCAAAAGTACCATTTAGCTTGTTTATACAACGTTAAAGTTGGCTATGGTGCATAAAAAATCCCTGTAATGAGGCATTACAAGGATTTTTAAATTATGAATATTTATTATATTTTATTAATAACAGCTGCAAATAAGTTACTCAATTTTTCATCTGCCTTACCTGCAACTGCAATTATTTCGGCAATATCTACAGGCTGTAAATGATCAGGGTCGCACTCATCTGTAATAACACTTACCGCTGCACATGGCAACCCAATTTGATTGGCAACAATTACTTCTGGCACCGTACTCATACCTACCATATCAGCACCAATGGAGCGTAAGTGGCGGTACTCAGCCCTGGTTTCTAAATTTGGGCCAGCTACTGCCACATAAACACCTTTGTGCAGCGCTACTTGGGCAGCAGCTGCTTGTTCTATAAATATTTTATTGAGTGTAGCATTGTAGGGCATACTCATATCAGGAAAACGAGGACCATAATCATTGCTATTTAACCCACGTAACGGATTTTCTGGTTGTTGGTTAATATGGTCATCTAACAACACTAAATCACCTTTTTTAAATTGTGGGTTCATGCCACCAGCAGCATTACTCAATAAAAGGTATTGTACACCCAACGCTTTCATTACCCGAATAGGGAAAGTAATTTGCTGCATACTATACCCTTCATAATAATGAAAGCGGCCGCTCATAGCCAAAACAGATACATCGCCAACGGTTCCGTATATAAGTTTACCTGCATGAAACTCTACGGTAGCTTCAGGAAAATGCGGAATATCTTTATATGTTATGGTTTCAATGGTTTGAATATAGTCAATCATTTTACCCAAACCCGTACCTAATACAATTCCCACTTTTGGTGTATGAATATTTTTAGATTTTAAAAAAGCAACCGCTTCTTCAATTTGTTGTAAATAGGTCATAGCTATCAATTAATTTTATAAAACTTTGAAAGGTACGAATGCGTATCTTTTAATTTATTTCACGTTAAATACAAATGTATTAATACAAATTTGTAAAAGACAATAATTTAAAAACGGATGCATCCAAAAAATAACGCATTAATCATATTTGCCAGAAAGCCAGAACTTGGTAAAGTTAAAACTCGATTGGCAGCAAGCATTGGCGATAAAAATGCATTAAAAATATACCAACAGTTATTAAATCACACCAAAGCTATTGCTGGTGATGCAGCAGCTGAAACACATGTTTTTTTAACTGCTTTTACAGATGATACTTTTTGGGAAGATTTTGAAAATCATTTACAAGAAGGTGATTCGTTAGGCGATAAAATGTTACATGCATTTACAACACTTTTTAAATTAGGTTACCAACATTGCGTAATTATTGGAAGTGACTGCCCTAGCTTAACACACGAAATTGTAAATGATGCTTTTGCAGCACTGAATCATAATGATATCGTAATAGGCCCTGCTGCTGATGGTGGCTATTATTTACTAGGTATGAACACATTGCATACAACTATTTTTGAAAACAAACAATGGAGTACTAACACGGTATGTAGCGATACTATTGAAGATGCACAACTACATCAGCTAACATACTTTTTGCTACCTACCTTAAATGATGTGGATGAAGTAACAGATGTGCCAGCTACTTGGTTAGCTGCTTTGTAAATTATTTTACTTTACTTAAGCCTAGTAAACCGATCATCCAATTGGGTAAAGGTTTTAACGGATTGCGTTTTTGGAGATTTAAGTAAATACCCCATTTTTTATAGATAGGCACTTTATGCGTTTCAACCAATTCAATTAATGTACCATCGGGGTCTTCAGCATAACAAAACCTGCCTGCTGCGTTTTGCATGGCAAACGATTCATTGCTATCAACCGTAAAAGTAACTTTATGTTGTAAGGCTAATTGTTTTAATGAATCCATCTGCAAAACATCAAAACATACATGAATAAAACCACAATCACCCCAAAACCGATTGCTGAAAATAGTTTGTACAGGAGCATCTAAGCGTTGCACCAATTCAATTTCAACATCGCCTAGCAACTTATTAAAAGCACCCACACCCGATACTGGTTTTCTTAATAATACCCTCCTACTTTTAATTGGTTGATGGGTATCATTATCCGTAAAACTATTAGTAACATCATACACAATGGTTGATATTCCTAATACATCTTTATAAAAAGATAAGGACCTATCAATATCACTTACCCCAATGACTACACCAATTACTCCGCCTGTTTTGTGATGGTTGTTTGAAAACCACTCTTTGCCTTGTACTATATTGAATGTATTACCGAATTTATCTTTCAACCAAAAATGTTGATTATTGATAGGATCAAACTGAATTGGTGTCAATTGAACCTCATCTATTTTACTAAAATACAAGTGCGATTCAGCTATATTTTTACACTTTATTTTGGTTGCATAAATACCAATATCGCCGTATTGGCATTGCTGAATAGATGGTTGCCTATTTTTATACTGCCAAATTTCAAAACCACCGCCGCCAGCCAAATTCATGGTTAAAATTGCTTGTCGGTTGTAAACCTTGCCACCCGTATATTTTGTCATTAAAGTAGCTTCAGATGTATCATCAAAAATCAATACATCCATACCAAACAATGCTTTATATAACAATGTTGCTTGCCTAATATTTTCAACACCAATACCAACTTGTTGTATACCAGAAATAAAATGATGCATAAATACTAGGAAAATTTAATATATAATTTACAAACTTTTCAAACCCTTATTGTGAGCAATTTTGTAATATAATGAAGGTAAATACCATTTAATTTTTAACAACAAACTTTCACCTCTTGCAATGATGATATGTTGTTTTTTTTGTGCTACCGCTTTTAAAATTTTAGTTGCACAAACTTTTACACTAATACCATTAAGTTGCCCTTCATCGTGTTTAAGATGTGGCGTACCATCTTTGGTAAGTGCATTTACTGAAATGGGTGTATTGATTCTACCAGGGCTTACCAATGTTATTGACAAACCCTCTATAGTATTTTCTGTTTGTAAGGTTTCAAAAAAACCTTTCATTGCATGTTTTGCGGCTGCATAACCAGATCGCAACGGAAAACCCATTAAACCAGCTACACTACTAATTGCCACAATTTGGCCGTTGTTGCGTTGTTTAAAATATGGCAGTAATTGTTTGGTGATAATAAGGGGTGCATAAAAATTAATATCCATTAAAGAACGATACACCGCAATATCAGTATCAATTGCTAAAGAGCGTTGGGTAACCCCTGCGTTTAAAAATACGATATCAATATGCTGAAATAATTCCATTGCTTGGTTGCAGGCTTGCAAACAACCTGCTTCCGTAGATAAATCAGCCACCACGATTTTACAAAACTCATTGTATTTTGAACATGCTTGATGAACTTCATTTAATGCTTGTTCATTTCTGCCCGTTAATATTACATAACCTCCTTGCTTTGCCAATTGCACCGCAAGCTCAGCACCAATACCGGATGATGCGCCAGTTACCCAAATAACTTTTTCTCTAAAATGCATTTTTTCTATAATTAAGCAACCGTTTATAGGCATCAATCATATCATGCTGCGAACAACCTCTTTTATACATTTTCACCACAGTATAGTTGGCTTTTTGTACTGTTAACCATGAGTTGTGATCGTATTTTCTTGCAGAAACGATGGTAGCTTTTGGTACTAATTTAAATTTACCTGCACTACGAATCCGCCTTAAAAAATCATAGTCTTCCATAATCAACATCTCATTTTTAAAACCGCCTACTTTTTTAAAAAGTGCTGTAGTAATAAAAATGGTTTGATCGCCACCTCTACAAAACAAAAAATTAAACCTTGTAAAAAAAGCATTCATTTTTAGTAATGTTCGGTTTTTATCAAACTGAAAACGGTAACTACCACAATCAAACCCTTTATTGATCGCATCTTCAATATCATGTTGAAAGCTCAATGGCGGTTTACTATCGGCATGTACGAAATAAAGTATATCTCCGTTTGCATATTGCACTCCGTGATTCATTTGGCCAGCCCTACCTTTAATAGGTGATTCAACTACAATTGCACCATGCTTTGCTGCCACCGCCTGTGTACCATCGGTACTACCACCATCAGCTACAATAATATCACATACTGCATTTCCGGGAGCACTTTTTATATAATCGATATTGCTACCGATAATATCAACCTCATTATATGTTGGTATAATTATACTAATTTTCATTGTTTAATATACTCCTATCAAATTAAAAAAATATTTTACTTGATAAAGTTTACAAAGCTTTGTAAGTGCTGGTTTTATTTATAAACGTACAATTTACCTATATATAGGCAATATTGAACAATGCCTATGTACGATAATTTTTAAATTTGGATTGATTGACTTCTGTAACAATTAAAATTAACGTAATAAAAGTACCGTACCCTTTAAAACAGGCGTACCGTTTTTTAAATCAATAATATAGGTGTAAGCGCCTGTTGGCAGGGGTTCTCCTTTAAATAAACCATTCCAACCTATTAATGATTTGCTTCTTTGAAAAACTGTTTGTCCGTAACGGTTATACACCATTAAAGTATGATCAGGATAAGCAGCCAATGCAGGAATATTCCACACATCATTTTTACCATCGGCATTTGGTGTAAAACTATTTGGAATAAAAATGCCTTGATAAATTTTTACATACACCGTATCATTTACTACACCACAGTTATTGAGGGATGTTACACTCAAAATATACCTGTCATCAGCCGGAGGATTTACAATGGGATTTAACACTAAAACATCACTTATAAAAGTGGGTGGCGACCATTGAAAACTGTTATATGTTCCATTTATGTTAGCATCTAATTGAATGGGATTATTAGCAACAATAAACCTATCAGCACCAGCATTTACTAAAGGCAGTTTAATTACGTTAATAGTAGCAAAAGCAGTATCAGCACAACCAAAACTATTTTTACCAATAACTTGATAATTGGTTGTTGCTGTTGGCGAAGCAGTTGGATTATTTATATTAGAATTTGATAAACCATTTGGAGGCGACCATTCATAATTATTAGCACCTGTTGCATTTAAAAGTTGTGATACACTTTCGCATAAAGTAGTAGTTGTTGGTGTTACTGAAACAATAGGTGATGGATTAACAACAACCGTTGTAGAATCAATATTTTGACAACCAGTTACATTATCTGTAACAGTTACATAATACTTTCCAGAACTATTTAAAGTGGTATTAATGATGGAAGGGTTCGCAATTGTAGCAGTAAAACCATTAGGACCCACCCAATTATAATTATTACCACCAGTAGCACTAAAATTTAAAACAGTTGCTTCACAAACAGGCCCACTGTTGATAGCTGTTGTAACGGGCAAAGGGTTTACTTTAACCAATATTGGGCTCGATGATACCCTACAACTTGGCGACCCAATATTACCAGCTTCAGCAACACTAAGGCGGTAGTAATAGTTGCCTACTGCTGCATTATTAGCGAATGCTACATTTAAGGTAGTAGTATTTTCATTTAAAATATCAGTGTAAGTAATATTATTAGTGCTTTGTTGCCATTGATATACTGGGTTATTAAAACCGCTTGATACATTACAGTTAAATACAAAGTTTTGAGAAGTGCCTTTACAAATATTACTTGTATCACTGGTATTACCATTTATTGAAGGCGACAATAACGGGCCACAAGGCCTAAACGTAATATCATCTAATGCTAAATCATTACCACAGCCACCACCAGCATTATTAATCATTCGCAATACCAAATTACCTACATTGGGTGGTGTAGTAAAAAAGAAACCATATTGTTTCCAAATGGGCGCATTGGTTGGTGGGATGTTATTGGTATTATACGTTTGTAATACCGTTCCATCTACCTGCTCAATTCTAAAAGTAATATTCGGTTGTATGGTATTATTATTACAAGATGTTGGTAATATCACATTCATAATCCATGCAGCAAATTCATAAGTGGTATTACTGCACAAACCCCTTACTGTGTCTATATAAAAAGGGTTTGGCTGTACCGATGCGTTCACCAGCATAAAATAACCATTGCCGTTATTGGTATGATCGGTATTTAATGAGTGCCAAGTATTACCAAAGCAATTATTGGTGTTATTACGAACGGTGTAAAAACCATCGTTAGGACAATCATTGCCTACAAACTGATACGCTGTTGTGGCTGCTGATAAAGCAGGACCAGGATTGGTGCCAGAACCAAATGTTATATTAATAATAGGATCGCCTAAACTACCTTGACACAGCTGCGCCTGCACAAATTCACTAAACAACAACATGACTATCAAAAAGCCACTAAACCTTTTAAATAATTTCACCTCAAAATTTTTGATACACAATAAAAACAAACGGTGAAGTTACGGCAAAAAAGAGGCCAATGAAAGTACTTAAACTATTAGCTTGCTAACAATAAAAACAAAACTGACTTTATATATTAATTTTTTTCAATGTTGGTGTTAACAAATGCATAATTACCCATGCTATAATGTAGGCCAAACCACAAATAATAAACATAATTAAATAACCGGTTTGATCATCGCCAATCGATTTATAATAATCAAATAATTTACCTGCACTTTTTGCAATTAAAATACCACCTACAGCACCAAACATGCCACCAATACCCGTTACCGTTGCAGTGGCTGATTTAGGAAACATATCGCTTACAGTTGTAAAAATATTAGAACTCCAAGCTTGGTGCATACCCATAGCCAAACCAATTATTAAAACAGCATACCACATATTAATTCTACCTAAATACTGTGCAGCTATAACCGTTACAATTACAGATGCAAATATGAGCATAGATGTTTTTCGAGATTTATATACAGGCCACCCTTTTTTTATAAACCACATAGGTAACCATCCTCCAAACACACTACCAACGGTTGATAACGTATAAGCAATGGCTAAAGGAAACGCAATATCAGTTTTTGATAAACCGTACTGTTTTTGCAAAAAATCGGGCAACCAAAATAAATAAAACCACCAAACTGGGTCTGTAAAAAATTTACCAATGGCAAATGCCCAAGTTTGTCGTGTTTTCAAAAGCTGCATGGCTGAAATTTTTGGTTCATCAACATTAGGTTCAGGTTGCTTTTCATCAACATCACTGTGAATAAAATCAAACTCAGCTTGCGATAATCGCTTTTGCTTTTTGGGTACTTCATACAAAATAAACCAAAAAATGAGCCATATAAAACCCACCAAACCTGTAAGTATAAAAGCCCATTTCCAACCATACTTATTAGCAATAAACGGTACTGTAAGTGGCGCTATAATAGCACCAATATTTGCACCTGAATTAAAAATACCAGTGGCAAAGGCTCTTTCTTTTTTAGGAAACCACTCAGCAATGGCTTTTACCGCAGCCGGAAAATTACCAGACTCTGTAACGCCCAAAGCACCTCTTGCTACAAAAAAACCAAAAGTGTTGGTCACTAAACCATGCCCAATTGCGGCTATACTCCACATAGTGGTTGCGACAGCATAACCAATTTTGGTGCCTAAAGTATCAATCAACCTACCTGCACCTAAAAAACCAATGGCATAACATACTTGAAAAGCCACAACAATATTTGCGTAGTCAGATTCTGTCCACTTAAACTCATCCGTTAAAGTTGATTTTAGTAAGCTGATTACAGCTCTATCTAAATAATTGATAGTGGTTGCAAAAAATACCAAGGCACATATCGTCCACCTGTAATTTCCAATTTTATTGTTCATAAACTTAAGTATTGAGTGGCTGAATATTTTTTATGATGTAGTAATAGCTGATGAAGTAATGGTATTTATATCTTGCAAAATTTGAGCAGTAGTAGTGGTTAGTAGCTCATAATTTTTATTATTCATTATTTGTTTTGTAATAAGTGTACTGCCCATACCCACGGCACAAACGCCTGCATTGAACCATGCTTGCAAGTTTTCGATATTGCCAGTAACACCGCCTGTAGGCATCATATACGTATGCGGAAATAAATCTTTTACGGCCGCTACAAACGAAGGTTGCAATACATTACCCGGAAATAATTTAACTAACGTACAACCACTACTTGAGGCGGTATGTATTTCAGTAGGTGTCATGCAACCTGGTATCCAACCTATGTTTAACTGTTGGGTGTTTTCATGAATTGCTGCATCGTAAACCGGACTAATTAAAAAATCAACACCTATTGCTGCAAAAGCGGCTGCCTGTTTTCCATCTGTGATAGTCCCTATTGAAATCAATAAATCGGGCATTGAAGCATTACGTTCACCAACTAATTGTTGTGCATTTTGTAAAGCATTAGTGCCTCTATTCGTAAATTCTATTACTCGTATACCTGCACTGTATAATGCTTTTACAATTTCAATACAAACTGTTGGGTCATCATGATAAAATAATGGCAACATTTTTTGTTGAAGAATAGCATCAATCATTTTTTGATGTGGCATAACTAAGGTATAAATGATTTAATGTCAGCTACAGTTTTATTAGTTGCATCACCCTTTACTCTCATTTTACTTACAGCAGCGGCAGCCGCAAAGTTGATGATGGCTGCATCATCATGATTATTAATTAAAGCATATATTAAACCTGCCATAAAACAATCGCCACTGCCTACTTTATCAATTACTTGTTGTTGTTCAAATGGTTTTGAAACAGTGATTGTTTCATTATTTTTCAATACAGCAAAGTATTGTTCATCAAACCTAAAAGTATATGCAATTGTTTTTACTTTAGGATAACGACTTTGTAATGCTTCCATTGATTTGGTTGCTGCCATTACATAATCATTATTACTATAATTTGCAGCTTCGACAATACCATGAGGTATATTCAACAAAGTTTGTGCTGCCCAAATATTGCCCATAACTACATCACAATAAGGCAACAACAACTGCATCATTTCAAAAGGTTGTTTTCCATATTGCCATAATTTTGAACGATAATTTAAATCAATTGAAATAGTCAAACCCATTGCTACTGCTGTTTCCAAAGCCTCTTTACAAACCATAGTGGTTTGCTCACTTAAAGCAGGACTAATCGCCGTAAAATGAAACCACTCACAACCTTGTAAAATTTGTCGCCAATTAATATCACCGGGTTTCAGTTCATAAAAAGATGAATATTTTCTATCATAAATAACGCCTGCATTTTTTAAATCGGCTCCTTGTGGTAAAAAATATAAACCGATTCTTTCGCCAGAAAAATGAATAGCATTGGTATTTATATTTTTTGTTTGAAGTGCATCTACTACTTCATTACTCAAATAATGGTTGGGCAATGCTGTACAGTATTCAACCGATAAACCCCATAGTGCCAGTGCATTTGCAACATTTAATTCAGCCCCACCAATATGCAAAGGCATGTTTGCCTCTTTAATCCATTGTCCGTTTAACTGTGGCGACATTCGCAATAGCAACTCTCCAAAACAACTAACTTTTTGCATGTAATTACCTTTATTGTTTTGGGTTAAAAGATACTTTTATTGATAAAAATTAAAATACTATTAAGCTTATTTTAGATCTGGAATTGCTACTTGATCCATATCAGTAAACTCTTTGTTTTCACCAGCCATACCCCAAATAAAACCATAGTTGGATGTACCACAGCCAAAGTGCATGCTCCATGGCGCCGACAGTGCCCCTTCTAAATTACCCACCACTAAATGCCTAGTTTCTTGTGGCTCCCCTAAAAAATGCATGACACGATGTCCATCTTTTACATCAAAATAAAAGTACGCTTCCATTCTTCGTGTGTGGGTATGCGGAGGTACTGAGTTCCAAACACTTCCATCTTCTAAAACGGTTAATCCCATTACCAATTGGCAACTTTGTATACCATCATTATGAATGTATTTATAAATAGTACGTTTGTTTGAAGTAGTGATATCGCCTAAGTTTACAGGTGCTGCTTCGGCTTTGGTCATTTTTGCATTTACATAGCTATGATGTGCCGGCGTAGATAAAATATAAAAATGTGCAGGGTTGCTTGCATCATTGCTACTAAACTGTACAGCTTGTGTACCTTTTGCTAAATACACACATTCTAATTTTTCAATGGCATAATCCACACCATCAGCCGTTACTGTGCCTGTACCACCCACATTGATGATACCCATTTCTCTACGCTCCAAAAAATATTTTGCTTTCAATTCATCTTCATTCGGCAATACAATAGCGTTAGTAGTAGGTACGACACCGCCTATAATCAATCGGTCATAATGAGAATATACTAAGTTGATACTACCTTGTTGCATTAAGTTTTGCAACAAAAAATTGTTACGCAGTTCTTGCGTATTCATTTGACTTGTTTCTTTCGGACTATTTTGAAACCTAATTTCCATTATAATATGTTTTAGTAATTGTTTAAAATTTATCTACCCATCCATCCACCATCAACCGTTAAAATAGTACCGTTGATATAATCTGATGCTGGTGATGACAAAAAGAGGTATGCACCTGTTAAATCAGTGGTTTCGCCCCAACGTGCTGCTGGTATACGAGCTAAAATGGCCGCATTTCTATCTTTATCTTCCCTTAATAATTTTGTATTAGCAGTAGCTATGTAGCCTGGCGCAATACCGTTTACAGTAATACCATGCTGTGCCCACTCATTGGCAAAAGCCTTTAATAAAGAAGCCACCGCCCCTTTACTAGCAGCATAACCTGGCACATTAATACCACCCTGAAAACTTAATAAAGAACAAGTAAACACAATCTTACCAAACTTTTGTGTTAACATCAATTTACCAATTTCTCGAGTAATGATAAACTGTGCATCTAAATTAATATTGATGATGGTATCCCACATTTCATCAGGATGTTCAGCAACAGGTTTACGTAAAATACTACCAGCATTGTTTATTAAAATATCAATACGATCGTGGTCTTTTTTTACTGCTTCTAAAAAATTGTAAATTGAATTTCTATCAGAAAAATCTGCAGTGTAAGGATAAAATTTTCGTCCTGTAGCTGCTACTGCTTTAGCAACTTCACTATCTGCAGTTAATGAACTACTTACGCCAATTATATCAGCGCCAGCTTCTGCCAATTCTACGGCTACAGCCAAACCTATACCACTGCTGCATCCTGTAACCAAAGCAATTTTGTTATCAACTCTAAAATTTTGCATGTTAAATGTTTAAGGTGATTTAGTTTACAACAAATTTATTAATAAACCTTTGTATGCATCACCTGTAATTTCTTTTATAGCATTTGTACAGCTTTTGCAATCATAATGTGATATGGCCTTCCACAAAAGCGGCACTGCATCACCATAAGTAAATGGTTTTATTTGCTGCCCTGTCCATGCTTGCTTTTTTGACAAATAGGGTAACATAGCATCAAAACCTTTTTGTAACGATTTACCAGATGGAGTGGTGAATTTCCACAAATTCAAATCAGTTTGGGTTGATAGTTCGGCAATAACATTAAAAGCATTTAATATAAAAACAGAATACCCCATTGATGTGGTACGTTGTAATTCATACGGGAAAAAACCTTTATCATCCATCTCTTTATCAAGCCTTGCTGCGGCTCTGGTAACAGTTTCATTAGCAACTGCTTTATTATCTGTAAACAAGGCATAAGCTAATGCTTGAGCATCATACCAAATACCATGATTATTTTTTGCATCACGTTCTTCAATGCCTATAACACTGCTTTGCATCCAATGCAAATAATCAGAAAACCATTTTTTTAAATCAGTAGTATTTTGAGTAGACCAACTTTTTGAATTTTTAAGTAACGAAACAGCATCAATAACAAAAATAAAATGCCTTGTGTCTAACACACCTTCTCCTCTGCCTTCGCTTCTACCCTTTACCGCCTGTCCGAAGTTTGCATTAGGATTCATTTTAGTGGCACTATTTAAAAACCACACTTTAATTAATTCGCTGGCATGTTTTGCATACTGTTCATCATTAGAATAATAATATGCCAACCCTAACACATAAATATGCTCACACATTTTGGGCATATTATCTTTATCAGAATAATTTTTTACTTCAGGGTTTACCTCTCCATCTTTACGCATATAAGGTACGCCATTAGGTTTTGACGGATCGGGCCACCAATAAGGTGCAATGCTCATATAATCATGCTTGTCGCCACTTGGCGGTACATCTACCTTATCCATTACTGAAACAGGTTTAAACTCTAACGATTTTTTAGCTTGCTTTAATAAATTCTCATACGATGCTAAAAGCTCATTATTCGTTTTAGATAAAATAGCTTTATTTTTTTCTAAAACTGCCACATCTAATTTGATAACGCTACTTTTTGTAAACTTATCTTGTGCCGATAATGTAACTGTGCCTAAACAAACAGCTACAATTGCTATTATTTTTTTGATCATGATGATTTTTTTAATGAAGCCAACTAACACCTACATCTTTTTTAGTAACAATCCATGCAGGGTTAAAATGGGTAATATCAGTATCGTTTAAAAAGATATTATATTTTGCTAATCGGCTATTGATAACATTTACCAACGTTTTATTTATGTTGATATTTTTATTAGATGTGATGTTAGTTGACACTACATCACTTTGAGTAATTTTTTGAAAACCTTTATCAACTGAAATACTGTTGTAATAATAATTTTGCTGTGCTAAATAAGTGCTTTCTGTATTTTCAATTTGAAATACTACTGGATTTTTACCTTTTGTATTCATCACCGAATTACCTTCAACCCAAACATGTTGTGGTGCTTCAAAAGGCTTGCCCTTAGCGGCGTTTCCTACACCGAGTGTTATGGCAGGCCCTACTGCATTGTAAACAGTATTATAAGCAACAATAGCACTATCAGCCGGGTAATATTCATTTAAAGCCGAGCCTTTTAAACCAGCCATTATACAAATAGGCGATTTCATTACACTACTACCACCAGCAACGTTTTCTATATAATTATTAAATACAGTTTGGTAAGGGTTGATGATACGTATACCACCACTGGTATTTTTTGATGCAGGACTATTAAAATAATTGCCATACACCACACATTGTTGCCCGTGACGTAACACCAATGCACCATCGTTATTTACAAAACTGTTGAACCTATAAATGTTACAAAAACTTTTATTGCTGATAACTTCTGCCTCAATTTTTTCATCTTCAAAAAAATTATTTTCAATTACATTATAGCCTTTCGTGAATGATGTTTTGCTATCTCCAATACGCATACATTCTCCACCATTTTCAGTATACGTTCTAAACCCAAAATAATTATGATGTATATGATGATGGGTTGATGGTGCCGCATCGCTACCGTCAACATAATCTTTCGACTTTTTATAAGCCACTACTAATGTGGGGCCTTTATTGCTCTTACCTAAAAAATAACAATGATCAACTTCGTTGTAACTACCTTTTAATAAAATACTGTATTGTAACACTTCCGCATCTTTAGGTGTATAATTTACCACGGCACAATTTGTAACCCTGCAATGATGCGTATTGTCATTATCTTTAAACTGACTTCCAAATTCAATGACATTATCACCATTATCTAATGTATTGACACCTTCAAACAAAAAGCCCTCCGCTTGCAAATAACTACCAGCAACAAATAATTGTGAACTGCCTTTAAAAATAACTTTGCCAGCTGTTTGTGCTTTCAAAACAATGTAAGCTTGTGCTGTACCATTTTGTGTTGGCTTAAAATTTATTTTCAAGTCATTATAAATACCATCTTTCCAAATAATGGTATCACCGGCTTTTACAGTTTGTAGCATATTATTAAAATCGACTGTATTATCCACTACAATATGATGTGCCGTAACATAAAATGGTACAACAAAAAATATCGTAAGCAGCAACCATTTAAATTGTTTTATAAATAACATGTTAGCAATTTCTTTAAAACTGTATAAAAACGGCATGTTGCTATATACTTACAATAGCGAACATACCGTTTGTGAAAGAACCCTTTATTAAAACCTCACCTTCTTAAATTATTTCTTTAAAAACTGACTCGTAGCTACTTGTTGATCAACCATTGCTTCAACAAAATAAACACCTTGAGGTAACGTTGATACATCTATTTGTAATGTTGTAATATTTTTAACTGATTTTGTTAAGATAACTTGTCCGTTTGTATTCACAATTTTCACTGCACTATTATTGCTTAACCCGTTTACATAAATAAATTGAGTTGCAGGGTTAGGATATACACTCGTTAGCAATTGCTTGTTATTTTTCACAATTACAATATTGCTGTACTGAAAACTTCCATCAACATTCACCACTTTTAAACGATAATAAACAGTTGCTGTGTAGGTAGTAGCATCTGCAAAAACATACTGGGATATTTGTTGTGCATTTACTGCACCGATTGATTTAAAATCAACACCATTCATACTCGTTTCAACAATGTATTGTTGCACATTAATTTCATTACTTACAACCCAATGCAAATTATTTTTTTGATCCACTTTTGTAGCATACACATTAACTAATTTTACTGGCAAAGGACCAGCAGCTTGGCCTACACTAAAGGGTGAAAAGTTAGTAAACGTTGCAGTTGCAGTATTTGAAGTATTATCACCCGTACCTATTGCAGGTTCCCAAATGGCACCGCTGTATCTATTAATACCTACTTGATTATTGGGGAATGCTGAAAAATTGGAACCCTCCAATACACTGGGCCAACTCAGTTGCATGGCACAATCGCCACTACCAGTAATTCGGTTGATCGTCCAAACAGCATCAACCACATCAGCTTTTTGCGTAGCGGAATATGCCGTACCTGTTGGCGTACCATCTGTTGTAATACCTTCAAAACAACTAGCAGCAAAATCCATGATTGATGTAGGCGTTAAACTAACCGGCAAATACTTTGTAGCAGTACCTATAGGAAATAATGTTGTAGTTGTAATATCATCAAACCTTAAAACACCCACACTATTACCAGCAGCTGCACAGGCAATATATTTACTGTTGCTGAAAGGAGCTCCTCCAATAATATTGTTAGTTAATACTCTTACCGTATCAGTTGCACGAATGGTTAAAATACCACTACCTAGTGTTAATGTACCTCTAATACGTGTATTAAAATTTGTAGTTACAGGTGCATTGAGCAATACGTTACCAACTATAATACCTGTGGTGGCTGTTGCACTTATACCAAATGGTGCTGTGGTAGCTGCATTAATAATATAGTTTGTGCCAGATTGATATGTTTTTGTACCACTTACCACTACTGCTCCTGTAGCATTATCAAAACCATTAGGGTTTGCCGAAACCAATGTTGCACTATCACTTGTAAAAGTGTATGTAACGCCTGTGGCAGTAGCTGTTGCTGGCTTTGATAAATTTATAACTGCATTTGCCGTTGAAAAACCAGCAACAGATGTAGTCGCATCTAGCCCCGTACCTGCAATAGCTAACCCAGCATTACCAGATAATGTGCCCACGATATTTGTAAGTAAATAAGAACCTTCGGTTGTATTACCTGTAATGGACGTTGCAGCACCAGCAACCCTTGCTGTAAAGGTTGCCGTGCCTGCAATTTGTCCACCACTACTAAAACTAAGCTTACCAACAATATTTACCGTTGTACTAACAAACATCTGTTTAAGCAAGCTAACATCACTATAATTCGCAACAGTGAATGATGGAATATTGATACTGCCTGTACCCGAAATAGTTTGTGGCGTACTGCCACCCATAACAATAATATTGGTGCTACCACCGGGTGCAGATAAAGTTCCGTTTACGGTGAGGTTACCCAAAATAGGTGTATTACCACTAGAGTGTGTTACAAATGTTGCTCCATTATCAATTGTAATATTTTCAACTTTATATAATGGTCCATCAGATGTAAATGTGGCATTGTTCTCTATAAAAATATTACCGTATGTTTTTAAGTTTGCGTATGAACCTGTAGCACTTGATGCATTACTTCTAAAATAGGTATTACTCCCAGGCATCATATTACAGGCCTGAAATGTAGATGTGCCGCCCATGGGACTTCTATTACCTGTTACTACTAAATTTGAGCCTGATTGAAAAATTACGCCATTTTGCACAGATTGTGTACTACTGCCAAAGGGATAGGCTGCAGTTGCAGGTGTGCCACCTGAGTTAAAAGTAGCCCCTGCTAGAAATGCCAACCCATTAGTTGTTTGTGAAGTAATACGGTGCGTACCGGTATTACTCATACTGAATGTACCACTTACTGTACCAGTAACATTTGCCAATAAATTGATGATGATGTTACCATCTGTTAACGGACTATTTACAGTGAAATTACAACCTGTACCAATAACAAAATCAGGATCGGGTGTGCCATCACCATTAACAGTTAAAGTACCCGTACCACCGCCCCCAGCAGGGCGTTGTATCACCACATTGGCATTATTCTGTAATTTAATTTGTCCGAATGAAGTAGAGGTAGCGGTTAATGTAACCGTACCTGTTGTTAGTACGGTACCACCAATATTACTACCATCAAAAATTAATACATCATCAATAGCAGTTGCACTTCTGCTCGTACCTAAACCATCTAACTGTGTATTCCAATTTGCATTTGCTGTAAAACTACCATTTGCGCCACCAATCCAATAATAAGTTTGAGCAGCTAATGTACCTTCAGCAATAGAGAAATCTGCAAAGCGTACTGCTTCATCACGTAAATCAGCAGGTGTGTTCAAACTTCTATAAATACCCCATTTAGGGCGTATAAAACTATTATCAGTTCTAATAGTAGCGATGTTATTATTGGTATAATTTAATAAAACAGCTCCATCGCTAACCCTTTTTAAAGTGATGGCATATTTGCCACTTGTACCTAATGCAGGGTTACCCACAACAATATTTTCAATAACAGATACCCACTGCCCTTCTAACAAGGTTAAATCAATAATTGCTGCTTTAAAAGAAGCACTAGCACTTGTTTCTACATATATTAATTCTAACTTGTTAGGTGTTCCTTTACGAGCTGTCAAAGTAAAAATAGGATCAGCATCATCACCATTCACCGGTTTAATTTGATGTAAATGTGTAAAGCTAGATGATGCTTTAAAACCATTTGGTATTTTAAATAACCATTTATAAGTTACCGTTTCGCCGTTAGTACCAATGAGGTTTGCAGGAGATGATGCATAGGTTTTAATTTCAACCCTTTGCCTATCAGCCGAACCTGTTGATGGATCACCATCAGTTGAAACATGCGAATAAAATTCAAATACATTTTTGTTCAATGAATTATCAAACACTTCAGCAATATGCCTACCAAAAGTTGTATGGCTATCATCTGGCGCTTCAACCACATCGTAACCGGGCGCTAGCTTGCTGTTGATGAGTTCGTAGGTATTGCCCGGACCATCAGCAGATAAACTCACTTGAGCTATGTTGGATTGCAAGATGGCCAATAAAAAACAACATTGTAATAAAATTTTTTTCATAACAATTATTGTTTAAAGTTTTTAAGATTCATTATGAACGCCATCATTGCTTTGTTAATTTCACTATTTTTTTCTTTTTCAAACTTACCATGTAAGCCACCTGGCACTGTAATGAATTGTGAAATGACACCAGCATCTTGTAGTTTTTTGTATAATGCTACAGATTCTTGATAGGGAACCGTAGGGTCAGCATCACCATGTACAATAAATGTTGGTGGGCTATTTTTATCAACATACGTAATGGGTGAAACTGATTTTGCAAAAGCTTCATCTTTTGATTTTGCTCCCAACCAATTCACAGCAGATTTGCTGGTGATATTTGGTCCATAAGCCCAATCCCAAACATCAGTGATACCATACTTATCAATAATGGCAGCTACTTTTATGTTTTCAACACCCGTACAGTTCGTATCGAAAATATGGTTATTACCTAATAGACCACCCATTAATGCCAAATGACCGCCTGCACTGCCTCCCATTATTACAATTTTGTTTACATCAATATTTAATTCCTTCGCATTTTTAATTAAATAAATTAAAGCACAACGGGTATCTTCAATTGCAGCAGGGGCTGTTGCTTTACCAGTTAAACGGTACTCAATGTTAGCCACTGCAAAACCAGCTTTAAAAAAAGTACTAAAGCCTGTTTGTGATTCTTTCTCACCGTGGTTCCAACCGCCACCATGTATATTAATAACAACTGCAGTAGCTTTTCCATTATTTGGGGGCAAATACAAATCCATTTTACCTTCCCAATCTTTAGCAGTGGTATACACTACATTTAATTTTGATGAATAACCAGCAGGGTATTCAACCGGCTTGAATTCTTTTTCAACAGCATCTTGAGCAAACGAAGAAAAAGAGAGTAAGCTCAAAGCAACGATGATTATTTTTTTCATGTAGATATAATTTTAATTATTGAATTGACAAGTGTTCTTTTAAAAATGGTATGAGTGCTGCTTGTATGATTTGTTTTTGTTGTTCATCATAACCACCATGTCCACCCCCAGGTATTGTAATAAACAGATGCTTTACTCCAGCTTTTGTTAAAGCCGCATCTAATTCAACAGTTTGCTGGTAAGGCACACGAGGGTCAGCATCGCCATGCGTTAAAAAAATTGGCGGATTATTTTTATTGATATATGAAATGGGTGATAACGATTTTGCAAAAGCCACATCATCTTTTTTTGCACTACCCAACCACTCATAAATTGCACCATCTTTTAAAACTTTATTAATGTTTGGATCAAATAAAGTAGATGGAGTAGATTGAGCAATAACTGCAGCAATACGATAAGGTTTATTAGTAATGGTACAATCTTTATCAAATTGAGCATTATTGTTCCCCATTAGCCCAGCCATTAATGCCAAATGTGCCCCAGCAGAACTACCACTTAATACAATGCGATTAACATCAATATTCAAAGAATCAGCATGGTTAATTAAATACATCATTACACAACGCACATCTTCAATGGCAGCAGGCGCTGTAGCTTGTGCACTCAACCTATATTCAACATTGGCTACAGCAAAGCCTAATTTAAAGTAGGTACTAAAGCCAGTTTGCGATTCTTTATTGCCATGCCGCCAAGCACCCCCGTGCATATTAATTAGTATTGGCATTGGCTTTACATTTACGCCTGATTTATAGTAAATATCAACCCTACCTTCCCAGTTGTTTACTTTTTTGTATACTACATTTAACTGCTGCGTATAACCAACAGGAACTTTCACTGATTTTACAGATGTAAGTTCTTGTTGTGACAACACAACTTGTGCACTCAGCAAAAAAACAATTAAAATGTATATACCCTTTTTCATGACTAGTACCCAGGATTTTGAGGAATTACCAATTGGGTGTTCGTATCTATTTCATGTTGTGGAATAGGCAACAACAAATGATCTGGCGTTACAAAAGCCTGTAATTGAGCCAATGTGAGTGCCGGCGCTGGGTATTGACCGTAATGCCTTGCATATTCTCTTGCAAATTGATTTTTTATTACATCTTCTGCTCTTATGGTAGTTAAAGTTGTATTATAACGCACCAAATCAAAAAAGCGTTGATTTTCAAAAGCCAACTCCAACCTACGTTCGTTAGAAAGTGCTTCTTCAAAAGTAGCCACACTGTTTACAGTAGCAGGTAAACTTGGTAACCCTGCCCTTGTACGAATGGTATTAATTAAACCAATACTTGAAGGGGTATAGCCTTGTGCTTCTGCCAACATTAATAATATATCAGCATAACGTAAAACGGGCCAATCACTTTCTCCATCACCTGTTAAAACAACAGGCGTTAAATACTTTTTTACGTACAATTTAGCTGCACTACCACTGCCAAATACACCTATGTTTACGGCCCTTCTTGCATCGGCTGCAATGAATGCTGTATCAACATTATCTGTTGGATAATTATTTCCTAAACCAGAACCATTGATTACAGCAGAACCGCTATTGAGCGGACCAAAATCATTACCGAAACTTGAACCCAAACCTAATCCTCCGGCTTTATAACGAACAGCGAATAATATTTCACTATTCAATTCATTAGTGGTAGAAAATACAGTTGCATAATTTGGTTGCAATGCATGACCACTATTGGTAATAACATCTTGCAGCAAAGTAATAGCCTCGGCTTTTCTATTTAATGTTAAGTATACTTTAGCCAATAACCCTTTTGAAGCCCAACGTGTGGCCTTGCCTAAGTTTACAGCCGCTATTTGATTATATTTTGCAGTACTTAAAAAATTAGATGCGTTGGTTAAATCAGCTTCAATTAATTTATAAATATCAGCAACAGATGAACGATTAATGGTAACACTTTCAGTAGCAGTAATAGGTGTGTGAATCAAAAATACACCACCATATAACCTTACTAAATTAAAATAATGATATGCCCTTATAAACATAGCTTCACCAGCCAATTGTTTGCGAATAGAGTCACTCATACTAACACTAATAGCACCTAAAGTAATAGTACCAGTTGCAGGAGCATATTGAACGCCTAGCCTTTGCAAAATAACATTACAGTTACGGATATTATTGTATGAATTGAGCCAGTATGTGTACAAACCCTGATGGGTGGTTGCAGGGAAAAACATATCCAAATCACTGTAATCTCTATTGATAGATGAGGTACTGTTGGCAACGCCCATTTTGGTATTATCGCTACGCAATTCTGTAAACTGCCACTCGGTATTCATGGTACGTTGCATACCACTATAACAGCCTGTTAACCCTGATTGAATTTCTTCAACAGTTGAGTAATACGTGGCTGAATTTAAATTAGATTGAGGTACTACATCTATCACTTTTTTGCAAGAAAAAAATCCAATGCATGTGATCAAACTTATATATTGTAAATATTTCATGACGTAATTTTTGAAGAATTAAAAATTGATATCAACACCTAACAAAAATGTTTTACTCATTGGATAGCTACCACGTTGGTATCCATCAGCTAATGGTGATGCATACGGACCAGTGGTTAACCTTCCTTCAGGATTGATACCTCTATAATTATCAGCAAAATGAAAAAACAAGTTTTGTGCAGAAAAATACAAACGCATTGAACTCAACTTGGCCCTATTTGCAAAACTTTGTGGTAATGTGTAGCCCACTAATACATCTCTCAAACAATAGTAAGATGCATCTTCAATAGCATAATCAGTTAGCAACCAGTTGGCGAAACCTGTTGTTGAATAAGGTGTTTTACCATCGCCAGGGTTAGCAGCACTGATCCACCTATTTTGATTATAATTTCTATTGTAACGTTTAATTTCATTATAATTAGCATCACCATTAACCAACGAACCGCCATGTACACCTTGAAATGAAAAACTAACATCAAAATTTTTAAGTGTGAATGAGTTGGTAACGCCCCAAGTAAAATCAGGATATGGATTACCAATAACCGTACGGTCGTTGGCATCAATTTTATTATCGCCATTAATATCAACTAATTTTAACCCACCTGGTGTAAACACATTGCTCAAACTGCTGGTTAAACCTTTTGCTTGTGCCTCATTTATTTGTGCTTGCGATAACCATACACCATCTGTTTTATAACCAAAAAACTGAATTAATGGTGATCCTACTTTATTCAAATAAACTTCTGTACGCTCTCCTTGATTTAAGAAAAACGATTCCCCCCCTAATGCTAAAATTTTATTTCTTGTACGTGAAATGTTACCTGAGGTTGTCCATTTAAAATTTTTAGTTCGCACATTCACATTTGTAACTTCTACCTCAATACCCCTGTTTTGTAAACTACCGATGTTATTAATATAAGTAGGTGCTCCTGCAAATGCAACTACGTTTTGGTTCAGCAATAGTTTATCAGTACGTGATTGATAAACATCAACCGTAATATTTAAACTATTTTTAAATAAACCTAAATCTAAACCACCATTATATTGATAAGTAGTTTCCCAAGTAATGTCGGGATTCGATAAAACATCTCTAGAAGGTACTTGTCCAATACCAGATGTACCATTACCGCCACCAATAGGATAATTAGATTGATACAATAAATCAATAAATAAAAAATCATTGATGCGATTGTTACCCGTTGCACCATAACTAGCTCTCAACTTTAAATTATTGAGCCATTTTACATCACTCAAAAAGTTTTCTTTGGTTGCTACCCAACCAACTGATACAGAAGGGAAATACCCCCATTTTTTTCCGGTGGCAAATTTTGAACTACCATCACCACGTATACTGGCACTTACAATATACTTGCTTTTGAAATCGTAATTCACCCTACTCAATACTGATAAAAGCCCTTCTTTATTTTTGAGGCTAAATGTATTTTCTTTTTCAATTAACAATGCTGTGTTAAGTGTTTGAATATTATCACTTGGAAAATCAAGTCCAACAGTTTGATCATTTTTTGATTTGGTTACTTGCGCTGTAAAGCCTGCCAATGCAGTTATAGAGTGATCTTTTATTTGCTTGGTATATGTAACCGTATTCTCATTTAACAAATCAACATACGTTCTATTGGTGAATACGCCTCTGTTTACATCACCAGCTCTGTTAGAGTTACGTTTTGCAAAATCTAACCCATCAGAAATATTGATGTATGAACTTAATAAGGTTTTAAAATCTAACCCTTTTGCTAAGTTTATGGTCATATCAAATGAAGTGGTAGCTCTGTAATCATTTGAAGTAATAGACCTTGTTTCTAAAACAGACTTTGGTGTATTATTAGCGGTATTAAAAGGATCTGCCGCAGTAGTGGTATTCCAAATACTACCATCAGGCATTAAACCACTGTATACTCTTCCGTTAAAAAAACGAGCCTGTGCAAAATCGCCTGCTTTCACATCAGGATACAATGGGTTCTGACGTACGAACGCTGCTGTGCTTTCATTCAAATAAATAGGTAAGTAAGATGGGAAACGCACAAAATCAATATAGCTTACTGATGGCCTTTCACGTTTGATATAAGACGGATTAAAGTTGAAAGACACTTTTACTTTTTTGCCTAATTGAGCATCTAATTTTGCCCTTACGTTAAAACGTTCATATTCGCTATGATAGCTAAAGCCTTGATCATTTTGATAACCAGCACCTAAAAAATATTTTAAATTTTTTGTACCGCCTGATGCTGCTAACTGAATATTTTTTGTGTTTGCGTCTCTTATAGTTGATGTTTGCCAGTCTGTAGCTTGGCCACCCATAATTGTGTTTTCAATAACATAAGCAGCACGTTCAGCTGTACTTGCAACATTGAGTGTGGTTGGTGGTGGAGCTGTTGGGTCTTGCGCCCTTAAAGCTGCTTCGTAAAACAACAAATTGGTATACTCACTTGTAGTCATTACTTTGTACAACTTATAAGGTTGTTTTATACCAGTAGATATTTTTACGGAATACCTTGTTTTATCTGCTTTACCTGATTTGGTTGTGATTAAAATTACACCGCTTGCCGCCCTTGAGCCATAAATTGCAGCAGATGCGGCATCTTTTAATACTTCAACTGATTCTACATCAGCCATGTTCACAAATGCCAACCCGTCTGGTACAGGATGCCCATCTACCACCACTAGTGGATCAGCACCTGCATTGATAGATGAAATACCTCTTACCCTTACTTTAGGTGCTGCACCAGCGTCAGATGAAATATTTTGAATTTGTACACCTGCAATTTTCCCCTGTAAAGCTTGGTCAAGCCTTGATGCTGGTGACTCATCTAAACGCTCATTTTTATATTTTGATACAGCCCCTGTTACACTTGATTTTTTTTGCGTACCATATCCAATAACCACTACTTCGTCGTTTGCTTTATTTGATGGTGACAACGCTATATCAAAAGTGCTTTTACCGTTGGTTGTAATTGTTTGTGTAATGTAACCTACATAACTAAAAACCAAA
The DNA here is from genome assembly GCF_042651465.1 of Ferruginibacter yonginensis. Lineage (NCBI taxonomy): Bacteria > Pseudomonadati > Bacteroidota > Chitinophagia > Chitinophagales > Chitinophagaceae > Ferruginibacter > Ferruginibacter yonginensis. Next base: position 926,824 of record NZ_JBHSCZ010000001.1, read on the forward strand.
GTTTCATTAGCAGATTTTAATGTAATGGAATACACCCCATCTTTATTTGTTACAACACCACCCTTTTTGTTTGTGGTAAGTACGTTTACACCTGATAAAGCTTCGCCAGTATTTTTATCTGTGACTTTACCAGTAACCGTATTTTTTTGTGCGAATGAAAAGCCTGCAACTAATAGTAGTGGTAACATTATTAGTAAGCCTCTTATCTGTTTCATTTTAAAATATTTAATTTGATCAATTGTTGTTTTGGTAATGTTCGGTTAAGGGTTATTTTAAAATCGCAATTGTTTTTACTAAGTTCACTGCTTTGCCTTTTATGGTAACCACATAAGCACCTGTTACCAATGCAGGAATAGGAATATCAGCACTTATAAAACCAATAGGCATCAAAATATTTTTTCTTGCAACAGGTCTGCCCAACATATCATACACGGTAACATCGCCTATTACAGGTGTGTTACTATACGCTCTAATAGTTAAAACATTTGTACTACTTTGATAAGCATTAAAATACTGCTGATCTTTACCTGTTTTTGGCAAAATGGTGAGCCTGCCATTGGTATATATAAAAGCATAATTGTTAGAAGCTGCATTTTGTGGTATTAAACTATAGTAACCAGGTGATGAATTGGTATTTGCTACTGTATTTACCGTTGGTAAACTGGTTAAGCTTGTTGGCGTTTCACCCAATACAAAACCAGTATATGTAAAATCAAAAACAGGGTTAGCGGTTCCTTCAATTTTTGAAGTATCTTTTACTCTAATGGTGAGGTTTGCCTTATTTACAACCAATGGTTGCGTAACATTGGCTGCCGGAAAATAACCTACAGCACCTGCTTGTGAAGCGGTAATAGTAGTGGTACCTGCACCAACAATATGTACCAAATTACCCACTACTGTTGCTACGCTGGTATTGCTGCTCACAAAAGTAATGGGTGTAACATTGTTATTGCTACTTGCAGCAATGGTAAAATCAGCATTACCATAAGTTTTGGTTGGCAATGCATTAAATGTAATAACCAATTGCTGATTGGCTTGTACTGTTAATGTACCGTTTACATAGGTAATATTATAATTAGCAGCTTGTGCATTACTCACTGTAATAGGATAAGTACCCGGTGTAGATGCAGTTACTGCTGTAGTTGTAATGGTTGGTGCAGTTGTAAATACACTTGCATTTTCACCTAATACAAAACCAGTGTAGGTAATAGTTAAAGTAGGATTTACTTGTCCCTCAAATTTTGTTTTGTTATCGGCAGTAATGGTAAGAGGCGCCTTATCTACTATCAAAGATCTGGTAATAGAAGTTGCTGGGTAAAAACCATCACTAGCTTGTGATGCCGTAATATCAGTAGTACCTGCGCCAACTATATGTATGTTACCTGCAACAATAGTTGCTACTGCCAAATTACTACTGCTGTAAACAATTGGTTGGGTTGTATTTAAACTACTTGCACCTCCATTAAAATCCGCAGCACCATATACTTTATTAGCTAATGCATTAAAAACAAAAGGTGTTGATGGTGGCACCGCCCCAATTGATAGCGGCGTAAAATTCGCTATAGTTGCAGTAGCAGTATTAGTGGTATTATTACCCACACCAATAGGTGCTGCATATGATGTACCTGTATTAGCAATTATACCAATATCTGTATTCGGTAAAGTGGTAAAAGTTGATCCCTCTAAAGCATTCGTCCAACTCAATTGCACATCACAATTACCTGAACCTACTAATCTGTTGATGTTCCAAACTGCGTTTACTACACGTTGTTTTTGTACTGCTGTTAAAGCAGTGCCTGTAATTTGTCCATTACTGGTTATACCCTCAAACACAGCAGCAGTAAATGTTGACACACTAGTAGGCGTTAACCTTACGGGCAAATAATTGGTAAGTGTGCCTATGGGTAGCGTTACAGGAGCCAAAACACCATCATATTGAACAATACTTTGTTCGCCAGTAACTGCATTATAATCTGTAGCAATATAATTGGTATTACTAAATGCGCCATTTATAAAAGCACCTGTGTTAATACGAATAGTATCTAGCGGACGCATTGTGATTTTAGCGTTCACAGTTAAAAAGTTCAATACGCTTGGCCACACATTAAAAGTAATGGGTGCATTTACTTGTACAAAACCAACGTTTACTCTAGTAGCGTTTGCGCCACTAGTTAAACCAAATGGTTTTAATGTTGCACCATTGAATATATAATTAGTACCAGATTGATAAGCTTTTGTACCAGTTACAATCACACTACCTGTTAATGAATCCATACCATTAGCATTAGCAGTTATCATAGTGGCTGCATCACTAGTAAAATTATAAGTGGCCCCTGTAGCATTTGCTATTGCTGGTTTTGATAGGTTGATGGTACCATTGGCTGCTGAAAAGCTGGCTACATTGGTATTAGCATCAATACCAGGACCAGTGATTGCTAAACCTGCAACACCTGTTAATACACCCGCCGGAATACCTGTAATTAAAAATGAGCCAGCAGTGGTATTACCTGTTACACTTGCTGCAGTGCCGTTAACCCTTGATGTAAAAGTGGCTGAACCATTAATTTGGTTGTTCGTGCCAAAATTGATACTACCAACAATGTTACAAATACTTGTAACAGTGATAGATTTTGCTAAGGTTACACTACTATAATTAGATACTGTAAATGAAGGCACATTAATAGTGCCACTACCAGAAATTGTTTGAGGAGCGCTGCCGCCCATTATTAAAATATTGGTACTACCTGTGGGTGCCGTAAAGCTTCCATTTATTGTAAGGTTACCTAATACAGGTGTAATACCACTCGTGTGTGTAATAAAAGATGAACCACTCTCTACCGTTAAATTATCAACTTTCGATAATGGTCCATCAGATGTAAGGGTCGTGTTATTTTCTACAAATATGTTTCCGTAATTTTTTTGATTAACATAAGAACCTGTGGCACTCGATGCATTGCTTCTAAAATAGGTGTTACTACCCGGCAACATATTACATGCCTGAAAAGTAGAAGTACCTCCCATTGGGCTTCTATTACCAGTAATGATTAAATTAGCCCCATTTTGAAATACTACACCGTTTTGAATACCTTGTGTACTACTACCAAAAGGGTATGCAGCTGATGCAGGTATACCAGCCGAATTAAAAGTGGCACCTGCTGCAAAAACTAAACCATTGGTTGTTTGCGATGTTATACGATGCGTACCTGTATTGGAAATAGTGATAGTACCGTTTACCAAACCAGTTGCGCCTGCACTCATTGGTATAATAATATTACCATCAGCTAATGCAGTATTCATGGTTAAGCTACAACCAGCTGCAACAACAAAATCATCAGCCGGACTAGCATCACCATTCAAAGTAAGGGTAGCTGTACCACCACCAGTACGAGAAATGATAACATTGGCATTATTGATGATTCGTAATTGGCCAAATGATGCAGAAGTAGCTAACACAGTAACCGTACCAGTAGTTGGTGTTGTACCACCTACATTTGTGCCACTAAAAATTAAAATATCAGTAGGGTCAGCTGCTGCCCTTACAGTACCAGAGCCGTCTTGCGACGTATTCCAATTACTGTTGGCTGTAAAACTTATAGGGCCAACACCTCCTACCCAATAATAAGTTGTTTGGGCAAAGGCCATGCCTATTGAAAAGATAAGCAGCGTAGTGAATAGCATTTTTTTCATAAAAAATTATTTAATTTTCTAATCATGCTACTAATTATGGTCAGTAATTAGTAAGCTTTGGTAATATTTAATTAAAGCCTGTTTTGGTAAAGGCTTTGTGTTGGTTATTTTAAAAAATCTTCTCTCATAGGGCTAAAAATATCAATCAATACACCGGCTTCTTTGCAAACTGCCCCATGCCAAATATTTGATGGTACATAAAAAGCATCGCCAGCCTTTAATATCTTTTTTTCGTTATTAATTTCAACCTCAAAAACGCCACTTTCAACATGTGAAATTTGCGTATGAAAATGTTGATGTACTGTACCAATGGCACCAGTTTCAAATGAAACCCTTACTACCATTAAGTTATCATCATAAGCCATTATTTTTCTGCGAAGCCCTTCCCCTACTTGTTCCCAAGCAATATCTGTATCATTAATAAATACATTTACAACTTCATTCGTATTCATAAAATCGATTTTAAATTTTTATTTATTGTGTGAATCATTAAAAGGATTTACCATCATACAATACTGTATAAGGACCAACCCATTTGATATTAATTTGATTGTTTTTTATTTGATGTGTAGCGGTTGTACTAAAGTCTTTATTACTTTGTATTAATTGTAACTTTTTGCCAGCTATTGTTATAGCAACAGCTGTATAATCTTGATTATTTTCTAACAAGTTAATAGCTGATACACTGCTATATGAGTTAGATGAAAATTCATTGACAGGATCATAGTTTCCATGAATTTCAACCACATTTACAAAACACTCATTACTACCACTTTTTCTAATAATCATTGATGGTTCAGTACGAATATTAAAGTTTGGATCGTTTGCACCGGTATTGGTGAATAATATGGTTGCATCGCCTTTTATTAATGATGATACGGTGTAATACGATTGTTTATTTAAGAAGGTAAATTGAGCAACTGTATCTTTCACTTGTGCTGATGCAACTTTCCATAAAAATTGATAACCTGCTTTTGTGCCTAATGTTTCTTGCTTTTTTGTATTAGCAGTGTATTTATAATTGGTGCTTATAAACTGTCCTTTATACTGAAAAGGCAAATCATATTGATGTGTAGCACTAGCATTTACATTAAATAAATCAACCACTATTTTTTTAGCGTTAGGTAATACAATAACGTAAATACCTCGTTTCATTGCTACACCTGGGTACGCATTATTTTCTGCTGCCAAAGTGTATTGAATATTGGGATTATTAATAGATGAAAATAGTTTTTCAGAATGATAAGCCTCACCCAATTTTGAATCGCCTTTAAAATGGCTCTCTTCATCAACCACCAACGTATTATGTGCAATGGTTTGCGAAGCGTATGAAGTATTTTCTGGCAAATAACGACCACCGTATTTTTGTTCAATGCCTATAAACCTTGCTGAGCCATAGTCTTGTAAAATTTCATTTCCTTTATCAAATAAATTAATATTCAATTTATCAAAATGCCCATGCCCCATACCTTGAGCGGTGTATTTAAATACCATACTAGTAAGGTCATCATTTTTACCTACACGTAAAACACTAACACCGCCTTCATCACCATTGATACCATCAGTACTTTCAATGGTTTTGTATGGAAAATAATTAGGTATATTTTTTCTTGTTGCAATAGCAGCAGCAATATCAGCACCGCCTCTATGAAGTATTACACGGTTTTGCTTTTTAGCAACAGTAAGTAAACCTTCATTAGGGCCATAGGCTTTCCAAGCAATATCTATTGCAGTAACCAATTCGTTGGTTGTGTAATTTTTATCTTTAATATCATCGTTCAAAGGGAAAAATGTACCATCTAAATTGGTTTGTTGTAAGCAGGTTAACAAAGCTTTTTGTAAGATGTTATTGCGGTGTTTAAAAATTTGCAAACCGGGTTGGGTATTGTTTAATGCATTGGCAAAAAGTATATAAGGTAAAATAGCATAACGAACGTAATACGGACCTTCAGTGTAATAACCATCAGGAGAAAATAAATGATTCATTTGTGCTATAAAACCGCTTTTGCCATTTTTGTCAGAACCTTTTAATGCCATTTCAACATAGTCATTATTATTAGTTGCAATACCAATAATACCCACACCAGCGCAAGCCCACACGGCATGGTTATGCAGCAAATCAAACCATGTTTTTAAATCTTTTGTAACAAAATCAACCTCTGGTTTAAACGCCCCATCTTCAATTGTGGTACGTTCAGTTGGCGTTAATGAATTATAAATTAAATCATATGCCAAACCTGAGTACACCATCCAATTCGCATCGTTCAACGCTTGCCAAAATAAATGTCCTGGCGAAGCACTGGTTGCTTGTGGGTGATTTTTTAAAGTAGGATTTAGTACAGCATATTTCAACAACATCTCCTTTACTAATGTTGCGTATGCTACCTTACCTGTAATATTATACAATACACCGCTGTTAAACATCAGCATATAATTATTCTTATGTCGATCATGTGTATAACCACCTGCTGGGTCTTTAGGGAAAGGCACATCAACAGATTTACCTAAATAAGCATCCACCTCAGCCTTTACACTATTAAACGATTGGGTAAGTAATGGATATTTGTTAATACCCGACTTAACTGCAACAATATCAGCATTATTAAAAAACGCAATAGGATGCTGAGCTTGCGAAACTGCAAACGTTAATAGAAATAATATAGATAATATAATACGCATTTGTTTCATTGTGTGCTTTTAAACAAAGTAAGTTCCGCCATTAATTTCAATACTCTCTCCATTTATAAATGAAGCAGCATCACTTGCTAAAAATAATACCAAAGCGCCCACCTCTTCTGGCTTGCCTTCTCTACGCAAAGGTGTGGCTGCTGCTACGTTTGATCGTACTTCTGGTTTTGTAAAAGTGTTATGAAAAGTAGTGTTAATCATACCGGGTGAAACACAGTTCACTCTTATACCTTTAGGACCTAACTCTTTTGCCAAGCCCTTGGTTAAAGTTAGTACCGCTCCTTTAGCACTTGCATAAGCAATAGCACCAAAGCCGCCACCATCTCTAGCTGCTTGCGATGAAAAGTTTACAATAGCTCCACCATTAGTCATGTGTGGCACCACTGCTTGTGTTGCTAAGAAAACTGATTTTACATTCACATTCATTACTGCATCCCAAAATGTTTCATCAATATCTTGCAATAGTTTTCTCCCCATTATACCGCCAGCTACATTCACTAAAATATCAATAGTATTTCCGAAAGACACTGTACATTGTTGCACCAAAGCAGCTACATCTGCTGCAACCGTCATATCACCATAAGCAATAATACCCTCTCCACCTGCTTGCTGTACCATTGCCAGCGTTTCATCAGCCAAAGTTTTGTTTCCAAAATAATTAATGCAAACCTTAGCCCCAGCAGCAGCTAATTGCAAAGTTGCTGCTCTACCAATATCCCTTGAACCGCCTGTAATAATGGCTACTTTTCCTTTCATATATTTTTAAAAAATAAAATTGATTTAATAATAATTCGATGATAAAATGATAACGTTAAAGCAACGAATACCTTTTTACTGAATGTAATATTAAGGTTGAAATAAGGGCCATGCATTTTTTTACTACATTACATAACATTAAATTTTTTGATTAAATATTAAACAGTCGTTATAAAATTGAAAAATTCATTGAATATTGTCTAATATTTTAAAATCGGCAACGTTTCCGGCAACGCTTCCGGTATTTTCAATAACCGATTAGGTTAGTTTTACCAAAACAATAATTTTACAACAGTGAATAAGCCAGCAACCATAAAAGATATTGCCAAGAGTTTAAACATCTCCATCTCAACTGTTTCAAGGGCATTACGTAATGCACCTGATGTAAATGTTGAAACAAAAAATGCAGTGATGGCATTGTCAGAGAAGCTCCATTACCAGCCCAATAAGTTGGCTTTGAGCCTACGACAAAAACAAACACATACCATTGGTGTTATTGTACCCAATTTAGATTATGTGCTGTCGATGATGGTACGGGGCATTGACGAAGTTGCACTCGAAGCAGGCTACACGGTAATGGTTTGCCAAAGCAACGAATCATTTGGTAGAGAAATTGTAAATACCAAACGCTTGTTAGAAAGTTTGGTTGATGGGTTTATCGTATCCGTATCAAGCGAAACAAAAAACTTTGACCACTTTAAAAAGATTAAAGAAAGGGATTTGCCCATGGTGGTGTTTGACAGAATTACACCACATTTACAAGCACCAAGCGTACGATTAGATAATGAAGAAGGTGGTATGATCGCCACAGAACACTTGTTAGAACAAGGGTACAAACGCATTGCTATTTTGGCTGGACCAGAAAATTTAGGCGTAAGTAATAGCAGGATGCAAGGCTACATCAATGCCCTAAAAAAACATAAAATTAAAGTTGATACAGATTTAATTTTTCATTGCGATTTTAACCAAGAGTACGCCTACTTTGCAACGCAAGAATTACTGTCAATGAAAAAACGACCAGATGCCATTTTTACCATCAGCGATAGAATGGCCATTGGCGCTATGTTAGCTATTAAAAAGAAAGGCCTGCGCATGCCAGACGATATTGGTTTGGTTGGCTTTAACAACGAACCAGTTGTAAGCTTGGTTACACCCAGCATCACCAGTGTTGAGCAACCATCATTTGAATTAGGAAAAGTAGCAGCAAAATTGTTTATTGAAACCATGCACAATACTGAAAACATGGATCATGTTGAAAAAATTTTAAGACCAAAATTATTTGTTCGAGCATCATCAAACCGAAATATAAATCATAACGAAACATAAAAAAATTACTATGCTAAAAACGTGTATTGCCTTAATTGTGTTTGTATTAACAGGCTACCAAAGTGTTGCAAAAAAAATAGTGGTAAAAAATAATACTGAACTGAGCAGTGCTAATGAGATTGCTCAACCAGGCGATGAAATTATTTTACAAAATGGCACATGGACGAACGTACAAATAAAATTGAGTTGCAATGGCACAGCGCTACTGCCTATTTATGTGAAAGCGCAAACACAAGGCAAAGTAATCATCAATGGCGAATCAGCCTTATATGTAGGGGGGGCTTATATTGTAATTGATGGATTGTTATTTACAGATGGATATGCAGCAAAAAATGCTGTAATAAATTTTAGAATAAATAATGATAAAGTGGCTACGCATTGCAGGGTAACCAATACCGTTATTAATGATTACAATAACCCAAAAAGATTAGACGAAAATTATTGGATTGCTCTGTACGGACAAAATAACCGCATTGATCATTGTAGTTTTTTGAATAAAAAAAACATGGGTGTTTTATTAGCGGTAATTTTAAATGATGATAGAAGCAGAAAAAATTACCACGAAATTGATCATAACTATTTCGGTATTCGTTTGCCATTGGCCTCAAACAGTGGTGAAATAATACGCATAGGAGTTTCTGAACATTGCGAATTTTATTCAAACACTCAAATTACTGATAACTTATTTGAACATTGTGATGGCGAAACAGAAATTATTTCTGTAAAATCATGTGGTAATCTTATTAAAAATAATGTGTTTAAAGAGTGCCAAGGAGGTGTGGTGTTAAGACACGGCAATAATAACATTGTGCTTAAGAATATTTTTTACGGTAATAACAAAACAGGCACAGGCGGTGTAAGAATCATTAATAAAGGACAGTGGGTAGTAAACAATGTGTTTTACAACTGTATTGGTGTGGGCTTTCGTTCTCCTATGTCAATCATGAATGGCGTACCAAATTCTCCAGCGAATCGTTATTTGCCCGTATCAGAAGTGGTTGTAGCCAATAATAGTTTTATAAATTGTACACCCATAAGTTTTTGCGAAGGTAGTGATGCTGAAAGAAGTGTTCCTCCTAAAAATGTGCAATTCATCAACAATACATTTTACAGTAATACACAAAAAAAATTGTACAACACGTTTGATGATATGAGTGGTATTACGTTCGCAGGCAATGTTGCAAGTAATTTTTACAATCAAAAATTAATGAATGGTTTTGCTACGGACATACTATTGTTAAAAAAAGTGTCATACATAGCAATACCTTATTCAAAAGGCGTTTTCAATAATGTAGTTAGTGATTCGTTACAAATAATTAGTGAACAAAAAAATATACCAATACTCAACAAAAAGCCCGGTGCATTTAATGAAGCGAATATGGTAGCAGTAATTAAAAATGCAGCAACAAATTGTGGCACAATATGGTTTAAAAAAGACGATATAAATGTTGTACAACTTTACACTCGAATACTTTGTAAAACTACTGATGATATTAAAAATGCCATAACATCAAACAATCAACAAAACATTGAAATTGTATTAACAGCAACCAACTACAATTTTAAAACCCCTATTCAAATAACAAAAAATACCATCATTACAAGTAACCAGAAAAATAGCATTAACCTTATTTTCAATGATACTAACGCAGCTTACTTACTCGAATTAAAAGCCGGTAAAAGTTTGCAATTAAAAAATATCAATCTCAATATTGCAATGGTTACTAGTAAAGCTTTTGTAGTGACTGACACAAGCCAAAGTAGCCACCACAATAAATTTTATGTAGCGAATGCTCATTTTAGTAATGTTGTTGCCACTTTTTTTAAAGCATCAAAAACCAATGTGTTAGATACCGTAAAAATCAATAACGTAACATTTAACAATAGCCAAGCTGCATTGTTTTTATTTAATGATGAAACAGATGAGAAAGGATATTATAATGTTGAAAATTTAATTTGCAGTAACAATACTTTCAATAATATTAACGGAACTATTTTAAGCGTATTAAGAAGCGGTAAAGATGAGAGTACACTTGGCCCAACCATTACTTTCACCAATAATAGCATTAACAATGGCAACACCAATAATCCAATCATTCACTTTGAAGGCGTACAATTTTCAACCATCAAAAACAACGTATTTAAAAATGCAAATACCAATGGTACACTTATACAGTATAAAGATGCAGTAAGGGCACAACATATTATTAAGTATAACCAATACCTTCAATCAGGCGCCATCATAAAAAATAAATATGTGACAGAGTAAATAGTTTTAAGAAAAAGGAATAAACAAAAAAAGCCGCTCAAATTGAGCGGCTTTTTGCGGACTGGACGGGACTCGAACCCGCGACCTCCGCCGTGACAGGGCGGCATTCTAACCAACTGAACTACCAATCCAACGACCCTAAACCTGATTACCACTTTTGCAAGTCGTTTTCCGTTTTCGGGAGTGCAAAGATAAGGAAAAAAATATTTTACAAACAAAACTTTCTTAAAAAAAATCTAAACATTACTTTTACAATAATATTAAATCATTGAAATTTTTATTTAAAGGTAAAATTATTTTATGCCACAACTAAGTAACAGGCAGTTTCTTGAATTTGAAAAGCCGATTAAAGATTTATATGATCAAATTGAGCAACTCACTATAACACAAGAGAAATCAAAAACTGACATGAGCAGCGCAATTGAGTTGTTGCAACAAAAAGTTATTGAAGCAAAACAAAATATTACAGCGAACCTTACTCCTTGGCAAAGAGTACAAATGAGCCGCCACCCAGATAGGCCATATACTTTAAAGTACATTGAAAAAATGTGTACCAACTTTATTGAATTACATGGTGATAGAAATGTAAAAGATGATAAAGCCATGGTAGGTGGTTTTGGACAATTGGATGGTGAAACAGTCATGATTATTGGTCAACAGAAAGGTAATAATACCAAAACAAGGCAAATTCGCAATTTTGGTATGGCTAACCCCGAAGGTTATAGAAAAGCTTTGCGATTAATGAAGTTGGCTGAAAAATTTAATAAGCCTATTATTACTTTAATTGATACGCCAGGTGCGTTCCCTGGTTTAGAAGCAGAAGAACGTGGCCAAGGTGAAGCCATTGCAAGAAATATTTTTGAAATGATTAGCCTAAAAGTACCAGTTATATGTGTAATTATAGGTGAAGGTGCTAGTGGTGGTGCCTTAGGCATTGGTGTAGGCGATAGAGTAGTAATGATGGAGAATACATGGTATACTGTTATTTCGCCAGAAAGCTGCAGCAGTATTTTGTGGCGCAGTTGGGACAAAAAAGAAACAGCCGCTGAACAATTGAAATTAACGGGTAAGGACATGCTTTCTTTTGGTTTGGTTGACGAAGTATTGCCAGAGCCAATAGGTGGTGCACATTGGGATTATGATGGTGCTGCTGCAATTTTAAAGTCGTATCTTTTAAAAACAATACAGGAGTTAAAAAATGTACCTGCACAAAAAAGAGTGGATGATAGAATTGCAAAGTTTGGAAAAATGGGTTTTTGGGAAGAAGCATAAATAAAATGCCTCCCTTGTTCAATTAAAAAAAAAGTATGCTAAAAATAGGTGTAATTGGTGCCGGTCACTTAGGAAAATTTCATTTAAATAATTGGATGGAAATTGAAGGAGTAACCGTTGTAGGTTTTTGTGATACAGATGATAATAATGCAAAATCAGTTATTGAAAAATATAAGATACCTCGTTTTGAAACTACAGAAGCCTTAATAGATAACTGCGATGCAGTTGATATTGTTGCACCTACTACCTACCACTACGAATTGTGTGCTTTAGCCATACGAAAAGGCAAACATGTTTTTGTTGAAAAGCCACTTACCAACACAATGGATGAAGCTAAGGCTTTATTAAAATTATCGAAAGAATCTAATTTAAAATTTCAAGTAGGGCATGTGGAGCGGTTTAACCCTGCATTTGTTGCTTTAAAAGACCATGTAATTGAACCTGTTTTTATTGAAGTACACCGCTTATCGCAATTTAACCCACGTGGCACAGATGTGAGTGTAATTTTAGATTTGATGATACATGACATCGACATCATTTTACATTTGGTAAAAAGCAATGTAAGCTATATTTCTGCCAATGGCGTTGCAGTTTTAAGTGATACACCAGATATTGCCAACGTTCGAATTGAGTTCGATAATGGCTGTGTGGCTAACCTTACAAGCAGCCGTATATCAATGAAGAAAATGCGTAAAATGAGGCTGTTTCAGAAAGATGCATATATAGGTATTGATTTCCTTGATAAAAAAACTGAAATTATTAGCCAAAACTCAACCACAGATAAAAACGTATTTACTTTCGATATTGATACTGGCAAGGGTAAAAAAACGGTGGCAATTGCAAATCCGATTGTTTTGGATACCAATGCTATGAAAGAAGAATTAATTGCGTTTAAAAATGCCATTATTAACAACACCGAAACACCTGTTACCGTAGTAGATGGTTACAGGGCTATGGAAGTTGCACATCAAATTTTAGATAAAATTAAACAAGCCAGTCGTTGATTATTTTTTAATTTGAAACAACCAAGAGTACATATCAGCTGGTACATATTTACAGATACCATTGTAGCCGTATTTACTTGGATATGTTTTTATATTTTACGTGCCAATTTGTACGAATACCCCTTTAGCATCCCATCTGGCTTTTATGTAGGGTTGTTATTATACACCATTGGCTGGATTGGGCTACATTTTATTACAGGTACCTATCAAACACTTTATCAAAAATCAAGGGTTAATGAGTTTTTTAAAACGATCATTGTTAGTTTAATAGGTTGTTTATTTTTATTATTTTTCTTCATTTTAAAAAACCCAAAAGAAAATAATTACGATTATTATTCTGAATTTTTCTTACTGCTTTTTCCGGTTATAATTTGTAGTTGTATTGCTCGATTATTGTTTTTAGGATATACCAAAAAACAATTACTACATAAAAAAGTTTTTTTTAATTCATTACTCATAGGCTCGGGTAAAAAGGCAGCACAATTTTTTAGAGACTTTATTAATGCCGATGAAAATGGTGGTTTTGTATTAACACATTTTATAAACTTAAATGGAAAAAATGTAGCATTACCTTCAACAAAAATCAAAACTTCAAACAACATTACTGAAGTCAATGAAATTATTGCACATAATAAAATTGAGGAAGTTATTATAGCGGTAGATAGTAATGAAAGACAATTAATAACTGAAATATTACAACTCCTCATCAACCAAAATGTTAACATAAAACTTACGCCAGATACGTTGGATATAATAAGTGGTGCACTTAAAAACAGCAATGTAATGGGTGTTCCTTTAATTGATGTACACTTTGGCCAAATGCCGCAATGGCAACAAAATATTAAACGGCTTACAGATATTTTCTTATCCTTAATGGGAGGTATTTTAATTTTACCAATTTTGTTTTTTGCAATCGTTCGATTAAAATTATCATCACCCGGCCCCATCTTTTTTTTACAAACAAGAATTGGATTTAAAGGAAAACCATTTACAATGTATAAGCTTCGGTCAATGATGGTAGATGCTGAAAAAGATGGACCAATGCTGAGTAGCGACGATGACCCCAGAATTACACAATGGGGTAAAGTAATGCGAAAATGGCGATTAGATGAGCTACCACAACTTTGGAATATTTTGAAAGGCGATATGAGCTTTGTGGGACCGAGGCCAGAAAGAAAATTCTATATTGATCAACTTATTGCCATTAAACCAGAGTACAGTTATTTGTTTAAAGTACAACCGGGCTTAACAGGTTGGGGTATGGTAAAATTTGGCTATGCTAGCAATATTGACGAAATGATTGAAAGAATGCAATACGATTTAATATATGTTGAAAACGTATCGCTGCTACTCGATTTAAAAATTATGATTCATACCATCCGCATCATCTTGTCGGGCAAAGGTAAATAGTACAACAACTTCACTCACAACCATAATATTCAGTATTTTTGAATAAACTGCTTTGTTTTGAAAAAATTAATACTGTTTATACTTTTAGTAGTAACATACCTACATGGCAACAGCCAAAAAAATTATTGGCAACAACAAGTAAATTATACAATTGATGTTACCTTAAATGATGTTGAAAATACATTGAACGGTAACATACATATACAATACAGCAACCATTCGCCAGATACTTTATCGTTCATTTGGTTTCATGTATGGCCCAATGCTTATAAAAATGATAAGACAGCTTTAACCGACCAGTTTTTAACCAATGGTAGTACTGCTTTTTATTTTGCAGAAGAAAATAAAAGAGGTTATATCAATCAACTCAATTTTAAAGTTAATAACAGCAATGCGATAACGGAAGATCATCCTACCCACCAAGACATCATCAAACTTTTATTACCTAAACCGATAGCACCTAGTGAAACAATCAATATTACAACCCCATTTCGAGTAAAACTACCTTACAATTTTTCGAGAGGAGGTCATGTTAACCAATCGTATCAAATTACACAATGGTACCCAAAACCAGCTGTGTACGATGCTACTGGTTGGCACGAAATGCCTTACCTTGATCAAGGTGAATTTTATAGTGAGTTTGGTAATTACGATGTAAAAATTACTACACCTAAAAACTATGTGATAGCCGCCACTGGTGAATTGCAAAATACCGATGAAAAAAATTGGCTAAAAGAAAAAGTGGCAACTACTAATGCATTTATAACACCTAAAAATACCGAAGCATTTGAAAAGATAATGCAGTTTCCTGCATCGAGTAACGAATATAAAACACTTCAATTTGTACAAAATAATGTACACGATTTTGCTTGGTTTGCCGACAAACGATTTTTGGTGATGTATGATACCATACGATTAAAATCAGGAAAAAATGTAGATGCATTCTGTTATGTTTTACCAAACAATTTCTACTACTGGAGCAACAGTTTACAGTACACTAAGAATGCCATTCGTTCAAAAAGCGAATGGATTGGCGAATACCCTTTTAATGTGGTACATGTTGTAGATAATGCAGCCAACACAAACGGTGGTATGGAATACCCTACTATTACATTATTAACTGCAGCGAAAAGTAAAAAAATATTAGAAGATGTAATCAACCATGAAGTTGGGCACAATTGGTTTTATGGTATTTTAGCCAGCAATGAAAGGGATTTTCCTTGGCTTGACGAAGGTTTTAATACCTATTATGACAATCGTTACAACGCTACCTATAGCAATACAACAACTGAAAATAATTTTTCATCAAAAAAAATACCTGACGATTTTAACGAGTTAATATTAGCTTCTTTATACGCTTTAAAAAGAGACCAGCCCATTAATACTGCTGCTGAAAAAATGAATAATGTAAATTATAATTTTGTCACTTACGGTAAAACAGCAAAATGGTTAGCACTTTTAGAGCAAAAACTTGGAAAGGCCAATTTTGATATATTAATGCAAACATATTATTCGCAATGGAAATTTAAACATCCATCACCTGCAGACTTTAAACATATTGCTGATAGTATTGCCGGCATTGATTTGAAGGAACATTTCGCATTACTTAACCAACAAGGGCCATTATTAGCAAACACAAAAAAACAACTACAACTCACAGGTTTTTTCAATTTAAAAAATACTGATAAAAAACACTACATATCAATATTACCAGCTATTGGAGCTAATTATTATGATAAACTAATGGTGGGCACTTTAATACATAATTATAATTTACCGCCATCTAAATTTCAATTTTTAGTAGCACCATTATATGCAACGGGCACAAAAAAACTTAATGGTATTGCAAAAATGAATTACAAATACATTACTACAAGCTGGGGCAACAATGTAAATATTGGTGTAAACGCAGCTTCATTTAGTTATGGTAATTTTAAAGAGACAAACGGCAACAATACACCTTTAAGATTTAGCAAAATAGTACCTACTATCCGTTACAATTTTTTAAGTAAAAACCCATTAAGCAAAAAAACTGCTTACATACAATTCAAATCATTTTTTATTCGTGAAACCAACGTTTTATTTAAAAGAGATGATGTAAACAATGTAGATATTATAACGTACCCAATTACAAGTAGAACAGTTAACCAATTACAATTGGGTATTGCAAACAACCGCATATTATACCCCTACCAAGCACAGTTACAAGCAGAACAAGGTGATGGTTTTGTTAGACTGGCATTTACCGGTAATTATTATTTTAATTATGCAAAAGGTGGTGGTTTACAAGTACGATTTTTTGCAGGTAAATTTATATACACTGTTGACAAAACTTTTATTAACCAATTTAAAACAGAACAATACCATTTAAACCTTACCGGACCAAAAGGTAGCGAAGATTATACCTACGAAAACTACTTTTTTGGAAGAAGCGAATTTGATGGTTATAGAAGCCAACAAATTATGAATAGAGATGGATTTTTTAAAGTGCGTACAGATTTACTAAGTAGTAAAATTGGTAAAACAGATGATTGGCTTTCAACCATCAACTTAACTACAGATGTACCAAAAGATATAAATCCACTTCAATTATTACCAATAAAAATACCGTTAAAAGTTTTTATAGATATTGGTAGTTATGCTGAAGCATGGAAACAAAATAATAATACGAGCAAAGTTTTATATGATGCTGGCTTACAAGTTTCATTATTAAGAAATTGTATCAATGTATATATACCTCTATTGTATAGCAAACAATACAGCGATTATTTTAAATCAACCATTCCTGAAAAAAGATTTTTAAAAAATATTGCGTTTACGATAGATGTGCAAAATTTATCACTACGCAAATTTTTACCAGCCGTTAATTTTTAAAAATGTTGCAGTTAATTCAACACCAACATATTGATTTTGTTAAATGGGATAACTGCGTTAAAAATGCACACAACAGTTTACTATACGTTCATTCTTTTTATTTGAATATCGCTAGTAACAACCAATGGCATGCTTTAGTTTTAAATGATTATGAAGCGGTAATGCCTTTAATTTATAGAAAAAAATACGGCATTAGTTATTTATACCAACCGGCATTTTTACAACAAACTGGTATTTACAGTGCTGTGCAATTGAGTAAAACTGATCAGCAAAACTTTATAAATAAAGCTATTGGATTATATAAGTTTATTGAAATTAATATTAATTACAACAACGAAATAAGTAGCATTGAACATTTATATATAGCACAAAAAAATAATTTTATTATTGATTTACAGCAGGGCTATAGCGTTATTAAAAAAAATTTCAACACAATTTTTAATAAAAATATAAAGGCGGCCAATAATAAACAGCTACAATATCAAGAGTGTAATGATGCCGACGCTGTAATTGATTTATACGAACAACTTTATGCAAACAGGGTTACTTCTTTTAAAAAAAGTGACTTTGATTTTATTAAAAAGATAGCTGCTCATGCTGCTTTGCATTATCAATTAATTATTAGAACAGTAACATACCAAAACAATACAGTAGCAGCAGCATTGCTGTTAAAAGATGATTATCGTTTATACAACATCATATCATGTATTACAGCGCAAGGCAAAAAGCTTTGCGCTAATCACTTTTTATACAATGCGTTAATTAAAGAATTTGAAGGACAACCCCTTATATTAGATTTAGAAGGATCGGACGTTAAGGGAATTGCTGCATTTTACCAATCAATGGGAGCAATCAATCAACCCTACACTTTTATAAAGTATAATCAACTACCTAAACTCATTCGCTTAATAAAAAAATAATTACTCAGCGGTTTGTAACATAGCTGCTGCAAAAATTAAATCAGCAGGTTGGGTTATTTTAATATTGGCAGCATCACCTTCTACCAACATTACTTTAAGGCCAAAAGCCTCTACAACATTGGCTTCGTCTGTAAATTTATCTTTATAGTCTATTTTAAAAGCAGGTAATAAAATTTTACCATGAAATGCTTGTGGGGTTTGCACCAATTTAATTAACGAACGATCAACGGCTTCATTACCATCATCAACCAAACGGCGTAAACTATCTTTACAATCAACAACAGGTATGGCTGAGCCAAACTCCAAAACAGCATCTAAACAACGTTGTAATAAGGCACCACTTACAAGCGGACGAACAGCATCATGTACAAAAATGACACTATTTTCATCTTGCACCATTGCCAAACCATTTTGAACAGAGTGAAAACGGGTACGACCACCTGTTACAATATCAATTCTACTGTAGTCAAAAAAAGCATCAATAATTTCTTGTCCGGCAGCAATATGTTCTTCAGGTAATACTAAAATTATTTTACAATCAGGAAACTGTTGTAAAAAAGTGTTCATGGCATAATACAATACTGGCTTACCATTTAACAATAAAAATTGCTTTGGCACAACACTATTCATTCGGGTACCGTTGCCGCCAGCAACCAATATTACATATTTCTTCATCAAAAAAACTTAATCTTTATAAATACCAATTTTTCTTTCGCCTGTGCTTTTTTGCATAGCCCTGTACATACCAGCACTATTAAACATCATGGCTACATTACCTTGTGCATCAACACCTATCATACCACCTTCGCCATTCAAAGCAACTAATTTTTCATGTACTACTGCATGCATTGCATCATGCAAACTCATGCCTTTATACTCCATATGAGCAGCTACATCATAAGCGGCAACTGCTTTTATAAATGGCTCACCATGACCTGTACAACTAATACCACAGGTTGCATTATTGGCATAAGTGCCTGCACCTAACACTGGGCTATCGCCAATACGACCATACTTTTTGTTAGTCATACCACCAGTACTAGTACCGGCGGCAATATTACCATCCATATCGCAAGCCACAGCACCCACAGTTCCAAATTTTTTATCTTTCATTAATTCTTCTAAACCTTGGTGGGTATGGTCTAACGAATAATTATCACTATCCCTCAATGCCTTCCACTGATCGTACCTAAACTGTGAGAAAAAATATTCATCGGGCTCTAATTTTATACCTTGTTTAATAGCAAAATCATTGGCTCCTTTTCCACTTAAAAAAACGTGGTTACTATTGTGCATTACTTCTGCAGCCAATTCGATAGGGTTGCGAACATTACGTACACCTGCTACAGCACCTGCTTCTCTATCTTTTCCATCCATAATAGCTGCATCCATTTCTTGCACCCCTTTTTTGGTAAATACAGCACCACGACCAGCGTTGAACAACAAATTATCTTCTAACACAACAATAGCAGCTTTTACCGCATTAACAGCTGAACCACCTTGCTCTAATACAGCATATCCAGCATCTAAAGCCTCTTCTAACCCACGTGTATAAGCAGCTTCAAGCTCAGGTGTCATATCTTCCTTTAAAATAGTACCAGCGCCGCCGTGAATAACCAATGAATATGGATGCATATAATTTTTATTTTACAAAGCAATCAACTTGCTTTTAGTTAGTTAATAATAATTTACATTCTGCCATTAATTTGATTTTATCAATCGCCACTGTACCTACCTCTTCGCAAACCAAACCGCCTGCAATATTAGCCATTTCGGCCATTAAACGAATATTTTTTGATGCTGCATATACTACCGAAGCAACAGCAATAACGGTATCGCCTGCACCACTTACATCAGCAATGGTACGTATATGTGTTGGTATAATAGCTTGCTCGTTATCTGTTTGGTAAAATACCCCTTTTTCTGACAAAGTGATGAATGAAATATGATGCTGCAACTGAGCATACAAAGCCTTGTGCATATCTGCCAATAATGTTGCTGAAACATCATCTCCCAAAATACCCAACCCTTCTTTCGCTTCATGTAAATTGGGTTTAAAAATATCAACCCCTTTGTATGCAAAGAAATTTTTCTTTTTAGGATCAACGGCCGTAATAACGTGATGTGCCTTACAAATACTGATGATTTGTGGAATTACAAATTCTGTTAACACACCTTTATTATAATCTTCTAAAATAACCAAATCGGGTTGTTCGTTGGTAACATATTGCGTAAATGCCTCAATAATTTGTTGGGCTTCGGCAATACTGAGTGGGTTAGTTACTTCGGCATCTAAACGCATCATATGCTGGTTTCTGCTGATGATGCGTATTTTATTTGTAGTAATACGTTCGTTACTACTACATAAGTAATTGGTTTGAATACCATTTTGTTGCAACAATGATTTTAACTGATGCCCTTCATCATCATTACCTGTTATACTAATTACATGAATAGCGGCCCCCAATGCGGCAATATTGAGTGCAACATTGGCTGCACCACCAATACGTTGTTCTTTTTTTGTGACTGCCACTACTGGCACAGGCGCTTCTGGTGAAATACGATCAACCTTTCCCCACCAATAAGTATCTAACATTACATCGCCAATTACGCCAATTTTTAGAGAAGTAAATCGTTCAAAAAGTGTATCAAAAGCTTGCGCTTGCATCATAAAGATTGTTTGTTGTTATTTGCGACTGCAATATAATAAATAGGGATACCAACTAAAACAATTCCTAAACCCCAACCTGCATAAATAGGTTTATAATAAATGAGCAAGGCACAAAAACTAATCGCCATTATAATGTAAAGGGCTGGTAATATTGGGTAGCCAAAGGCTTTGTAGGGACGCTCCATATCGGGCCTTTTTTTACGTAAAATAAAAATACCGGCAATGGTTAATGCGTAAAAAAGTACCACCACAAAAGAAATCATATCTAACAAATCGCCGTACTTGCCACTCAAACATAATACACTAGCTACCACACACTGAATCCACAAAGCAAATTCAGGTACATCATTTTTATTAAGCGTACCTGTTTTTTTGAAAAACAAGCCATCTTTAGCCATCGTATAATATACCCTTGCACCAGCTAAAATCAACCCATTATTACAACCAAAAGTTGAAATCATAATCATAACAGCAATTACGTACGTACCTACATCGCCAAAAATGGCTTTACTGGCACTCACCGCAACCCTATCTTGTGGCGCACTAGCAATATCTTGCAATGGTAACACACTAATATACATTATATTGGCAGCCACATAAATTAAGGTAACAATGAGGGTTCCAAAAAATAAACTTAACCCGATATTACGTTGTGGGTTGCGTACTTCACCAGCTATAAAGGTTACGTTGTTCCAAGCATCGCTACTAAATATGGAGCCCACCATGGAGGCTGCAATGGCACCCAACACGGCACTACCTGCAACGCCACCTAATACAGTACCATCTGCACCACGGTTTACCATTTCCCAAGGATTTTGCCAGTTGGCATTCCAAATACTTGATTTTGCAGCTAATAATAATCCGAAAATAATAAGTCCGAATAAAGAAAGCAATTTCACCACAGTAAAAGTAGTTTGTATCATTTTACCACTTTTAATACCGTTGGTGTTTATCCAAGTAAGTAATACAATTAATAATATAGATACTATTTGGGCGGTATAAATGTTGAGCCCCAATATTTGAAATAGGATATTGTTATCGTTTAACTCTAACGCAGGTATAAAATACCCGGCAAATTTTGAAAACGCAACTCCTACAGCAGCAATAGTGGCAGTTTGTATAACTGCAAAAAAACTCCAGCCGTATAAAAAGCCCGCCAAAGGGTTGAAGGCTTCTTTGAGGTAAACGTATTGTCCGCCAGCTTTAGGAAACATGGCACTTAATTCACCATAACTTAAGGCAGCGGTAAGTGTCATAAAACCTGTTAATAACCAAACAGCTATTAACCAACCAGCACTGCCCACGTTACGGGTAATATCTGCACTTACAATAAAAATACCAGAGCCAATCATAGAGCCCGCTACAATCATGGTAGCATCTAACAAGCCAAGAGATGGCTTAAAAGCAGGAGTGGTTTCGGTCATATTTATATTTTAGTAGCAATATAATACCAAATAAATTGAAAACCATGTGTTGCCCAACTGATATACATTGGTTTATAAAAAAACTCCGATAAATTTTTATTTATCGGAGTTTTTTTATGAGTAGGTTTTAATACTATTTCTTTTCTTTTAAAACATCGTTCATACCTGCTACAACTTCATTGGTGATGTTTAAGGTAGTGTCTTTATACAGCATATAATCAAACCCAGTACCAATGGTTAAAATGTATTGGTACTTTTTATCTTTATTGTATTCAGCCAAAAAATCTTTCAAGCGTTTTTGAATATCATCCATAAACTGATACGATTTATCACTTAATTTTTGAGTTGCAGCTTGTTTACGCTCATCAATTTGTTGTTGTTGTTGGTATAACTCATTTTGAAACTTTTCAGCCTCTTGTTGGGTAATAGCATTACCTTTTTTTAAGAATTCATTTTTACGATTTTCAAGCCCTCTGTAACCATTTTGCCATTCACTTTCAATACCTCTTTGCTCAGCTTCTAACTGTTGCCTCCGTGATTTTATAAATCCAATTCGTTCATTTAATGAATCTAACTCTACAAAAGCAATGTTTCTTGATGTCAAACCATTGTTATTCGTAGGTGCATTAACAACTTTACTTGGTGTTGTATCACTTTTACCGCCAAATACTTTTATATATAAAAATACCACTGCTACCAATAACACCACATTTAAACCAATAGAAAGTTGCTTCATTTTTTTTAATTTATAAGGCTGCAATATAATACAAACAAGCATTACAGCTCACATACACTTACTTTTTTTATGATTGTATTAACCCAATAAAAACCATATTATAAAGCATCAAATCATCATATATAACAACGCCCCCTTTTTTACCCAAATGTTATAAAAAATAAAAAACAGTCATTACATGCAACCTTTGGCTTTTATAAGCGTCTAATTTAAAACTTACAATGATGCAAACAACATATATAAACAGTAAATACCTCACAAAACCCTTAATGGTATTGCTTTTAATGAGCATTAGCACTATGCCATTATTTGCACAACGCAATTTTAACCGTTCTCAAAAAAGTGATAATAATACTTTTAAAAGAAACAATACACCGAGTAATGATGCCTCAAACAAACGATTTGCGTATAAGCGGTACAATGAAAACACTGCAACTAATAGGAATGGTAATAATGCTGCGGCAATTAATAATAACAGCAGGCTGAATAACAATAATGCCAACCGTTTCAACAATTATCGCCGCTCAAATAACAGCAGCATCAATAATACGGTAGTAAACAATAATACAAGCAACAGTTTCTATCGTGGAAATAGCCGCAGGGTGGTCATTAACAATACAACTGTAAATGTGTACAACAGCCCCGGAAACTATGCTAGGTACAATCTTCCAGTTTATAGAGCAGGTAACCCCAATTGGCGTTATGGGTACTTGCCTCGTCGCAACACTTATTACAGCAGTTTGCCTGCAAATTATGTGAGCATCAATTTTGGTGGTGGCATTTTTCGGTATTACAACGGCATTTATTATAGACCTTACAATAATTATTTCACCGTAATTGCACCACCAATTGGCATTAGAATTAGGGTGTTACCAATTGGTTATCGTCGCATATATGTACGCAATTATCCTTATTATTATTTTAATGGTACTTATTACGATTATGACCAGCCAGCCAATGAGTATGCAGTAGTGGCACCGCCAGTAGGTGCCATTGTAGAGAGCTTACCTGATGGGTTTGAAACCGTTACCATTGATGGTGAAACTTATTACACAGCTGATGGTGCACAATACAAACCTGTAGTGCAGGATAATGGTGAAATTTGGTATGAAGTCATTAAGACGAACTAATATAAAAACCATGCTATTAAAAAAGCCCCTTACCAGTTTTGGTGAGGGGCTTTTTACATGCGTACATATGGCGGCTGTAGTTCCGGCTATTCGCTGTACCTCCGCTGCTGAAGCCGCTTCGGTGCCGCTACTATCCGGCAGCCTTTCATTAGAATAGCTTTTTTGAACAAGTCAATAACATCTACCATTCAAATATTACTAACTCACCATTTCTAATTCATCATTCTTAATTAATCATTCATAATTCTTAATTCCCAATTCATCATTCTCAATTCCCAATTCATCATTCATAATTCCTAATTCATCATTCATATTTCCTAATTCATCATTCATAATTATTCCTACTCCTTCAAAAACTTCGTTGTTTGCACCAATCCCTTTACGTTAGTTATTTTAACCACATACATCCCTGCCGCTAAAGCTCTCGTATTGATAGTGATTTTTCCATTAATGATTGTTGGTCTGTAACGCATTATTTCTTTACCAGCAAAATCGTACACCACTACATTTTGTAAGTTGTCAATATTATCTAAGTAAATATGCATTATATCTTTTACAGGGTTAGGCACTACGGCAATACCACTTTTTGCTCCAGCAACAACGGTTACAATCGGTGAAAATTTCGATTGCCCATCTACATCTATAGATTGTAATCTGTAATAATGAATGCCGTTACTCAATTGTTTATCTACATAACTATAGGTAGCTCCGCTTCCATTTACACCTAGTGCAGGGGTATTATAAATAGTATTGAACTGTAAGCCATTATTACTTTTTTGTAATGCAAACGAAGCACTGTTAATTTCGGCACTGGTTTGCCATTTTAATAATGCATCATTTTGTTGTTTTGTACCCGTAAATGATAATAATTGAACGGGCAATACTGTCAAATTATCAAACATAACAAATTGCGAAAACCCTGTAAAAGTAGCTGTGTATGCAATATAACCTGTAGTGGCCGTTTGATCGTTAATGCTAGTAGGAGCCACAACCGTACTGTTGGTGTTATTGATTACATCGGTATTAATATTTACACCATCAGCTACTTTTAAAAATACCAAGTTGCTTTTATTAGCACCCCAAATGGCAATTTCAGCAGCCGTTAAATAAACGGTAAGTTGGTACGTGGCTGTTGGATTAGCAACCGCAGGTGTTACTTGTACAATTTTTTGTGATCTAAAATAGTTGGTGCCATTTACTGTAAACGATGTTTTGGCGTTACCCACCGCTGTTACATTAGCGGTAACACAACCTACATCAACACTAGCATTTTTTATACTACATACCAATTCACTATCAGTAGTACTATATATAAATACTTCACTGCCTGATGGTACATATTCTGATTTACCCTGACCAGCACTTGCTTCTACCTGTGTTTTAGTAACCACCCTTGTTCCGGTTAACAATACATCATCAATACTAAATGGCGGATTAGTACCTACTAAATTATCATTCACCCATTCAAAACCTAAACGGAAAGAAGTGTTACTAAATATTGAATCAGGTAATGAAATGGAATAACTTGTTGTGTTGGTTTTACTCAAAAATAAATCTGGCAAATATTTGAATGTACCGCCATTAATTGAATAAATAATATTGCCATAATCATAAAAACCGTTAGCATCTTGCTCACCCAAGCATTTGTAATTAAAGCTAAACTGTGCATTTTTCAAATTAGTACCATCTATACTTGGCGTTATCAAATAAGCATCTGATGCTACCGAATTTGTATAAGCCAATGGCTTTGTGGTAATATTATTGGTAATATAAGCTCCCTGACCAGTACCTACTGTACCCAAACTACCCACCGTCCACACATTCGTACCGCCAGAAAATAAACCACTCGTCCACCCTGTTGGTAAAGTACCACCTGCAGTTCCAAAGTTTTCATTGATCAATGTAACAGCAGTGTTTGATGATGTACCAAACGATAGTGCAACATCATTATCTACTATCGTAATAGTATTAGTTTGGTTACTTGCACCTGCAACAGCATTACCACCATTGGCATTAATGGTATAACCCAAAACAATATTTTCATTACCCTCTACAATGGCATCGTCATAAATAGTAACTGTAACATTTTGTGTGCTGTTGGTATTTGCAGGGAATGTTATACTTGCCGGACTAATATCAAAATCTTTACCTACCAATGCAGTACTACCTGTGGTTGTAAAAGTAACAGTGGTATTTTGCGTAGCGTTCGCATCTAACCGCAACGCAACGCTAATAGTTTTACTAGGTTTACAAGTATTGCTGGCAACAGCTTCTGTAACAGTAGTGGTTGCATTCATAAAATGAACCGCAGGTGTACAAGTAGCGCTATAAACAGCGCCCACACCTACGGCATACCAAGCGTTGGTAGTAGCAATTACTTCTGGTGAACATGCACCATACAATGTAGTTGCAGCAGTAATTGAAGCGGTTCTTGCGGTAGCATGTGTGGCACTAGCTGTTAACAAAGTTTCAGTGAGGTAGGCAATTTTTTCAGACTTACTAAACCCTACGCCAGTAACATTATAAACATTGCTATTATCATTGGTGCCTGTTTCGCCAACTGTAAGTACATAAAACCATTTATTTAATACCCCACTATTGGTGTGCACACCACCATTATCGGCAGCTCCTGTAGCCCACAGCGTACCAAGGTATGTATCGGGCTGTCCTTGAGCATTCGGGTTTTTCATATCTCTCAACGCTAATCTGTTCGTGCCTTTGATCCAACCGGGAGTAATTTGTTCGCCAATTAAAAAAGGTTCATAAACAGCAGCAGTGGGGTCCACCCTATTTTCTAAACAAGCCGCCCAAATATCACTAAACCCTTCATTCATAGCACCTGATTCATTTTGATACGTAAGGTTAGATGTGTACGAACAAATAGCATGACCAATTTCGTGAGCACATACATCTAAACTAGTTAAAGGTTTAAAACCTGTAGTACCACTGGGTGGCACATTACTACCATCTCCATAAGTCATAAACAGTCCGTTCCAATAGGCATTATCAAAAGCATTGGCAAAATGCACATAACTAATTATTTTGCCACCGGCATTATCATAACTGTTTCTATTATGTACATCTCTCCAATAATTATACACTTCGGTAGCACCCCAATGGGCATCTAATGCAGCATTATCTTTGTTAGTATTATTAAACTCAGCGGTGGTCCATGCATTGTTAGCATCAGTAAAATCAACCGCTGCACCGTAGTTAGTACCTTTTTGCATATTGTACGTATCAATACCAAACATATTACCGTACGAACTTCTTAACCTGTATAAAGTGCCATTAAAATCAGTGGTAATACTTTTATTTCCGCTATAACGAGTATCAGCGGTACCATTCGCATTAACATGTTTAATGATGTCATCTTTAACCAAAACGGTACCATCTAAGGCATCAATATAAATATTGGTTCTGCTAATTGGTTCGCTAGCATACACATCAAAATGATAAGCCAAACGAATGCCTTTGGCATGAAACATATCATTGACCAATACCAATGTAGGTGTTGGTTTTTCTGTGCTTATGAGGTCACCCATATTTTTTTCTTGCCACATATAACGCTGTGCCCCAATGTTGGCAACCGCTTGTTGCAAAGCAGCATCAGCCGTAAGCAAAGGCGTATTGGCTACGCTATTTTTTATAGCAGCTACTGATGCATTTACAAAACTGATATTACCATGATCAATTAAAAAAACAATGGTACTGCCCGTTACTTTTAATTGATGATACAATTGTTGGTAACGAATAACCTGTACATCGTTATTAATAACAGTGCTATTCACAAAACTATAATCGCCATAATTGGTAAAATAACGAGCCAACACTGCATTTACATCTTTTTGCTTGTAAACAGCTTGTTGGGTTTTAAATTGAATAGTTTGTACAGTTTTAAAAACAGGATCCAGCTCGTAAGCATCCACCGCAACATCATCCTTCAATAATTTTTCTAAAGGGCTTAATCTTGTTTCTTTTAAAAGTGTATTTTGTGCAAATACAGGTAAACTCACTGTAATGCATACAGCTGTTAGTAGTTGGTAAAAATATTTCATGTAATTGACTGTTATATGAAATAAAATTACAATAAAAAATGCAACTTAGTATACCATAAACATGGTACTGGTTAGGTATTGGATTATTGATAGTTTCAATATTTTATATTTAGATTGAAATAATTGCAGCAATAGGCTTAGAACCGCTTCGCTTACACTTTAGATAGTGGGGACCTTTGACCTTGAACCAATATATGAAAGTAA